>DAME01000017.1 GCA_002499545.1 Euryarchaeota archaeon UBA88
GTTGCAGTTCCTGCTTGTGTGGTGTTCATGTCTTGATTCATCATTTGAACAGCGAATCCAACCTTGGTCAAGTCCATGATTCCATTGATTGCCATTCCGGTTGCTCCAATCACTTGAGCCATGAAAGCGATGTTGAGTTGAGAAATTTCAACGTCGCAGGGAACGACTGTGTCAACTGAGCACGCATACGAAGTGTCTTCATGATAAGTGATGGTTCCGGCATCCGAATCGTGGGATATGATAGAACGGTCAGATGTGATGGAGTAGGTTACAGGACCAACTTTGGTGTAATTTGGCGCTGAAGTACCTGCAATCACTTCACCAACGTTGGTGATGTTCCAACCGTAAAAATCACGGTCGGAGGTTGAAGACGCCCAGTCTTCTTCGGCTTCGGTACAATCGCTGTTTGCGCAGATATCGTCCATTGGTTTGGTTTCAGTTGCTTCTACAACTGCATCATCGACTGCTCCGGTGGAAACTACTCCAAGCACTCCGCTCAAGAGCAGAAATACAATTCCGAGGGCAATCATCGTCTTGTCTGTAAGCATCGACATAAGTCATGCTCCGCAATCCATAGGTCATAACAGTTGGTGTTAATTTGAACACTTAGTATGAATTTAGCGAATCTTTGATTTTTGACGAACAAGCGGTGCGGTCATCAATGAGCACCGTGCCCGCTGTTCATGGACGAGCGCATCCCGGTGGAAAGACACCCCACTGGATGGCCTGGTCATCTGTGGCTTGAGGGAAAGACGCTCGTCCATCTCTTGGATGAGCAGACCCGTCCCTCACACATGCCACGGGGACCTGCAAAACGTACTGGACCTGGTTTCTTGAATCCTGCAATGGCACCAGCCCGCACACGCAGCGTACTTCTACTTGCAGACGCTCTAGAACACGGCTGGTTGGTTGGTGAAAACAAACCGATTCGGGTTCTTGATGCGATGTGCTCAACCGGCGTTCGAGTTCGACGATGGAGATGCGAAATTCCTGCACGGTGGCAACAGCGAATGAGAATCACTGCCAATGACTTAGATCAGTTCGCCTTGGACTGGGCCCAAGCCTCACATCACACCCATCCACCCTCGACTAAAATCATACATGAGGCCGAGCAAGACAGGTACGGAGTTGAATCAACACAGAACTTCGTTAACGGAATCAATTTCCGCAGCCACGATGCACGAATCACCATGATGGAAACCGGTAGTCAGTGGATTGACGTTGACCCTTTTGGCTCGCCAGTACAGTTCCTCGACGCTGCAATTCAAGGGTTGTCGCGAACCGGTGTACTTGAGATTACAGCAACCGATACTGCGGCTCTTACAGGTTCCTCCGCCTCGAGTCAGGCTCGCAGATACGGTGCACGAGGAATCGTTGATGTCTATGCACACGACGATGCGGTTCGCCTACTGCTTGCAACAATTGCCACGACTGCTGCCCGCCTCGACAAAACCATCGTTCCTCTTTTGGCAATGTTTGATGGACATCACGTGCGAGTGTCGTGCTTGGTGAAAACCAGTCGTGAAAAAGCGAGCGCAGTTCACAAGTCCATAGGATGGCGCGTTCGATGCGACGATGTCCCATATCGCTTCATCAAACATCCAAACGCTGAACAAATGAAGCGAGCAAGTGGACCGCTGTGGACTGGTCCTTTATGGCACAAGGACATCGCTGGTCGCATGACTGAAGAACGCGCTCTTGAGCTGTGTCAGCCTCGTGCCGAGGACATCGAACAGTTTCGCTCAGAAGGGTTACAGTGGAGTGAAGAGGACATCGAACATGCTGCTCGTGAAATCAAGCGCAGTGTACGTCATATCGCAGGAGCTGCAGACTTGATGAGTCGAGAGCATTGGCTGCTAAACCTCGACTCCTTACCCCGCTGGGCAGGAGTGGGTGGCGCTCCTAAAATCGAGAAACTTATTCTCCGACTTATCGAAGCAGGACATAGTGCAGCACGGTTACCGGACCTAGAACCGTTGGTGGTCACCGATGCGCCGTTTGAGGTCGTCTTGGAACACGTCAGAGAAAACAATTCTCAACCAAACGACGGGTCGAGGGAAGGATCTGAATCGTAAATTTCACTTTCCGGAGCGGGAAGCATCGTGCGCGAATTCTCAATCACAGTGCGAACGCTGTCCTCGATGTTTTGCGCATTTTCGAGCAACTCACTAAGCGGAATTTCAATGCCGGTGAGTTCGGCAACTGCCTCAACAGCCAGGGCAGCAGCACGAGCGTCGGGGTACAGCGGACTAGCCTCAGAAAGCAGGGCAGTCACATCAATGCCGAGTCGGTCGCCTTCTCCGAGCAAAAACCCAGTGATCCCCGCTACAATACCTTGCTGAATTGGCTCTACATTTGCAAGACGTAAACGCGCCCTTGCAGAATCATTTGAGCCAACGCCAAACAACTTCCCTTGAGGTACTTCCTTGCTGGATTGAACTAAACCATCGATGATGATGAGTTGGTCAAAACCTCCTCGAGTGAACCATTCAAGAACCGTTGAAGCAAACATGATGTCTTGTTCATCCTTGAATTGAATCTCAGAAGTAAACACACCAATGCCTTCACCTTGGTAGACTCGAACAGGGTGCTTTGGAACCTCGTTATGAATCAATGCAACGGCTGGAAATTCAGCATTGAGAACGGTCCCTAATTGTTGAAGTTTCAAAGTTTGGATAATGTGAGAGGCGGCGATAACGCCAACCATGCCAGCAGTCGTGAATCCAGCGATGGCAACGCCGCCAGTTCGCGGGTCTGCCCCCTCTTGGAGAACCAATGCATAGCCCTTGAATTCATGCTCCATTCAGTTCTCCTCCAATTCGGCGTGATAGCCGGCCCATGAAAAGCAATGCGGTGAAATTATTCTTCCCACACAGCCCAGTCATCCCAGCCTTCTTCACGGTGCCACCAGACGCCCTCTTCATCTTCCCACCATTCCGTGCCGTTTTCATCAGTAGTAATTCCGTCATCGCTCTCGGATGTAGAATCATCTTCCCCATATTCTTCTTCTGAGTCAAAAGTTACTTCCGGCTCATCAACAGAATATGATTCGTGGCCATCAACTTCATCGAATAGAGAGGGGCGGCGTTCAGCCGGAACTTCGATCTCGTCAATTGAAGATCCATCGGCCTTCAAGTCATCCAAGCCTCTACTTGGCTTGGTGATTGGTGCTTGAATTTCTTCTTGTTCATCGAATTCTTCGAACCAGTCTTCATCATCGTCGTCCAATCGAGGACGGAGTACTACGAACGCTGCTGCCGCTCCTGCAAGAACTAACACCGCTATGATTCCCACGACAAGTCCTGTTGAACCACCACTGGTAGTTTCGGGTTCTGTAACTGTATCGTTAACATCGTCGGCGGTTTGTTGTTCTAAGAGCGTCCATTGGAGTTCTCCCTCGGCAGTGGCGGAAGGCGAAGACATGGCTGAGCAGCGGTCCGTGCCGTCATCCGTGCAAGTGAGTGTGAACACATAACCGACGCCTTGTAGACCCGGGAACAACCCATCGGATGGACCGTTTCGAACTGGAGTAAACGAGAGTTCAATGGATTCATTGGCGGCAATTGTGAGACTCGGCCCTGACTCAGTCACAGAGGGGGGCTCGAAGGAAAGAGGAGGGGGCGTAGTTGGAGTTACTTTCCACGAGAATCCGAGCAGAACTTCGAACGGATTCGGATTGGAGACCGTACACGTAATCGTGGCATCGGTCGAGGTCTCTTCCCAAGCATAGGTCGCCGGCTCGCAAGACAACGTACCCGGTAGCGTCGCATCAGGGAACGAAGGTAGTGTGGTTTGGTTCCCCGTTTCATTGCCAGTCTGGTTTCCAGATGAAGCGTCATGGTAGGCTTCGAAAGTAAAAGTAAAACTCGACGACGGGGAGAGAGAAAGCCACGGTTGGTTATCGGCGAGAGTGATTTCAAGGCTGTCGTTCTGTGAAGCGGTACCCGTGAGTGCGAGAGTGCCGCCCTTGTATTCGACAGTCCCTGATTGTGATGTGTTTCCGTCACTATCTAGCAACTCCCAATTGAACAATGCATTCGCAAGGTAACTGTTTTGAGATACGAGCTCTGACGAAAGTGCAACCGTGACATCGTACGAATTGGTTTGATTCAGTTGAACAGGTTGGTCAGTGAACGTTGCATCTGCCCGTAGGATTCCAATACCGGTCATTGAGAACGTCGATTGTTCGGTTGGTTGAAGAGTGGAATTGCCCACCGTCCCTTGATAGTCAATCGACAGCGTTGCTACGCCGATGAAGTTGGAAAAGCCAGCTGAAAGTTCTGTCAATTCACTGACATTCACTGCGTACCAGACCCCAGTTTCATCCGTCACTCCGGTCAGTGGATGAGTGAAATCACCAGCCGTGAGCGTGAGCGACACTTCTTGATAGGGAATTCCCGTGCCTCCACTGGCTAATGTTACATTCAGTGAAAGTGAATCAAGGGCGCTGATTTCGAACGAGGTCGCAGTGGATGAACCACTGGTCCACATCTCAACGGACAACTGAGATTGACGAAGGGAGTTGTTCTGAGATTGAACCGGACCAACCACTGAAATGTTGAAAGATGAATTTCCGTAAACGTCGTAAGCTATGACGGCAACCCAATAATCGGTGCGATCGACCAGCGATGATTGGTTCGAATCCATCATCAATGTCGCACTCATACTTGAAGAAAATGGAGACGAAAAAGTTGCAACCGACGTAAGGTCTGAAACAGATTGGAACGGTTGAGTTTCGATGAAGATTTCGTAATGCGTGACCGATTCTACTGAACTGTTCCACGTTACATCAAGCGAGCTTCCGTTGTCGTTAGGCGTGTCATACACGCTGACGCCCTGAACAGAGTCTGGGGGGGCAGGGAAAGGAACGGTGACGTTCAGTCGTTCACTCAAAGCGCTGGTAACGCCGTGTGCGTGGAGAGAACGTACAGCATAATTGTAGGATTGACCAGGATTAATGTTGGAATCAATGGTCATGTTTGCGCCGATGACCGCATAGGGGGAGGTCAGGTCAAAGGCTACCCCAGGAGCAGTTCGGAACAATTCAAATTCGATTAAATCCACTCCAAACACAAAGAGGTCTTGCCAACCAATCGAAACCTGCTGATAGGACAGCTCGTCAAGGGAAAGAATTGGCGTTGGAGGAAGAGAAAGATTCGGAGCTCCGGGAATGAAGTCCGCATACAGGTTTGATAGAGTTAAAACGCCGGACTTAGAAGACACGAAGGGCAGAGGCATTACGATTGTTCCAACACCTGCAGTTTGCAGTTGATTCATACTGTTCGAAAGATTTCCAACTGCAAATGGATTGGTTTCGACCTTGAATTCAAAATCATACCCTATATCGAGGGATGAAAAATTGAAGTTGCCATGGCCCATACTGGTGAAATCAAACGAAATATTCGTCAACTGAATGCCGTAATCGTGCTGTGAAAATCCTGACGACGAAGCAAGGGGGCCCAGAAGTGTGGTCGATATTCCCATCGTGTCTTGAATTGAAAGTGGTGGAGTGCCGCGTGAACTGTCCCCTGCATAGCCTTGCTGTGAAAGATCGTTTTGACCGTCTCGATTGATGTCGATACCGATGGTCTCCCATGAACCGATGAACAGACCGAACGAGCTTTCACCAGCAGAACTCACGTGCTCCAGCAATCCGTCTCCGTCGAGGTCAACTCCTTGAACATCTGTCGGATTCGTCCACGGCTGGAGCATAGTTTGGGTTGCTACAATAGCGGTGCTGTTGACGTCAAAGACGGAGAGGTTCCCCTCGATGGTCATTGCATTTCCGTCGGCCGCTGATTGGCGGGGGACGATGAGAGATACTACGCCGTCGCCGTCATGATCAAACAGCGAAGCGTTGGTGAGGTCGACAAGCGTATTCTGAATCGTTGTCGCCCATGCAGTACCGTTGTTTTCAGCAATTACGCTGCCTTGGGAGGTCGAAGAAATAAAGTCGATATCACCGTCTTGGTCGATGTCTCCCGCGATGATAGAACCTTCCAATCCATCCAGTGAATAAATGGATTCTGTAATTCCCCCGTTCAACCAGTAGAGGTGCGTAGAATGCCCGTCGAGGTCGGTGACAACGGCGCTATAATCGCCCTGTGAGCCGTTGAAGTACCCCGTGACAAGCGAGGTGAGAAGCGCAGGCGATTGGGTGTTGTTGGAAGTGATAGTGAGTGTTGAGTTTTCCGCAAAGGTACCGAACTTCTGATTGAATGTGCGCATTGAAAAGATGCCATTGGCATGGATTGAAACAATGTCGGCTTCACCATCACCGTTGATATCTCCTGCGCTTGCAGCAATCAAATTTGAAGAAAGATTCACCGGTTGAGCCGGGCCAAGGGCGCCCGTAGTTGCATTGGTGAAATGGACACAAGCCATATCGTCAGATGGCGCACTGACAACAACGTCTGAGTAATTATCACCGTCGAAATCGGCTATTGCAATCGACTCTGCGTTTGCACATGTTGCGACCCATGCTGAGGTGGACTGCCCCGTTGCATTACTCCAATCAATCGATGCAAGTGCAGAGGTGGACGCCGTGATAGACGACATCTTCGAAAGCACGACTATTTCAGGCCTCGAATCGTTGTCGATATCGCCGGCTTCATAGGTGGAAATCTGGCCGATAGGCATGAGACCCGCCGGTACGGACGAAGTATAATCAGTGTCCATTTGAGATGAATCAATCCCAGCGTTAAACGGCACCATGAATGGGGAAGATTGGACTGTTCCGGTCGAGAACATAGTTTGGTAGGACTGATTGTTAGCGAATACGTTTTGATGGCCGAGGTCGCCGTATCCTGGGCCTTCAAAAGCCCATTCAGTGCTTCCATCGCTACCGATATCGAGTGAAATCTGACCTGGTGAAGCGACCTCATCTTTCGCTTCAATCAGAAAGTAGGCAGACTGGAAGGTGACGTTTCGCTCCATGTCGATGGACACGGTGGAATCAACGGTATTGGCCGATAGTGTAAGCGTTGTTGATGCAGTTGTGTTTGAGAAGAGATTGATGACTCCAGATTGGTTCTGGGGAATTGGCTGGTTTGCACTGCCATGAAACAGAGCAGTCGATTGAGAGAATACCAGCAAGAACAAGACTGCAAGTGTTGAGAAGCGATTCCAATTCATTGACTCATCTCGCATTGCAGCACGGGTTGGTTGACCCCTACCAAAGAGTGGAGCATTCGGGTTGGTTTTGAAGTCTTTGATGTCTCCACCGGTCAAAAGATAGAAACTGGGAGATTGTAAAGGGTTATGAAGGCCCTCTCCACTCAGTAAAATGAGGGGTTACATGGAAACCAATGCTAAAATTTCAATCACTGCACGTGACGTTGAAATTGACCTCGACGGTGCGGCTTCAGAAATCGAAGAACGACTCATTCACTTACGCCAGGATGACACGTGGGGTATCATGCTTGACCGTTTGCGAGAAGCGCGCACGGCAGCAATGAAGGCTGCGGTAGAGGCTGCCGAAAAATCTGGACTTCCTGAACGTGGGTCTGCATTCCGAACCCTCATTGAAACCTGCTCCCTAAGTCGGAAACCCGACCAAGTTCTCGGGGCAATTCACTACCTTCGAGAAGTCGAATCAGTCATGGACAGTCCGCCGCGCGTCATCAATCAACTGTTCGAAGATGCAAACATCGAATCTCCGGGAAACCTCTCGTTGTACCTGAACAGACTGAGAGAGAGAAAATTCCTCACCATACCTGACGGCAAAGAGGATAAGAATCGTTTTGCGTTACTCACCGAATTGGGTCGAACGCACCTTGACAAGCGCTCAAATTCGTGAGGATTCTCAATGGTGATGTCAGGTGGAGGGAGTGACGACCCTCGCGAGTCGACTGGAGAAACCACAGTTGTGATTGACTGGTCGTTCCAAAACCATTCAAAAGCACTCCTCCGCAAAGGCCGCCACGCCGGCTCAAGTTTCCGTCGAGCAATCCTTGATGAAGCAGATTTGACAGAAGGTGACTTTTCGAAATGTGATTTTCGACGAGCATCGATGTACGGTGCTGATTTGATGAAATCAGCATTTGATGAAGCAGATTTTCGAGGAGCTGACCTGCGAAAAGCCCGCCTTAACCTGTCGAACTTTCGCAATTGCCAATTCAAAGGAGCTGACCTGCGCGGCATCCGAGGAAAATACGCTATTTGGCAGGGAAGTGATTGGTGGAATGCAACGATTGACGAAGGTTTGGAGAAAACTCTCGCCAAAAAATGGCCGCGGCCCAGTGATGAATAATCACTCTTCGCTGTCAATCACGAGTTCGACTTGTGGATACAGAGCAAGACGTGACCGTGCATTGATCAGTGGAAGAGCGGCAATTCCAAGGCACATCACCATGCAAACACCACATAAATACACGGTTATTTCGTAGGTCAGTAAGAGTACGCCAACAAGGGTTGCATCGGCCGCACCCTTTACGAGAACGCTACCGATAATGCCTGCTACCAAGCCTATTGAGGCGCCCGATACGCTCAAAATTGCCCCAAGTGATTTGAGGCGGAACAACAGTATTGAACCAATGAAAATGAGCAAACCGCCGAGGCCTAATCCATATCCACGTACAGCATAGCCACCTGAGGCTCGGGCTTCGTCGTGGAAGTCCTGATATTGTTCAGCAGTGACGTCTTCGCTACCGTCGCCTTGGCTGTTTGGCGTGGTGAGAATTGTCTCTACTTCCTCTGTTGACAAGTCGATTGCTTGGTGCAATGCAACGTCACTGTATGCGAGGAAAAACAGCAGTATCGCGCCAAAAAAGAGAATGACTGCAACTGACTTTGGCCCCTTGGTATCAGGGCGGATTGTGAACAGGTTTTCCGGCATGACTGGTTCGGGTTGGTTCTCGTCCATCCGCATTGAAAAACCGAGGTCAACTTCACTCATCATCAATACCTCCAAGATGCTGTTCCAATCCTGATTTGAGATCGGATGGGATAATCTGCCCCTCCATCGTATCCATATTGACGCATACGGTGATTTGTGATGAAGACCACAGTAACTCGTTGTTCTGGTTGTGGAACTTGTAAGCCCAAGTGCAGGATTTCGAACCAACTTTCTCCATCCAAATAGTGGCGTGGACCGTATCGCCGTACCTGATAGGAGCGAGGAAATCTGTTTCCACGTGAACTACTGGAAAACCAACTCTCCTCTCGTTCATCATTTCCGGATAGGTGATTCCACACATTGTTTCCCAGCACTCTTCGAAGAACCGATGTGAAAGGTCGTAGATACGAGGGAAGTATGCAATTCCAGCGCTGTCCAGCATTGAAAAATCGACACGTCTCGAGAGGTGAACCGCCATGTCAATTCCAAGAGGCAAGGCATCATGAAGCCTTGGATAGAAGAGTGAGATAGGGTTTCCAAAAGCAACCCGTTGCGCTTATATCCAAGAGGTTGGTGGCCGAACTACAAGGCCCTATAGTGTAGCTTGGATATCACGCCGGCTTGCGGAGCCAGCAACCCGTGTTCGAATCGCGGTGGGGCCGCTCTTACTCTTTTTCAGTGCGAACGCTATCTACTTTCCAATCGTGAAGTTCCCACCCCTCACTGATAGCCAGGGTTCGAAAAGAGCCTTTGGCATTGATCGCAACAGGATGACCGGTTTCCTTCATGAACCAAGAATCGGCAAGCGTATTTCCGTATCCGTAACACTTCGAAAGGTCATGACCGTTCTCCAAAGCATCCGTTTTGACAATTGGGACTTTTCCCTTTCTACGAGGGACGGACCATCCGCGTTCTGAACCGCTTAGAATTCCGCTCCGTTGCGATGGCCCACAACCATAGACTGCATCCATGTTCAAGACCGCAGCCATTGCTTCTGCCATGGGTGCGACAGTTGCGGTGACCAACACCAATCGATGCCCCTGTTGCCGGTGCCATTCAAGTTGATTTTTAGCTTCAACAGGAATTTTGTGAGCCAGTTTTTCGCCGGCCAAGAAGGTTGAATATCGCTCGAGAACATCCCACGATGCTAAGGAGAAATGCCCTCGGTTACGAGCCGCATCATACAGCGACCTACCGCGTAAGAGATTCGTGACAAGACCACACATCCACGCCACGCCACCGTATGGAATACGCCAAGGTCGCCTCTTACCTAGGTGTGCTGTGAGGGTCTTTTCGCTTGAGGCATCAAGAAGTGTGCCATCAAGGTCGAAGTATGCTGCCACATCTCCCCGCATGATGAATGCTCAGTGTAGGACGTACATGAGTTACGCCCTTGATGCGAGCATTTCATTCGTTCTTTGGAGACCCCGGACAACCGGGTTCTCCGTAGACTCTTCGCCCAGCAGCATGATCCTGCCACCATACGAGGTAAGAGGAAAGATGACGAGGGATGAAGAAACCAACTTTTCGGGGTGTGAGTCCATGGTTTCTCATCGACCTGTCGTGGCTGAGATTTGCGACGATGGATTGCGCAGAACAACCGGGATTTGCTCCGACGAATCGGAGTATCTCTTGCTTCAATCGCTCATACCGTGCTTTTTTCTGTGAACCCTTTCCTTCTCTTTTCGGTGGCATGTTTTGAAAATCGAAGTAAACCTATATGAAACAAATCGTGGGATACTCGCTGAAATTAGGAATTTTGGAATTCTCGATAGATTCCGATTAGAAAAGGAAGAACATGTTTCGGCAGGTGATAGAGCGCCACACGAATGGTTTGGTCACGCGATTGAAGACCAGATTGATGAGCCAATCAGGAAGGCGGATGATAAAACTTCCAAGTTTGAAAGCGCGCTGAGAATTTCGCATGACTTTCCCCATCTGTTTTTTCCAGCGCACTTCATACTGGGAGAGCGGCGTCCCGGTGGTGAGATGTTCAGCGATAACTTGTCCTGCAATCCGTCCTCCTATCATCGCAATAGTAATCCCTGCCCCGTTTGAGGGGAGGACCATGCCAGCAGAATCGCCAACCAGAACATAATTGCCTTTGACAAAGCTTCGAATGGTGCCCGACATTGGTAGAGAACCGGCACCTCTGAAGGTAATCTCTCCATCATACCGATTCACGAAATCTTCTGTCAAAACATTGACGTTTTTGTCCTTGCAGTACTTCTGTTGAACGCCAAGCCCGATGTTCGCCCCTGACTTTTTTGGGAACATCCAAGCGTATCCTCCCGGTGCCATAGAACCAAAATGGAGTTCCACCGCATCTCCAAAATCTCCATCCATGAGGACAAACTTCACTGGAATCTTCAAACTCGATTCATTCCAATATTTCTTGCGGAGAGGGTCGTTGTGGCCACCGGCTCCGACGATGATTTGGGCAGTGAATGTTCGTCCATCTTTGAGGTGAACAGTGTTTCCTTCCACGCTGGAAACCCGTGAATCGGTGAGGTACGTTGCGCCCTTTTCTTTCGCCAAATCAACAAGTGCCTCATCATGAGCGACACGGTTCAACATGTACCCTTCAAACGGATACTGAAGTGGTTTTCCGGATGGGGGGACGATGTACATTTCCGAAGTCTCACGCGATATAGCGTGCTCAGGCGTTTGCAGTAAATCATCGATATCTGGAACGCCAGGGCATAACCGCTGCATCTCGGCGTTTGTAGGTACGAGTTCACCGCATTGAAGTGGGCTGCCTATGGGGTCGCGCCGGTCAATAACCAGAACCTCGCGGCCGCCTTCTGCGATGTATCGAGCTGTGGTAGAGCCAGCAGGACCGCCACCAATGACAATGACCTCCCAGTCCGTTTTTACATCGCTCATGTCGACCCTCAACAGTGTTAAAAGTTCAATCCTTAAAAACGACGGGTTGGGTTGTCTTCCAACTTGGTGTGGCGAGTTTTTTCGCTTTACCGTCGGCAATAATTGGATGGATATCGTTGAGGCGTCCGTGCATTCCGTGTACTTGGAATTTAACGCGTAGCTCTGCTGCTTGGTCGCGAACAACCTGTTCAAGTTGCTCTTCATCCAATTCAACCGTTGCCAACACCGATGCATCGACAAGACTGGTGATTGAGAACGTGGAGCCGGAAATAGAAAGCGCAGGACGGAAGTCCATATCGTCTGGATGATGCATCCAAACAGAAACATCAACAGAGAGGGAATTTCGAATATTCACTCGGCTGATTTCGACAGTATCGACCATGGCTATCGTGTCTCCGAGGTGGTTCCGCTTGATACAATTTCCCATTCATCAGCGTGTCATTCGTACGCGATTTCAGTTAACTTTGGTACCAGAACAGTGACGATTACAACGAGGGTCC
The DNA here is from genome assembly GCA_002499545.1 of Euryarchaeota archaeon UBA88. Classification (GTDB taxonomy): domain Archaea; phylum Thermoplasmatota; class Poseidoniia; order Poseidoniales; family Poseidoniaceae; genus MGIIa-L1. The sequence continues at coordinate 12,223 of DAME01000017.1, forward strand.
AATCGTTACCCGGGTCGGGGTCTGGCGTTCCTTCGAACAGCGGATCTGGGTCCGCTTGCTGAGCGGTAACAGTCCAAGTCCAGTCGCCTTGGCCGGCACGTGCGCCAACTGCATCAAGAAGAAGTTCCATCAAAGCGTCCTCAGAGTCGGAATCGTAGATCCCGTCTTCACCTGAAGGGTTCATGTTATTCGCTTCAAGTACCGCAGAGGCTGACTCATTAGCAGTCAAATTACCTCCTTCGGTTTGAGCGGTCTTTTCGTATTTATCCTCGACTATAAGCAACGTGAGTGAGAAGTTATCTTGTGGCGCTAGAATATCTTGCTGAAGTTCCAGTAGGGCATCAAATGCAACGATGCGTCCTGCTGTTCCCGGAGTGATATTTCCTTCCCATCGCTGCCCTTGCTCAAGGTACTCATCCCACGAGAACTCATATTCCACTGATTCCCATGACACTTCATACTTACGAGACTTGATATCGAGTTGGAAGAGTTGGGTTATTTCAGAGCCGTATGAATCGGTTGCAGAGAGGCTTCCTTGAATCATCCCAGAACGATTGGTAGGGAGCAACACGGTTGAATCGGTTGAATCGATATCGTTGCGCATGTCGCCGTCACCATCGGAATCTTCACCCCAGTGCAAGTCCCATGCGAACTCGAGTTGGTCACCCTCGGGATCGATACTTCGGCTCGCATCAAGTAGGACTGAATCGCCCGAGCGAATTGATGAGGGGTAGGTGAGATTGAGAATTGGCGCCCCATTGACTCGGACTGAGGTTGTCGCTGAGTCCCTTCCGCCCTGATCGTTAACGACGGTCAGCTCCACAGTGTAAACGCCAAACATACCATACATGTGAGACGTAAATCCTGTTGCAGTTTCGCTGGTTTGGCCGTCACCAAAATCCCACTCAAAAGCCGTGATGACGCCTTCGATAGCATCAGAATCACGGGCATCAAATGTCACCATCTCACCTTCTTCAATCTGAAGCGGGTAGGCGGTCATGTTCGCCCGAGGGTCAACGGTGAAATCGAGTGCCCCGGTGCACCCAGCAAGAAGCGATGAGAAAAGTAGCATGGAAACCATGAACAACGATTGGAGTGAACCACGTTGAGTTTTGCTCCACATCGAACTTCCCAATTGCTCACCCTATCTAATTCTTGGGGGAATATTTTCCACCAACATTCTATTCAAACATGCTCTATGTCCTGTGGACTGCTTTTCAAGGTGTGTTTGATAAATCGCCGTGAATTTATGAAAATTCAACCTCTTGTGGAATGTCGCCAAGAACAACTGCTTTGGAAAGGTGATTCCCGAGATGATCGACAGAATCGTGTTCAATGACATTGACATCAGTGTGAGTCAAAAGGGTCGTTTCAAGCTCAAGTAGGTCCTCAGCATCAACCGTCCCTGAATCGTATTCAAGGGCGGCAGTCGGCGCTTTTGACAAAGTTGGCTTGACTTCGGGGGATGAAAGTTCGTCCATTGCTTCAACAGCCATTGCCTCCCTGCGTTGTGAAAAATCAATTGCTAAGTGTTCTGCTTGTTCGTCCACAAGTTCAGGCTGAGTGACGTCGTGAACGAGGGGGCTTGATGAAAAGAATCTCAGAATCGCCCCAAACAAGCCCATACGACGTCCACCGTGCCAATCGGTAAGGGGTTTGCGATGCATCTGTTTGCAGGGTGATGTTGAAAGGGGGTCAGCGGTGTTGATGGCTCATGGCATCCAATGTGTTGGAAGGAGAGCGTGTACTCGCCTTCGACTTGGAGACCACCGGCATCTCAACATCGAATGACCGAATTGTTCAGATTGCCCTGGTCGGTTCTCGCAAGAACGGTGAGCCGGTTCACTACGAGTGCATCATCAATCCTCGCAGACCGATTCCTGCAGGAGCAAGTAACGTCCACGGAATTTACGATGCTGACGTCCGAGGCAAGGGAGATTTTTCAACCATCGCAGATGAAGTTGCAGAACTGATTGCTGATTCTGTGATTGTGGGCCACAATGTTCGCAAATTTGACTTACCGATGTTAGAAGGTGAATTTTTCCGTCTTGGAAAGCAGATGCCAAAGCCACGCGCAATCATGGATACCTTGGAACTGGTTCGGCGACTCAAAGTGGCCCGCCCTCACAACCTTGGCGCACTGTGTTCCCGTCACGGGATTTCGCTTGAAAATGCACACACCGCTGCTGCCGATGCTGCCGCATCTCTGCTGTTATTCTGGAGATTATCTGTTGACCACGCCCCGTCGTTTCGAAAATCACTGGACGAACTTGAGCGTTGGGCTGCGCATGGCGATATATCTTCTGATGCATCGGACTTGGGACGGGGGCTGAACGATTTGGAGATGGTCGATAAACTCGGCAAGATTCGCAAAGACGGTACACAGATGGTTTTGTCGTTTGGACGCCACAAAGGCAGCGATATCAAAAAAGTTCAATTTGATGACCCCGGATACATTCACTGGCTTCTCTCGGCGAAGGGCATTGATGACCAAGAAGTACGCGATATCGTCCGGCAGTATCTCGGCATAGATTGAATGTAGTCAGGCCCTGCATTATGACAAATCATTATTAGCAGGAAATAAGGGCTCACAATGTACAGGGAAGCACAATTCGACTGCGAACCCATGTATTGAATTTTGGAGTGATACAATGCCGCCAAATTACACACCACTTCAAAGAAAAACCAAAGTTGTCTTTGTACAACTTGGTTCGCCCAAAGACCCATCGACAAAGGAAGTGCGAAAGTATCTCAGGAAATTCTTGGGCGACCCACGTGTTGTTGACATCAATCCTTGGGTCTGGAAGATAATTTTGAATTGCTTCGTCCTGCCCTTCCGGCCGAGGAAATCGGCACAATTGTACGCTCGAATTTGGGATGGAGAAAGTTTTCCGCTGATCACAAATACCGCTGATTTTACCGACCAAGTCCGTGCTGAATTGACCAACATTGACCCTAATGGATTGGTCGAAGTCAACCACGCCTTCCTCCTCTCTCCACCGTATGTTCACGAAGTGTACGACAGTTGGGAAAACGATTTAGCAAACGGCGTGGGTGCAACGAAACTGCTCGTAATCCCAATGTTCCCACAGTATTCTGAAAGTACCATCGCCTCGGGGATTGACGCGCTTGGAGGGGAACTTGCAAAGCGTGTGAAGATTCCGACATTTGAGGTGATTACCAACTTCCATAGAACACATGCTTTCATTGATAATTCGGTTCGGCAAGTCGACGCAAAACTCAAAGAAATCAAGGACAGTGGAGTTGAACCCGATAAATTGGTCATCTCGTTCCACGGGATGCAAAAGCGACGAATTGTTGAGAAGGGAGACGATTACTACCGTCACTGCTATGAGACATTCCGATTGATTGTCGACCGGTTAGAACACCTTGATTCAAGTAATGCTGTGATGACGTTTCAAAGCCGATTTGGTTCCGAAGAATGGATTACTCCATACACAGAACGGGTAGTTGAAGACTTAATTAAACAAGGTAACAAGGAACTGGTTATTTATTCCCCGAGTTTCGTTGTTGACTGCTTGGAAACAACCGATGAGCTTGGTCATGAATTGGTCCATGAAGCCAAGGAATGGGGCGGAAATGTTCATCCGGTTGAATGCCTTAACTCCGATGAACAGTGGTGCAAGGATTTTGCCAAATATACGTTCACGCAAGCCGAAGGTTCAGCGCAGGATAAAGAAGACATCGAATACCAGTTGAAACCTTCGGACTACGACGCAATGACGCCACAAGAAATGAAGAACGAAAACTAAGAAACGCGCTCTATCAACCGTTCTACTTCATCGACTACGTGGGTAATCGACACACCGCTGTATGACCATCCGATGTACGAACAATCGAGTTCTTTTTCTGCCATTCTCTGCAGGTGCCCGGGCCAAAATCTCGGAATTTGACGAACGCCAATTGATTCAATGATAACCGGTTGAGCAGGGCCCATAAAGCGTTGAACGGCTGTTTGAACCGACTCAATATCAAACGCACCTCTGGAATGGGGCGCCATCACTCTGAACAGGCGATGACCTTCGGGTGCTCGAGATGAGGCGTGAAGATCGCTTTCATAGAGTATGCCGCTGATCGGAATGGTTTGGTCAGGTATCAGCAAGCCGTATCCAAATGGAACGTGGGCGACATCTTCTTCTCGGTATCCAACTGCAAACACTGACAGCGTGGTTTGTTCAAACCGCTCAACCATTCCTGGTGCTGCCCATACAATCGACGAAAGTGGAAGGTTGAAGTGTTCACTTGCGGCTTGAGGGTTGTTCAGTGATGTTTGGAAAAGTACCTCGACATTCTCAAGCGACTGAAGTCGAGTCTGCAAAGTGTCAATGAGGACTGTCATGCCTCCAGAAAGAGAGGCAACAGAGCCTTTCTTCGGAGAAAAAAGTGGGTATGTTTGAGCGATGAGTTTGGCCAATTTCCGCCGCTTCACCGGCGAACTTGGCCCAAAATCAGTTGCGGATGGAATTAAGAAATCCGCATCGACGTTTGATGCTGTGTCGTTGACGATTCCGAGTGTCATCGCATCAGCAATGCCGATGTGTGGTAGAACCTCAGAAACGGGTTTACTACCGCTTTTCGATTCTTTGAGCGCTTTCCTTAACTTGAACGGGCCAATCTTCAACAACGAAAACAACGATAATTTATGTTTCGAGCCGTCGAGCCAAACCCATCGAGATTGAGCGCGAGAACGAGATGGTTTCCACTCATCGGAAAGGCCTAAATCTTCCATCAAACGCCATACTGCGGGGTGGGCTCGCGCCGCATTAACTGCAACGTCGCACACCCATTCACCTTGTTTCCAGGTCTGAATTACACCACCAAGGCGGTCTGATTTTTCGACCAAAACAATCTGTTTTGACGGGAAATGCGTTGCCATGCGATAGGCTGCGCACATACCGGAAAGTCCCCCACCAACGACGACAATCTTCTCATGTTGCGAGAGTTCTTTGTTCACCAAAAGAGGGCGTTGGAGTTCATTACCGTGCCGAACCCACTCTTCCAGTTCACTCATTGAATCCCCTCGCATGTGTGAATTACAGCCAGTTCTTTGGCGCTTTGAGTAGTTCGACGAGTGCAAATTCGTCACTGCCCGGTTCCGGTGAATGGCAATACTCCCACCGTGCAGTCAACGGCAGCGACATCAGAATACTTTCAATTCGGCCGTTGGTCGTGAGACCAAACGTGGTGCCCCTGTCATAGACCAGATTGAACTCAACGTAGCGGCCACGTCGTACCTGCTGCCACTCTTTTTGTTCGGATGTGAAGGGTAGGTCTTTTCTTCGTTCAATAATCGGAAGATACGATTCGAGAAAAGAGTGAGCACAGTCTTTGACGAATGCGAAGCAATCGTCTTTACTCGCTCCATTGATGTCGTCAAAAAACAGCCCTCCAAGCCCCCGGCGTTCGCCTCGGTGCTTGATGAAGAAGTAGTCGTCACACCACTGTTTGAATGCAGCATAGTCAGCAACTTCATGTCGATCACAAACGTCCTTGTGAACTTGGTGAAAGTGTATCGCATCTTCTTCGAACAAGTAACTCGGCGTGAGGTCGGCTCCTCCCCCAAACCACCAACTCCCTGGCTTCTTACCTTCACCACGTTCGAAGTAACGATAATTTGCGTGTACGGTAGGCGCCATTGGATTTTTTGGATGGAGTACCAGACTTACACCGGTCGCAAAAAAATCGAGATCTTCACCTTGAAGTTCATGTCCACCACCCATGCTTTGAGCTGCTTGTGGGCTGAGCGTTCCGTGGACTACGCTCACGTTGACTCCCGCTTTTTCAAACACCTTTCCACCACTGAACACCCGACTACGGCCACCGCCGCCTTCTTCACGGGTCCACGTATCTTCTCGGTATTCAACGCCATCAAGAGCAAGAAGCGATTGACAGATGAGGTCTTGGACCTCATAGACCATGTCTGACATACGTTGGCGCATGCTACTCACCCACGATGGTGCGCAACACGGTTTCGACACACTCGATGCGAGCTGAGGGAGCAAAGCCGTGTCCGAGATTGAAGATGTGGCCTGGAGCATCGCCTGCTTCCTGCAAAACCTTTCGAGTCGCACGACCGGCCATTTCTGCTGACCCGTGAAGGAGAGAAGGGTCGAGGTTACCCTGGAAGGCAAACTTTTCACCAAACTGTTGACGATTTAGGGCTAAATTATCTCTCCAGTCAAGGGATATTGCATCGACATCGAGTTCACGAATCAATGGGTGAAGGTGGGCGGATCCTTTGGCGTAATGGATAACTGGAACGTGCTTGTCACACTTTCCTCTGAAGACCTCAATGGCTTTTTGCGTAGCAGGCATGGCGAAAGTACGGTACGTTTCAGGGTCCAAGAGACCGGCCCATGTATCGAACAACTGCACGGCATCTGCCCCCCCGTAATTGACTTGGTCGGCAAGTAAATCACCAACGATTTCTCCCATCGTCTGAAACAGGTGATGAGCTTTTTCAGGATTTGAGAATACTTTAGCTCGAGCATTGTGAAAATCCTTGTCGCCCGTTCCTCCAGAAAGCAGGTACATGGCAATGGTCCAAGGTGAACCAACAAAGCCGAGGTGCGCGAGCGAGCCATCCGTCTTTTCGCCGATTGCTTTGAGGCCCTCTGCCGCCCAAGGTGCGTGTTTGCGAGCGGAGAAGTCAATCCAGTCGTCGACATCTTCGAGTTCAAACGGATCGATTCGGATTCCACCACCGTATTCAACTTCGTATCCAAGACTGGGCAAGGGGGTGAGTATATCACTGAAAATAATCGCCGCGTCGATGTGCTTGTACCGTTGAATGGGTTGAAGAGTGATTTCAGAACAAAGGTCCGCGTCCTGACACCGCTCCCAGAACGAGTGCTTTGCAGCAATCGCTCGGTATTCGGGCAAATGTCGGCCAGCTTGACGCATGAACCACACTGGCGTTCTGTCGACTGGTTGAAGATTGAGGGCGGAAACGATTCGCTCTTTTCCATTCATGTCCATCAATCCAATTCACTCAAAACTTCATCAAGGGCCGAAACCATACCGAGAATATGCTTCTCCTCGTGTACGGTTGATATAAAACCAACTTCGTACGAAGAGGGGGCAAGCATGTACCCTCGTTCAAGCAACCCTTTGTGAACCAGAGAATACAGCACGCCCGCATTACTCGGTATTCCTGAAGCACATCGCGGAGGAGTCTCTGCACCGGGCGAAAACCAAAACAGGCTTCCATGACGAACAATATGCATTGGAAACGAATGTTTCTCTAAAACCGTATTGACTTCGGCCTCAAGCAACGAGCCAAGACCCTCCAGCACTTCATAGGCGTCTTCAGTGAGCATGTCCAATGTCTGGATTCCTGCTGCCATTGCTAGCGGGTTACCAGACAGGGTTCCTGCCTGATATACCGGGCCGAGCGGTGATAATTTCTCCATGATTTCTCTTCGAGCGCCGTAAGCACCCACGGGCAAACCTCCACCAATCACTTTGCCAAGTGTGGTGATGTCTGGTTCTATGTCGACAAGAGCGCCGTAACTACCTTGTTCGAACCTGAAACCGCTGATAACTTCGTCAAAAATAAGCAGTGCTCCGTGGGCAGTACAGAGTTCTCGTAATTTTGCCAGATACTCAGGTCGTTGGACGAGCAGCCCATTGTTTGCGGGGAGTGGTTCAATGATGACGGCGGCGATTGAATCACCGTGTTCCTCAAACAGGTATTCTACAATTTCATCATCATCCAGCGGAGCAACGAGTGTGGTGCCGATTGTATCGCTGGGAATTCCTGGGCTGCTGGCGATTCCAAACGTGGCAAGTCCGCTTCCCGAACTGACCATCAATGAATCGACGTGCCCGTGATAGCAGCCTTCGAATTTGATGATATTGTCCCGGCCCGTATAGCCACGAGCGAGACGAACAGCGCTCATGACCGCCTCAGTTCCTGAACTTACAAATCGCACCATGTCCATGAAGGGAAAGCGGTTCTTGACGCGCTTAGCGAGTTCAATCTCGCCAACGTGAGGGGCACCAAAAGATGTGCCGTTTTGCATGGTTTGGTAGACTTTATCGATAATGTTTGGATGAGAGTGGCCGTGAATTAAAGGGCCCCACGATTGTACAAAATCGACCAATTCATTTCCGTCGACATCGGTCACGGTAACGCCGGACGCCTTGTGAAAATAAATCGGGCTACCGTGGACTGATTTGAAGGCCCGTACAGGCGAGTTGACACCTCCGACGAGGTGGTTGAGCGCTTCATTGTGCAGTTCATTTGAATTCTCACGTTGCATGAGATCACCTCATTGAAACCACTGGAGGCGAACTGCCTCGCGGGTGTGGTAACTTACAATTATGTCAGCACCGGCTCTTTTGAATCCATGGAAAATCTCAGTGACCATGTTTTTGCGAGAAGATTCGTCTTCAGCAGATGTCATGACCATAGAATATTCACCACTTACGTTGTAGACTGCAACCGGTCTATGAATTGCATTCGCTACTTCGCGAACAACATCCATGTAGGCGAGTGCAGGTTTTACCATGATGATGTCTGCACCTTCCGCAACGTCATTTGTTGCTTCGAAAATTGCCTCAGAATAACCGGATGTAACGTCCATTTGATGGGTCGCTCGGTCACCAAACGACGGCGAACTCGAGGCTGCGTCTCTGAACGGTCCATAAAACGAAGAAGCATATTTTACTGAATACGAGAGGATGCCGGTGTCGGTATGGCCGGCTTGTTCGAAGCTGTCGCGAATGGCTCCGATTCGTCCGTCCATCATGTCAGATGCAGCGATATAGTCTGCACCGGCTTCTGCATGGGAAAGCGCTATTTGCGACAGTACGGGGAGAGTTAAATCATTGTCCAGTGCTTGATTATGTACAATTCCACAGTGCCCGTGATCGGTTGCGGTACACAAGCAGACATCGGTCATGATGACGATATCGCCTCCAAATTTCGACTTCAATTCCCGAACTGCATTGTGCAACGGCATGTGGGTATGGGATGCGACCGTGGCTGCAGAATCTTTGAGTGATGGGTCGACAATTGGAAAGAGCATGTGGTTGGAGATACCCATGGCCATATCATCAGCGATTGTCTGGACCAAGACATCGACCGATTGCAGTGAAATCCCCGGCATGCTGTTGATTTCTACGTCAACACCTTCGCCATCAACGACAAAATGGGGCTGTACGAGGGAGTGAGCAATGGAAGACGAATTGATCAGTTTACGGCGGGCTGCTGTCCAGCGGTTTATCCGTGGTCGTATCTTCATTCAGTCATCACCTCGATTTGTTTTCCACCAGCGTGCTATGAATTCAGCGGTTGGACCTTGAAGAATTTCGACCGTTGCATTTTGAAAATACGGAAGTGATTCGATGGCCTCTCTGGATGCCTTACCCATGCACAGTATATTTTTAGGTACGGGTAGCGAATTTTGAACCCAAGCATGCGCCGAGGAAGGTGAAGAGAGAAGCAGTGCATCACCTTCATGGAGTTCAAACGGTTCAACTTTACGAGATGCATTTTGATAGCCAACCCACGATCGAACGTCAAAACCCAATCGTTCGAGGCTCGCCTCAAGTTCGGGCGAAGCAACAGATGAACGAGGCAAGAACAATTCAGTCTCTCTGTCTAAATTTCGATCGATGTACTCAATGAGTTCCGATGAATTGCGAGATTGCGCACAAATTGAGACCGTCACGCCCCGGCGAAAGCATGCCCGGGCCGTACCTTCTCCGATGGCAAGCCATTGAATTCGGTTGATATCCCCGTTGTGTTTGGCGACTTCAATAGCACATTTAGCTGCGAATGGAGAAGTCAAAATGAGGTAGGGCCAATGGCTCCGAGATGTCGATTCATCAATAAACTCCGAAGGCCAATTTTCAACCAGTGGACTGAGTTCAAGAACGGGGAGGTTCATCACATCAATGGCTCCGTTTTGTAGCACGTTGGCAAGACGATCGGAATTCAACGTCGAAATAATCTTTCTTCCCGAAGGTGATTGAGTTGGGGGGGGCGTGAATAACTTCGGTAAAACCGGTGTGAATTCTGAAACTGGACCGGAATATGTTTTGGTCGAAAAGCCGTATCCGGTGCAGAAACTTTCCCGCCAATCACTTGGACTCACCTGAACGGATATGTTGTCTGAATGTACCTTTATTCCAGCAGGATACAGGCATCCACCGCCAAACGAGTCAAGGTACGCTTTCTCTTTTTCAACATCGGTCTCGGTGTCTGGGTCGTTCAAAACAGTACGAATCCGGTCTATTTCGTCCAGTGACCCATCTGCGTGACAGTGCACCGATATAGCGCCTTGGCCGGGAGCGGTTGGCCAGTCTCGTTCATCGATTCGAAGCGCACTAAACTCAAGCATCCAGGGTTCCAAGGCACCAATGCTAAAAAGACGCTGGAGGCCTACTTCCGCAAGAATCAGAGCGTCTGCTCTACCTTGGGATAAACGCTTCAAACGAGTTTCGATTTGCCCGCGAACAGCTACGGGAATCAGGTCACTCCTCTCACTCAAAATGAAGGACTGGCGTCGCCCAGAAACCGTACCTATCATTCCTCCCTTTGGAATGTAGCGAACCGCCGATTGAAGTCGAACGGTCTCGCCAGACTGTAGGACTGATTGAAGCGAGGGGAGGTCGTCTCGCTGAGCGAACACGAGAACGTCGCTGGTTTGGCCGCGCTCAAGATACGCTAATGTCCGGATCGATTCATCAATTTGCACTGGTACATCCTTGCATGAATGAACCGATATATCGACCGTGTTATCGAGGAGTTTCGCATCGATAGCGTGAATAAATTGGCCTACATTTTTTGCCAAATCACCGCTAAGTGATAAGTCGCCCTTGGAGGAGATACCCACGATTTCTGTTGTAAATCCGTTGTCTATAAGCTTCTGACTGACTGTGTTAGCCTGCCACATAGCCAGTGTTGAAGTCCGTGTCCCTATGCGAAGATGGGTCAAGGTTTGGCCTCCGACAGAGTCGCACGTTGATTCATCAACAGTATCGACTCAGTCACATCACTGGCGACCCTCTTAAGAAGAATTGTATCGAATGGCCGGTCAGTTGATAGGACCATTTCTTGCAATTGATCGATGCTAAATGGCCCTTCCTGATTGCATATCCAAGTTGCAATCTCTCTCGAGAATGGACCGTATTGCGCCGCATGAGAATCATCGGATGATTGTTCTTCAACCCATGATTGAGACAGCTTCTCCATGGCTGTGTACATGTGAGAACGGAACTGGGCGTTGCTCTTATCGGTTAGAGCGCCCATATATTTTTTTTCAATATCGTGAATCAGTTGCTCGCTCTGGTCGATTATGGTTTGGTAATCCCATTCAATCCCAAGACGGTGAGCTGCTCGAATCCAGTGTTCCATACCGTACAGAACTTGGCCTTCATGAAGCGCACTGGTATCGATTGATGGCGGCCATGAAAAGTCCATCACTCGTGCTTTACTGGTGACTGGAAGTTGCGTGTCTGCATCATACATCGGCGTCGTGTTCCGAACCGTTGAAATGACCATGTTTACTTCAAAGGTAGAACCGTGCCATTCATCGAATGAGATGAACTGAACGCTTTCAGAACCTTCCAATTTCCGGTTGCGGGACTTTTCGGGATTGCGACTGACGATTGTGTGGTTGGTTTGACCGAGTGATACGAGAACTTGTGAGGCTTTTCTCCCCATTTCCCCGTACCCGAGAATCACAATGGAGGAGTTTTGATTTTCTTCCAATGCCTCAACCATCGCCGTAGTTGCAAGGTTCAGCATCGATTCCGTGGTTTGATTGAAATCAAAATGCTTACGGATGATTCTGTTACCTGAAACAACGTGTTCGAAAAAAGAACTGTTGATGTCACTCAAGAGTCCGTTCTTTCGATGCCATGAAACCGCACCTCTAAACTGAGACATGACTTGTAATTCTCCCATTATGAATGAGTCCAGACCGCTGCATACTTTCACCAAATGACGCCATACATCAATGCCGGTAAATGAGTCGAAAGGCGCATCTTCAAGCGATGTTGACGATAATACGGCTTGTTTTAGTCGTTCTATGTCCGAGGAAAAACCAACGTAAAGAACGCGGTTGCACGTTGAAAATTCAAACACGTCAACTCCAAATTCATTGGAGAGATTGCGAACATACGCCAAGCGTTGGTCCTTCGTGAGACCTTCGGTGGTAAGATATTTTACGTGTTCAACATTGTCGGCATTTATCCTCATTGAAACCATGCTGATGTTGTTCATCATTGCGGTAGCATCGACGCGCTTACCACCGATGTTGTGAGTTCCTGAAGTGTTAAGAAAACGCGAAAGGTCGATATTAGGGTTCCCTAAATCTTTCATCCTTCCCCCCCCCTTCATAATGACCGCGCATTTCCCCTTTATGAAGGTCGGTTTTGAGATGTTTGAAGAAATATAAACGAGTCAGCTTTGTTGCGAACAGTTGCCAAAAGTTCAATCGAGATCGTACGAGCAGCCCTGCTCGTACGGATAAGTCCCAGCGTAGCAAAAAGCATGCACATATAACCAAGGATTGTTCATCAAGGGGTATGTCGCCCTATGTTCGCGCAGCCCTTTCAATGATGATATTGGTTTTACTGGCAAGTGTACCGAGTATTGATGCAAATTCATCCGGTAAAACTGGCAAAAGCGTCAACGGATGTGGATGTCACAGCACTGATGCAATGATCATGCCTACTATGAGTGGGTTGCCATCTACATACACCCCAGGGACAACGTATTCTCTGTCGTGGACTGGAAGTGGAATGTCTGGAACTGGTCAGGGTGGGTTTAACCTCGATGCGTCGGCTGGTTCTTGGACAAACCTCGGCCAGCGCGTCCAAACGCAGAGTGGAGAATTGACGCACAATTCTGACGGTCAGCGCTCGTGGACGGCTGACTGGGTTGCACCCAGTGCGGGCACAGGAGACGTCGCATTCAACCTCGCCGTGCTGTATGCAAACGGGAATTCGCAGAGTTCGAACGATAATTGGGGTACGAATTCCTGGACCGTCGGTGAGGGTTCTGCACCCACAAATACCCCTCCCGTCGCTTCCGATGTGAGGGTTGTCACAGATGCCTCCGGAAGTTCAGCTGTTAGCGAGGCACTCGTGAATCAAGACCTCTCGCTCACCTATACCTTTTCAGACGATGATGGGGATAATGATGCGAATTCGCATATCCGTTGGTCGAAAGACGGCACGGTAGTTTCGCAATACAACGACAACACTGTGTTACCAAGTTCGGCCACTTCGGTCGGAGAATTTTGGACTGCGGCCGTTACACCAAACGACGGTACTGATTTGGGCACTGCAGTAGCTGCATCCAACACTGTAGAAATTCTCGATAGAGATTCGGATGGAGACGGTGTGGGTGATTTGAACGATGCATTTCCAAACGACTCCTCGGAAACGACCGATAGCGATGGAGACGGGACTGGAGATAATGCTGATGTCTTTCCGAATGACCCTTCAGAAACAATCGACAGTGATGGAGACGGAGTAGGTGACAACGGCGATTGGGCTCCGAACGATGCAAGTGAATCAGCCGACAGTGACGGTGACGGAGTCGGAAACAATGCAGATGCATTTCCAAATAACCCTGCTGAATCAAGCGACACTGACGGTGATGGTGTTGGCGATAATGGTGATGCGTTTCCAAACGACCCTGATGAATCAAGCGATTTTGACGGAGATGGTGTAGGCGATATTGCCGACGTTTTTCCAAGCGACCCTAGCGAATCATCTGATGCCGACGAAGACGGTGTAGGCGACAATGCTGACGCTTTTCCAAACGACTCTGCAGAATCGATGGACAGCGACATGGACGGAGTTGGAGATAACGCTGACGTCTTTCCAAACGACGCTACTGAAACCACCGACGGTGATGGGGATGGAGTCGGTGACAACGCTGACATGTTTCCGAATGACTCAACCGAAACCACGGACAGTGATGGGGATGGAGTAGGCGACAACGCTGACGCATTCCCGAACGATGGAAACGAAACGGTTGATGCTGACGGCGACGGAGTTGGCGATAACGCCGACGTGTTTCCCAGCGATGCTACAGAGGTAAGTGACAGTGACATGGATGGTGTTGGCGACAATGCCGATGCATTCCCGAATGACCCGAATGAAATTACTGACTTGGACGGTGATGGTGTTGGCGATAATGCTGACCTGTTTCCGAGTGATGTAAATGAGACAGAAGACACGGACGGCGATGGTGTTGGGGATAACGGCGATGCTTTTCCAAACGATGCTTCCGAAACCCTCGATTCTGATGGAGACGGTGTAGGTGATTATGCACAAGCAATTGCAGAACAGAAAGCAGCGGATGATGCGGCTGCTCAGAAGCAGATGATCACGGCTATGGTTGCCTTGGTTCTCCTCATTGGAGGCGGAGTTGGCGGTGTAATGTTCATGCGCAGAGGTGATGATGAAGCGACGGCTGTCAAAAACTTCGATGATCAACAGCTTCCAGCCCAACCACAACCCGTTCAGCAGACGTATCAACAGCCTGTCGTTGCTTCGGAGCCTGTCGTACTCAACCAGTGGACAGATGATGCCGGCCATACTTGGCGGCAAATGGATGATTCCACCACTCTATGGTGGAACGGTACGGACTGGCAACGGACTTGATTTCAGCGAGGTTCGCGGTGGAATTCAACACCGTCGGGCAAAGGATTCCATGCCAATACATCACACCAGTGCCCAATGCGCCATGAACGTCCGTGAGTCATAACTGAACCGAGATACATTGGACCTTGGTGGCCGGATGCAAGAAGTTCATCCAGCGCTTCTTTCCCCCGTGCATCGAATCGAGCAGGTTGTTGAATGCCCGTTGGAATGGCCCGGCCACTCGCATCAGCTGGTTCGCACAACTCGAGAGTTGCTGATCCGTTGGAAGCATTGTAATCCAAAAGCAGCACTACAGCATCTGAAAAATCATCTTTGTGAAGGGTCTTATTCTGAGCACGCCAGTTCCACCAGTGTGGGCACCAAGCCTTCCAATCACAAAAGCCACCGCACGAGGTGTCCCCAATGATAGGGTCAAGTGGCATTGGCGAGGGTTTGGTCGCCTGCCACGCTTCATATGCATCCTCTAACACATTCTCCCCGTGGGCCGACCACTTCGAGGAATCTGAAGTGTACCACCCTTGGGTTCGAACGGGGGGTGCATTTGGGTTGTTTGCCAACAGGATATCTCTGTACATCCTCAATTGGCGATTCACTTCGGTTTTCAATTCCCCTTGAGGCACCCTACCAGTCTTCAAGTCGGCTACCAGCCAACCTACCATGGCTCCGTTTTCATCAACATCCGCCATCAGCAGGTCCAGACGACCCATGAGACGGCCGTCAACGGTTTTCAATTCACCTTCAACTGCAATGGCAAGTTTCTGAATTCTACGCCATAATGCACCGGTAATTCGTTCAGAATCAAGTGCCCGAATTCCTACGTGTTCGAGTAACATCCGTATAGCACCACGCTGGTGACGAAGTGCTTCTTTCCATTTCTCTTCCTTCCACTGAGGTCTTCTGGGCGTTTCCATGAACGACTTTTTTTCTTCCTCCCATCGCGCTTTGAGAAGTCGCTCCCCTTCCAAAGGCAGCCAGCCGGCTTCATCATCTCCAAACGCAGAAATATCGAATTGGAGTAAGTCTTCGACCGAAGCGTGAACTGCAGTCCCAAGCGAGGCTGCCATACCTGCCTTGCGCGGGAGTCCTTGGCGGCTGAGCCAGTACATCCGCGGGCATGTTTCGTACCTGTTCCACGCCGAGGGTGACAGCATGTGGGGGCGGGGTTGTGAACTCCCCTGACCCGACATACTCGACCGTTTCAATCAACCAACATGAAACCACCGATGATAGAAAAACATGCAAAGTGTTGAAACCTATGAGGACCAGCGTTGTTTATGGAACGGTCAAGTGTTCGCCTAAATACAAAAATCGATACTGAAAACGCAATGGTCGTCGCATGTTTCCCGAGCATCGGGATGGTATCAAGTGTGGTCGCTCATTTCCTCATCGACCACCTCGAACTGGATTTTGTCGGTGCCGTAATCGACCCTCGGCTGCCTGTCATCACACTGGTCCAAGACGGTGAGCCTCTTCCAGTAATTCGTGCATATGCCGGAAAGCCGCAATGCACGATTGAAGGCTGTGACCAAGTGATTCTCTTGATGAGTGAACTCGTCATTCCGGAACCACTTGTCAACGACATCGTTTGGGCTATGCTTGAATGGTCGAAAGAGAACAACATTGTTCACGGCGTAGTCATCGATGCTTTCGCAAAGGCAGGCATGAAAGGGAACCTCAACGGTGCAGAGCCGACCGTCGAATACGAAGATACTGAAGGCATCGATGTCGTCGGCATTGGGGCGAATCAGAAAGTTCGAGACATGTTGAGTTCGATGGAAATCCCGTTACTCAATCAGGGCGTTATCAAAGGAATCAATGCCGCCATACTCAGCGAAGCACGGCGTCGAAATTTAGACCTCATGTCCATCATGGTTGAAGCAGACCCACGTTGGCCCGATGCACGGGCTGCTGCCACACTGATTGAAACACTCAACAAACTGCTCCCGACAATTGACCTACCGCACGAGCCACTCTTGGAAGAAGCCATTGAACTGGAAAATCAAATCAAAGCGATGATGGAAGGTGCTTCGGATGCAGGCTCGGAAAACAAACCGGGCAATTCAATGCTCTATGGATGAAGAACTCTTCTTCCATCCCATCACGAGAAGAAGTATTCCTGCCAGCAAGTAAACCCCGCTTAAGGGAACTGGAAACAGCAACACGTGTTCGTACGGCAGATGAAGAATATCAAGCAAGGACTCGCCGCGAGTGAAGGTGCCGCCAGCGGAAGCGGTGAGAAGCATTGCAGTACTGGCTGCACCCCCGCTGATCGCCTGAACCCAGGTCGATGACGGAGTGTTCCAAACGCTATCACCCATGCGCCACCGGCACAGCAAAGCACTCAATGCAAAACCAAATCCAGTCATTGACATCAGCATCTTATTGACCAAGATTGGGCTACTCAATCCCCCGCCTGGAACGGAGGAAATACCACTAACTACTGCAAAAGGCGTGGCTAGAAGACCGAACAAAAGAGCTGCATGGGCAACGGAATCAGCGGCTGGACGAAGTGATTGTTTGGACAGAATCTGAAGATTCAAGAGCAAACATAACACGAACGATATGCCTGCAAGAGCAAATGAGCCGACCACAAGTTCTGTCGTGATGACGTGGAATGTTGCGGCGGAAATCATACCTCCTCACCTCCATATTTCCCTGCAAGATAATCATGACCGTACCACTTCCATTGCTCTTCATCCCAACCAGCTGGCAAGCCATCTGCAGGGATTGGGGGGCCTTGAGATTCGACAGGCGCAGCAGGCGTAATCGTGGAATCGAGCGGCAGGATTTCGCTGGTTTGGTCGTACTGTTTGTACGCCTCACTACGAGTGAACCGGGCTTGGAGGACAAGAACGACCCCTGCTGTGAAGAACATCAAAGCGAAAGCTTGCACGTAGACGGCCAATTGTGACACTTCCCACGAGGCTTCCTCTGCAACCAGTGTGAACCATGGTGTGGTTTGTGGCGGCCCTTCTCCATCAAGTACTGCTCGCCATTGAAGCGTCGACGGAAGCAGGGCAGGGGGGAATTCAACCTGCCAAGAGTTCGTTGCGGATGAGTTCGCATTCAGGGTCATGATCTGGCCATCATCCGATTTCCATTCGATGATGAATTCCTGTGTTTCAAGTGTTTGAACATCGAACACAGTTGTGGCGCCGATTGTACGTACGGTTGGAGGGGAAAAGTCAGGGCTGAGTCGAGGAAGGTTTTCTGGGACCTCAACAACTGTGACGTCAAGCGCTTCTGGTGTGATTCCGAAATAAGGTATCGAGGAACCGCCATGATGAATGGCAGCGTACCACGAAGTTGTTCCAACTTGTGAAGCACGAACTACCCATGAAATTGATACTTCGGTTTGGCCTGAGTCGAGGGAGATTTCAACGTAGTTGTTCACTCCACCATTCACGTCAGAAAGCACCTCCCACCCCGCATCTTCTGGTGTATCGGAGTGTCCGGTCGTATCGGTCAGCAAGAAGAGCCCAACAAGCGAGTTGTATCCGTTATCAATCCCGGTGACTGTCAAGGTGAGTGAGGTTGGAATGCCCTCATAGATTTCAGTTTCTGATGAGAGTTGCATGTTCGCAGTGGACGTCCCGTTCAGCGACGCATCACCATGGCACGCACCGCCGCACTGCATATCTCGAGTCCCGTCTCCATTCCCACCTGGTTCAGCAGAACCGTAGGTAGATGATACGAGCAGCAATGCAAGAACTACGACCAATCGCACGCGATAGCGAGCGTTCAAGTTACGCACGCTCCTCTTTCAACGCATATCCAGCAACGGCCAAACCTGAGAGAAGCACGATAATGCCGGATATTGACCCCCACGTAGCATTCGGTTCCAGACCCGCCATTTCTCGTGCTTCTACCGTTACAACAAGGGTATCTGAAGTGCCAGCAATCAAACCTTGGCCGTCAAGTATGGGCCGAATAGAATACGAAATGTTTCCTGCGAGGAATGGTGAATCGATGAATTCAGTTTGATTAAGTGTTGTCACGACAACACCGTTACGCAGCACTTGATATTCGACGCTGGCTTGGCCGTCCCACGACCATTGCAAATCGACGGTTTGACCCTTTACTGATGCTTCAAAGTCAAGAATACCCGGTCCTTGAGAAGTTGCGATTTGCACGGTTGTTGAAGCCGATTCGCCCGAATCATCAATCACACTCAAGGTGATGATAGTGTTTGATTGAGCAACCAGACCGAGAAGCGTTCCTGTTGAAGTGCCGGTACTTCCGTCGAGTGCAACCCACGACCAACGTGACTCTACGACTCGACCATCCGAATCGGTTGAAGATGAGGCAGTGAGTGACATCTGTTCCCCTTCCCATACCGGTGTTGTTTCAACGACAATCACTGCGGTTGGTTCAAGATTAGTGATGGTGATGCTAGCGATTGCTACTGGACCCTCAAGGTCGTCAGAATCAGTTGGTAGTACGTGAACAGTCCATACTTGCCCCGGCCCGAGAAGCGATGGTGGGACAGTGGATGACCCGTTGAGAGAGCCTTCTAGGAAACCGTTTCGATACCATGCGATATCAAGCGCCACAGTATCATCATCAACGTCTTCAAAACTCGTAGCAACGGTGAGTGTTTCAAGAGAATTCACCGTCACCGGAAGAGTCGCTGTGGCAGATGGGGCGCTGTTGACAACGGTCACTTGTGCAGTCAATTCAACCGGACTAACGTCCTGGCCGTCGCCAGCTGCAACCTTTACCGTCCAAGTTTCTCCCTTCAGCGTTGAAGAAGCGGGGAGTGTTGTGAAACCATTGAGTGATGATTTCTGCACCCCATCTCTCCACCATGTAATCTGAGGAGTTTGTGGCGAATCACCGTCATCGTCCGTCATCTGATAGGTGACGTTGACTGACTCTGTGGTCGAAATTGAATCCTCGCTCAGGTCGACGCTCACGGTGACTGGCGGCGAGTTTTGAATCACAACAGACGGGCTTGAACTCCACGAGGACCATTCGTTGCCGTCTGAAACTCGTATCTTAGCGTACCATGACTGTCCTTTCTCGGTGACCATTGCTGGAATCTCCAGACTGTTTTGTGCGAAATCATAGGCTGCGTTATTTAGATGCCACAGGACTTCGAAATCAACCTCTGAGTCGCCGTCAGAATCTGAAAAAGCGTAAGACAATTGAAGCATATCACCTGTATACGGCGTACTCGGAGTCAAACTCAAACTATCAATCGCAGGAGGAGTATTGACCTGCCCTCCACCGACAGTCAGGGTTTGAGAAGCGAGCCATTGGGACACATCTTCAGAATCATTGGCCCGAACCTCGACCGACCACTGGTCACCGACTCGCGTTGCGTATGACGGGATTTCAAGGGCGTCATTGAGTTCGGGAACGAGGGCTCCATCAAGGAACCAGCGAGCATCGAAATGTACTGGGTCTTGATCCTCATCATTGGGCGAGCTCGTGAACGATAGGTTGTCGTCTTCAGTAAGAGGAGAGGGTTGGAGAGAAGGAGCGGTGAGGGTCGGAGCCGAATTAGCAATTGTCAGGGTATTACTGGTCACAGGTGCACCTGAATCCGTACCGTCGGATGGAGTCACAACTGCGTACCATTGTTGATTCTTGGCAGTAAACGAGGATGCGAGGGTCATCCCCGAGAGGGCTGTCTGCTCAACTCCGTCTTTGTACCATTGAATCACAGTGCCCGATTCAGCATCTCCGTCAGCATCAGAAAATGTATAGGAAAGTGTGAGCTGAGATGAGGTTGTAGCTCCATTAGGCCCCAAAAGAAGATTCGAAACACTTGGCTCAGTATTTACCGCTCCCCCGCTTTCAGGAACCTGAAGCGAGAGGGTGTCCCACCGGTCGCCTGAATATTGACCGTTGCCGTTGGCAGTAAGGCCCGCAACTGCAACGGTCACCGTGCCGGTGCCAGAACTTGGAGCAGTCCAGTCCAGGCTCCACGTTCGATATGAGGAGCCGGTGATGGAGTGAGTTGCACTGTTTCCTGCACTGTTCACATTCACTGCAAAGCCCATGTACGACAGGGTGCCGTGACTTACTTCAAGGCTAAACCCGCCATCACTTCCTGATACACCATTGGTCACGGAAATCGTGAGCGTCGAAGTTGTACCTGCGGTGTACTGCGTTGGAAGACCTGTTAATGAAACGGTTGCCGCCGATGAACCGGATTGAGAATGGCATGAACACCCGCCGCTTTGATTGTAAATGCCGTTGGAATTTCCTTCAGTAAGCGGAATTGTAGAAAGCAGAAATGCCAACACAACGGTGAGGGCAAAGGCTCTGCGATTCATGGACATCCCACTCCCTCGATTCATATCAAGGAATGGGTGTATCTGTATTCATTCAGCAGAACATGCCACTGCTCTTCATTCGTGAAAATCGAATAGCGAGGGTTGTTTGGAATTCTGTTCGGGCGTACGTTGTATTGGTTGAACGGTATTTTCAAATTCCGTGGATGGAGAATCAGGTTCAGATAGAGCGTTCTCAAGATCCTGTTCATTCCAAATAGCCACTCCAAGGGATTGAGCTTTAGCTAACTTTGAACCGGCCTTTTCCCCAGCAAGCAAGACGCTCAATTGAGATGACACACTACCAACGGTTTTCCCTCCCGCGGCCTTGATTGAGTTTTGAACTTCTTTACGAGGGCGTTGCAGGGTACCGGTCAGACAGAAGGTCATGCCTTCAAGAGCACCTCCACTTTCGACCTTTAGTTCATCCTGAATGTCAAGAATGTTCGCTAAATCGAGTAACATGGCCATGCGATTCGCCAATCCATCGCGCACCTGAACTGCGACTTTCGAGCCAATCCCTTCAACTGAACACAATGAACGAATCGATTGATTTTCAGAGTAGGGTTTCCCTTTTTCATTGACCAATGGTCCAAAGTTCTCATCACCTGGCTCTGCTCCAGCATCTTCTACCCAGTGCATCAAATTAGTGAACGAACATTGGTGTTGGGCAACCGACATAGCAAGTTCGGGGCCAATACCGGGCAGTCCGAGGGCGTGAAGGAATTTTCCAAGTCGGAGGTGTTTCGTCTTTGCAAGTTCCTCGAGAACATTCAATGCTGATTTTGTGCCCATTCGTTCCATGTTTTCAATCTCGGCTTGCTGCAACCTATACAGGTCTGGAATGGAATGAATCATGCCGTGTTCAAGCAATTGTTCGACCAACTTTTCCCCTATGCCGTCCATCTCTAAGGCGCGACACCAATACAAAATCGTGCGGCTGGTTCGCGCTTCGCACATGAGATCGGAGCAACGCAGGAAGGCGCCATCAGACGTAAGTGAGCCCCCGCATGCGGGGCATTCTTCGGGTATGACAATGGTTGAGGCTGTTGCTTGCGATGGTTCAAACTGAGTCCCGTCTGCGTGAAATCGGTTGAGCAAATCATCCGGAGTCGACGGGCCTAAACTGGATTCAATCTTAGGAATCACATCGCCGCGTCGAACAATGAGGACGCGGTCGCCGATACTCAATCCAAGCCGTTCGACTTCCCCGACATTGTGAAGGGTTGTGTGCTCAACCGTAACGCCCCCCACAGTTTGAGGGGCAATTGTAGCTACTGGAGTCACAACACCGGTTCGACCTGTTTGCCACTGAACATCAAGCAAAACGGAAGTCGCCTCTTCAGGTGGGAATTTCCATGCGAGAGCCCACCTGGGATGGTGGGCTGTCGAGCCCAGAACTTCGCGCTGTTCGAGGTTGTCGAGTTTGAAGACGATGCCGTCGATTTCATATTCATAAGAAGAGCGTTTTTCACTCCACTCTATCGTGGATTGTATCATGTCTGTTTGATTCGAATCAGAGGCGAAGACTTGCCACGGTGCCGGTTCTATACCGATTGTATTTTTCAAGAATTCCAGTCGCTCACTGTCGTACTGTGCCTCGGGTGCATTGTTGACAAACTGTACATCATAGGCCCAAAATACCAAATCTGAAGCATCTGCCTTGCCATCGCCGTGCTTTTGACGAAGTGCGCCGGAACACAGGTTTCTTGGATTTGGAGACACGTCCCGATATTTGTCTTCAAACACTTTCAGTGGCATCACCACTTCTCCACGAACGTGACAGTTGACTGGGAGGTTCAATCGAAGTGGAATGTTCGCAACCAGCTTGGCATTCAGTGTAACATCCTCTCCCCTCTCCCCACTCCCACGAGTTGCCGCACGATGCAGATTGCCTGCTATGTATTCCAACGACAGTGCTGAACCGTCGAGTTTCGGCTGAGCAAGGTATTGCTTGCCGCCTGAAGTCGACTGCGTGATGAAATGAATGATGTCTTCATTGGACGTCCCTTTGCCCAAAGAACGCATAGGGAACATGTGCTCGACCTTGACTGTGCCCGGTAACGGCTCTGGGCCAACCTGGTGCAGTTGGGAATTGTCTGGGTCGAGCCGTTGAAGTTCATTCCACAATGCATCGAACTGGGCGTCTGAAATTTCTGGTGAAGCGTGATTGTAGTACAATTCACGGTGGTACCGAACCGCCTCGGCCAGTTGCGAAATACGGTCAGCGCCGGCCATGTATAACCTTCCAAGTCACAGGATATGAACATCACGAAAACTGCAGCCCGAGGAGTTCCATATCCGCCAATGGGCAGCGAGTCATGATGGCTTTCGAGAGGATGCGAAGGTGAAGTTCTGCAACCACATGGACAGTTGCTTGGAACATGTGACCTGCATGTACGTTGTTGTCGTCGTCCGACCAGCAGCAGTGAATGTGTGTGAACGCTTTACCTTCTTGAGTTCGGGCGATGTTCCCCGATAAACTGACAAGTTCAGACGGGGTCTCCAAGAACCTGTGCTGATACACACCTTCCTCGTTCATGTAGCCGTATTTGTTTTCTCGAGTTCTCCCAATACCGCTGGTGATTGCGGCCGCATCGAAACCTGCTTCGTCAGCAAGCGATTGCAGCGATGTGTGGATTTCCTCGTTAGGATCGAGGCGCACAAACAAATCTTCCCCACTCCGAACCCATTCCATGCCTTGCCCAATGCAAGACGCTTATTGACAATAACGCTATTCTTGCTCTGTAAGAGATGCGTCTGTAGAATTCCATTCAACCGTACCATCCAGCGCCATAGCAATACGCTGACGGGCGACCGTGAGGTCATTGTGTGCGCCACCTAATGGCAAGGGGCCAAATACGCCCCAACCCTTGCGAAGCAGCATGATACGACGAGCCGGTTGTCGGCGTTGTAGCCGCAACCGTTTCCAGTCGTACCGTTGGCCGTCGGCAAACAAGTGTGTGCGCGTGACTGCGAAGCGCTTTGGTACGAGCAGCGAGATGAGATGAAGAGCAAGAAGTACGTCCCAGACAACAGCATACAAAGGGCTGGTATCCGATGCACCTATCAGCGCCCATGGAAGGGCCATCATGGCTGCCATAGATGCTAGGTTTCCCCACTGTCGAATCACTTCTTGTGGACCCTCGCTTTTCCAAGCAAATCCGCCGCCTTTTAGCTCACCAAGACGAGGAATGTCCTGCCGTTGACGGGTGAGCCAAAATGCATCCCACACGACGATGAGCCCCAGAATTGAAACAGCGAAGGCTGCAAAGGAATCTGGAGATACGAGCGATGATTCAACCATACAGCCACCATCACAAATGCCGGTCGTCGATCTCTCTACTTTCACCGCCACCACGACGAATCCGCATGAATGAAAGCACAATTCCAGCCGTAAGAAGAACAAGCAGCAGGAGTGTCATCGTTGAAAAGTCTCCACCCTCATTGCTCGATTGACCCTCGAGAGCATCCGATATTCCGTTGCCATCGTCGTCGAAATCTTCTGTCAAGTAGGTTGTTACTCCTTCAGGGCAATTCAAAGAATCTGGTTGGCCGTCTCCATCGGTGTCTTGCCAAGCACAGGGGTCGACCGGCCAAGCATCGCGTGAATCTGAAAATCCGTCGTTATCATCATCATCGTCTTGGGTATCTGGCCCACACGGGAACCCGATACTTGCATCAAACCAAACACCGGTGACGGTGGAAACAAGGCAGGTAGAAGTCCAGTCTCCATCACTGTCGAGTTCAGTCACTTCAAAATCCACAGTAGCGCTTGATGTGCCTCCAAGGGTGTCGGTGACCTGAAGTTCAAGAACATACAAGCCGTGCTGCAAATCGGTGATGTTGTACATCGGTTCGTTTGGACCACGCATGACTTCCACACCGCTAGAGTCGGTGACAATCCACACAAGTGTGAGGTCTTCGTTAGAATCCAAATCATCTGAGTATTCCGCAGAAGCACGAAGATAGACCGATTCCATTACCCGTTGACCAGGGTATGGTTCACTAATGCTGACACTCGGTGCAAGATTATTGGCAAGCGTGACCACGATGGTGTCTGGTGTCGAATCGTTCAGTGGCAGGGTCGTGTTCGTATCAGGTAATCCCGGTGCGGAAGTAAGGATTGTGAGACTTGTAAGTTCGGAGTGAGTCCCGTTCCCATGCACAGAGGTTGGTATCTCAACGAGAACTGAATTGCCCATAACGGTGGTTGAATAGAGAGGCGTAAGCCCATTGGTGGATAGTGTAAACGTCACGTCGTAAGGAATTTGGTTCAAGCGTGCCTCGAAACTGAATGTTTTCCACGTCCTCAACTGTGCGCCGTCGTACATCGATGTGGAATCGGTTGAACTGCCGATAAGATCGACCAGAATCGGACCAGATGCAGCGATTTCTCCGACGATTGAACCGGCTTCGAATCGAGCAGGATAATTGTCTGCTGAGAGAACGACTGCACTGAGAATATCCGGGTTTCGGACGATGAGTGGGGCGATGGAACCTGAATCAGAATCACCATGTAAATCAATTCCAACGGAATATGAGAACGCTTCTAAATCTTCGACGATAAGCGAGTCAAAGGAACGTCCGTGGTGGCTAATGAGTCCTTTACCGATGCCCAGTCCATTCAGCCTCACACCTGCAATCAACCCCGCAGTGTTATCGAAATCAATTGCTGGTGCTCCGGTGAGTTCGATTGAATTCAGTTGGACAAAGCGATTATTGATGCCTGCAATACCTGCACTTTGACCAACCGTGCCGTTCAAATTCGTGAGAATGAAATCTCCGTCAATTGATTCCAGATACACGATGTGCCCTTCGCCCTCAAACCCAGATGCGTCGACGTTTGTGAGATG
Source organism: Euryarchaeota archaeon UBA88 (assembly GCA_002499545.1). Classification (GTDB taxonomy): domain Archaea; phylum Thermoplasmatota; class Poseidoniia; order Poseidoniales; family Poseidoniaceae; genus MGIIa-L1. The sequence goes on from DAME01000017.1 coordinate 38,012, forward strand.
CCCAGAGACTGCCGTAAGATCAAAGCCAGTCGAAATGTTGGGACCAATGATAATGCTGTCCATCTCTACATTCATTTGACGTGCCCATACTGCAGCTCCGTTGCACGATTCAAATCGAACGTTTTCAAGAAGCAGTGTAGAGGATGCAGGGAAGGCTTTGATGCACCCGTTTCCAGCATCATAGAAATGAGAGTTTTTGATGGTAAGATTGGTGTCGCTGTTCGCCTCAATCATAATCAGGGGATCTGCCCCTGATGAACGGGCAAAAGTGACACCGTCAGCAACGAGGTTTCCAAATCCTTGAGCGTAAAGGGCGGGCGACGATTCAACAACTGTTGATTGTGAAAGGTCGAGGAGTGAAGAAGGCGAGCTGCCGAGAATGAAGCCACCCCACCGTGCCCCAGAGCCTGTGGATGAAAACGTTGCAGCTCCAGCGTCGAGACGACCGTTCACCGTCACAGTACTGGATTCAGAAATCCGAAGAGATACGCCATCGTCGACAGTGAGTGTACCCATGGGGGAGATGGTCAAATCACCGTCGAGGAAGTATGGGCTCCATTGTGCCTCAAGAGTCAGCCACTGGTCCAGCGTCCCCGTGTCGAGTGTTGATGCCATGAACGTGTATTGGAATGAAGAGGTCGTGTCCCACGTTATAAAATCGTTAAATGAGCCGATATTGAGATTAATTGTCTGAATGCCACCAAGCGTCTGCGTTGAATCATCGACAAACAAGGCTGTTGCCGTGGTCGAAATCATGCCGTTTGCATCGGTCGATGATATGTCACCTCCAATCGAGACGAGTGCTCCTTCTACCGGGTTTCCTTTGTCGATGACCGACACGGAAAGAGACGCCAGCGATGTTAATTCAGCGCCCGTATTTGCAATAACTGTTCCTTGAAATTCACCGTTCAAAGCGGTAACTGAGCAGCCTGGTTGAAGCGTAAAAGAACCGAGAACTTCGATGTTGAAAATCGAACGAGTTGATTGACAGGCCCATGTGAGGTTGGAATCGACCACGAGCCCACCAGCGAGTTCGGTACCCGAAATTGAGGAGTCAAGTCCCATGACAATGCTGTTCGCAAAAACATGAGCCTCGTCTCCAAGAAGTTGGGCAGAACCTTGGACTTCGATAGTACCGTCCGATGGAAGAACAAGTGAAGTTCCAATCAGCTCAATTCCACTCCCAGTTTCAAGGGTAAGGTCTCCCGAGAGTGTGTGCGGTGCTCCGTCTGGACGCGGCCCGAGAACGACGAAATCACCGGTTGAAATGGTCCAATCTCCAGAAGGAATCACCGGTACTTGAACGGATTGCCCAACGGTTGCCCCGTAGAGTGTGACCGCTACGCCAGCTCCTGCGAGGGTGACTTCCACCGAAGAGCCCTGAGCAAGAAGCGGAAGGTCTGCGGCGCCATTGACATCACTGTGCAGTACAAATCCATGAACGGTGATGCTTGCTTGAATTGGGTTGCCTGAAAGGTCGGTAAAGGTCACGGGGGTTTCTTCGAAATACTGAGAACTTGATACGGCAATGACGGCGTTTGTCGAGCCACCGTAGAGCAATGTACCGTCACCTAGCACATCCGCTGAACCTGGCGGAGTATTTTGAGGTTGGAAATCTCGGATCGTAGCCGAGGTGTTGGTTGCAAGGGTGAGTGGAGTAGAGTGCGTTGCTGCGCTCCAATTTGACACATGAAGTTCCGACATACCTTCCAACACAACTGCGGAGGGATAGACGCGCGTGTTGAGATTTTTAAGAGACAATGAGCTTTGTTCGAGGGAGATTCCTGTGCCTCGGCCGTCTTTTACTGAGAACGTAGTACCTTCGAGGTGGGCGTTATTGGCTTGGATACCATGGCCGAAATTAAGACTTGAGAAAGAGGTGGCCTCAACCTCTGCATACCATGCCTGAAGTCCCAGGGAAGTTGTGTCTTGCGATGAGTAAGCCTTCTCGACATCAACTGAAACCCACTGATGTACACCATCAAGTAGTGAGAGGGCGACTGCATCAGACGAAGTCATAACGATCCGAGCCTGCGTCATGTTGCTGTCCATGTCTCTCAAATCAATGCCGAGTGTGCTCGCGGTTACGTTGACAGAATTCAAAGAAAGTTGGCCGTTCCCAGTTGCTTCAATTCCTCTCTGGCTTGACATCAATGAGGAGTCGGTAAACGAGTGATGCCCGGGGCCGGAGAGGACTGCGCCGTTGGTTGAGTTGGTAAGGGTAAGATTCGACCATGCACACGTACCAGTACACCGCTGGTCAATGACTGCCGGTACCGAATTTTCAGAGTGGTCAAAGTCAATTCCATCTAAAGAAAAGGATTGAACCCCGTTACCCAAAAGAAGACGCTTGCCCGAGATTGTAGCTGAATCAACTGTCAAATCGTTGCTGTTCGATGCATCGATGAACAGTGAAATATTCGCCCCAGAAACATCTGAAACATGCGTTGAAGCTCCTTCTGAACTAGCGATGCCAACCGTGGCACCATGCAAACTGATTGATTGTGCTGTAAGAGAACCGCTGTTTGAACGGAGTGCTGTACCGACATTGGAAAGCGCCACTCCCTCAATGAACGTAGTACCCGTCGACCAAACGCCGCCGGCAACGTCGGTGAATGAACCCGTTGTAAGATTGAAATCTCCCGAATTCCGGACGACATCGTAATCGATGTGCGCAGCATCAAGTCCGTTGATCTCTGCTGAACCAAAGACGTTGAGACCAATGTATGCATCGTTCACAGTTAGCGTTGTGGCCGTGAGTTCACCTTCGACTTTAATTCCGGTCTTGGAATTGTTAATTGTAGTGTTGTCTAAAACAGCGTTTCCTGTAGAAGTGATGTGCAATCCAGTCCACATCCCGGCTCCATGCGAACCCTCAGTTAGCGGGGCTTGAGAAGAAAAGAATTCACTGTCTGTAGCAGCAAGTGTTCCTTCGATACGGATCCAGTGGCCGTCACCTCCATCGACAGTCGTACCAGGTTGGAGTGTTAGGGTTGTACCTGCCAGAACAGTCACGTTTCCGCTGAGTACAACCTCACCAGACCAAGTCGTGTCAGAACTCAACGAAGTGTCAACCGCTGAAGTCGAAACAATCATCATTGAAAGAGAAGTACAAAGAAGCAGAAATGCCAAACTCACAGCCCGAAGGGTTCGCATGGATGCTACTCCGCACTGCCCCCTATCAAACCAAAGGTTACAGGTTTGAAAAATCGAATGTTCTCACAACTTCACAGTAAGGTCAGGATGTGTAGAGTGGGCCCGCCCAGATTTGAACTGGGGTCTGACGGCCCCCAGCCGCCAAGTATAGGCCAAGCTAACCCACGGGCCCCGATTGTGGTACTCATTGAATGGAAGTACTGAACGGTGCTGCCTCATAGATGAGGTCAAGATGACCGACATACATCCGGCGGCAGCAATACCGCTTCATACCGACCTTGTCGAGTGCTTCAGCAACTTCGACACCTGCGGCCTTGAGTTCGTTGAATTCTTCCCACTTGTGAGCAATGACTGCCCCGCAGCTGAAACATCGTACTGGTATAATCATAAAATCGCCTCATCGGTAGGACTTTTGCTTCTTGCGACGAGCACCGCGTCCAAGTTGGTGCTTTGGTTCCTTGCGTCGTGGGTCGTTCACCAAAAGGCTACGATCGAAGCGAAGGTATTCATCTCGAAGTTCTTCATCAATTCCCTCAGCGCCGCCGTTGTAGTGAACAAGTCCACGGGCAATGGCTGTACGGATGGCGTCGGTTTGACCCATAATACCGCCTCCAAGGGTCGTGATACTGATGTCGACTTTGCTCAATCGGTCCATGGCATCTGCGATGACAAGGGGTTCCATTGCTTTACGTCGAGCGAGCGATGGCGCCAAAATTTCGATTGGTGCACTGTTGACTCGAACTCGGCCCTTTCCTGCCTTGAGTGAGGCTCGGGCGACTGCAGTCTTGCGCTTACCGGATGATTGTACTGACTTTTGCTTTTTACGAGCCATCATTGCTCACCTCCGGTCCAGCGGTGGGTAGGAGCGCCGAGATCAGCGCTGATATCTCCAAGCGTAATGAAACGCTCAGGGAGTGCTTTACGAATTTTCGTTAAGTCACCTGTTTGGTGGCCTTCTGGAAGGTCGCCAGACAAGTGGGACGGGCATCCGATTTCAACGCGTAAATTACGAAGAGCTCTGCGGCCACTGGTTTTCTTCTGGTACGGTAGCATACCACGAACTGCACGCTTGAGAATCATGTCAGGCATGCGAGGGAAGAACGGACCCTTACGGGCGTGGTTCAGCTCGTACTTGGCGTGGTATGTGTTGAGAACAGATCGTGGTCGACCACTGACAATCGCTTTCTCAGCGTTGACAATAATCACCTTGTCATCTCGGTGTTCACGGGCAGCCTTCAACAGAATATCTGCTGAAGCGGATGCAAGTCGACCGAGGATTAAGCCCTCAGCGTCGAAGACATAGGTTGTTTCATCCAAGGATAACAACCCCCGTTCCGGATGGGTTTTCGTTCATCAGCTCGCCGTAGGTCATAACTCGACCACCAGCGGCTTCTATCTTCTCACGTGCACCGTTGCTAACACTGTAGGCGGCGATGGTGTGGTTGGCAGACAATTCACCTGAACCGAGCAGCTTGCCTGGAACGAGGATGGTTGCACCCTCGGGGGCGTAGCGGCTCACACGGCTCAAGTTCGGCTGCGCCCAATTTTTGCGGCTTTTTGAAAGACGCATGGCCACATCTCGCCAAACAGCGGCTCCGGTGTCGCGAGACTGGGCTTTCAACTGGTTGATTACATCAACCAGTCGTGCGTTTGTCTTGCGTGTAGGATTGCTCATTTGACTCCCTCGATGCTTTGAAGCAATTCGCCGACCGGCCTTCCCATTATCAATGCACCGACGCGGTCAGGCAGTCGTTCGCGTCGCAGTACGGCGATTCAGGCAATTCCCTAGCGATGCCTACAACACACCGGACGCACCCCACGGCAATCAGTCGAAGAGGATTTCACCTTTTGCGTCAAGCATTTCCACGGTCAATCCTGCTGCACGACCTTGGACGATAATCTCTTCATGGAGTGTATCGGAGAAATCATCCAGTACGCCAAGTGCGGTGATGCCCGCGACATCGGTCAACTGATCGATGAGGTGGTTGAGAACGCACGAGACTCCGTAGGCTTGTCCCGCTCGGAAGGCGTGGTCAACACCGCCGATTTCTGGGTCTTCTGCTTTCATACGAAGCATTACTTGTTGCGAATAGGCCACTAAAGCACCGTAGATTGATTCGATAATCTGAGCGGCTTCAAGGTCGCCAAGCAACATTTGCGATTGCGCAAGAGCGGCCTGCACGGCTTTTCCATATGTTGCATGTGCTTCGATGGTGTTCGATGTTTCAATCTGCATTGCTTGGTCGATGAGTTGCTTCCAGTCTTCCATAGGCCAGCCACAGCGCACCGGCCCCTTGAAGGTTAAGGAGAAACTCATCCGGTTCAAACAAAGTTTACATCAAATTTTGAAATCCGTACCTTCGCCTTCAACGATGCCCGCTTGCCGAACTGTTCCATCAGCAGCAACGAACTCTCCGGCCTTGGTTTGATTCTCATAAAGACCAACCACAACCTTGCGCTCGACCATTCCACCTTCGCCAAGGGCAACGGTGAGTGAACGGATGATTGCATCGAGGGTAGCAAGGGCTCTGTCACGATGCGAAGCATCGATAGTGTGGTCGGAATAACGAGCTTCTTCGAAGACCGAGAGGAACGCATCAAGTTGATCGGAAGGAACCATGTTGAACGCTGCACGTACGGCGGATTCGAATTCACGGGTCGTTTCATACACCTTTTTCATGAAACCATATCGCTTGAAGTATTTCACCAAATTCTTGTAACAGTCAAAGATGATTGCAATGTATTCATTGCTTGCTTCAAGTTGCATCATGGTATCGGTGAGGATTCCCTTCAGTGCCTGTACCTGGCGTCGTGCCTGAGCTCGCTGGTAGTAAATTGCTCCAGCGATGAGCAGGGCCATTGCAATGACGATGAATGACATCGTCTTAGCAGGTGTAAAGAAGCCTGTATCGGTGTCGAGAAGGCGCGACTCCATCCATACTACTTCGTGCGTGATATTGTCACGTGATTCTTCGAAGTACGTCGATCCTGGGTAGTACGCAATGATTCGCCATTGTCCGTCACAGGCAACGCCGTCGCAGGTTTTCCCGTCGAAAGCCCATTCAAAGTCGGCGATTCCTTGTTCATTGGTTCGGGACTTGTTGGTACCTTCTACAACCCATTCGTTGAGTTCACCGGACCAATATTGTCGCACAAACCAAACTTCTTCATTCTCAACCGCAAGGTCGAGGCGGTCACGCAAAAGAGCGATTGAACCGAGGACTTGATCGCCGGTATCCAGACCGTTATCGCCGGTGTGGCTCCAGGTCTGCTTCACTTGAAGGTCGATACGGGAGCGAACAAGAACGGTCTGTTCAATGGATGAACCGTTGAGAACATTGGATGAGTCTTTGTCACATCCACCCGGCACGTTGATGTCCGGTTCAAATGCAACCCTCAACGTTCTGAAACCTTCCAGTTTTCCACCGGTCGTCTCAACACCACGAAGCGTTGGATTCTGACTCGGGTCGCCACTGAACCACTCGATGGTACCGTCAATCTGACTTGTACGAATTGTTGAGATTGGTCGTGCATTCTGTTCTGGATCGAGGTAGATGTTGAGGCACTTTCCGCCAACGAATTGTCCGTTAGATTGCATTAACTTTGCATCGATGTGGAACGATTCTTTGAGGTACAACACAGGATATGATGTCGTGTTCGGAGCAGTCCAAGTTTCAACGCTGGACTTGAACGGTCCAACTTCATCCAGTGAAAGCGTTGAATTCGAGAATACATCGAATTCCGTCTCATATGTATCATTTTGGTACCGATAAGCATCGTTGTTGTCGTACGCTGAGTAAGTCACTGTGACTTTCGCTTTACCGGCAGAAACGTCGGAAAGCGGGCACACGATTGAAAAGTAACCATCCAAGTCAGTCATGCCAGAATTGCAAGCAGTTGGGCTGGACTGGCTGTTGACCATCTCATAGTTAACGCGAATATTTCGATTCGACAAGTTGGTTCCCAATTCGTCTTGTAACTGGCCAGTGACCGTCATCGGCTTTGGAATGACTTCACCCGTCACCGGACTCACTTCACTCGTGTATACGATTTGGTCATCAACAGTCAGCGACGTGCGTCCAATGAACGAAAAACCGTTGGCATTGTTCGTGAGTTTCAGTCGATAATGATCATTGCCAGATAGAGCGAGGCAGGGATCCCAGGCGCCTTGGATTCCAAGATTGGAAGTATCAAGCAGTGCACAACCTTCGTTTGGAAGATTTTCTTCGAATCGCAGAATAACGTTCACAGGGCCAAATCCATCAGGTAAGAACGAAGCAGGGTCAGCGCGCAGAAGTTCTGCGTTCAGAGGCGTGATGTTCGCCTTGAGACAGTCGATTGACTCGTTTCGCTCAAGTGTTCCATCTTGGTTGATGTCGCGGTCGTAGAACCCATCGCCGTTCGCATCGTCATAGCACAAGTGGGCATTGCCTCCCTGTGGAGTTGGCAATGTGATCGTACCGGCCTTCGGCGCTACCGTTGCAACAACTTGGCGGTGAGTGACTCCATTGAAGTCGAGCCCTTCGAAAATAATGTCTACCAGTCCCCCGTTTGGAGATTCATAGCCGTCAAGTGATGAGCCACCAGAATCGCGAATTGCTGTCGAAGCGTCGTCTTTCACGTCAGCTGTTACACGCCATAAATCGCCAGATTGACGTATGTTCGGGCTTGTTTCGGTTACGGAAAGGAAGGTGCGAGACACGACCCAGACTTGTTGAACCATCGTATTGCCTTTGAGCAGCGGAGTTCCCGCAAATTCGAACTGCAGATTGAAATCACCGAGTGAATCATCAGCAGAAATGTTGAATGGAATTTCAAAGAACCCGTTGTCGTCAGTGTAATTCACACCCGTCCTGCCGTCAGCAGACCATGTGTAATTCACCGGAACGTTACGAACAGGTTGCAGTGAATTGTCAATGAGTTTCGCTTGAATGGTCGTACTTGTGTTTCGATACAAACGAGGCACAGAAGTGGTTTGGAAATCAGTGGTTCCAACAACGGTGACGTTGATGTAGGCTCCGGTGGCTGCAAGTGTTGAACTGTTGCCGGTGAAGTAATACGCTGAATTCGTGAAGTCAACACGCATGCCGTAAGTGCCAGCACCGTATTGGCTAAACCAAGACCAGTTGTATTCAAATTCTGCATCACACGTAGCACACTCTTTAGTCGGGCGTTGGGTGTAAGCGGTTTCCTGTTGTCCTAGGAATTGGCCGTTACCGTCGATGTCAACTTGGAGGGCAATTGGGTCTGCATCCCACGGTTCATTGGTCCGGTTCGTGACCGATCCCGTGACGACCAAGCGGTCGCCAGTGTTCATCTCGGGAACGATTTCACACCGTACTAGACTGTCCGGATCAGTTGGATCGACTGCTCCACACGGCGGTAGATCACTGTCCCCTCCGTTCACCAAATTGATGAACCAGTGGGTCGAGTTGACCGATATGAAATTTCGTAATTGAGCGGCCTCGCCAGTGAGACTGGATGCGACGCCGTCCCAGTTAGTTGGGTAGGCTTTCGACTTTCGTACATCGTCGTAACTGATGCCTGCGGCTGTTAGTGCCTGTGCGTGGAAGAGCGTTGCCCAGTTTCCGAAAGTACCATCGCCGTTGTTGATAGTGGCATCGTAGTAGTCAACCGAATTAATTCCTTCAACAATCATCTGTGCTTCGATGTTCATACGATGCATGACGCGAATCGGTTGTGGCTCAGTATCATCGCCGTGCAAGTACGGGAACGGCCACTCCATTGCAAGGTCGGGTCGTGCTGAAGCCGTGACTTCGTAGTCACCTGCGGGAAGGCTGGTGTTGGTATAGTCGTAGGTGATAATCGCACCGTTGCCATCAAGCAGGGGCTTCAGAGTCTTGGATTGTTCATCCCATGCGACTTCTTCGTATCCGCCTGGAATTTGGCCAGCGCCGTTGTCACGGGTAGAGTTCCACTGAATCTGCTTCCAGATTCCGTTAATTCCAATGTCTTGGACGAAAGTCACTGAGACAAGTCCGCTGTTTCCTGCCCGGTAGCCGTTTCCGCCCAGGCCAGAAAAATTCGTTGGGTGGGTGTAATTTCCAAAGACGCCCCCTCGAACCGAGAACGTAAACGGTACGTTTGGAGCGAGGTTGTCAAATATTCCACGTTGAAGATCTGCTGTATAGTACGACCACATATCGACCCAGAATGGCTGCTCATCGCTGCGGAAATAACTGTCCATGTATATGTCTGCGGTGAGGTTTGCTTCAGCACCGAGATAGTAGGATTGCGACTCATTTCCGTTGAATGCGAACATTTCCGTTACTTCAGCATAGACTCTGTAGGTGCTGTTGTCTCCAACAGTGAGGTCTTCTGGGTAGAGGAACTGCCCAACGCTGAAGTTTCCGACGGCGTTGGTCAAAACGTCAATTGTTTCAATTGCTGTCGTGCCGTTATCGGCCCACTCAATGTGAACTTGAACGGGGAGTCCTACCGCTGGCTCGAAATTACCCGAAATTGGATTGACCCAGTCTACGTGTCCGCTGAATATGGATGGAGATTGTGCGTCGAGCCAAAGTGTATCTGGTAAATTCAACGATATGAACGTCGGCGCCTTGTCGTCTTCGTCAAGCACGCAATCGTTGTCAGAATCCCAATCGCTTGATTCAGCTCCGCCATAGCATGGAGTGGAAGTGTAGGTTTCTTCGAGATGATTAAAATCAGCATCGATTCGAGAATCGTTGTCATCATCATTGTCAACAGCATCGGGTCCAGTCCCTGGGTCCAGTGGATTGGCAAGACCTTCTCCGTCTCCGAAGTCGTCGTGATCCCACGGGTTGGTGGAATTGCGATTGAAGCGCGTGGGCCAGAGCATGACTTCGTCTTCATCGAGCATACCGTCTTCATCATCGTCTTCATCGATATCGTCACGCTCCCCGTCATTGTCGTGGTCAAACGCAGCAGTCAAGCTGATGGCGAGTTCCACAGTATTGGTCAGTCCGTCTGCATCCCAATCGTCATCTGCCCAGTCTACAATGCCGTCATTGTCGTTGTCAAATGGTGATTGCTCTTCACCCCAGAAGCAGTTTGGAAGCCCTTCCTGGACAGAATCGATAATGCCGTTGTTATCGTCGTCGGGGTCTTCCGCGTCTGGAACAGCATCGTTATCGTTGTCGACGTCGTACAGTGTAGGAGAAATCAATCCTTGTGAAAGTACACCACGGTCCCATACAGCCTGGAAGAAGCCGTCTTCGTCGACGTCCGCATCATTGCCGTCGTCATCGTTATCTTCACAGTTCAAACCAGAAAAGAAGTTGCCGTTTTCTTGATTTTGATCGTTATCATAATCGTCATCGGTGTCAATTTCAAAGAAGTCCCATACGCCGTTGTTGTCATCATCGACATCGTACCAGTCATACACGGAATCGTAGTCGTTATCCAAGTCAACCGTTACATTCGTGAAGTCACCGTCAATATCACCATCAACGGAATTCTTGAGCAGGTCTGCACCCAGTTCATCTGGGAAATCTGCTACGGGACCGTTGTCCGATGTCCACTGCCAAATACCGGTCTGTAGTCCGAACCAGGCAATGAACGCATCGCGATTGTTTTGAATTTGAGTGAAAGTAATACCGGACTCAACTGAACCGTCACCACCGAAATCATAGTGCCAACATCCACCTTGTGCGCCCGGAGTACAACTCCAGTCTCCAGAAGGCCCTCCGGTCGTTGGACCTTGGTCTACGAAAGCGTCGGGGCGAGTTGAATACGGCGAGCCAAACTGGGCATTCACGCCATTGAGCGGCATTTGATACGCAAGTGCGTAACTGTAACCGCACACGTATCCACTGGCGAAATTACCAGCGGTCCAACCGCACGAAGTCATGTTAAATGAGCCGCCCATCTTGATGTCGTTCACATCGTGAATGCCGTCATTCCCTTCATCTTGGTCCCACCAGTCGGGAAGACCGTCGGCGTCTTGATCAATGTCGAGGCCGTTTGAGAGTGAATCGCCATCAGCGTCAATATCCCAGTCATTTCCGCCGTTGAAAGGAGACCAACGAGCGAACATGAACCAGTAGAACTCAGGAACGGTTCCGGGAGTCGCAGGCGTGGTAGTAAGGTCGTAGCCGTTGTAGTTGAGCATGACGTCTTCAAACGGATTATGCCAGAACACCATATTCCAGTGATCGGTCATGTTATCGACGTACGGGGTACTGTCTTGGCTACCGTCGAGGTTTCCACCATCTGCAACCGGATAGTAGGGGGTTGCAAAATTATCGTTCGCGTCAAAGTCGACGGTTCCGCAGTTTCCATCGTCTGGATCATAGAAATCCGAAATACCATCGTTGTCATCATCCCAATCAATGTCGTTTTCTAAGCCGTCTCCATCGATGTCTGAATCTACAGAATTCGGCCCATCATCTCTGTACAATGCTCCGTTGATTGCATGAAGGTCTCCGTCGTTGTCGAGGTCGCAATCCCAATCAATATCGAGCATGTCGATGATCCCGTCATTGTCGTCATCAACATCGTCCCAATTGCTGATTCCGTCACCATCCCAATCGTTGAATGCAGAATAGGATGCGCGTCGGGTGTTGCACCTTGGGTCGGGATTTGTTGGATTTGGATTCGCCAGTGTTGGGCAGTTCCATGACACAACATCGGATGACTTGTCAAGTGGGAAGGAGTCGTTTTCATTTTGGATTTGGTCGTCGTCTAAATCGTATTCGAAGTTGTTTGCATCGCCGCTGACTGATATATCACCGAGGTTGTCGGGGGTCGTCGTTCCGCCCATGTCAGGATCAAGCCAGTCATATACGGCGTTGTAGTTTTGGTCGAATGGACGCAATCGGTCGTCGTCGAGGTCTTGGTCGTAGTCCATTTCACAATCGATGATTCCATCACCATCGCCGTCCCCTCCAGGAATTTGGAAATTGACGGTTGTCACGAGGGAAACTGCAATTGATGCCCCAGAATTGCCTCCAGTGATGGAGATTGGTGTGCCGACCGAGTAACCGTGGCCACCAGAATTCAGAGAAACAGAGGTAATTTCGCCGTTGGGGTTCGTGAGGATGTCGACTGTGAGCCCTTGTCCGTTTTCCGAGGTTGTTGCAATCCCTACTCCGTCAGCGTAATTCTGTCCACCCACCAGCGTCGTAGCATCCAGTCCAATCACGACACCATTAAGCTGAGTGTTATCATAATCACCCTTATCGTCGTTGTTGAAGTCAACGTTCACGCAAACGTCAGGAATACCATCGTTGTCATCGTCAGGGTCGGACATGTCCAGAATGTTGTCATTGTCATCATCGGTATCTGCACTGTCAGGGGTGCCGTCGTTATCGTTGTCGGGATCGAGGAAGTTTGGAATCAAGTCGCCGTCTAAATCTCCGTCGAAAATAGCAGTGAATGCAGGGACACCGTTAGGGCCCATGGTATTCGGATTTCCGATCCACCCGCTGGAAGTGTTACCCGGAGCGTTGACACGGTTGAGTTCAGCGTTCAAGAAATTCACACCACCCGAATATTGGCGGTACGAGTTGAAGTCCCACGATTCTGCGGTATCGTACAAATTTCCAGATGTTGACATCTGTGTTGTAATTGATGCGTCGTAGGGGTGCATGTCGTCTACGTCATCAACACCGTCTCCATCGTCATCATTATCGAAGTAATCTTGAATTCCGTCGCTGTCAAGGTCGCATGGCCACTTGAATTGGTCAATTCGTGCATCGTTATCGTCGTCTTCATCGTAGCTACCCGGGCCCGATCCATCTGAATCTTCGTCTGGAACGCCATCGTTGTCGTGGTCCATTGGATTCTGATCTGCGAGGTAGAAAGCGCCAACAGCTTGTCCAGTCCATGGATGGATCACTGCTGAATCGAGGTATCGGTCGGTACTAACGTTTCGTGGATCGAGACCAAGCGCTTCAAGCGCAGGAATATCCAGGGGACCCTCAAGAATCCCGTCGTTGTCATCATCCCAGTCAAGTGCATCGAGCACCCCGTCGTTGTCGTGGTCGAATGGGTCGGTTCCGTAGCAACCGTCAAAGCGTTCGAGAAGGTCATAAATTCCGTCGTTATCATCGTCAAGGTCGTACAAGTCACTAACGCCATCGTTGTCGTGATCGTCTTTGTTCGATTCTTCAAGCAGAGAGGCGTACATTGGCATGAGGGCCTCAATTGCCGACATGTCGAGGATGATTCCTGAAGCGATGCCTGGGTCAGACCACATCATGTCTGACAGAACAGGATGGGTGTCAAGTTGCCATGCATCTTGAGCGCCATCCCACGAACCCTGGCCGCCTTGATCGGTGGATTGTACCGGGGAAAGTGTAATCTGGTCGCCTTCAGTAAACACAACTTCCTTCGTAGGTTCTTCAAAACTGAAATCCTGGACAACAATGAGCATGGTGCTTGCTAAAAGCAGTCCTATAATTGTCAGAGACATGGTGAGTTTCTGGCGTTGGTGAATTGTGTCTAATTGTGTACTTGATAGCATGAGGGCACCTCTGTAATCAATTTCCCACCGACATATCCTATTTGAAGAGGATGGCGCGTATGTGGAGTTCAGTATCACAGGTGTGATTGCGTATCATCTCCATCTCGTACAGCTGAAGACAATGAAAAAGAGGGGGGGAGGGGCTTCTAGGGGGCGAACCCCCTAGAAGTCCGGCACTCCGACACAATGTGCCGGTGTTACGTCACGAGTGTATCGTTACGCCGTTCAAGCTTCGAGTTCATCGAGGATGCCGTCGTCATCGTCGTCGGCGTCTTCGTTGTCATCCAAACCATCGTTATCGTGATCAAATTGACCGGTCAATGGGTTACCGTCATTGACTTCGAACCAGTCGGCAAGGCCGTCATTGTCGTCATCGGTATCGGTGAGGTCCCAGATTCCATCATTGTCATGGTCGTAGCGGTAGTTACCGGTCATACCACCGATTTCGTCAACGTCGAGAATATCGTCGTTGTCGTCATCAGGGTCGACTGCATCATTGAGACCATCGTTGTCGTGGTCACGTGATTGGTCGGTTCCGTCTTCGGCCTTGTCATTGTAGTTGTCAATTCCATCATTGTCGATGTCGAGATCTACAGCATCGGAAATTCCGTCGTTGTCATGGTCATAGATGTTCGTGTTTGGGTCGCCGTCTTGAGTTTCCTCGCTGTCGTCGATTCCATCACCGTCATCATCGCTGTCCAGAGCATCGTCGATTCCGTCATTGTCATGGTCGTTAGGATTGGCATCGACATCGTTTGGAATTCCATCGTTGTCGTTGTCGTTATCCTGGTTGTCAGGGATTCCGTCGCCGTCGTTGTCGACTGCGCCGTTTTCTTCCTGATTGTCAAGCTGTTGTTGTTGTTGTTGCTCGGTTTGTTGACCCTGCTGGCCTTGTTGGCCGTTTTGGGTTTGTCCTTGCTGTTGTTGGCTTTGTCCATTCTGGTTTTGTCCATTCTGGTCTTGGCTTTCTTGCTGGCCTTGTTGACCACCTTGTTCGCCGCCTTGTTGTTGCTGACCTTGTCCATTATCTTGCTGCTGACCTTGCTGGCCTTGTTGACCCTGCTGGC
>DAME01000027.1 GCA_002499545.1 Euryarchaeota archaeon UBA88
GGAGCATCCATTGGTGGCATAGGTGGTAGGCCTGGTGGGGCAGGTGGCATTCCGGGCATTCCTGGTGGCATAGGTGGTTTTTCATCGCTCATGTTCAATTCCTCCGTGTCGGCTAAGCAAGTAGCAACTCTCCCATACTCAAAGAGCACATAACAGTTCTCCCCCTTAGTTTTCAGTGAACAAGGCGATGTTCCATCACCCATTCAAAGCCATCATGTTGATGTAGGGTGGTTTCAAGGATTGGTCATGGTCGGAATGGATAGTGGCACGCCCCCAGTGCTGTTTGTTGTAGGAACTGCTGGTGCTGGAAAATCATCCTTGGTCACTTCGTTCCAACGTTGGTCTCGGTTTTTGGAGACGGATGCCATTGCAGTCAATCTTGATCCGGGTGCTGAAAGAGTGCACTACGATGCGGAATTCGATGTTCGTGACCTCATTTCTCTCACTGAGGTCATGGCTGAATACGATCTTGGTCCAAACGGCGCACAAATCCTTGCCGCAGATTTACTTGCAGCCCAAGCAACCGATGTTGCAGCACAACTTCATTCATTGACTGGTGAAGTGATGATTGTCGATACTCCAGGGCAAGTTGAATTGTTTGCGTTCCGTGAAGCAAGCAATCATCTGATCGAAGTTCTCGGTCGTGAGCAATCTGCTATCATTTATCTCTTCGACCCCATGCTTTCCCGCTCACCATCAGGTTTCGTTTCTCAAATGCTGCTTTCCAGTATCGTTGAATTCAGACTCGGCCTTCCTACCAAGAACTTCCTTTCAAAATCAGATTTGCTTGAACCGGAAGAGCTTGAAAAGATTCTAGAATGGTCTGAGCGATTGGAAATTTTAGAATTGGCATTGTATGATGAAGCCGGTGGCCAACGAACTGAGTTTGCGATTAACCAGTTGCGTATGATGCAGGAATTCGCCCAAGCACCCGGCTTAACTCCGCTTTCCTCGGAATTAGAAGAAGGTCTTGCAGACATCCTCACCTTTGCCCAAGCATTATTCGGCGGTATGAGCGATGCACGTGATGGATTTGCCAGCGACATAGAGCACGAAAAAAATTGATGACTTTGTCCTCATAAGACTTAGAAGCCGTCGTTCCATGGACGGTATATGGCACAACACTTGCTTGCAATCGACGATGTCGAAAACGATTTTGAGCGTATACTGAAATGGGCGATCGAATTCAAACGCCTGTGGAAACAGGGAGATGAGGTGGCTCAAAACTTCATGCCTCTTGACACACTCGCCATAGGCTCAATCTACGAAAAGCCGTCCACTCGGACTCGAGTTTCATTTGAAGTAGGCATCAACAGACTGGGTGGTTACCCGCTGACCCTATTGAAAAACGATATCCAACTTGGTAAATCTGAAACCGTTGGAGATACTTCACAAGTTCTGTCGCGTTTCCTTGGAGGGATGACCTACCGTTGTTTTTCCCATGATGATGTTGTGGAATTAGCACGACATGCAGACGTACCAGTGCTCAATGCACTCTCTGACAAGCACCATCCGTGCCAAGCCGCTGCTGATTTAATGACCATTGTTGAGAATTTTAATGACCGAGACGATCTGAAAGTAGCGTGGGTTGGGGATGGTAACAACGTACTGCACGACCTTATGCTTGGATGTGCCATGCTGGGCATTGACATCATGTACGCTATTCCCAAAGGGTACGAACCTGATGAGGAAGTTGTTGTTCGAACCAAGGCACTTGCGGAAAAGAACGGAAGTAAAGTGATCGAAACCAACGACCCAATCGAAGCAGTCAGTGAAGCAGACGTCGTCTACACCGATGTGTTTATTTCAATGGGTGAGGAACATCTCAAAGACAAGGTCGCTTCGTTTGAAGGATTTCAGGTCAATGAAGAGTTGGTCGGTCACATGAACGATTCGTGGAAGTTCATGCACTGCTTGCCCGCACACAGAGGAGATGAAGTCACCGATTGGGTCATGGATCACAAGAATTCAATCGCCTTTAATCAGGCTGAAAATCGTATGTGGGCTCAGATGTCGTTACTTACTTACTTTATCAATGAAGGCGCATGGGACGCAATGGGCGAATTCATGAGTATTGAGTGATCACAGGTACATCGTTACGATGAAACCCAGTAATCCAAGCAGCATTGCTGCTCGAATTCGACTCGAAGCAGTGACATCCTCACCATTGAACAACGGTCCGTTCAAGGTAATTAGAACCAATATTGCAGGTGCTTGAAGCAGTAACTGGCCAAATTCAAACGGTCCTTTCCAATACGGAACATACAGGCATACAAGCCCGCCAATAATCAGCGTATATGCCAGCATACGTGCTTGTTCTACCCCTATTTTCATCGGTAGAGTGGACCGCTCGCCTTCGTCTGCCAGTATGTCCTGGCAATCCTTGATAATTTCACGGGCCAAATTGGTGAAAAAAACAACCCCAGCAATCCAGAAAACGAGCTGGCTGTTGGCATCGACGCTCGATGCACCGTACAGAATTACTGCGGCTACCATGAGGGATATTGAGATATTTCCAATCAGCCCTTTCGATTTGGTTTCAGGTCCCAAATCGTAAGTGACCATCAGTACTGCTGCAACGATGTAGATGCTCAGAAGTGGCCACCATTGCATGCCTTCAGACGCTAATTGCCATACTCCGTACGACATGAAAGATATACTGAGCGCCCAAAGTACGATGACAAAATTCCGTGCCTCCTCAGAAGTGACTTGGCCTGATGGTATTGGGCGTTGAGGATGTGCCTGTGCATCAATGACGGCATCCTTGATGTCGTTCATCGCATTTCCAGCACCCATGAAGGTGAGTACAGCCAAGATTTGAATCGTGACCATGAGACCTTGTTGCGAATTAAGGCTTCCTTCAAGTCCAAATAACGCACCCAAGGGAACGGTGATTGCTGCTAGGACGACGTTTTTAGGTCGCATTAACCGAATCAATGCGTTGACCTTCGCCATACCTCTGCGTACTGTCGAGAGGTCTTGATTCCTTTGCCCTTAGGCCGAGGCAATGCCCCAAACGCAGACTCGCATTCGAAATCCGCCAATGTCCGTGCCTTCGTCAAAGCCCACTTTAACGAAGCGTCGGTCACGTGCCAAGACGTTTCCAAGTTGGTTCATGGTGGCGCCCCAACGGAATCTGTTGTTGACATGATCAAGAATATCGGTTGTGTTGGCTTCTCCCACGGATGAGAGGTAGGTTGAGATTTCTTCACGTAGTCGCTGCGTTCTCCCCATCAAGCCTCACCTCGAACAGTTCGTTGGCTGCGGCGAGTGAGTGCTGCAACGGTGGTGCTCACAAGAGCAGTTCCAGATCCACCTGGCCGGTGCCAAGGTTGCCACCCAACAGCGGCAAACCGAGATGGGAGCTTGCCGCTGGGGTGAGCATAGAGTGTGGATGATTGAGCCGACCATGCTGTCTGTTCTCTCTTTGAACTGGAAACACGAAGGTCTTCAAGTCGAAGGTTTTCTAGGGGGTGTGGTGTATCTTGCATGTGACAAACGCTGTGTCACCAGTATATCAAGCGACGAAGCACCCCTCAATGAAACATGAAGGGGCTATATTTGTTCAGTCACTCGTTTTTCACTTTCACAATAAACTGAAAGTGAATTGAACGACTCTTTCGAAGGCGGTTGAGTCAATGCAACGGGTACGAGACGGCTAAATATGGGAGGAGAGTCGCCAAACTATCCACGCTCGTATAGTGTAGTGGCCCATCATGAAGGACTCTCATTCCTTCGACCCGGGTTCAAATCCCGGTACGAGCA
>DAME01000008.1 GCA_002499545.1 Euryarchaeota archaeon UBA88
TCTCAAGGTCACATGTTCGCAATTGTCATTCCCAAGGGCCGAAATCTCGTAGCTGTCTCAAGCATGACCCGGGTCGATGTAGGTCAACAAAAAGAGATGTCATCGCACATGAGTGATGACAACGACGGCTGGTTGGAATGGATCCACGATGTGCGCCTTCAATTGATTCGTTCAGGCGTAGATTGGGGGATTCACATGGGTCATGAGGGTGAGCAAAAGACCGGTCCATTGCAGGCGTTCAACGTCAGCCTTCCGATTTGGTTCGATGGCCTCACGAAGAACGAATTCATGCACACACTCCGCCGACTTTGGTTGGCCAAACTCGGAATAATTCACGAGATTAAGTTCACGCATGGGCCGGGTGTTGGAAAGCCTGGTCCGGTCGATGATTGGGTCAAGGCAAAACAGGAAGGAAAAACGTCGCCATCATCGTCCAAAGAACTTCCAGACCAATCAACACATCACGAAATCGAGTTCGATGAGAAAATGTCGTTCGGCTCTGGATTTGATCCGTCTGAGTGGGCGTAATCTTTCTCTTACACCGTTCGTTTTTCAAACGGATAAAAATGACATGAAAGAGTCGCGGTTAAGTACCATAACTGTGTGGTTTTGCTCGTCTTAACGTTGGATGTGTCATTATGGGTCAAAAAATCAAGTCAATCAGCCTTGCATCAATCATGGTGCTTTCCGTACTCTCTACCTTATTTTTAGCAACACTCACAGTGACTGCGAACACCGTTGTTATCACCGAAGCGATTCAAATTGTCGACGGCGGTACTGCATCAGACACGCAGACAACGCTTGCATCTGACAGCGAAGGCAACGTTCACGTCGTGTGGACTCGAAACAACCAACACCTGTACTATTCGATGATTTCACCTCGTGGTGAAACGCTGATTGACACGACCCAAATCACCAATCCAGGACTCCACAAAATCTGGCACCCTGACATGGTTATTGATGAGAACGACAAAGTTCACGTTGTATGGGCTGATAAGTCAGGCCAGCACAAAATCATCTATTCGGTTCTCAATCCTTGGGCTACTGCAATGGACGGAATGGCATCAGACGACGGTAGCCTTTCGCAAATCGATGACCACATCGTCTCCAGTCGTGCTCAGAACCGCGATTGGCCGGCCATTGACCTTGACAGTCAAGGCAACGTCCACATCGTGTGGGAAGACTCGTATGACGAACTTGGGCGTTTCTTTAACCAACCTCAAATTTATTACTCGATGCTTCAACCTGATATGGCTTCCAACTCCGTCATTACACTGTTCGATGACACATTGATGACGCCAATCATTGGCCACAAAGGACATCCAGATATCGTCGTTGATGCTAACGACTACGTTCAAATCGTTTGGGACGACACCCGTGGTGGAAAGGTCGAACTCAACTTCATCGTCGACACTTCCGGTTCAATGTACTCTGAATGGGCAGACATCTGCACGGTTGTATACGGTGGTAATTTCGCATCCGGTGGTTATTTCCAAGGTATCAAACCAATGCTCGAAACTGCAAACATGACCGTGTACGAGACCATTTACGGACTTGGAAACACGCTACCGAGCGCAGCCAGTTCTGGAAACTGTGCAGGTAAGAACCAAAACGCAGGGCCTCGTTCTACACCTTTGGGCCAAACCCCTGGCGACGACTCTGGCGGTATTCGAAAGTTGCCCGGCACAGTTTACAACGGCAACACCTACTCTGGATATTCTGGAGAAGACTGGGGTCCTGGATCGAACTGGGCATGCCTTTCGTGGAAGGATGCTCAAGGAAACGTCCCAGGCAACCCGCCCACTCAAGACGACCACCGCTGGAATCCAAACGCAACCAAGATTGTCATTCCAGTTTCCGATGAAGGTCCCAAAGACGGTGACCCTTCACAGCAAGCTGACGACCTCACCTCGATTGAAGAAGCACACGACAACTGCATCAATGCAGGTGTCATACCCGTCGGCCTTTACGGTCAAGGGTACGGCGGAGCAGGAAACATCCAATCCCACTTCATGGATTTAGTTCAGTGCCCCAACGGCGTTGTGTCAACACAAACACGCAACTGCCCAGGCAACACTCTGCGAAATTCCGATGCGGGCGGTCAAGCATACGAGTTCCCTTCAGGAACCGGTGGAAACAACGCAATGGCACTTCTTGTCGAAGCAATGGTCTACATCTCAACCAACAATTCTCGTGAAATCTACATGTCGGTACTCGACCCCTATGCAAAGATGAACAACGACCCAACCTGGACGCCAGGCGCAACTGGGCATTCCGTTGTCAACGGCGGCTATGTTGAAGATACGGGTGCAGGTTCAGACGGCCATCTGGTGGTCGTTAACGACACCCGCGTTACCATCGACGATGCATACTCATTCCACCCATCGATTGGTGTTGACATGAAGGGCGATACTCACATCGCTTGGATGGACGGACGTGACTACGGATTCGAGAAAGGCGTCAATTACGAAGTCTACTACACCAAACTCCGCTTGCAGGGTGCGGGCGCTTGGGACGGTGCAGAGCAAGGTCTCTCGACCTACGCAATCAAGAAGATTCAAGACACTCCTATCTCCAATGTTGAATACAACTCTGGAATTCCCGGCAACCGGCCGTACGGCGGTAACTCGGTCTTCCCTGCGCTCTTAACTGACGACCAGAACAACATTCACTTGGCTTGGGTCGATTCAGGAAATGCTACTGCAGATGAAGAAATCATGTACACTCGATTGAACTCCACTGAACTCACCGGTGCTGGACTCACTGCACTGGATCCGTGGGAGTCGGTCGCTGTAACATCATGGTCGAGCAACAAACTCGGTCCGAATTCAGGCAGTCAGCCGAGTATAGGTATGCCTCCCGCCTTCGCAAACGACCTCGGTAGCGGAGCGCATATTGCTTGGTCAGATACGAACAAGTGCAGTGAACTTGCGAACAATAATCGGTTCACGATCTGTTATTCACACGTTCTCACCGGTCAGGTGGACGTTGATTTCCAACCCGGAGAGACGTTCTACCACGTGATTGAACCCGGAGAACAAACCATCTACAATCTGACGATGAACAACTCCACGCCCGGGCCGAAAGACTTGGTTGCTGACACCTATGGCCTCAACATCTCAGGCGTTCCACAAAATTGGACTGCCTCGTTGTTCTTTGCCGACAATCACACCTCGATTTTGCCTGAAACACCGATTTTCCTCGAGGGCGGCGAAGACGCTCGGTTTTACCTACGCGTTCGAGCTCCGTCTGTGTATCAAGCCGATGCAGACCAGATAGCAGACATTGTTGTTACTGCAAAATCCTACAAGGATCCTGCAATTCAGTCAGACCTCATTACCCGAACACTGATGGACGTTGTTCACGGAATTAACCTCGATACTTCCCACAGTATGGCGGACGTTGAGCAGGGACAAACGGCTATCTTCTCAATCACTATCACCAATACTGGAAACGTCAATGACCGTTTCATCTTCTGGGACCCTTACACCCTTGAAGGACAGCAAGAATGGCTTCTTCCGTTCAACTGGGGTGTCAATTTCCCAACAAGCGTAGAACTAGACCCAGGACAATCTGTGACTAAGAATCTCGAAGTGCTCGTACCCACGTCCGAAGACCCGGGCGCCTTTGTTATCTATCTGAAGGGCTGGTCTGAAGGTGAACCGATTAAGTCGATTGAGAAAGGCACCTATGACGTACTTGAATTAGGCGTCTATGTATCAATCCGTTCGACCGGTAACATTGTGATGGAAATTTTCGACACAAGCGAGTATGTTGACCCAGGAGACTGTGTGACCTACGTTATTGACGTCACCAAGAACTTCGATTCGGGTAATTTGGTCTTCGTCACCCCAGGTGCTCCAGAAATCAAGCCTGATACGATTTCGATGTCTCTCTGGCGAGAAGACAATTGGGTAGTTAACCTTGATTTCTCCAATGCTCCAGGTGGCAACTCAATCGATATGAGTGAACCTCGAGCATGGAACATCCAACCGAATGCAGAATCTGTATCGTACGATGTTGGTGTTGAAGTATGCGCTCCAACGAAAGCTTCTGCAGGTCTCGGCCCAGCGGTTATTCTCAAGGCATACCTTGACGGCTATCCGCGAATTTCAGCCTCGAAGATTTTGTCGACCAACGTGAACCACGTGTACCAACTGGTAGCGACCGGTGACCTTGACCAAGACGACTACATCACCATTGATGGACAAAACGTTCTCCCTGTGAATCCTGGCCAAGAAGTCACTTTGACTACCACCGTTGCTAACAGTGGAAACGGACCAGATCGTTTCGATTACAATTTGGCTCGGGTCACTGATCCTGACGGCGTTGACGTCATTTGGGATATTCAAGTGCCTCGTGAGACACTCAAAGAATTGTCTCGTGACACCAACCAAGTCTTCGATGTGACTGTGAACGTACCTGATCAAGTTGAAGCAGGTGTGTACATGATTGTGTTCCAGACGTTCTCAGAAGAGTCGTATCCCGACGCCAGTGGACGTTTGACTCGACTGCGCTTTACACAGCAAATCCCGGTCTATGTCCAGGAATTCTATGACATGCAAATCTCGATGGATGAAACGGTTGACAACGCAGTAAAAACATCGGCACCAGGCCGCATTGTTCGATATGAGTTTAACATCACCAACAACGGCAACGTCCCAGATTGGCCTACCCTCAACAACCACACCTCAAACCGAGATGGAGAAGCACTGATTTGGAACGAACTTCCAGGAATGGGTGCACTTGATGGATGGTCTGTCGAATGGCGCTTACTCAAGCAAATTGGAACAGATTTGACGACTGAAGAGGAGTGTGAAATCGTAGCATCTGTCGAAACATCGGCTGGTGCTGAAGATGCAGAGATTGACCCGACACTCGCCTTTGCAGATCTCGAAGATAACTGCGTGTACCTCGAATCTCACCAACGTTACTACATGCCGATGATGGATGCTTACACGACCTATCCTGTGGTCGCTATTGTGAGCATTGCTCCATCTGCAAAACTTGACACTCGAAGCATCGGTCTGAAAGTCGTCTCAAAGATGGGCGACATGATTGAAGGTGGAGATCACGATGATTCCCCGTCTTGGGCTGGCGAATATTTGGATACCAACGAGTTCATCGTGACCCTCCGATTGCGGGCTCCAAACTTGGAAGTCTTCTCCGTGAGTGTCTCAGATACGGTGGGGGATGTCGACACGACTCTCCCAATCACCGTCGTGATTCGCAACACAGGTAACACCCATGCAACCGATATTGAAATTGTGTTGTGCGAGTATTCTGATGCAGACGACACCGATGTTATCAAGGATATCAAGAGAGATGGCTGCGAGGACGAAAGTATCGTTATGCGCCAAGTGATTGGCGCTCTACTTGCTCCCGATGACTCAGAAGACTACAAGGAAATTGAACTTGTCTTGTTGTACCCGGTCTCAGCCGGTTCACATGGCGTCTACGTTGTCGTCGATCCATCGAATGAAATTGTCGAAACCGAGGAAAACGATAACGTTCAGCCGGTGAACACCGAGTTGCGTTCTACTGGTGGAATTGTCGACGTCGCTGGTGAAGTCATCGGCAAGACAGCTCTTCCGTTTGCAGTTATTTTGTTGACCCTTGCTCTGTTCGGAGTTGTGTACCTTGTTGGAAAGGGACGTCGTCAAGATGTTCTTGACCGAAAGGCCGAACAGTCGTCACTCATGTCGGTGTTAGGCTCTGAAGATGCCTGATTGAGGCTGTTTACTTCTTTCGAGGTAGAGCGCCCAGCCAGAAGCGTAGGTTGGAGTTGTTCGGTGTCGCAATGATGTGGCCGGCTCTGTCTGAGAGTTGGCGCTCGAGTCGAAGTTGTACCTCGTCAAGCAATGATGCCATTTCTCCCTGTCCGAGCTGCAATTCTCTGCGAAGGTCAGCGATGTTTAATTGCCGCTCTGGTGCTTCGATGAGGCTGTGAACCATGGTACGCTGTTCATAGTGTTCAAAGTCGGCGTCAACCCCCGCAGAGACTCTGTTACGAATGTGCTGATGCAGGGCAATGATTGCATCACGCTGTGTATCGAGGTCTTCCAAGACTTCGTTGAGGTGAGTGATGTGTGCCATTCCTTCACCGACAGAGAGTTTCTTCCTTCCACTGACAGATTGAACAACGTGTTCAGTTGAGCGAGGAAGTCGGTTTGAAAGCCGTACTGGTCCACCTACGGGAAGTCTACGCTGCTCACACTGGAACAAGTCTGGCCCGAGGTCGATGCGAAGGGAAATCGATTGTTGAACGCTGTAAATTGTCCTCGGTGGACCACCTTTTTCACTGGCAACCTTGAGTTTGGTCACGAATCCACCGCGTTCTAATTCACGCAGATGTTTGACGATAGCTTGTTGACTTACACCGAGCAATTCTGCAAGTTGTAACGGGTAGTGAGGTTCGCGTACTAACCGCTCGAGAATATTTCTCCGAAGTTTATTTTGAAGCAGCGTTAGGGCGGTATCAATGTCAGCCATACTCCTCAACTCGAAGTTACCTAGACGGTTGCACTCTTTGAACTCGTCGATGAACAAAGTCGTTCATCGGTTCGAATTAAACAACATCAGACTACGTTCATCATCGGTTTGTCCCGACAATCTTTCGAATCCTCGTCCATCCTAGAGCAGCACATACGAGTATCACCAACCCAATAGCACCAAACATGAACTGTGATTCTTCAGCCAAGGTTGCACTGTACGACCATTCGACAGTGAATTGTTGTACTGCTTGCTGATCTTCCCCTCCAGCAACGAAGCGGTAGTCTCCACTGGATGCACTCCATGAGAAAGAGTTCGAACTGGATTCACTGCTTCCAACCATGCTGATACTGTCTTTATCACACTCATAGTACCCGTCCTGGAGCGTGCATTTCGATGCTTCACTTGCCTCAGCAATACCAATCCATACTCCGGATTTTTCCCAAGTGATGACGATTTCGACATCGGCCAAGTCGATGCTCGACGGCAAGGATAAGATTTCTTCAGACATTCCCCAGTAACACGTAATTTGATCGTCTTGAACAAATGGAATACCCTCTTCCACATCGCACGGAGGAATCATGGCAGTTTCGCTGTCCTGGTCGCTGATAGATTGCCCGGAAGTCAGCAAGGGTATGGTGATGAGTAAGACTCCTATGATCCCAGCAACAATACGTAAAACCTTACTGAGCATTTCACACCCTCATTGCTTATCCCAGTCATCCCAGTTTTTACCCTCGTCTGTTTTCTTGAGGTTACGTGGTTCTCGAACGGTTTTTGTCTGAGTTTTTGGTTTAGGTTGGATTCCTGAATCGCCAGCATCCCATTGTGAAATTTGTTCCGTGTTGACTTCTTGCTTTGGGACTTCAACTCTTGAACGAGGTTTCGAATCCGCAAACGGGTCGTCAACAGTACTGACTGCTTCTTCGACATCGCCTCGCATCAACGAGTACACTTGCTCAGTAGTCAAGAGTTTCCCCTGCATGACATCCATACTGCCATCGACGTAATCCGGATTTTCGCTCACCCCGGTCTCTGCAAACGGACCCCCGACAGGGCCCTGAATTGGAATCGTGCCGTTGCCCATTGCTTCAAGCATGTCAGGATTGTCTGTACTTCGAACTGTACCGTCAGGTCCAACCATGAACACCGTTCGTTGAATCTTGTTCGCTCGGTTTGAATACGCTACAATTCCAGCTATCGGGAGCAGCATAATCCCAAGGCAGCAGATGCCAAAACCAAGTACCATCTCAACGGACTGGAAAATTTGGTATTCGACGTCGTCAACGTGAATCAAATACACGTCCGAATCTTGACATTCGTCTACATCGCACACCGAGGCAAACACGGCCTCTCCACTGCTTTCGCTTTTCCATCGACAGTCTTCACACTCTGCGAAGTTCGTACCGTCACTGGTCATCGGAATCCAATCAGATAGGCACGACGACGATTCAATCGGTTCACCGTTCGCAGAAGAACCGTCCACCGGAGTGAGCGAAGTTTCAACGCCCCCTTTGCCGGAAATGTGGTATGCGATATAGCAATGGTCTTTTTCCAATTCGACCAGTTGGTTTCCATCGCTAGAAATTGTCGCAATAGCTGCGTTGCGAGGGTCGTATATTTCGTCAATTGTATCGGACTGGGAACTCAGTAAAATCGCTCCGAGTATAATCGAAACGGCACCGATGGCAACAAGTATGGTTGGCCATGAAAGCGACCTGCCCCGTTCCTCTGCCATGTGTTTCCCTATGCCTTCATCCCCAATGAATCCTCGCGCGTTTCAGGCCAATCCCAACTCGCCCAATTTTTCGGGTAGATATGTCTCAGTAACGAAATCCAAACCGTACTTCGCAAGTGATTGTTGTTCAGCCTTTTTTCCGAGTTCCAGCATCATGTTGATTTGATTCTGCCACCAACCGTCAGCGAATCGCGGGTCAGAAAGTTCCGCATTTAAGGCTTCAATGTCCTTCTTTGACAGATCGTCGCTCGGTAAATCATAGGCTACGATGTCGTCTGCGGTGATGCCCAAATACGTGGAAGATGGCGTTGCAAGGTATTCCGATATGTGAGCAGTCTTGATTGCACCATAGGCAATTGAAGCAAAGATTCGGAACGACCACGGGTCACCGTCAAGGAAGACGACGACGGGTAAATCCCATTCTTCACTCATTCGCTTCATAATTCGGCGAGTCGAACGCGCAGGCTGACCCTTCAAATGCAACAAACCGCAGCGGTACTGCTCATCAAATCCATTTTCAATCAATCTGTCAAACATTCCACCGGTCTCGATAGCCATGATGAAATCAATGTCATGTTCGAGCAGTTCAATTTTCTCCGCTTCGACATTGTACGGGACTCCGTAACCTGAATCGCCAACGTCGTCGCGTGCGTTGATACGCATCCATTCTCCACGGCGGTTTCGCTCGCGGAGCGTGAGGTTTCCAATCATTCGCGCCCCGTCTTCCTCAGGACGTAGTTTGAAATCTTCACGAAGGCATTTTGTGACAATTTCCAAATCTTCCGCCAAGTTGTTTGACTCATTTTGGCTGCCAAATTTACCCATGCCCCATGCTTCTGAAATGTAGTACATTTCTCTCAGGGTTGAGGATTTACCTGCATCGAGCATTTCTTCGATGAATTCAACAACGTGCAGGGCACGGAGTAACTGTTTTGCTGAGCCAAGACTCGTTGCGTCACGAATCGAATTTTTCTTTCCGTATTTGTAGACGCCGAGTTTCTGATCAAAGCCGATGTTGTTTTTGGTTCGAACAGGCAAGGTCATTGTCGGGGGCTCGCCCTTCACGATTCGGTCATACATCTCGGCAACAACCAAGTGCATTGCTTCCTTCGTTTCTTCAACAGTGTGCATTCGTGCCATCAGGATTCACCTCCAAATAATGTGCGTTGGCCGGTCGGGGGCGCAACGGTTGGTTCGCTGACCGGTTCACTTTCTTCAATCGATTGAGGCGTTTGGCCTTCACCCTCAGTCGGTTCTTCAATACCAGCTTCTTCGACAATTTTTTCCTGTCGTCGGATTTCTTCAAGGAATTTTTCGTCCATCTTTGTAGCGCCAATGACGTCCTGCGAACCTCGGAAGAACACTTCTGTCTCGTTCCAATCGTTTCGCTCCAATCCACGTAGGCTGTAGTGAATCTTGACTTGTTCTCCTGGTTGAAGTGCGTCGAGTTTCCAAGCCCACACTCCGAGGGCTTCTTTACGACCTCCTCGGTCATTTCCAACCATGCCTGCGCCTGCTTTTTCCGGCCAAGTTGCGAGGATGGTATAGGCCCTGGCTCGGCTGGTATAATTGAACAGCGTGATTTCGACATCGGTTTGCTTGGTTTCTTTGTTCCATTCAGTGGTTGTTTCAGAAATCACGGCAGACATAATTTTCGTGATTGAACCAGCAAGGCCTGGAACTGGGCGGTCGAGAATTTGAGCAGATTTTTCTGCGATTGCTGGAAGAATGTCGTTGATGAGTTCAAACTTTTCTTTGGTCTTTGCCATCTTTTTCTTCTTCTCTAAATGCTTTCGAAGTCCTCGGCCCATTTCCAACATCGCTTTACGTGCTTCTTCCATCACTTCGCCGTTATCAGCAAGTGCTTCTTTTGCTTCGGAAGTGAATTGAACGTTGGTACTTGCGAGGTGGACCAGTATTGCTGCGGGCCCCTTTGGAACGCCTTTCCCACCTGCTTGGTCCAGCCCATACTGCCGCCAGTCCACGCTTTCAATTGCCTTGGTGAGCAGGCATCCACCCTGCTGGTACATGAGGGGGACTCGGTTTGCAAATCGCAAGACTTCAACCGGTTTATCTCCGGGTAAGTTGCCACCAAAAATGAGTCCAACCTCAATTTGAAACGGGTTGCCTTGTGTCACACTCGGTACGCGAGTGAGCGTCGTTACATAACGAGAGTCAATGGTTTTAGAGAGCCCTTTTTTGATCAACATTTCTTCGATTGGAGATAGACAATTGGTTGGGGGCTTGAGTAGTTTAACCGGCATCCCATTGAACAACCGCTCACCTTGGAAGGCTTCCAAGAGATGTCGGATATCGTCACCCTTGATGCTTTTTATTTTCCGAGTACCTTCAATTTCCGCAGCTTGACACAACTCTTTTCGAGCCCGATTCGTAACGCCTGAGAAATTATTGAGGAGAAAATGGTTGAGGTTTAGGTCGGTTGATTCAGCAAGCATTCGCTGCAGTTGCCCGAGTTCAATACCGTGTGGATGCGGCTTGATTCCTTCGACCTTGGTCGGGAGTCGTTCGGTGACTCGCGTCCAGTGATGAACTTCTCCTTCCGGGTCCGTGAATATGATTTCAGCGTGTGGATTCACGATGCTCGTCATCCGAAGATACTGCCAAACACTTTGCCTGCCTTTCTGGTATTTCGCCTTCATTTGAGCGGTGACTTCTGTGCCGTGTTCCTTTGCAGACCCGTCATCATTGTACCATATTTCGCGTCCAGCATTTGCTTTAGTAGCCTTATTTTTACGAGTATCAAGGCCAATGTCTACTACGGCAGCCGTAGGTTCGGTGGCGATTTTTGAACGAACGTGTGTCGTTCGTCCCGTGGTCAGTTGACAGTACATTACCACGCCGGTAATTCCAATTCCTTGCTGACCTCTCGATTGACGAATGGCGTGAAATCGAGAGCCGAACAACAGTTGGCCAAACACTTTCTCAATACTTTTTTGCGGAATTCCCGGACCGTTATCTTCAACAACCAGTTGGATGATGTCCTTTTTGGTATCCAGTTTTGTGATTTGAATTCGAATGGTAGGTAAAATTCGCGCTTCCTCACAAGCGTCAAGTGCGTTGTCGACGGCTTCTTTGACCGCAGTGATCAGTGATCGAGCTTGGGAATCGAAGCCTAAAAAATGCTTATTTTTCTCAAAAAACTCGGAAATAGCAACCTGTTTTTGATTCGAAGCGAGTTTTTGTGCGATTCCAGCCATGGGTATTCCTCCACCTTGGTCCTCCTCCGTCCGAATGACGTCGGGCCACTGCGATGCACTCTTAGCAGCAACGACGGTTCTTAATGTCTAAGACAGAACTTTACCTGAAGGCAAGGTTTGAGGGACACCTTCTCGGTGTCAAGCAGCGAACATCTCGTGGTCCCATGAAGAAATAATTCCAGTGAAGGCCGAAGCAGCCACAGTGAGTGGACTAGCCAAGTACAGTTTACCCGGGCCAGAGCGACCTTGGAAATTTCGATTGATTGCTGAAACAGTCACTTGTTCAGCGTTGACTGACACGCCAGGGCCTGCACCAATGCACGCACCGCACCCAGGGTCAATCAGCTTCACTCCAACACTTTGGAACAATTCATGCCAGCCATTCTGCACCGCCAAATCTTTGACGATTCCTGAACCGTACTGAATGAAGAATTCAACGCCTTCTTTCACGTGTAGCCCAGCATCCTGTGCTGCTTGGCATACCAGTGCGTAGTAGGCCATATCGTCGGCTTTCCCTGCAGTGCAGGACCCCCCATATGCAATGTCGATGGAGACACCACCGATGTCGACGATGTTTGCACCGTTGGTCGGGTCGCTGGGAATTCCTTTGTTTGGGTCGCCGGGGTGAGCCACCATGGGCAGGATTTCAGCCATGTCGATGACGTGAACCCCGCCATCGTAGACCGCTCCCTCATCAGGGTGAACCGAGAGAGATTTTTGGGTATCGTAATCGAGATGGGGTTGTGATCGCAACATCCATTCATAGAGTAATTCGTCGGCTTCACAAATCCCCGTTCTTCCCGAGCATTCCGTGGCCATATTGCACAGTGTAGCTCGTTCATCGATGGAGAGGCTGGCTAAACCTGGCCCACCAAATTCCATGCTTCTGTTGAGTGTGAGTTCTTTGCGTGCATGGTCTGAAAGGATGTACAAAATAACGTCCTTTGCCGTGCAACCTGGATCTAATTCACCGACCAATTCGAAACGGATGGATTCTGGCACTTTAACAAACGTAAAACCTGCACTGACAAGATTGGCGTATTCGGTTGCTCCAACTCCCCACGTGAGTGCGTTTGATGCCCCACCCATGCAGGTGTGAGAATCCGTTGCTTGGATGAAGTCGCCGACTTCGATGAATTCTTCACGCGCAACTTGGTGGCAAATTCCCGGAGATACGCCGTTTTTAGCCGAATAATCACGAACTTTGGCGTGCTGTTGAAATTCGATTTGAAGATCTCGAAGGGTCTGGACTTTGTCCATGAACGGTACGAATTTCGGATTGTGATGAGCGTACAGCAGGTGGTCTTCAAACACAGCAAACTTGCTGGGATTCGGCAGTGTGTAAGCTTCTCCGTATTCCTCTGCTAGGAAGGTGTGAACCTGAGCGGTAGTGAATTCATGAGAATATCCGCCCTGAACTTGAGCGATGACGGGGTCTTGAGGTTGAACGCATTGCCCTTCGGCCTGGCCCACTAAATTCCGCGCAATGATTTTCTCTGCCATGTTCATTGGACGGGGTGGTGTGTTCATTGGAGGTAAGGAGATTTGTTCATCTTTAAGGGCCTTAGCGAAGGGGAACAGACCACCTTTTTCGAGAATGATTTTTGTAACATCATCGTATTGATTGGTGAACTCTTCGAGGTGAATCGATTCTCCGTCTTGCAGTCGCTCGAGCATTGAATGATTGCCCATGAGTTGGCCAAGGTTGATGTTGTTCCTTTCATGGATGGGTGCAAAGGATGCTGCGATGACGATGTTGATTCCGGCCCAGCGCTCGCATTGAGCAGCTGTTTCTCTTGAAGACCCGGTTCCTTTTCGCTGCCCCGAAACGATCACTTCGAAATTTCCATTTTTGAGCGCATTCTCATTGAACACACGCAGTCCATTGTGCATCAATCCAGCGTACGCATTCTTGGCGATTTCGGCGGGGTCGTGGTCGAAGCAGACCCATGCCGGAGTCATCACGTCGGTGTTGATGTCGTCGAGCAAATCCTCAATGGTCAAATCTTGCATGCGAAGATTGAGCCCTTCATACAATTGTTGTTTGATTAAATCCAAATTTTTGGTGAGGAAAAGTACCCTTTTTTCAGGGTTAAGCGTGATTTCTGCCGGCGGCCAGTTGTCTCGCATCGCTCCCCCTCGAATTCAATCATGCGCCGGGTGTTCATAACCGGTTCGGATTAGGATACATCGAATCGCGATGCACATGAGGGCAAAAAGAATCGAATTTCGACATCAACCACCATCTAGAAATATTCTAAAGGAAATAGTCTTATCATCTGCCGTAATTAGGTTTATATATAGTTGCATAACGGAGTATAATAAGGTTCCCTATCAAGTAGAGCATTGAGGCTTTGCAGTGGGAGAAAATGAGGAATACATATGGATGAGCAACAAGTTGAAGATATTGTAAAGTGCAGTGATTGTGGAAGTCGAAATTTGTCCCGTGACGAGACTCGCGGTGAAGTCGTGTGCGACGACTGCGGTTTGGTGTTGGAAGACAACGTAATCGATCAAGGTGCAGAATGGCGTGTGTTTTCCCCAGAACAGGGAGACCAGCGCGCTCGTACTGGTGCTCCGATGACCGTCATGCTTCACGACAAAGGTCT
This sequence comes from Euryarchaeota archaeon UBA88, assembly GCA_002499545.1. Lineage (GTDB taxonomy): Archaea > Thermoplasmatota > Poseidoniia > Poseidoniales > Poseidoniaceae > MGIIa-L1. The sequence goes on from DAME01000008.1 coordinate 14,058, forward strand.
CTCGACAGACATCGATTGGCAGAACAAAGATTACTCGGGAAAAACCATCAATTCGCGTTACAGATCACAATTCTACAGAATGAGAAAGTGGCAAAAGCGCAGCCGAGTCAGCAACGCTACCGAGCGAAACCTTGCCATGGCTTTGGCAGAACTGGATCGTATGGCCAGTCGCCTAGAACTTCCTAAATCCGTTCGCGAAGCAGCAGCTGTGAACTACAAGAAAGCGGTCGACAAGCGATTGATTCGTGGCCGTTCAATCGAAGGGGTTGCAGCAGCATCCCTCTATGCCGCCTGCCGACAATGTGGCGTTCCCCGAACGCTTGACGAAATCGGTCAGGCATCCCGTACCGGGCGTAAGGAAATCGGTCGAACCTACCGTTTCATGGTTCGAGAACTGAAAATGAAAATCATGCCGACCGGACCTGAAGACTACATTTCTCGATTCTGTTCAGGCCTTGGATTGGATGCTGAGGTCGAAGCGAAGGCGTATGAACTGATCAAGGCTGCACAGGAAAAAGAGTTGACCAGTGGCCGTGGACCAACTGGAATCGCAGCATCTATCATTTACATCGCATCGGTGTTGTGTGGAAAACGGCGAACGCAGCGAGAAGTTGCTGAAGTCGCTGGTGTCACTGAAGTCACCATCCGTAACCGGTACAAAGAACTGATTCAAAACCTCAACATCGAATTGGATATTTGAAATCGATAAATTCAGAGGCTTCGCAATGAGCAAAGAGCGAGCCAAAGTATCTGCTCGTGTTTTTGAAGCAGTTGAGACAGGCCTGGTTGAAGCACTTGAAAGAGGCACAACTGCTTGGCCGTTACCATCCCCCCCAATGATGGATCCCGACTTCCCCCCCGTGGCTCCATCCGCTCCCGCAGTGTTGATTGAACAAGGGATTGGCATCCTACGAATTGACAAAGGAATGTTTGACCACCACCTCAACGCCGTCGTCGACCTGATTGTCCCCCATCGAATGAATCTCACCGATGACCCGTTTGAAGTCCATCAGCGGTGGCTCTATCGAAGGATTGGAAAAGTATCTGAGCGGTTACTGTTCAACATCGCTACCGATTGGTTGGCTCAATCGTTTGACGAACACGCACCCAATACCGACCGCTGGTGGCTCGCTATTGCGCTAATCAACGGTTTATCCACCGTCCCTCACGGCCAACCCGTGCATCAAGGCTACCATCTTTTGGAATCCATTGCACTTGCAGAACGGCCCGGCACTTGGCACACGCAACCAGAAGTTGGACCACAACATCTCGAATGGAATCCACACGCCGTTGTTCCCCGAACAACCAGCGTGACTGCCCATGCAGACGGCGTTCGAGCGGCAAAGTGGCTGATTGAGCGACTTGAAAACGATACATCCGCTCGACGGCTTTTGTTGTTAGAATGGACCCAATTACTGCTTCATCGCCCCGCCCTCATCACGCCGTTGGGCCTGGACCAAGTACTGCTTCGACGAACACTCGACGTCGACCCCGAAGTTGCAACTCGAGTGACGCTCTGTCTTGCCAAAGCGATTGAATTCGATCGTGAAATCGGTCATGAACTCGCTCGTCGGCTTCACGGTCGAGACGAAGTGATCGTTCAACGTGCGTTAGCCGACGTCTTAACCCGCATGTTTCGCAGACTGGAATGGGATGCTGTTCCATTCCTCCAAGACATGCTCAAGAGTGAAGATGAAGGCGTGTTAGCTGCAGCGAGTTCGACTGTTGGCGATTTACGGTTTTTAGATGTGGAACTCTGGGCTGAAACACTGCTGGAACTTTCGAAACACCCTCTCCCACTGGTGCGAAGAAACATCGTACCTTCTCTGCGCGATTATATCTCTGAATTCCCCACAGATACTCGCCAACTGCTCCCCACGCTGTGGAAGGACGGGGATGAAGTGGTTCGCACTCGGATGCGAGAATTGATGATGCGGATGGATGAAGTGTCAGCAGACCGTTTCGGAACCCTCGTCCGGACCTTCATTTCAGAGGACTGCGACTTACTTCCTTTCTGGACCACGTTTGACTTACGTCGTCCTGAGCGTAGTCAGCAGTGGAAGAATTGGTTGAACAATGACGGGGAGCGCCCGCAGGATTTTGAAGTTCCACTTCCTGCTCCGAATACCAACGAAGAGACGACAGACTTGCCTGATCTCAAAGATGCGTTAGAATTTTTTAACCACGACCTCTGAGTATCCATTCACTCTTCTTCCGAAGAAGGCGCTAATACGCCAACGGTGATGATTCCGACATAGAGTCCATTCAAGACAATGAGCAGTCCAATTACTGCCAGAATCATCGTAGCCGGCTCCGGCAATACATCGCTCCACTGCTGCCAAACGGCGATTTTAATCGCCATCAAAAGACCTAGTCCTACCAACACAACGTTGAGCCATGTTTCCTTTGGATTGCTCCACAGGTTGATGGTTGGAGCAACCCCTTTTTGGTCGAAGGTAAAACGAAACCACGCCAGATAGAGGCAAGCCAACCCAACTAATCCAATCATACCTCGTGAAAATGAGCGAGAATCCCAAGGCCCTGCAGGAGCGAAATCCACGAACGCTTGAGCGACCAGAACCACGCCAATGAAGGCAAAGCCGCGCCACTCGTGGATTCTGCCCATGCACCGGGCACGGGGGCTACGCTTGAAAGCCTACGCCATCCAGCAAGTCCCATGGCGGCGGTTGAAGACGCATTGCTGGTTGCTGGCGGTTTGGGAACGCGAATGCTACCCACGAGTGCTTCGACGCCCAAAGAAGCCCTTCCGTTGGTCGATGTACCTGCTTTGATTCATTTGGCTCGAGAAGCCGTTGCTGCTGGTGCCAAGCGCCTGCACATCATCTCGTCACCTCGCAAGGACATGCGTGCACTTCTGGGCGATCATTCATGGCTTTTAGAAAAGCGACCCGACCTGACTCCCTCGTTGCTTTCACCGTTTGCCGATGTTGAAGTCCACGTCCACATCCAAGAGCAACCTCTCGGTTTAGGTAATGCGATTGAATGCGCTTTAGGTGATATCGATGGGCCGTTTTTGGTTCTTCTTGGCGACAATATTCTCCTTGACCAGCACACTTCGCTTGACGGCTTTATTCCGTCAAAAGCCAGTGCACAACTGGTCTCAAGTTTTGCTAAAAACGGATTGCCGTGCGTCGGTCTACTCGAAGTTCAGCCGGCAGAAGTGTCCTCATATGGGGTGGTTGATATGGAAGGTGAATTGATTCGTAACGTGATTGAAAAACCGTCCATTGACCAAGCTCCATCCCGGCTAGTTCTGTGCGGCCGATACTTGTTCACTGCTGATGCAAAGTCGCTTTTACGAAGGTTTGACGTTCAAACACATGGAGAATTACAAAGCATCGTTCTTCAGCAGCATTGGATTGACAACGGGGGATTGGTCGGCGTTGAATTGTCAGGCTATCAGTGGTATGATTCAGGCAAACCGCTGCCGTGGCTGCAGGCCCAGGTTGACCACGCGCTTCGCCGAACCGACCTCGAACCTTCGTTCCGTAAATGGCTGGTTCAGCGCTTAGATGAGCCGTGAATTATCGCTGGCCGGGCTTCCAAAAAGTAAGCGGGACTGGTGCTTCATCCTGTGCCTTGCGCAGTGCAAGGTGGTCTGCTCGTTCATTCCAGCGGTGCCCTCGATGTGCCCGAACGTGCTCCCACGACAAGGGTCGTAATTCAGCAACTGCGTCCCATAGCGATTGGACATGAGCGACCAGTTCCCTGTTCGCTTTGGCTTTCCACGCACCTGATGCGAGATTTCCCGCATATTGTGAGTCAGCGCGAACGACTGCGGCGTCATTCCCCCCCTCCACCAAGAGCCATCGGAGTGCTGCAGCGAAACCAGATAATTCGGCGGTATTGTTTGAACCGACTTCCGCTCCAATGAATCCTTCAGTTGAGGGGTCGGTAATCACGCGTTCTGCAAATTCTTCATGCAACTCGCCACTCCCTCGACCAAGGCCAGTATCGCCGGTTACGACCACGACTGACCACGCAGCAGGAGTTGCATGGTCGACGTTCTGATTCCCAAGACACGAACCGTCGACGTAGAGGCTCCATTTCCGGGGACTCAAGTTCTTCACTCGCCAAGCTCTGCTTTGTAGCCTGCAGCATCCATTAATGACGAGACCAAATCAGGGTTTTCAAGGCGCATCTTGACGATCCATCCATCCCCATACGGGTCGGAGTTCATCAGTTCCGGGGTATCTTCTAGTGCATCATTGACGGCCGTAATTTCACCAGCAAGCGGTGCAAAAATTGGAGAAGCAGATTTCACGGATTCGACGATGGCGAATTCGCCCATCTCTTCAATAGACTCGCCTTCTGCTGGGAGTTCGATATAGACGATGTCGGTGAGCGCATCCTGTGCGTGATCAGTGATACCGATGATGACTTCATCACCATCGACGCGAATCCATTCATGTTCTTTGGTGTAGTATTGGCCTTCAGGAATCTGACTCATCGTAATCGTCTCCGACACTTGCACCATGGCGCGTTTCTTGAAACCATCGCTGTATTTTGAAGAACCAGGAAGAGCGTTGAATTCTTTTCACAGCATCCAAAACGGCTCTCTTAGGCTGTTCAGGTATCGCGGTTCTTATTAAGCCACAGAGTTCGCTTTGGAACGAAGTCGAACGGCTTCAAGGGATGGGACCCGAATGAGCAGAGCATTTAGAGAAGGCGTAGCCAAAAACAGGAGAATTAACGCACCGGTTCGACGAAGAGACTGGAGTCCGATTCGTGACCTTCGGGGTCTCAAAGCCAGGACAATCGTCACCGGAGAGGCCATGGGCCCTTTGGTTGAAATCCCTGCAATGGTACGTATTGAAAATGAGCATTGGGTTTTCGAACGTATCGAAGAAGGCGTTCTTCACAACTTAACTCACAAATTGATACTTCATGAAGGTTCAAGCCAGAAAGTAATCGGTGGGACAATCGACATGCAAACAGCAATGCAAGTTGCACAGTGTATGGCACAGAAAGAAAACAGAATCGTAATGATTCAGCCGATTAAGAGCTAATCAGAACAGGTTGAGAATCCACGACACAACGCCGAGATTTACCAGATAAAAGAAGGTAGCAACGCTGATGCACGCACCGTACACTTGGAACGGTGTTATCTTCCAAGCATCTTCCGATTCTTCATCGAAATAGCGAATAAGACCTGCAGCCTGTTGAATACCGCTGCCATCGGATTTCTTCTTTGAAGCCATGTGGACCAATCTGTGCGAGTTGGCTCCCCTTTATCAACGCGACGCGGCAGATAAAACCTCGAATCACTCATTTTCTGAGACCAAATCGACGAATGTAACCTCTTCTTCTGAAGCGCTCATCGACAGTACATGCTCACGTTCCGCTTCATTTCTTGTCGGTTTAAGATTGACTTCACCCCCGGGGTCAGCCTCGATGAACGCGGCTTCGGCTCGAGCGAGTGCCCGTTCCATCCCCGGGGCGTTCTCGTCAGCCAATGCTCCTTTGGCGACGTCCAAGTCGTATGCGGCAGTAATGAGCAGTTGCTCAGCATGGGCTTTGTTCCACGATTCGCTGCTATCAGCAGTTTTGACCCGTCGTTTCACTTCTACTCCACGTTGTTCCATGGCGAACAATGCTTCTTGAAATTCCGCTCTGGCAATGGCAATGAATTCTTTCCAAACCAATTCGTTGGAACGTGACGAATGCCCCGTTCCGTATCGATCGAAATAGCGTTCAGCCGATCTGCCGTGCTTGAATTCCCACGGCCTGTGTCCAAGGGATGCCGTGAGGTCAAACAACAACCTCGCTTGCGATTGCCGTTGGCCGGTGAGCACAATTTTATTGAGATAGCCGGAATTTAACAGGCCAAATCCCCAGTATGCTTCCGATTCGACAGAAATTTCCAATCCCCCACTTTCTGTTCGCAACGTCCACTTTTGTTCATTGAATTGTGGGGGGGTGGTGAAGTGGGGTGTATCGGGGTGCTTGAGATGTGCAAGGAGTGTGGTCGCTACGTCGCCCAAGTACACGACCCTGCTGGGCAAAGCGTACGCTTTTGGACGCAAAAGGTTGGACTGCGTTTCGACTCTGTGGTTGGCCTTGGCAGAACCTACTTGTGCAAAGACAACGGTAGCGTCCTTTGGATGGTCCCCCACGCTCATAGCATTGCGAAGCCCCCAAACCCCATCAATCCCTCACCTTGCTGTGAGTTGCGTAAGAGAAGAATTGAAGAATCGCCCCCGTTATGGTCTGTACGGTGAGCACATGGCTGCAGAGGGGAATTCCAAAATTAATCGACTAACTGCACTACCTGGTGTCGGTGCTGCAACTGCAAAAAAATTAGTTGCTGCCAAGATTGATACCGTATCGAAAGTTGCTGGTGCTGGTTCTAAAAAACTTCAATCCGCTGGATTAAGTGCAGCGGTAGCAAAGAAGGTCAGTGTGGCAGCCAAAGCCGCTGATAAGGCCGCTACGTCGGCAAAATCAGCGACAAAGACCGCTGCTAAGAAAACCAAATCTGTGGCGAAATCGACTGCTAAAGCGACAGCGACAGCGGCCAAGAAAGCAAGTTCTAAAACCAAGTCGACTGCTAAGAAAGTCGCTGAAAAGGCCAAATCGACTGCCAAGAAAGTTTCTGACAAAGCCGTCGAAGTCAAAGCAACCCCGCGCTCTTCGGGCAGTCAGAGAGTTCCTTCGAAGAAATCGGACGACGGCCGCAAGGGTTCGACACTTCGTGTTCCTCGCAGCGTGAAGGACATGCCTTGGTTCAGGAAAAAGTAAATCTTCGGTTCTTTTTCCGTTAGCATTGAAAACCGTCGTTACGCACATCTGCTTATGCCAAGGCGCAAGTACGGTCGTTTACGTAAAACGGTCGAACTTCCATCCAAGGAAAAGTGCTCCCGATGCCGGTCAGGAAAGTTCTGCCCAATTGAAGGTCATTCAGGTCAGGACATTGTCCCGAATAAATCGTGGACTGGGCCAGCTGTAATTGAAAAGAGGCCCGGGAAAAAGAACTGATCACTCGATTCCAAGTGAACTTGTCGAAGGCGTTGTTTCAGTCATTTCGACCACCTCGTTTCGTTCTTCTGCAACCGCTTCAAGCGTTTCTCTGGTCGCTTGTGCCCGATGATAGACTTCTCTCAGGGTTTGGTCTGATATCTCAAGATAGACTCGAGTTGTAGCGATTGTGGCATGACCTAAAAGCCGCTGAATCGTGACCAAGTCAGCCCCTCGCTCCAGTAGCCCGGTTGCAAAGTTATGGCGCAGCACGTGCGGTGTGAGTTTTCCTTTCGGGAGCCCTGCCTCGACCGACAAGGTATCCATCAAGCGCTGAATGCCGCGCGGCTGAATCCGTCTGCCTGCAGAATTGAGTAAGAAAGGAAGATCGTCGCTGCGAATTCTCGATTCGCGAATTGGTACCCACGCTTGTATCCGTTCCAAAGTCCGGCGGGTGAACAGCACTAATCTGTCCTTGTCGCCTTTCCCGCCAAACACGCGAGCAGAACCGTCTTCGATATCGATGTCATTGAGGTTGAGGTCACACACTTCACTGACTCGTAGCCCGGTATCGAGCATCAGGGTCACAATCATTGAAGCCACGGGGTCTTCACTGGTTGCAGCCGCCTCAAGCACCATGGTCATCTCGCGTCGATTCAGCGTTCGAGGCAGTCGTTTACCTGCTCTTGCACGAATCAGATGTTCTGGCCAGCGGTGTCCCAGCCACTTCATCAAGTGGCGTGCAGCAGCGAGACGTGCATTGTACGTTGTTGCTCGGAGTTCTGATAGGCTGTGGGTCCACAAATCCAGTCTTCCATTCAATGGCTCCATTCGTTCAGCGAGTTCCATTACGCTTAGTGCCTCATAATCTGCTTCGCTGAGGATGAGTTCACTCGGAAGCGGGGTTTCAATGAGCGCCCTGAGGCCACTCAAGTATGATTTTTGTGTGTTCGCGGATTTATTTTCGGACTTGAGGGTCTGTGTATAGCACGCTTTCCACGGCAATTGCTGCATGTGGATTAAACGCGGTGGAAGTGAGACAGATGCTTCGCTGAGACGATGTTGACTCGGTCTCAGAGCCTGTCGTTTCCGCTGATTTTCCCTTCGCAAATCCATTGGCGTTCACCGCCCCTCACCGAAGTGAGCGTGCATCCCTGCTCCGTAGAGCAAAGCCGAATAATACGAACTACCATATCAAACCACCGCGCGATGACCCGAACGGTGTGTTGGAAAATACGGCTTGATCGATTCGCCGAATCACGCATTGGATTCTTCCGAGGCGGGCGTGTCCAAGGCTTTCATCGGCACGTCAAGCACTGCTTGTCGTAACGATGCTCTCAATTCCGTAAGTTCACCATAACAGATGAGCACGTCTTCGTATCGAAGTTGAATCTCTGGTGACGGATTCCACAGCAAGGAATTGTCTCTCGAGAGGGCAAATACGGGTATTTCCGAACTGCTGTTAAACAAGTGTTCGAGTTGTTGGCCGACGAGGCTTGGATGATTTCGAATCTGTAATGAGAGTACGCCTGCTCCAGGTACGGTGCGGAGTAATTGGTCTAGGTCGACTTCTGAAAAGGCAGTCTCGGATGTGACATAATCGATGATCGCTCCAGCGATGTTTTCACCGCTTGCCTTCTCAATTCCTTCCAAACCTGGGGATGAATTCACTTCCAGTACAAGCGGTCCATCTTTCGCTTCAAGTAAATCAACCCCAGCAATATGAAGACCGAGAACCCGCGCTGCACGGCATGCTGCTTCTTCGTATTCACGGGGTAAGTCGACCTTCTCAACGGTGCCGTTCAGGTGGTAGTTGCTGCGGAATTCTCTGCCTCGTGCCCTGCGACGCATGCTCGCTACGACTCGGTCACCAACCACCAGTGCGCGTATGTCTTTTCCATGAGATTCAGCGATGTATTCTTGGATTAGAACGGCCCTTCCCGTTAGCAACAGCCCTTGGACTAAATTCCCTGCTTCACGGAGTGAATGCCTGAGAAATACGCCTTGGCCCTGCGTGCCTTGTGTTACTTTGATGACCACTGGGAGTCCGCCAACGAAATCAACTGCCGTCTCGACATCGATGATATCTCGAACATAGGTTGTCCGAGGCACCGGGATTCTGTTGCGAGCCAAAATTTGAGATGCATGCAATTTATCGCGACTCTGGAGAATTCCAGCCCCGGTATTCGCAGTCCAAATTCCCAACTGCTCAAGATGGCGAAGAACGGCGACTCCGTGCTTGGTGATTGAATGGCCAATTCGAGGGATTACAGCATCAAAATTGAACGGCTCGCCGTTATGAAGCACGTCAATTCGACCATCGGCAACGAACAGTGAAAATTTCATTGGGTCGGCGACGTATGCATTCAAGCCTCTCTTTTCAGCTTCTTCAACAAGTCGTCGCGTGCTGTACAGGCGTGGTCCTCGAGAAAGGATGGCAAGACGAAGGTCCACGTTTTCGCCCCCAGTTTCAACGTTCTTGATTCCATTCCCCTCCATGTTGGCCAAAATCGGACGCGCCTTTCAAGTGCTCGCTTGAAATCGGGCGAAACATGACCGATGGAGAGGCTGGGACTTCAACCGACCAAACTTCAAGCGAAACTATGCCAAAAGAACCGGTTGAGGTTCTTACAATGGATGAGCGGAACGAACAACTCAAACAAGCGCGCTGGAACGTGTTCCTTTGGCTCGGCATTGCCGTAATTATGTTTGGATTTGCACTCTTTCCAATGCCATTTAGTGCGGACTATGACGGTCTTACAAATTCGGCAGAGAAAGACATCGGTTTGGTATGGGGCCCCTCACTTCCAGGAGAGGACTTCATGGACGCTCCAGTTCACCTCATTGTATCGGTTGAAAACGCCCCCAGCAGCACATCAGACGTCAATCTCGAAGCTTACTTGATGAAGGAAGAGAATTGTGCACAGAACCTCGCCCTGTTCACCCAAGAAGCCAAAGAAGGCACCAGCCATTCCTACCAGCATCAAGTCCTGGACATAACGCCAGTCGATGGAGGAGAATACACGTTCAAGTTCTCTGTCGATGCCGGACAATACTGTGCAGTCGTGCAATATGTTGACAGCGACGGAGGTGTTGTTTCAGCGAACACCGATTCCTTTTCAGTGAAAGGAAAGGTATGGTCTAGCCAAATCATTGGAGGCGTTTTCGGACTCCTCTGTATTTCGCTATCAGTCTTCGCTTTCATCGGCGCACAAAAGCATGGACTTGCGATCAAAGAACTTCTCGAGTCTGAAGGGACCTCAACTGAACAAAAAGTCCTCGATTCTGCTACCGCTGCAAGGCTTGCAGCAGGACCGTCAGGTCCACCTGGCGCACCCGGCCCGACCGGTGCTCCACCTGCAGCGGGCCCGACTGGGCCTCCAAGTCCAGGGCCGAGCGGCCCTCCTCAACCGTCGGCGGAAGTCGCGGCGCCAGCTGCACCTTCGCCAGCTGAAGCACCCGCAGTATTTGAGCCCGCAGAAAACGGCTATTTCTTCAAAAAATTAGCGGATGGAACCTACGAGCAAACCGTGTACGTGCAAAATCCAGATGGCACATATACACCTTATCAGTAAGGTCGCTGAAAGGAAGAGTCAGAAAACCACTGGTTCATGCACACATTCGGGGTCATACTTGAAAGGTGAAGGCGGCAGGGCATCATGAGGGTTTGGTGATGTCGAGCGAAAAGACCTCTTCTTTGACCGTTGCAAAACTCAAAGCATTGTGCATCCTCAACGACCTTTCAACATCGGGCAAAAAATCAGACCTCGTTGAACGTCTTTTAGAAAGTGGCCTTTCTCCACACGAGGTTGGAATGCCTCAATCCACGTTAGCACCTTCTTCCTCTGCGAAGAGTGTAGAATCTGAACCGGTCGATTCACCATCAGTGAAGAAGACAACCGAGGTTCTTTTGTCGTTGGAAGATGAAGATACCATGGAGCCAACCGATGCGCCACAGACGCCACAACCCCGAAAGGTCGAACCTACGCTTTCACTGGATGACGACGTTCTCGAGGCTGAAATTTTGGATGCTGACTTGGTTGAAACCGTCACTCCAAAGGTGGCGACAACGACCTCTCAGAACACCATCCAGAAAGAGACACCTACGACACTCCTCGATCTTCTTCGTCGACCTCAAGTTGCTGCCACACTCTTGGCTATGATCGTCTTAGGAGCTGGTGGATACTACTACTTCGACAGTCAACTCGACTCGTTCACTGCTGATCAACTAAGGTACGGTGATTCGATGCAATACACCATTTCTGACGGTTCTTTTTTGGCAACTGAAGAATTCGTTGAACTTGTCATGAATCAACTTGAATCAGAAGAAGACATTTGCAAAATTTCGGCTGATTTTGCGGGAGTCGGCGGTCTTTCGATTACGGATGGCGGTTCTGAACATCTCATCAACGAAGGTTCGCAAGACCGCAAGGGGGCGGTTCGAGTCATTGGAGGAATGGGGGCAGAATGGCTTTCAGTTGAGACCGTGAATACCAATTCACTGAGCACGTTTGAATTGAAGCGACACCTCTCACTCGGCCCCATCTGTGACCTCGGGGCCATTTCAGCGTCCGGTTCTGCAGACTTGACAGTCACCACTCACAAAGAATTACGAAACCAGGACATCAAGGCAACAGAGGCTGTTTGGGACCTCAACCTTCCTTCTCCAATTGGCCGCTATCAAGGTACGACCATGAGTTACGGCGTCGGAGGGATTCTTGGTGATTTAGAGACGCTTGCGCCCGGACTTGCTCTTCTAGTACAACCCGTTGAAATCCAGCATTTGTTTGCAGACGATTTGATCACAGATGGTGCGTCAGGAAGCAATCTTGGCTGGGACTGGCGCGTGATTGGTGCGGACACCTACGCCGGTTCACCTGCATGGAAAGTAGTCGCAACCCATCACGATATTGAGGCATACTGTCTCGGCTCTGCTACAATGAATCTTTGGATTCAATCAGGTAATCCGTGGGCTGCAAAACAAACCGTTGACGTTCGTATTTCAGACGATGACAGTTCACAGTCTGGGTGCTCCCCTACCTCACAGTTGCTGAACGATTATGTCCTGCCAGAGGGGGAACTTGAACTGCACCATACTTTCCAAAGTACCTCGGTGAACCGTGGCCAAAAGCAGTTGGACCTCGGGCTTAATTACGATTCAAAACCACTCGCAAATCAGTTGGCTCCCTCAAGTAGCGATTTGGAGACGTGGGGCAATTACGATTTGCATATGCCGGATGATTCAACCCTTCGAACGCATTCGTTTGAACAAGCAATTCAATGCTTTGACGGATATCTGGGCGAAGCATCGGGAGCTTCGAGTGCGTTGAGCGATAACGGTTATGTTTGGCGAGGTACATCCAGTCCACAGTCTTCTACAGTTACCGAATGGAACATGTCATGGGTCGATTCCAACGAAGATGCGGGTTGGGTCCGATTCAATCTTACCGGCTCACCGAGCCTTGACACGTGCGAATTCAGTGAAAAGGGTGCACTTGACCCAGTTTCCTTCAATCGGGATTCGATTCCTTCCACCTTCAACATGACTGGACTTGAACAGAAATTCACTGACGATTCACGGTATCCTTCCCTGTTTGGCGAAGATCGCTTTTTCACCTCCTCAGGAGCGTACCAAGAGGGCGTTCAGACTGGGTACCTTATCGCAGTACCTGCCGATGATATTAGTTCTCTTCTTTCACAAATTACCGACGATGCAGAAGGGGTTGTCACTTGGGACCTTTCGCGCTCATGGGACGATAACGGAAAGGACCACCAACTGAACATGCTTGCCGATGCAAGTGACGGTAGGTTGGTTGGATGGAGCCACATCATCGCCTACTGACTACTTCCATTTGCCCGTGTCCCACTGATTGTTTGTAGGCGGCGTATATTCTCCAAGTTGTGAGAAGTTCGGAGCGGGCATGACGTCAGCGTACTGTGCAGGCATTGATGCAGGCGCCGGTGCAAATTGGGCAGGCTGTTGTTTTGGGCGAGTGCTGGGTTGAAGTTTGCTATTTTGACGGCGAGTGAAGACCAAGATAACGGCAAGAATCACTACAATTCCGGAGAGCGCAACGAGCAAGAGGTTGTCTTCGAACACGGTTGAAGTCGCCTGCTCACTTGCATCTGACTCTGAAACAGTATCTTCTACGATTATTGGAGGATGCCAAACGAAATAGGTCACGCTCCAAGTTGTTTCAATGAATCCATAATCGTCGAAAACTACCGCTTTCACCTCGAATGGTTCAGTCGTGCCGTTAAGTGCACACAATTCGATTGAGAACGTTTCATTTGGTTGTTCACAAGAATGAGGTGCTTCGATAAAGGTCGCTCCAGTACCAATCTGCGTTTGATTTCTGAACCATTGAACGGTAAGGTTTAGCCGTTCGACATCATCTTGACTAAGCCCGACAAGCAGCGACAGTTCAAGGGTGTCGTTGGTCGCGTTTAGGTTCAATGAGGAGACCAATGGAGCGGGTGTGATGCGAAGCGAACGGTCAACGTTCTCATCGATTTCTTCATCGCAGTTGTCATCAATACCGTTCCACCGCTCTACCTCATCCGGCGAGCGGTTGCTCATGTTGTCATCGCAGTCAGCAAACCATCGAAAACCATCGCCGTCATTGTCAAGGTCAGGAACCAGCGGGTTGGTGTTGGTTGACAACACTTCGATTCCATCCAAGAGGCCGTCACCGTCGGTATCGGGGTCAAATGGATTGGTTTCGAGGTCCAAGTATTCAACGAGATCTAGTAAACCATCGCTATCAGCATCTGTTCCTACGAACGTTTCATCGATTACCCCATCACAGTTGTTATCGATGTTATCGAGCAATTCAGGAGCACTGGGGTAGACCTCTGCATCCGTATCGTTGCAGTCTTCAAACCAATAGAAGCTGTCTCCATCGGTGTCGTTGTCGAAGACCAACGGGTCGGTTTCAGTTTCCAGTACTTCCACGCCATCGCTGAGGAAATCTCCATCCGTATCGGCCATGGATAGATTTGTACCGTGATAGTGGTATTCTCCGAAGTCAGAGAGACCGTCTTGGTCGGTATCCGTGGCGTTGAATCCTTCATCCCACTGGCCATCGCAATTATCGTCAATGCCGTTGAGAAGTTCCAATACTGCGGGGTTCACAGCAGGGTTCGAATCGTTGCAGTCTTCAAACCAATAATAGTCATCAGCATCAGCGTCAGGGTCTGCAACCAATGGGTTAGTGCCATAGTACAGAACCTCTAATCCATCCAGTAACAAATCTCCATCGGTATCGTTGTTTAACGGGTCGGTTTGGTTGACATAAATTTCGACACCGTCGGACAGCCCGTCACCGTCTGAATCGCTCACAAGCGGGTTGGTGCCGTACACCAGCACTTCATCACCGTCTCCAATCGTGTCGCCGTCAGTATCGAACACCTCTGGATTTGTTCCGTACACGTTGGTCTCATTGGCGTTCGTGAGGTTATCTCCATCGGTATCGAGGTCGATTTGCGTTCCGTGAATAATCAGCTCCCAAGAATCGAGTGTGCCGACATCATTGTTCCCCTGATCTTCGATGTACAGTGACCAATTTCCACGACTGTCTTCATCCCAGTTGTGAACGGTCGAGAAACGCCAATTATTGAAATTGTTTCCACCGTCTTCGTGCTTTTCACTCAGCACGCTTTCTGTACCGGAGGGGCTTGTAAGGATGATTCTCAAATCACCACGGTACGTGTGCGGTATGTCAACGATAACGTCGACGCTCTCCACCGAAATCGCTTCAAGAACGGCTGTTGTTTCAGTTATACCAGCCGAACTGTCATCTGGAATATCAACATCGACATTCATCGTACCTGTGGTAAGCGATGTTTCCTCTTCAACCGAGACCCAAGTCTCGGCCATGGATACTGCGGCTCCCGCATCGACCACACCGTACCCGTACTTGTGACTCACATCATGTCCCGCTCCATTCACGGCCCACGAATCGTCGTTGGCATGGTTTTGGCGCGATGTATGGACGAGTATGTGCTGTACATCTCGCCATGTGAGGTTTGCATTCGCTTCAAGCATGAGTGCGATGACGCCGGATACCAGTGGAGTTGCTGATGAGGTCCCGCCAAATGAATCGGTGTAATCACTGTTTGAGTACCCTCCAGAACCTTCGTTGTCGGTGGTTGTTATGCTTTCACCGTCACCGTTTGAAGGAGCTGCAAGCAATATGTTCGCACCCGGCTCAGCGTAGTACGATTGCCGTCCTTTGTGGTCAACGGCGGTCACTGCAATTGTATAACGAAGATTTGCGTAACCGTCATAGTTTGAATTGTCATCCTCTGCTAATCCGTTTCCTGCCGCCCATGTGATGATGTTACCCAGACCGTTCCTGCCCAGGAGGGCATCATCTTCGATTGCTTTAACCATCATTGCGCCTGGGCCTTCAAGGGTTTCTCCATCGTCAGAGGGACCCCATGAATTCGAGTAGATGTCAATGTCTTGGCGTTCATGCCCAAGAGCACCTGATTCACGAATATCGGTCGTGCTGCAAGAGATCAGTTGAAGTCCGGCAAGGCCTGCTCTGGGAGCAGAACCGCTGACGCCGATGTTGTTGTCACCAACGCCTGCTGCTACACCTGCAGATGCCGTTCCGTGGGCGTCGTTTGAAGCGGGTGAAGGGTCTCCATCGTTGCTGCAATAGTCATAATCGAGGGTGGATTCATAATAGTTGTCTAAATCAGGGTGAGTCCAATCAAGTCCATCATCGACAATCCCAATCACTACACCGTTGCCACGGTATGAATTCCACGCTCCAGTGATGTTGACATCCTGACCGCTTGTTCCACCGGTTTGACCCGTATTTTGGAGGTGCCACTGGTCTGCAAATTTCGGGTCGTTGGGTGTCCAACGAGTTTCCATTTGCGATTCAACAAGCGGATATGCTGCTTCAATTTCTCCATTCAGTAGCATTGATTGAACGGTGTCAATGGCATGCTTTGGGTCGAGTTCAACCAGCCAAGCCCCCTCCAATTCGCCAGCGGGCTCACTCCGTTCTATTGGAGAGAAGACGAGCCAGTTTGTGGTCGATTGAAGTTCGACTTCGGAGTAGCGAGAGAGGTCACTCTTGTGAGCGATTGCCGCTTGAATTTGCGCTGAATACGACTCGAGAACAGAAGGGTACACATCGATATTGGGGCTATCACTCGGGGGCAGGTCTTGGTCTGAAACTACGCTGGCGGCAGCGAGTGGAGAGAGGGTCGAGCAGAGCAGTGTAAGGACCAAAATTACACTGCGCATGTTCATTTCTTCCCCATACTCCATATTAGTGCTACCTCCTACGTGTTACGTTTGTTTGGTCAATCGAGTTGCGAGGCTTACGAGGGACTCTTGTTCGGTTTGTAGCGAGCGAATGTAGCGCGGAATCGTATGGTTTGAGGTTGCTAAATCGCTGATTGAACCGACCCATTCAAGTCGTTCACCAGCAGCCTCAATGCTCGCACTTTCAGAGGAATGAACCGTCCATACCGAGCACCCGTCTCCGTCTATCGAACTTGTTTGCAGGCACCATGTTTGAGGGAGAACTGGATGTGAGCAAATTAGGTTGTGTCGCTCAGAGTATCGGACGATGCAGTCATCCACGACGAAATCGGCACCCATTTCAGTCAGTGCTTCAATGGCGTGTTGATCTTCTGCACCGTTTTGAAACCAAACGAGTGGGAAATCATCGCGATGTATTCGAACAATGAGGTTGCGTACGACTGCCCGTGCCCTTTCAGGCGCCAAGAACAGGACCACAATTTCGGGCACGACGCCGTCATCGAGGTGCGGTCGAATCGGAAAACCTTCGATGGTACCTCCTGCATCGCGAGGATGAACCGGCGAAACTGCCCATCCCCTGTCGCACAATTCCTTGACCGCTGTGTGCGCTGGGCGGTCACTGCGTAGCCCCGCGCCAAAAATATGGACCACAGTTTTCGTCTGCAAGAATTGATTGAGAGCCTCATCATGCATCGTTTTCACTTAATCACCAGTCATTATTTGCTCCTTCAACTTATGAAGACTTGTTCGCCTTCAATTGCAGTACAATCACCATCTGTATGTTTGAATAGAGCAGCCCACCAGCAGTGTACATGGCCGATACCAATCACGCTCCTCACAACCGCGGGCATGAATTGTGGACTGCGGAACTTGGACCGACTCGCCTCTTGCTCTCGAGTATTGACCGATGGGTCGGAGCAGTCTTGGCGGATGATGGAGTTGACATGCCGTTCATGGGTGGACAAAATCAGGTACATGCCACCATCATTGCTCGAGCAGATGGACTTATCGCAGGCGTTGCTGCTGTTGACCATCTCATTCAAATTTGGGCACCATCACTCAAAATTTCGTGGTTTGCTGGTGACGGAAAATGGGTCTCATCCGGTGATGAGATTGCTTCGGTTTCTGGAGACAGAGATACGATGTTGGGCGTTGAGCGCAGCATTCTCAACATTCTTGGACAGTTATCTGGCATCGCCAGTGAGACCAAACGCTGGACTTCAATCGCTCCGGGGCAAATCGCCTGTACGCGAAAAACGGTGTGGGGTCTTCTCGACAAGTGGGCAGTCCACCTCGGAGGTGGATTAACTCACAGATTACACCAACACGATGCGACGATGATCAAAGAGAACCACCTCGCTTCAATGTATGCGGAGCATGATTCAAACGAAACTCGTATTGTTGCCTATCTCCAAGATGTCGACACTGCAACGTGCGGTGCCTTTCTTGAAATCGAAGTGCGTGATGAGAAGGAAGCGATTATGGCAGCAGCTGCATGGGCACAACGCAGCGAGGAGGGCGTGCCGAAACTGATCATCATGCTGGATAATTTCGGCCCTGAACGGTGCCAAGGGGTGTCCCAACAATTAACAGAAATGAGTCTCCGAGATAACGTAATTTTAGAGGCAAGTGGAGGTATTTTACTCGAAGATTTGGATACGTGGCATGAATGCGGCATCGACGTTCTTTCGACAAGTTCAGTCAACCGGGGCGCAACTCCGCTTGACATCTCAATGATGTTCGATGGGGCTTGAGTGAGCGTATGTCTGAAATCGCCGCTGACCCAACCCATCCACGGTATCAATCACTGCTCATGCGTCATCGCCTCGAGCAGGCCGCAAAGAAAGGCATGCTTGCCGACAGCGCTCTTATTGCGCACGGACGGGGTGAAGCATTCGACTATCTACTGGGCGAACAAACGATTCCCAGTGCACTTATCGCCACCAAGCATGCACTCGGTCTTTTGATGGCTGCGGAACGACCGGTGTTGAGTTTGAACGGTAATGCAGTAGCCCTTGCTGGCAGTGAACTACTGCAACTGGCATCCCGCTTAGGATGCCCCGTTGAAATCAATATCTTCTACCGTACTCCGGAACGAATGGAAGCTCTACTCACCCACCTTCACGAGTTGCAATCCGCGCTCGGGCTTGAGGTTCCGATTTTCGGCGCAGCCCCCGATGCTCGTATCCCCGGTCTTGAAGGACCTCGAGCGAAGTGTTGCAAGGACGGAATTTTCTCAGCCGACGTCCTGCTTGTTCCATTGGAAGACGGCGACCGGTGTGAAGCCCTTGTTGCGATGGGAAAAACCGTTCTCGTAGTTGATTTGAACCCCCTTTCTCGAACCGCTCAGCTGGCCTCAGTAACCATAGTTGACGAACTTTCCCGAGTCGTGTCAAACATGAACGAACTGTCCCATCAGAGTAGTGAGGTCCTGATGTCTCCTTCATTTCATAACTCAGAAGTCCTTTCTTCATCACTGGACCATATTGCAGAGTTCTTAGCGGAAAAGAGAGATTAGGCCGTTTTTCGGCATATTTTAGTGTTTCACCGGAGTATTCTTTTTATCCAATTA
>DAME01000049.1 GCA_002499545.1 Euryarchaeota archaeon UBA88
AGGCAATACGCACTCCCGTTTGAACCAAACCCTCGCGTCAAACTTGAAACTCGTCAAGTTCCTTATGCAAATTGTGCAGCGAACCGCGCAAATTTTGCCGGGTCGTTGTATCCATTCGGATGCGTCGAAGCGCTCGTGTTGCATCACTCCAATCATCCCAAAACAGCACCGCTGCTCGTCCACTGATGAAGAATACAGGAAACAATAGAAGAGCGAAAAGTGCACGGGTGAGAATGATGTATGCCGAAGATGAGCCGAAAACAGTGTACCAGTCAACGCCAAGCAGATCCACTACCGAGGAATGCCACACCCCTTCCATCACCACAATGCCGGCTACCATAAACGGCCAAAACATCAGAGAGCCAAACATCGCTGCAAGAAAGTGGTACGAAGAGCGTGCATCGAGGCCTTCATCGGTAGAATCTCCTAACAGGCGCCCGAGAGCCACTTGAGGACCTAAACTGTACAAAAATAACGGAAGGAATGCAAGAAGGACTGGAAGGCGGAGAAGACGAAGAAGAGATGGTACAGGTTGAATACCGCGCAACTCCATCCCAGTTTTGTTCAAATCTCGTGCATCCAATCGATGCTCTTCGAGGATCGATGCTGCTGCTTTGGCAGGGGCGATGAGTGGATGCGAGATAGGTTGGAGTTCTTCGTTGGAGATTATCGATTGGTCGCTCCGCTTTGGCTGAAGGAGGTTTCTGAATGCACGAGCAGCGAGTACTTCCTCTTTCCAAGATACCAGGGGTTGTTTGGAGCGTTTGCTATCCACGTGTCCAATCAAATGCAGGGCTCGGTTTTCAGGCCAGTCCGACGTGTTCGGAGTGAGGAGAGGGAGTTGAAGGCGGAGTTTGTCCCTCAGTTCGAACACGTTTTCAGCAGGTGGTTCTGACCATTCCCCCTCGGCGACAGCAGAAACCAACTCGTCTGGCAAACTCGCTTCGTCAATGAACAATGGGGAACCGTACTCGACCCATGAATCGGTCCGAAACAATTCCCGCTTACGGAAATGAAGGCCAACTGGAACGAGTGCTGGAATTGGTTTGTTGTTCGCTTTTGCGATGGCAGCGGCTGCAATTACTGTGCGGAAGGGTCCGGTACGAAACCTCAACATGTTGGAATCATTGTGGCTAGTCCCCTCTGGAAACAAGACGCATCCAAACCCAGATGAAATGCCCGTTGCGAGCATCATCAACGTGCGCCCATTGATTTGTGTTGCCTCTTCTTCACTGCATCCTCCCCTCAGCAATTCAGCCTTGCGAACGACAGGTTGGACTGCAAGACGGCGCGTCCACCAACTCAAAAGTGGTCGGGTGACCAAATCATGCCGTCCACCCATGACGAAATTCTTCGGATGATTCAACACCATTTGAAGCGGATCGACAAGTCCGTTCGTGTGCCATGAACAGCACATATTCCCTCGGTCAAGTGGGAGATTTTCGATCCCACTCACGTCGGAGGTTCGAAACTGAATTGAAAGAATTCTGCGTGCAATCCAGTAAGCGATATTGGACCATACTGCGGAACCGGGATGTTTGCCTTCAAACGAAGGCATTGGCGTAGAAAGGAGTCGATCCATCTTCATCTTTGTCGCCGACTTTGAGAGGACCGGTAGTGCCTCGCCGTGGTGGTCTTTTTTGCCGTCGTCAATGCCAGCGGAGTTCATACTTCCACCTCGGAAAGACGTGCGGCCAGTACTGCAAGGTGTTCATGGTCAACGTCTCCACCCATGGGTAGGGCTTGAGGCCACATCGACATCAACGTTTCACCGGCATCGCCCATCGTGCGTGGCAGAACATGGACGTGGACGTGCGGGATTTCCTGTCCAGCGAGAGGTCCGTCGTGTACACACACAGTGAAATCACGCGTATCAAAGACCTTTGAGAGTCTTTTTTGAACCTCGACCACACCCGAAAAAAGGGCATTACGGACGGTAGGTGTCAAGTCGCCAATTCGTTGCACGCTCTGTTTGGGAATCACAAGTGTATGGCCGTCTCGTCGAGGATAGATATCCAAGAAAGCATACCACAATTCTCCTTCCTCGACTTTGTGCGAGGGTACATCACCCTGAAGGATACGGTCGAACAGGGATTGGACGGCCATGGTTTGGCTACGGAGCGACCCTTTTTGAGTAGTACTCCGACTTCACAATCGATTCACAGCAATTTAGAGGGTGAGGAGGGAGTGAATACTATACTGAATTTGCTGTGATATGCTCGACTTCTTTTGACGAAGGAATGCCTTCTCCTCGTTGGATGACGATGTTTGAGTCGTGGCGTATAACAAACCAATGAATTGAAGATTCATCTGAAATCCCTACCTCCGCTCTGAACCGTGCCTTGTCGAGGTAAACGGTAATGGTTCGTTCGCGAACTGTGCGATCTTGGATCCCCGCTCTCATCACACCGTCTAAACGCATTTGACGAAGGCGTGAAAAATTCGCCAGCACCGGTACCTCGATGATGTGGTGCGTATGCTGGAGTCCCGTAGCTTCAAAACGTTCGAAAGTTGCATCGACGTGAGGTTGATGCCATCGCTGAAAAGCAACGATGACGATGAGGTTCTTACCCGAAAAATCATCGGGAACTGTGAGCCGTCGCTTGTTCAGATTCTTCCCCCTAATCGAAGGAAACACGTCAGCCATAATGTGAAACCCTTGCATCTACGGTTAATGATAGGTTAGTTCATTCTGCGGTCAACTACCCACTTATCTGATGAAATTTTCATACGCGAACCAGCCGATTGACAGCACGCCAAGTACCGCATACAGGCCCACAGAAAACATGAATGTTGTCGGTCCTTCTTCGCGTGAAACCCACCCTTTCCCGCGAACGTGTGTACCACTTTTTAACACACAATATGCGACGTATCCGAGGCAAAAAGTACCGATGAGCAACCCGCTCAGCCCTTTCATGCCAATGCTTTGGTTAGAATGAATATAAAATCTATTCTCATTCAATCAAGAGAATCACGGTATTGGGGGGATGACCTATTGCGGTGGAAGGAGCCAGTTACCTGTCTTACTTTTGCGCAGAGCGAGCGTTTTGACTTCGCCCGAGAGGTTCACAGTGTAGTGGTGTATTTGTTCATCGTCAGCATCAGGGAAATCGGCACGATGATGGCTGCCCCGTGTTTCGGTGCGTGCCAGAGCGGCATGCATTGCGACTGTTGAAATACGAATACTGGCTTGAATACGAGCAATTTCCAAAAGATTCGTGTTGGCAATCAATGACTTTTGATCGACGAAAATCGATTCCGCCAACACGGATGCGCTTTCCAACGCCTCGATGCCCGCTTGAAGCCCTGCGGAGGTACGGGGTGTTCCAAGCGCACTTTGAACCGTATCTCGAACCTGCGATGTTACGTGACCAATTCGGACGACTGCCCCCTCATCTGATGAGGTTGATGCACCAAAATCAGCAATCGCTTGTTGCTCGGATTCATGTGCAGCTTTAACGTTCTTGAATTGACGCTTTTTGACAAATTCCCCTGCATGAAGTCCGGCTGCTGCTCCTCCATGGAGTTCATCCAACAGGATATTGCCGACTAGAACATCTGCACCGTGAAGACCAGAACATGAGGCTGCACCAGCAGCATAGAGTCCAGTGAACCATCGTGACCACGTCGAAAGAATGGCTCGACCGTGTTCATCAACCGTGATGCCTCCAATCGTGGAGTATGGACGGCTCTCAATTGCCACAGTCTGATGTTCCATGTTGATTCCAGTTCGCTGCTGAACAGTACGGAATACGGCCTTCCACCATTCAGAAGACTCGCCGAGGTTTCGAGCGTCGAGTACGGGCTCATTGGCTTGACGAACTGCTTGACACATGGCGTCAAGGCCCTCTCTAACCTCGATTTCAGTTCCATTCGACTCGTGGAGTGTAGCCCCATCGTACAGAAGTCCGAGTGGAAGAGTCAGATTGGTATCTTTGATGCCGAGTGGTGTGTGCGAGATGAATTCCATGTCCCTCAGCGGAATGCCTGCTTGCAATGCAAGGTCGAGACCGAGCCCTACTACGCCGTGCGTGTACGCTCCCTCGAATCCGCCGTCTGCGATGATGACTGCCTTTGCTTGAAGTGCTGCGATTCGTCCGTTCATCATGTCGATGACTGTGATACCACTGATGGACTGGTTGGTGTGAATGAGGGAAATTGGAAGGTGATCGCCGCGGCGAACAACCCCGTGCCTCATGCACTGTTCTTCCAAAATTTGCTGTACTTCTCGGCCAGTTGCGTCACCTGCGTCAGCGTTTCGAGACTTTTGGTGCCCTGGCCCTTTACGAACCATAGGGACGCCGTTTGCATCACGTCGGAAGTTAACACCCCAGCGCTCGAGCAGGTCGATTTGTCGTACTGCAGCTGATGTTCGCGCCGCAACAATGTCTTGGTCGTTGAGAAAAGACCCATGCTTGATGGTGTCTTCACGGTGGTCGCGATTGTTGGATTCTTGCAGAATCGCTGCAAGCCCATCTTGAGAAAGATTCGCGCCACTGCCAAGGGCGCTGGTCGAGAGCATGAGTGTTGATGCGCCTTGCTTCGCCGACTCGCTCGCTGAACGGAGGGCTGCTGGCCCGTCCCCAAGTACGATGACATCCCATGCTTCCAAGGTCTCACATCCGGTAAAGGGAGCGAAGTGCCGCCCATCCATAAGGTCAGCGATTGATACTGAAGGGGGGTACAGCACTCCTGTGCAACTGCATTGAGACAATGTTTCCGAGGCGATTTCATCCGAAATTCACTTTCGGCAGAGGTATCTCGCCGCGTTTACGTGCCGCATCAAGTTGGCGCATTCTGCTTTTCAACTGGCTGCCACTGCTGCGGCTTACCGTGGTTCGAATGACTTGCGATTCAAGAACGATGCCGTCATCGTCGCGAAGAATCACCTGAACATCGGCAGGGCCTCGGAATGATTGAGGCCATGCCACACCAATCCACAACACAACGCCACGCTCGAGGTAGCGAGGAATCCAGTCTAATGCATCTTCTTGTTCGGTGTCGAAAAGTTTGACTGCCGAAGTAGGAGGAGGGCATGCTGCAAGCTCAAACCGATGGTCTCGTGACTCCGGTTCTCCATTGGGCGTCAAGACCTCAACCCGCACATGTCGGGATTCGAACGTTTGGTTGCTAAGCGTGATAAACAGATTTCCAGCGCCTTCGTAGCAGTGCTCATCCAGTGATACATCCATTCGCCATTCCGCTCGAAGCATAGGGGGTGAGCCGGCAATCAAGTCGTGCTGAAGACGTTCAAGCAGCAAAAAAGCACCGGGTTGCCATCCCCGTGAATGGGCGATGAGTCGCTGAATTGTTCGCCAATTGAATCGAGCTTCATCATCCAGTAAAAGTTCATCAAAACGTTTCTCAAGGATAATTGTCTTCAATTCTTCATGAGCCATGGGCGTGGATATATCTCCTTCCATGTGAAGATGAAGAATATACAACAAACGTTCCAAGGCTTGCTTCGTGATATGGCCGGGAATGAGGGATTTTCGAAACAATAACTGCCAGTTCTCCCATTCAAGATACAAGTCGGGGTCGAGATGAGCCTCGAGTAAATCACCCAAAACACTGCCAAGTTGAGTCGGATGGTGCGTAGGGGAATGGAAGACAAGAGAGGGAAATGAGTCCCCTTGTTGGCGGATAAAATCGTAGGTGAACAATGCGTGAAACATTTGAGCAATACTCAACGTCATGGCGAGAAGGAGGGCTAAATTCCATGCCAGTGAATTTGGCGCAATTGCGGAAGCCAACATCAATATTCCAAGCGATGACAGTGAAAGGAAGGTCGACATGAAGTTATTTCGACGTTGGTCTCTCAAACTCTCAATGATGCGGTCCATCCCAGGCTGGGCGCTCAAGGCGTGTTTTTTGCCTCCATCAACCCCTCCCTGTTCGCGTAGCGAGATACGTGCTTGAATGGCATGCCACGCAGATTCTCCTGCTATAAGCGTGGGAGCAAAAGAAGCAATTGCGGGTATGATAAGAAGGAAAATATAGGCGCCAATAGACTCGAGAATCGACGGAAGGATAAGGCTTGCAAATGCGAAAATCGCAAGACAGAAACCGTTGATGGTCCGCCACAACATCAGAAGTGGATGGCGGGCAATTTGACCTGCGGTAATCCGCCTTTTCTCAAGCATACTCCACTGCTTACGGGTGTGTTCGATTGGGTCTTCTGAGTATTCGAATCCCTCTCCATAAGGATCGGGAAGTGGAAGAGCGTTCAGCGGCACAGCGCTTTTTTTCCCCTTTGACGCCATGGTGCTCAGGCAGTGACGCGCGGTGATGTGTTTTCTTTCTTGCCTCCATTTGGATTTGGAAAAAGGCGATTCGCGGTGGGTCGACAGAAGTGAACACGCTCGAAAATAAGATAGAAAGTGTAGAAATCATACATCATATTAAATGTAGAACCAGTATTTTGACAATAAGGAGAAATTAAAATGAGTGGTCAGATATCAAAAATTGGATTTGTAGCAAGCATGTTGTCAGTAGTAGGTTCGTTGTACATTTACTTCGTCACCCCTGATGAAATGCTAGGGATTTTCGTGGGGCTTTGGGCTCCTACGCTCATCCTCGCAACCAAAGAGATTGAACAAATGATGGAAAAGTAACCGCAGCCCACGGCTCGGAGAATTCCTTCACTTCGCACGAAGTGCGTATGCTACGAAACATGCTTTTGTCGGTTTGAACGGTTCGGTTTGAGAAGATGAATACCGGCCGAACGCTTATCTCTACATAATGCGACGGTGGATTATGGTTGAAATCCAATGTCCTCATTGTGAAAAAAATGTGGAATTGGAAGATGGAAGTTTTGGGGTGTTTGATTGCCCACATTGCGCTGAAGAATTCGAATGGGAAATGGATGAAAAAACGTTTCAATTTGAATTCATAACAGCATTGAAATTTTTCTCTATCACTTCATGTATTTTTTACCTGTTAGCGTTTTCAGTGCTGTTGCTTGATGGACCGTTTGATCTTGGTGAGACCTTCATATTGACAATGTATGTCTTCTTCTTGACTGCGCCGATATGGATACCGTTGGCATTCGTTCCATACCTCATATACTGGTTAAAAAATCGAATGGCGAAACCAGAATAGCACGAGTCAAATAGCGCATTATGTGCCCATCCAATTTATTATTCGGCCCAAACAAAAGTCAATCGTTGATGATTTTGATATCAATATAAACAGTTCAAAACAATGATCTTCATGGCGGACGTGCCAGGATTTGAACCCGGGATCTTCGGCTTAGGAGGCCAACGCATTATCCAGCTGTGCTACACGCCCAGCCGTTCCAGCGGCGACGCCATCAAGACGCTTTCGCAGCATTCATGTGTTGCCCGATAGCAGCCACTTCAAACAGGAACCGTTCCAACTCGATGCGCCCCTGCATGCTACGGCGTAGAGCAACATCGCATCGAGAAAGCGAAACCAGTATTTCCGAAAGCAGAGCGTCGTCCAGATGAAGGCGTCCTTCGGTAAGGACCCGGTGGAAATGAGTGACTACTTCCTCTGCCTCAAGGTGGTGTTCGGCCATGATCGTATCAAGAATTCCCATTGCGCCTTTGAGAACCCGCATGTTCTTAGTGCCTTCTTTTTCCCATTTCCATTCGTGAACACGATTACGTAATGCTTCTTCAAGAATACGTTGAATTTCTCTCAATGACGTTGCTGATAGAAGGTGCTGGAGATTTTTACGGTCATCGAGAAGATCTCGGGTTGCAAGCAGTTCGGTGATGAAAATCGCTTTTCGAAGGTTTCCTGAAGCAACGTGCGCGATATCGCCTATGATGCCGCGAACCGGCCGAATGCCTTCCTCATCGACAATTTGATTGAGACGCTGCTCAATCATTGAACGGCTACTGCGTGGAAGACGGATATGTTGGGTCCGGCTGCGAAGTGCTTCAATCATCCGTGAGGGGGTGTGTGCAGTGAAAATGAAACGTGCACTGCCGCTGCTTATCTCCATCATGCGTCGCAAATACGACTGGCGAATGGTCCCCAGGTGATCTGCATCTTCAATGACAATGAGGCGAGATACGGGTGCTCTGGCATCTGAGTCATGCGTTGATTCCTCGCCTGCGGGGGGCGGTGTTGCGGCATCAACTTTGGAGAACGTGTGATCGAAAGCGTCCAAACTGGTTCTGCCTGCAAGCGTATCTTCAGAACCGCTGCCTTCTGGGCGGAGAAAGGTCTCAAATTTCGACATCGCACCAGCTGAACGGGCGAGGTCACGCGCTTGCAGAATATGCGTGCGGGCTTCCCATGATGGCCCGAGCACTTGACGGGCCAAGAGGCGAACGACTGCTGTTTTACCAACACCGGACGGCCCGGAAAGGAGAAGATGAGGCGGGTTTGCCTGCAGCGAAGTTCTTCGTAAGGTCGTACGAACCGGTTCAGGCAGCAGTAACTCCTCAAACAAATGAGGTGCTTTCACTGCTAGCCAAGACGACATGATGGTCTGTTACGGCCAACGGTCTTTCAACCCTGCGCGGTGAGACTCAGAGAGTGGAATCACTCAGCCTTGATACGCTTGGTACCAGCTCGGCGGAGTTTCATGAAGATGCGGGAGCCGCATGCCTTGCAACTGATTCCGTTGCGTTCGCGATGGAAGGATTCGATATTTCCGCATACTGCGCATTTGTAATCTACAAGTTCAACCATCTACTTCGACCCAACCTACGCGAACTGCCACCCTTTCTTGAACATGTCCCTCGTGAAATCAACGGTTTGAATCGCTGAATCGACTCACTG
>DAME01000002.1:0-70140 GCA_002499545.1 Euryarchaeota archaeon UBA88
TCGCTGGAATGTACGACCATTGGTGCGTTTGAGCGCTGCGAAGACGCATTCCCTGATGACCCAACCGAATGGAGCGACTTTGACGATGACAGCATCGGCGATAACGCCGACCAAGACGACGACGGAGACGGCTTTTCAGACGTTGAAGAAATGTACCAAGGAACGGATTCTTACAGCGCTGCTTCGCAGCCCTTCGCAGGCGTCAATGTACCGGTCGTAGACATCAATTTGCAAGAATGGGACTTGATCACGATCTTTATCGGCGGACCCAGTGCAATCTATCTCGCCTTTGCCTTCTTCTCCCGAAACCGAAGAACTGAAGATTTCGAGGATGAAATTCACATGGCTACATCTGAAGCGGACTTGAGAGATATCAGCAACCGATATGAACGCGCACTTCAGATGCGTTTGATTGGACCACATCAAGGTCTTCGGCTCGAACGTGTGCGTTCGAAGCGTGAGAATATTTTGGAATACGAAATGGTTGAACAGCACAACGTTGCTGCCAATATCCACGCAGATACTGCGGACACTGCCCCTTCAAATGATGAGGGGAGTCCTTCCAAAGAAGAAACGTCCGATGATGAAGATTGATGCACACCCCTATGAGGCATCATCCCGTCGGTGATGCATGGCACGGGGCGGTCTGGACGGCGAAATCGCTCGCCTCAAGCATCGCGATGTTCGTCAACGTCGGCGAGCAATACGGGTATTATTCGATACGGATATTCCTCGCGCCTTGGAAGGTTTTGTTCCGTTACTGAAGGACAAAGACCCTTGGTTCCGTTCTAAAGCATTGGAAGCGCATCGCAAATGGGCTCCGCAACAGGGTGTCTCTTCGCTCAAAGTTCTCGCCACTCACGCTTGGCTTGATGCTCGAAGGTGCGCTGCAAATCTGTTGGGGGAATTTTCCGAAGACACGACTGAAATTGCGCTTCTTCTTATCGAAGACGAAGATTTAACCTGCAGTAGAAAAGCTGCAGAAGCGCTGCTTCGAGGGAGCGAAGCAGAGAGGTTTGCTCTTCAGTTCAAAGACAATCCAGACAGCACAATTCGAAGATTAGCCGTACTCAGTAAGGGCGCAACTCTGCAGCACAGAAAGGACGCACTTGGCGACCTCAACAACAGCGTCTGTGAGGCGGCTCTACAAACAATTGTTGAGCAGGGTGAGTATCTCTCTGAAGCAGCCATGAGCGACGTTTTGAAGCGCGGTCTCAAAGTAAGTTCGATGATTTCGTCGGCGGTTCACAACGGTTCAAAGGTCCTGGTCGAAATTGCCGAAAAAGTCCAAGGAAGGCAATTAAACGAGCTGGTCAAAGAATTACGAATCCAATGCCCAGATTTGGAGAGCAAAGCCATTCAAACGCTGATTTCAAACAAACAGTTCTCTGTATTGGGCCGCTGGATGCAAGGAAAGAAAGGCGAACAAATCGATGCAATGCGTTGGGATATTATTCGTTCCGACAAGGTCGAAGTGATCGAACGGTCGCGTCTACTGGAACGGCTCATTGGTCGATGCGGTGAACGAGAAATTGCTGAACAAAACCGATTATTTCTCGAACAATGCACCAACGATTTACTGCGCGTAACAGCAGAGAACCTTTCAACCGCCTCCGCTGAACTCGGTCTATGAGCAGCCCAGTCTCAGGCATCCGCTTTCTCATCGACGCAACCGAAGGTACCTCGCGACGCCTCAAAGTCGGCATCGTCATCGACGGCCCCTTCACCAAGTCAAGCCTAACGCTGCATTTCCCTCGTTGGGTGCCGGGATCATACTTTTTGCGAGAACCAATCCAGCACATGACAGACTTCTCTGCTGAAGATGAAAGCGGAATGACTCTCAAACACTCACGCAAAGACGTCGATGCAATGAAAATCCAACTCGGTGAATCAACATCTCAAGTTGTGATACACTATCGGTTATTGGCAACCGACCTTTCGGTCCGTTCGAATCATCTCGATTCGACGCACCTTCACATGATGCCGCCCTTCACTTGGTTCATGCCAACCGATGGAATCGACGCTCATCGAATGAACAGTGAGCACGGTATTGAGCTGCATGCCCCAAGTGATTGGAGTCCAGCAACACAGTATACTGCGGAAGGAAGTCATTCAGGAAGAGGGGAACTCTCAGGAAATAAAGGCACCACACATCGATTCACTGCGCCTAACAGAGATGAATTTCTCGACGCTATCATCGAATGCAATCCGAACCCGATGGAATCATGGGTGGTTGACGGGAGAACGCATCACCTCAAATTATGGGACAGTGGAGGTCACCCCGTTGATGCAGGGATGCTGGAACGATTCAAGCGCGACATGGACAAAGTTGTCAAAGAACACCACGCTTTGTTTGGCACCCCTCCTTGGGACAATTACATCACCGTCATTCAACTGACTGAGAAGATGCGCGGCGGATTAGAACACCTGAACTCACAAACCTCGATGTTACCCCGCCAGTGTTTAATGCCCGGTCATGAAGATGCCTACCTCGACTTGGTAAGTTTATTCAGTCACGAGTATCTGCACCAGTGGAATGTCAAACGCCTCCGTCCACGGAATTTCCTTGACTACGACCTGCAGAGAGAGGTTCATTCAGATCTCCTTTGGTGGTTTGAAGGAGGTACTTCGTGGATGGGCGACATGCTGTGCGTTCGTTCAGGTGCGTGGAGCGAAGAAGACTGGCGTAAAGATTTCTTGAGAAAGATGAAGCGTCACACCGGTCGAAACGGTATGTTAACCGAATCACTGGTTGAATCAAGCCATGACGCTTGGATTCACCTGTATCGAGGCCACGCATTTTCAAGAGAAGCACAGATTTCGTACTATCTGGAAGGTGAACTGGCCATTATGCAACTGGATGCCGAACTTCAGCGACGCTCAAAAGGTGAGTCTGGTGTTTGCGAATTAATGGCTGAGTTGTGTCGAAAGCACGCACTGGAATACGAAAGCGTCGAACGATTGGGCATCACCCACAAGGACATTCGAACATCGCTCACTTCTATGAAAGGTGGACGCCGCTTAGGGAAGTTACTCGATGATTTAGTTCGAAACAAAGCAGCACCTGATATGGAATCAACCATGGCGTTCTTCGGCCTCCAATTAGTTCCTGAACATCCGTTCAAAGACGGTGAAGAAACCCATGGATGGCTTGGCGTTAATCTTTCAGGCAACAGCGGAAACGTTTCTGTCACAGCACATCAAACTGGCTCACCCATCCGACACTGCGTTATGCCAGGTGACGAAATAATCGCCGTTGATGGACTGCGAACCTCCTCCCTCAAAGGACTCAAGACCGCCCTGAAAGGAAAGGCCGGAACAAAGGTCGAATTGACCATCTCTCATGAGGGAACCTTGCATCAGTACACGGTAACACCTGAGACAGCTCCACAACATGGCGTGAAGTTGGATGGGAAAGGAAACGCTCGATGGAGAGCGTACCTCGCAACCCGTCAATCGGAATGAGGCTCGCCTTGCGATGCGAGAACTTCCAGCGCTACGTGAATCGGTGGCAAGTGGTCCGCAATCGTATGTCGACTGGTCTTCGGAGGGAATACTTCGCCTGAAAGGCTCATGTCGATTACCTGCTGCTTCGAGATGGAGTCGATTTCTGCTGCAGGCCAAACATCGACTTCTATTCGTGAATCGGTGAGATAGTCAACGCAAATTGCAGGAACTCTGGCGAGGTTGAGTTCGCCTGCAATCGAGTACCTGTGGTGGCCATCAAGAATTGCCCCGGTGGCTTTGTCAACAATGAGTGGCTTCGTGAAGCCTCCCCAGCGCTGGGTCATCTCCAGTAGCTTGTCTCGGTTTCGTGGTTTAATCTCCTCGTGAGGTTTCAACCATTCATAGGGCACCAATACAACATCCGTTTCATCCCACATTGAGCCAATCCACTCTGCCTTCGGCGATAATGCTTTGTTCGCCCAACCGTCCCACTGAATCAAAGGAGGAGCGGAGATGACTGAGCGTGAGTGGCCAAGTCCTGGAATTGAAGCGGATGTTCCTGCCATTGAATGCCCGAATGCGGTCATCTCTTGGTTGGAGCGTCTTGGCCATGATGTGCATCACATTGTTCAGACAGTTGCACACCACGGCGGAGGGATTTGGATTGTTGGTGGAGCTGTTCGAGATGCATGCCTCGGCCTGGAAGTTCACGACATCGACTTTGCTGTATCATTGACACCTGAGCGAATGTTGGAATTGTTTCCAGACGCCATACCTACAGGCATTGACTATGGGACGGTGAGTCTGCGAGGCGACGGTGTGCTGTACGAGGCCACGACGTTGCGAACAGAACGCAATTACGGTGACGGGCGGCGTCCGGAAGAAGTCAACTGGGGTGTTTCCCTTGCAGAGGATTTGGAGCGACGTGATTTCACAATCAATGCCATGGCGATCGACCTGTCTCGAAAAGTGATGCACGACCCTCATCACGGCCTTGTCGACATGGAGCGAGGGATGATTCGCGCTGTGGGACAAGCCTACAGAAGAATTGGTGAAGACGGTTTGCGAATTTTACGAGCCTATCGATTCCTCGACCGAGGTGAGGCAGGGGTTTGGAAGTTCGACTTGGAACTGGAAGAAGCGCTTCGACAAAACCAAACCATGCTGAATGCGGTCACAAGCGAGCGCGTTTGGATGGAGTGGCACAAGATTTTGCAGGGAAGTAACGCAGCGGATGTGATTCAGCGAATGGCACATGACCATGTTCTGGACCGGTTTTTACCAGGTAAATGGGCTGGACAACATCGCCTCTTGGCCTCTTTACACCATCCATTCATTCGAGACTTTGACGGTTTAACCAGACTTGCCATACTCCTCTGTGAATGTTTTTCTATAGAGGTTGATGAGGCTTTAC
Source organism: Euryarchaeota archaeon UBA88 (assembly GCA_002499545.1). Lineage (GTDB taxonomy): Archaea > Thermoplasmatota > Poseidoniia > Poseidoniales > Poseidoniaceae > MGIIa-L1. The sequence goes on from DAME01000002.1 coordinate 4,862, forward strand.
GTAATCTAAAAATTTCGACAAAGCAACGCACGTATATTATGGACTTGCATGCACGATTTGGCACCCTGCCTGAGCCATCGAAACCTGCGTTAAGGGTGTTTCGCGCAGTCCTAAGAGAATTCTCAGTACTCCATCTCCAAATGGAAATAATCATTCGAACACACGACCTCAGCCCTTCGATGGGCGTCGAAAATAAATCCGCTGATGATGTCTATCACTTGCTCGAATTGCTTGAAGCACTACCAGAATTAACAGCCGGTACGTCGCCTTTGGTGAATGGTCATTGGCTCATGCAGCGAACAGCGTTGAGCAAAGGACAGACTCTTGGCCGGCTGAAAGAGTGGTTGCATCGATTGCAAATCGAACGAGACCTTGCTTCAATCGACGAAGTAGAATCCGTGCTTTGTACACTTCTTTGGGACCAGGAAAACCATCTCGAATGGCCGAAGGTTCAATTTCCAGACTGATACCAACCTGCATCAAGTTGATGAGTGAGAATCCGTAGGAGATGGCATGCTCGGTGAGAAAGCGCGCGCAATGGTCGCTGGTCAGATTGAGAAAAAACTCTTAGAAAAAGGCATGAATTTGAACAACCTCACTGATGAAGAACTCTCAGCCGTGGCGGTCAATTTTGTAGGAGACGCACCTCCCAATCACGTTCCTCGAGAAACAGTTATTCAGATCCTCTCGGAGCAAGACTCGGTGCTCATTTGGGCTAACTCTGTCAAGGAAAACGCAGCAAAGGCTGCCCTTGAATCCGTACGAACAACCGTAGACTCAGCCCAAAATAAGGTTGCAGCCGTTACCGAAGACAATCCAATGGCTGCGATGATGATGGAACGGTTTAGCACTTGGCTCAAAGAGTCGGGATACACTGCTGCGCAACTCACTCAAATGCTGGATACTAACAAAGACGGCATCATTTCACGAACTGAGATCACCTCGATGATTGAACAAATGGCTGGCTCCCAGCCACCTCAATGGGTTGTCGACTACCTCGTTGAAGCCATTGACCTTAACGGCGACGGAGTGCTGTTGGTTTCGGAATTTGGTGCATTCCTCGCATCAATCGGATTTGAAACCGTCCAACTAACCCCTCCAGAACCGGAGGCTGTAGAAGATACAACGCCTCAACCCGAAGAGACGCACACACATCACATCGAAGTCACGCCAATCCCTGAGCCCGTCGTAGCACCGGAACCAACACCGGTCGCAGAACCAGTTTCCTCACCCGTAGTGACTCCGGTTCTTCCAACTGAAGTTGAGGAAGACGGTATGCCAAGCATTGACTCCGACAATGAAAGGATGATTGAGATGTTACAGGCCTCTCGCTTAAATTCCGAAGCTGCTGCTATCATCGCTCGATGCACGAATAACCCGACATCAATGATGGTTGAGCGTGTAGAGCGCACCCTGATGGTGAACGATGAATTCCGTGGAGGGCATTCACTTATCGGAGAACTCGATGATGGACCTTTCACTGTAGCTATCATGTTCCCTGAATCCGATAATGAGTTGATTCATTCCATCAAAAAAGGCGACCGTGTAGAGTGCAGCGCAATTATTTCAGATTGGTCAAGTGGTCTTCGTCGCGCAACACTTCAAGGAAGCAATGCACGAGTTGTTTGATCACTTCAAAGCACGAGCAATGACGATGCGTTGGACTTCTTGAGTCCCTTCATAGATTTGAGTAATCTTCGCATCTCGGAAGAATCGTTCAACGGGGAATTCTTTGGTGTATCCATACCCACCGAGAACTTGGATGGCTCGTTCTGAAACCCACATAGCCGTATCTCCGGCATACAGTTTCGCCATACTGGCTTCTTTAGAATGCCGTGGACCACCATGCTCGTAGTGTTGTTGCTTCACCCAAGAAGCGCGGTACACGAGTTGACGTGCGGCTTCGATTCGAGTTGCCATGTCGGCGAGATACGCCATTATCATTTGATGGAATGCAATCGGTTTGCCGAATGCTTCACGCTCGTGAGCGTATTGAAGCGCTGCTTCAAACGCACCCTGGGCAATGCCCAATGCCTGGGCGGCAATACCGATACGACTGTTGTCCAACGCATTCATAGCGATTGGGAAACCCTTGCCGAATCCCTTCAACACATTCTCGACCGGTACTTTGCAATTCTCCAAAATCAGCGTGCAGGTGTCGGAAGAACGGATACCGAGTTTGTCCTCTTTCTTCCCAACAGAGAATCCTTCAAAATCCGATTCAACGATGAAAGCGGTTGAACCTCCGTGCTTCTTGACGCCGTAATCTGGGTGGTCAACGTCCTTTGCAAACAGAACCAAGACCTTCGCTTGTACTCCGTTTGTGACCCACATTTTCTCTCCGTTGAGAATGTAGTGTGTTCCATCGCTGGAGATTTTAGCCTTGCACGTCATTGCGGCAGCATCGGTACCTGCGCCCGCTTCTGATAGCGAATATGCACCGACATCACCAGCAGCCAAGCGAGTGAGATAGCGCTCCTTCTGGTCTTGGTTTCCGTGCAGAGCGATGGTTTTGGCACACAGTCCAACGTGAACGCAGTACATAACCGCAAACGAAGGGTCGACTCGCGCCAGTTCTTCGACGATAATGGATTCTGAGATGTCGTCGACCGGTGAACCACCAAATTCTTCGGGAATTGTCACGCCTTGAAGCCCGAGTTCGAGGAATTGTTGCCATTCTTCCGACGGCGGTTGTTGATTTTGGTCGCGATGCCCAACCGTCTCTGCTAATACAGTCTCTGCGAAATCTCGAACGAGTTCGCGAATCATTTGCTGTTCCTCGGTTTCGGCGTAATCCATAGGCGACCAATCTACTCTAAAACGCCGTCTCACTTAACCCGTTTGTCGTAAATGCTTGAAAGCAATATATGCCTCAAATTCAAATACAATGGTGTTTGGGGCGGTTTAGGGAAGAAACACCATGGACGAAGAAGTGGTAGAATTCAGCGTAGCGCACAACCGCAAATATTCCAGAGATCACCTCTGGTATCAAGAAAAAGATGAACGGCTCATGATAGGGGTCAGCGAATACCTCGCCGTAGAAATCGGTGAAGTGTTGCGCGTTATCCTACCGCAAGCCGAATATGAAATCGATGAAGGAAGAGATATGTTCTCGATTTGGACAGCAGAAGAGAAGGTCGCTTTCCCGTCCCAATACTCCGGCATGATTGCCGAAGTTAACGGTGAAGTCGAAATCAACCCTGATTTGGTCAATGATTCTGCGTATGACCATGGATGGATTATCATCATTGAACCTCACGAACTGGACCTTGAAGACCTGCTGGACCCCGACGAATACGTCGAATTCCTCGCCGAACTTTGAGTAAAAGTGATACTCCTTCGGGAGAAGCCACCTGCCATGACAGACGCTATGGGCAGGTTGCGAGCAAGCCTCCAAAACGCTCCAGTGATTTGGAAAGGCGATTATCCTTACTTCATTCATCCCATAACAGATGGCGTACCGCGTCTCGACCCGGCAGTGCTTGAAGCAGTCACTGACTTGTGCCAATCTACCATTGACTGGAACAGCATCGACCTTCTGTTAGGAATCGAAGCGATGGGATTGCCCCTCACTGCACCACTCAGCGTTCGCACCGGTGTTCCGCTGGTCGTTGCTCGTAAGCGCTCGTACGGACTTGAAGGTGAAGTGACAATCGACCAAGCTACCGGCTACTCGAAAGGTGAGATGTTCTTGAACGATATCAAACCAGGTGAACGAGTCGCCATCATCGATGACGTCCTTTCAACCGGTGGAACCATGAAAGCGGTGATTGAAGGAGTTCATCGTGCCGGAGCAACCGTCGCCCACGTCATCACCGTTGTTGAGAAAGGACCCGGTTTGGGTGTTTTGCAAAGGCAATACCCCACGATTAAAATCGACTCACTGGTGCGATTAGAGATGGACGGCGGCTCGGTTGTTTTACTCGATGAAAACTGATTCTTTCAAAGGGTGGATTGATGAGGGGGGGGCGCTCCGGTTGAACAGGGTGCACCATGGATCTTGACCGTCACGACTTCCAACTCGGCGAGTTGATGGAGAGAATTCAAGCGAATGATAATCGCTTAATTGCTCTTCAAGTCCCTGAAGGGCTGAAGATGCAAGCCTTGGAAATGATGGATACCATTGAGACCGAAACAAGTGCGAAAGTCGTCCTCGCTGCCGACCCCTGTTACGGCGCTTGTGATTTAGTCCACGACAAGATGCAAATGATGGGCGTTGAACTGGTTGCACACATGGGCCATTCTCAAATGAACATCGATTCAGGCATGCCAACGCAGTTCATTGACGTCACCTACGATGGCGACCCAGAAATCGCCCCCGTCGTCCCGTTCCTCGATGCACATTTGGCCATGGCGAAGAAGCGACTTGAGGACCAAACCAAATCCGAAGACCTGTCCAATGAAGAAGCTCAAGACCGTTTTTTGGATGCCGTTGGACGCCTCGCACCACTCACGGGAACCAAACTTGGCCTGGTCGGTTCAATTCAACACCTTCACCTGCTGCCTGAATTCCATCAACGCTTGGAAGATGCAGGGTACGATGTCACCATACCAATCGGCGGAGCACGCCTTTCCTTCCCGGGGCAGGTTCTTGGGTGTAATTACTCCGGAGACGACGATTCTATAGGCCACTATCTGTTCCTTGGTTCTGGTGACTTCCATCCAATTGGCTTGGTCCTGCACACCGGAAAACCGTTGGCAATGCTCGACCCGTACACTGGCGATGCTGAAGAAATGTCACTGGAACGAATCGAGCGAATTCTACGCCAGCGCTCAGGCCTGATCATGGCGAGCGGTGATGCTCAGCGGTTCGGAATCCTCATCGGCGAAAAACCCGGTCAAATGCGTCGTACTCTTGCACTCCGCATGAAGCGCATGCTTGAGAAGCACGGCAAGAAAGGGTACTTGCTCGCGCTGGAACACATTGGCCCAGACCTCATTGACTTCTACCCTGTTGACGCCTTTGTCAACACCGCTTGCCCTCGAATTGCAATCGATGATGCTGTCCGTTACAGGAAACCCCTCATCACCCCATTTGAACTCGAAGTTGCCCTCGGTGAGAAGAAATGGGAAACTGGATATCAATTTGACGAAATCCCTTGATGTTGCCCGAAGTACTGGTTCGAAACTGGCGTTTTCGCACTCGAACGAAACCGTATGTTCAATAACGGTTGGCGTAAGCCTTCCGATGTTATGGGTAACTATCTCGACCGCATTGGTGCTGGCTGGGTTCTTGCAAACCCTGACGTCATGGATTTCGATTACATTCCAACTGAACTGGTCGGTCGTGAAACAATCCAAAACGAACTCGCCTCGAAGTTCAGCACCCTGCACCATCCTGAAGGAGCAGGTCGCGTTGTCATCACCGGACCGGTTGGGAGTGGCAAGACGGTTCTGGCACGAACGTTCTGTCGGGACATTCAGCGGCACCTCTCAAACAAGCGCAATATTCGCTCAGTTCACGTCAACTGCCGTAATGCTTCGACCAGCATGCGGGTCGTTCAACGAATTCTGCACGAATTAGCCCCAGGTCATCCAGACCGGGGACTTTCAATGGGGGAATTGCTCATGAGTCTTCGAAGAATACTTCGTCAAGACACGTCACATCTGTTAGTCGTCCTTGATGAAGTCGACCACATGCTTCGCCGCTCGGGCGATGATTTACTCTACCAGTTGTTGCGTATCGATGAAGACCAGGCTGGGAAAGGCACACTGTCGTTGATTCTCATCAGCCAAGAGCAGGTGCTTGATGTGCTGGAAACCGCTGTAATTTCTCGTATGGGTAGCACGAATCACATTCGCATCGACCCCTACACCGTGGACGGGTTGGAAGCCATTGCCACCCAACGGGCTGAATCGGGATTGGTTCCCGGTTCGTGGTCGCCGGAGATCATCCGTCTTATCGCTGAAAAAGCAGCGCCATCTGGAGATGCAAGGCGGGTCATTGAACTGCTCAATGCTGCTGTCGAACGGTGTGAATTTCGCCAAGATGACCACAGCGAACGATGCCTGACAGTGGAAGATGTTCACGTTCCGCTCGAGAACATCGCAACGGCGGCGGGAAGTAACCTCGAACACATTGATGACTTGAACCCAAATGCCATGTTGGTCCTGCTCAGTTTGTGCAGAAGGCTCAGCAAACAAGAGTCGATGACGACTGGGGAAGTTGAACAACTCTACGCCGTTGTGTGTGAAGAGTATGAACAAAAAATGCGGAGCCATACCACGGTTTGGAAATATCTAAAAGAATTTGAAGAGCGACAAATTATCACTTCAAGGGTCGCTGCAATTGGTGATGGTCGAGGCAGAACTACGCATCTGAGCATGCCACATTACTTACCAAAAGACCTTGCAAGTCGCATTGAAATGCTGCTAAAAAGGAAGTTTCGGTGAATTTTTTCTCGTGTACCTTGAACGGTGAGCCTAAATAGAGGTCGATGGTCGGAAGGTCGTTCTAGAAGTGATATAATGGCTGTTGGACAACAAGGAGAATTCGTCGCCGTAGTAAATGATACTGACCCCAAGAACGGTGGAAAGTCGTATTCGCTGAAAATCAGTGGAAACAATCACGCCCAGCTCTTGGGTAAGAAAATCGGGGATACCGTTGACGGAATCTTCGTTGGAGAAGGGGAACAAACACTCTCCGGATACAAACTTCAAATCACTGGTGGCTCCGATAAAACCGGCACCCCGCTTCGCCGTGACCTCGAAGGTGGAGCACGCCAATCGGTTTTGGTGACACAGTCCACTGGATTCAAGGGGCACAACCTCGTGTTCAAAACCAAGGGTGGCGAAAAGAAGCGATTCCGTTACAAGCCTCACGGCCTACGCATGCGCCGCAACTTCCGTGGAAACACAATCAACCAAGACACACGCCAAATCAACCTCAAAGTCATCGAGTCCGGAAAAAAGGCACTCGGAGACATCCTCGTCTCGGGTAGCGAAGAAGCATCGGAGTGAATCCCGAGAGGGCGTTCGTACAAGGGGAGTGAGGAAGCATGAGTCGAAAGCTTCCCGCACAACCTGAAGTCAACATCGGCTTAATCGGCCACGTGGACCACGGAAAAACAACACTCACGCAAGCGCTGTCTGGTGTTTGGACCGATACACACTCCGAAGAACGCAAGCGCGGCATCTCAATTAAATTGGGATACGCAGATACGGCATTCTACAAGACCGGTGACGGTCAATACTACGCAACTGGCCGCCGCCCTGACGGTGGAGACGACCAGGAAAACGAACTCCAGCGCGTGATTTCATTCGTTGACGCTCCCGGCCACGAAACGCTGATGGCGACGATGATAACGGGTGCTTCAATCATGGACGGCGCCATGTTAATGGTTGCTGCAAATGAAACGTGCCCACAACCTCAAACTCGTGAGCATTTGATGGCTCTTGAGATTGCAGGAATCGAAAACATCGTCATTGTTCAAAATAAAATCGACCTCGTAACTCGGGAACGGGCAGTTGAGTCATTCCAAGAAATCAAAGACTTCCTCAAAGATACCATTGCTGAAAGCGCCCCAATCATTCCAGTTTCAGCCCATCACGATGTCAATCTTGACATTCTCATCGATGCCATCGAAAGGACAATTCCAACACCGGACCGCTCAAAGGACACGCGTTCAATCATGCATGTCGCTCGTTCGTTCGACATCAACCGGCCAGGAACACGCCCCTCGAAACTCCGAGGAGGCGTCATTGGTGGGAGCATCGTTGAAGGGACGTTCAACAACGGAGATGAAATCATCATAGGACCTGGTCGCAAAATCGAAAACGGTTCGAAGACCACATGGGAACCGATCGAAGCAACTGTTAGCAGCATGAAAGGTGGCGGGCTTAGCCTTGACACCATGCATTCCGGTGGATTGTGCGGTATGGCGACACTTCTCGACCCTTCAATCACGACATCAGACAACCTTTCCGGACAGGTTGTTGCCCGAAAAGGAGACCTGCCTGAAATTCGAAATTCTCTTTCCATCGATGTGAAACTGATGGATACAATGGTTGCTGGTGAAGGCGAAGCACCAGAGAAGATTTACTCACTCCGTAATAATGAGATGTTGATGATCAATGTAGCAACTGCTACTTCAGTAGGTGTCACCAAAAATGCTGAGAAAGGCAAAGCAACCCTCGACCTACGACTCCCCATTTGCGCAGACTCTGGACAACGCGTCTCTCTTTCCCGCCGAGTTGGTTCTCGTTGGCGACTCATCGGATACGGAACGATTCAGTGAGACGGTGATGTCGTGCAACAAATCCTCATCGACGCTTGCGGGTGGGTAGCAATCATCGACTCAAAGATGAACATGGATGCTGAACTTTCTCGAATCTATGGCCCTTGCTCCTTCTTGCTGTTACAAAGCGTTGAACAAGAACTGATTTCATTGAACAACCAGCGTCCTCGAAACAAGAATTTGTTACTCGGCCTGTTAATGAAAAAATCGGAGCCTATCGAGGCATTAAGTCAAGACTTCAGCCACCCCGACGACCAGTTGTTCACACTTGCCAGCAAACACGGCTACCCAGTCCTCACCGTTGACATTGACTTGAAGCGACGCTTGTATGAACAGGGCCTTCCCGTCTTGGAAGTCAACAAAAGCCAACGGCTGCATCTCCTCGAAAAGGTGTAACTTTTGCACTGGAATTGTGAATTCTACCCTGTCTATTTGTATGGATCATTACGATTAAATGACGTTGCAATTGAAAGGTAAGTAATTGTTCACACGAGGCAGTTTGATTCATATAGAATTAGACAAGCGTGGCGCTCATGACTCCGTCTCCACAACAGCGACTCATCGAATCGATGGTTTACATTGGAGCACCGGAAAGTATTGTGAAATGCATCGTCGCACTCGACCTTCACGGTCCGTTAAGTTCGAAGAAAATCCAGGACACCTGCAATTTACGACAACCGGAAGTCAGTCTAACGATCAAAAATCTCAGTGAGCGAGGAATGGTCAAAATCAACGTCCCCGTCACGAAGGGAAGAGGACGTCCGTCTCACAGATACGAACTTAACAATCCAATACAAGAGTGCTTAGAAGGGTACATCGCTGAAGCAAAAGAACGTGAGAAACAAATTCGCTCACATATCGAGATTACGGAAAGAATCCTCGATGACCTGTTACGGTAATGTGAACAAGACATCGTCACCGTGTCCGTCCAGTAAGCCCAACTTCACCCCAGCGTCTATCCAGGCATGAGCATAGTTAATCGCTCCGAAGGCACGAACCCTGTCCCCGATTGAAAGGAAATGAGCGGCGTCAGATGCATAGTCATCAGCCATTCGCATCATCACCGCTAAATCCCGAGCTTGTTGTGTACCGTTTGCGTGAACAGGTGTTGCCTTTTGGCGTGCTCTGCGGGTGATATCAAGATATTTTTCAACCCGTTCAACCGACACATGCTCCAATTCATCGCTCATTCTCCACCCTCCTTTTGACGTTTGAGAAGGCGCCGAACGTCTTCTTTACGACCAAGGGCACCGTACAACTCTACTGCTTTGGAGAGACGTCCTTCATCTTCTGCAGTCTGAGCGCGGGCAAACAGAGCACGTCGTTCATCCCAATTCTTAGCAAGGGCTGCTTCTGCAGCCGCCTTGTAACGCCCTTGACGTTCAGCTTGTGCAAGGTGAGGCGCAGACCATCGTCGAATCAAACCTTCTCGGGTTGCAGTTACCATCGTATCTGGCGTCAATCCAATGAGAATATCTCCGAGGTCCATAGCAGAACCAAGAATGTTAGAACCATCGTTTTGAGTCGTTGATGACAAATGGTGCAAATGCCCTTCAATACCTAATACCCACCAACCGTCAGCACTTCGAATACCTTCCATCGGTTCAAGTGATTCGTATTCGATTCGTTCAAGTGAATCCCATCCAAACGGATGCGGTACGCCTTCCCAGATTCCACCATCACTCGACTGCATTAAGATACGTCCATCCATCATTGGCGTTACCCAACTCCATACGCGGTCTTCAAGGCAGCGCTTTTGGTCAGTTTGTGCTAATCGAGCACACCACAACTTGCCATCAGAGGCCTGCCACATCATGTGTTCACGGTCGAGCCAACCGAGCAATCGACGCACCTTGCCGCTGTCGAGCCGACGAAGGCCTGTTCCTTCGTGTGTAAACAGATGGAGGTGCCCTTGGCGCCCAGACAGAATCCAGCCGCCACCAGGTCGTGCAAGGAGCTCGGTGAACCCACCGGGTGTAGACCTCCCCTCATGCAACATGCTCCCGTCAACAGTCGAAAGGACGTAGAAGCCGTGAGCAGCGAGAATACCGAGAACGCCATTGTTTGCTTGAGCGTAATGCGCTTTGAACGGGAGTTCGACCTTCCAGCGGATTGAACCATCTGCTTCGATGAAAATAAGCGAAAGCCCACTGCTCACAACCATGCCACCCTCTACAGGAGCCAATGCTGCGATTCGCTGAGGGGCTTGCCACGACCACGTAATCGTCCACGACATCACGCCTCACCTCCAAGAACGTTCCAGGCCATCAATTGGGCGCGAGCGGCTTGTGTAAGGTCGAAATAGCGATTCCTACCGACGCTACGCACACTGAGGATCCCAAACTTAAGTAAGCGATTGCTTATTTGTGAAAGTCTGGCTCTCTTGACGTTGAGTTGTCGAAGTAATTCTTTGTCAGATGGAGAGTATGTTCTATCGTTTGCAACTGAAATAACGGCCATTTCATGGCTGCTCAATGCAGAAAGAACGTGCGCATTGAAGGCATAATCTTGCTTGCGGCCTTGTTTCTTGGTTTGCATTCGCTCCAACGCCTCAACAATGTGCCTTCGCTGAGATGCTACATCACCGTCAATTGGCGTCAATAAAGCGAGATGAAGAGCTTTCATCACGGGTACAATGTCGGCAAGGCCATCAAGAATCTCGTGTGAAAGGGCAGGTTGCTCATCGACGGTTTCTGCTTCATAGTATTCAATCGGTTCTTCGAACGAGGAATCTATCGCTTGGTGTTCTGGTTCGATGATAGGCAAACCAATGTCATCATGCAGCAGCACCGCGGATTCCTCTTCTGGAATCTCTTGTGGCACCTCTGGTTGGTGCAACGAAGCATCCTCCCACATCGAGTATGCTTCGGAAGCCTCAACCAAATTACCTTCTGGTTGTGGTTGAGTATCCTCCGTTTTGGCATCTGCCAATGAGCGATTTCGCTCGAACAAACCCGTCCAACCTGTCGGAATAGATGCATCAAGTGGAGGTCTGGAAGCCGGTTCACTCAATTCAGAAGGAACGGCATTGAACCCTTCAGGAATCGTCTCCAGTTCTTTCAGTTCTTCTTGAAGCGACTGTTCTTGATCCAATTGTTCAAGATCCAAATCAAAGAAATTCGTAACTTCCTCGATGCTTTCCATGACTTTAGCGTCAATTTCCTCGTGCTCTGACTCCGAAGAAAGTGAGGATGGATCGACTTCTTCCAAAACAGAACCGTCCGACAGAGAAGCATCATCGGGAATCGAAAACATATCCATTCCAGTCGAGAGGGGCTCAATGCGCCCCTCATGGGATTCAGGTTCAATCGAATCAGGAGAGGTGTAGGACGGTTCGATATAGGTGTACTTCGACATGTTTGAGCGGTCAATTGAGTCACGCATGAGCCGAATGACTGCTGCTGGAAGGCCGTGGGTTTTCTCATGCAGGTATTCAGCATCCTGGACTGAAAAGGAGAACTGCTCCCCGGTTGCCTGTTCAATACGCCGTTCGACCAACAGTTGAACTTCGTCGACTGAAAGGTTGGCGAGAGGCTCCAATTGGTCAAGCTGCTGAACAATGGAATCGTGCAGCAGGGCTTTGTCCTTGGATTCAAGTACCACAACAACCAGTGCCTGAAGCCGTTCAAGAGTTGGAAGGGTTTCACGCAGTGCCACGTTGAGAGCACCAATGTCAAGCGTCGAAGCATCAATCACGATGAGTGGAAGGGCGTTTCGATACGATTGAGCCGCTTCAAGAATTTTCTGAGTCAGCTTTGAACGCCCTGCGGGGGCATCTGAACTTATGAACGAAGAATAGATGCCTTTGAGGAGGCTTTCTCCGGCATTGTTTGGCGAAATATGATCGATGTACACCGAATGAGGGGCTTGTTTAGCGACGCATCGAAGCAAGGATGTCCGGCCAGAACCGTGCTCGCCGACCAGCAAAATTCTGCGTGAAGAGCGGAAACGGAGGTACTGCGAGAGCATGTCTTCCAAATGATGTCGACCAACCAGCAAGTTGGAATTGCTGGCTTCGACTGGGCGAGTGGAGAAGGGGTTCGTCCTCAACGAAGGTAGGTGCATTTCCTTTCCGTCTATTCGCATGAGGCGAGCAAATACGTGTTGGTATTTCATCTTTGAGCAAAAGTTGAGGTCTATCAAAGCCGTTAGAATACGTTAATACCGTAGCCAGTGCTGAAAAATCGTGCTGATTAACGCTTTGATAACGCAATTATAACGCGTTAAGCGAAGCGTTAAATCCGTTAATGATGGCGATTTCTAGAGAAGAGCCTGTCCAGCAGTTGCCGATTGATTGATGTCCTTCCACCACGTGGCATCAACCGGACGTGTGGAGATGCCGGTCGAAAACAGTCGTTTGAGTGGATTTTTTCGCCACAGCGTTGCAGAAAGGCGTCAAATCGTTGCAGAAATGACGCAGCTTAGCCAGCAACAAATCGAGGCACTGGAAGCTTGCGGGGCGTTGAAAGAAGATGCTGCAGACAGGATGATTGAAAACGTCATTGGAACCATGTCATTGCCCGTAGGCGTAGCGACAAATTTCGTCATCGATGGAAAGCACTACCTCATCCCGTTCTGTTTAGAAGAATCTAGTGTGGTTGCCGCTGCATCAAACATGGCGAAGCGGTGCCTCGTCCACGGCGGATTTACCACGAATTCTGATGCACCACTGATGATCGCTCAGTTGCAAATCCTCGATTGCGATGATTTTGAACAGGCTGAACGCTCTCTTGCTACAGCCAGTGATGAATTGATGGCTTTGTGCAACAGTTTACCTTCAACAATGATACGGCTTGGTGGTGGATGCAAGCGTACTGAGACTCGAATTATCCATTCGATGAGTGGACCGATGCTTGTCTTGCACATCGTCGTTGATTGCCGAGATGCAATGGGAGCGAATGCCGTTAACACTATGGCGGAACTCATCGCCCCCCGAGTCGAAGAAATAACTCGAGGAAGAGTTCACCTGCGGATTCTTTCAAACCTCGCATCCTATCGATTAGCACGGGTCAAAGCAACCTTCACCCCCGAAGAAATCTCCGAGGACGGAACGGCTGAAAACGGTCACAATGTTATCAAGGGCATCATCGAAGCACAACACTTTGCCATGGCAGACCCCTTCCGTGCTGCAACCCACAACAAGGGCGTGATGAATGCCATCAGCAGTGTTGCACTCGCATGCGGTCAAGATTGGCGTGCAATCGAAGCCGGTTGCCATGCATGGGCTGCCTACAGCAACGGGACCTACGGCTCAATGACGCAGTGGGTGCAAGACTCGGAGGGGAACTTAGTCGGGTCTATTGAGACACCGATGGCCGTTGGCACGGTTGGAGGCGCCTCTAAGGTGCATCCAGTCGCTCAGGCTAACCTTGCCATACTTGGCGTTGAATCGGCCCAGGAATTGGCTGGAATCATTGCTGCTGCAGGACTTTCCCAAAACCTCGGAGCACTGCGTGCTTTATCTACCAACGGTATTCAGGCAGGTCACATGAAACTGCACGCTCGAAACATGGCTGTCACCGCTGGAGCAGAAGGAGATGAAATCGAAGTGATAGCTGCTCGTCTACATTCAGCAACGGGGCCAAAAACGCAAACCTTGGTCAACGAATTACTGCGGGCATTGCGCGAAGAGCGAACGTGACGTTCATTCCTCTTCACCGAGTGGCAGCGTTGACTGAATAAAGCCGTCAACTTCACTCTCTTCTTTGAGGACCATCGCGTCTTCCATACCGTCAAACAAACCTGTGGTTTTGACCTGTTCTCTGAACCATTGCTTGACCTTTTTACGGTCGGTATAAGGGCAACCAAAGGTTTCCGAGAACCGACGGGTTGTTGATAGACGGCGGGTATTGCCATCCTTTCTGCGGTCAACCATCCCATGTTGTGCTAATTCACGAACATAATCGTAGGCCTTCTGTCCGAGAAGTTCAACCAAACGTGCTTGGGGCATGGGTTGATGGTAGGCAATAAGGGCTGCTGCTTTGAGCAATTTTTGAGGAATCTCGGTCTTGGTTGCCTTGGGCAGGTGCCCTGCAATATCTGGCTTGACTTCAATTGCCCAGCGTTCACCGACTTCAGCGACTTGTAATGCACCACCACGTCGGCGTTTCAGCGTTGACCGAAGTGAATACAGCGCGTCAAGCATCTCATCTTCATCGTACCCCAATGCCGTTGAAAGTTCTGCAACCGTCATGGACCGACCTGCACCAAACATTGTTGCTTCCAAAAGGGTATCAATCGGTACTTCGCTCATCATAACACCTCATTCGACCAACCATTCGTGATCATCGTACGACTGTTCTTGAACCTTGGTCACTTCAACTTCAACCTCAACTTCTTCGGACATCGATTGTTCTAAATCGAACGCTCGCTTCAATGCAAGTTCCTGCTTACGTTGTGATGCCTCTTCGGCAACTCTCGCCTTTTCAGCACGAAGCTTAGCGTGGCGAACAGAACCCGTCTCTTGACTTTGTATACGTTCATTTTCTTCAGAAATCTGACTTTCAATCAAAACTTTCACTTCTTCAAAGGTCTCAATCTCGGGCCATGAATCCTCTAAGAATATGGTTCCGTCTGGAACTTCATCTTGGGTAATCGAGGCAAAGCCACGATGCGTGAGGAACAATCCTGCAATGAAAGAGGCTACCTTCGCTTCATCATCGTAGCCTTCTGGAATCTGCCCGAAGTTGTGTTCAAGAATCGGTTTCAACTGTTCCATGACTTCAGTGACGGGTACTTTGGAACGAGAAGACGCAAGGCAAGTCGAACGAAGTGCCTGCCAGCAGCGCTTAATATCGCCTTCAAGGTCTTCGTTGTGCATTCGACCACCAACATCAGAGAGGTATTCCTTCAACTCTTCAGCATGTGCAATGCGGTTCTCTTCGCGTAATCGGAGAGTTTCAGCGTCATCCGATGCATCCTTGAACGCAGAAAGTAGTTCGACTAAAGTCACTGGACGACCTTCATCTCTCCTAACGCGGTTTTCAAGCAGCCCCGGGAGCAGTTCGTCCGCCTCCCCTTGTAGGATACTGCTGGTGAAGTAGAAATCCTCGTCGTTGTAATCCGCTTCCCAGCCAAATCCAAGGTCATCGCCCCAATCTTCATCCTCACCTGAATATTGAATTCGGTCGAACAGGTCTTCGGCTTGGTGGTGCAACACTTCCCATGAGAGTCGAATCAGTCGACCGCATGCGGGTAAATCAAGCGACGATGCTTCAGATTTCACGCGTGCGGTGAAAACCTTGAGGAAATTGGAGAGGTCAATGTTCCACGCGTCAAGACCTTCATCACGAACAAGCGAGAGTACGAGAGCAACTGAACGGTCAAAAGGGTCGACCAACGTTTGATGTTCTGCCTCTTCTCGTTCAGCAATGGCCATAATGCGATCTCCAAACATTGCTGCTTCATCGGATTCCTCTCCAGAAGCGAGAAGTTGGTCTATGACGTCTTGGCGAAGGAACCACTTGTCCAAGCCGCTCTGTACTTCCACCACGTAATTCACCTCAGAGGTTTTCTTCCTCAACTTCTGCCTCTTGAACGGTTTGTGCGCTTTCTTCTTCTGATTCAATGGCTTGAATCGCCTGGGCTACTTCAGCCCACTCCTCGATGTCTTCAGTCAAGTCAGTTGTACGATCAGAAAGACCAGCAAAACCTGATTCGACATCGGGTGATTCCACTTCCTCGGCCTTCATGTGGTTGAGCAGCCCACCCAAACTACTGGGCGTTGGAAGGGGTTCTGGTACCTCCGGCATTTCATGAGAAGCAGCCGTTGCTTCTTCAATACGGGAATGGTTCTTGGAATTGTCTTTCTCAGCTTCTTCCAGAGCTTGTTGGCCCAGAGCAATTGCCTTGTCGCGGTCAAAGTCGACGATTCGACGACTGCATCCATCACCACCGTGTGTAATGCCGATATGGTGGTCTGCAAGACGAAGGGACACTTTGCGCAAAGTGACCATAATGAATTGCGCCCGTTTACTGCGTTCACGACACATGAGTGCAATCCGTTCAGCGTTATACCCATCGAGGTTTTGGTCGACTTCATCGAAGTAGTAAAACGGACTTGGGTCATAATCTTGGATTGCAAAAATCAGTGCGAGAGCAGCCATCGATTGCTCACCTCCCGACAGTTGATGTCGCGTGACTTTTGCAGACTTCCCACGAGGTTGAGCCCACAATTCGAGCCCTCCTTTGAACGGTTCGTCCTTGTTCTCGAGGAAGAGTTCGCCTCGTCCACCATCACTGAGTGACTTGTAAGCAACCTTGAAGTTCTCATTGACCTTTTCGAGAACCTTAAGCAAGCGCTCCTTGCGTTGCTGTTCGAGTTTCTCAGTTACGTCAATCAAGTGTTTACGTCGGCTTTGGAGCGTCTTAAAATCGTCTTTCATATCAGCAAGCCGAGCCTCACACGCTGCAAATTGTTCTATCGCCAGCATGTTGACTGGTCCGTGGCCGTCGAGTTTCCGTTGTAACGACCGCTCGTTGCGTTCTGCATCTCCAAGGCTTGGGAGGACCGTTCCCTCAGGCGCTGGATGGATACCGTTCTCGGTCATTTCGGACATCGTCTCTCGGACGGCATCATCTTTCAAAGCAAGCGTTCGTCCAAGTTCGACAATCATCGTTCGACGAGAGCGTGCATCGGTTGCCTTTTGCTGGAGGTTGACGTTCAAACTGGTTCGTTCTTCAATCAATTTCAAGCGCTCGTCTTCAAGACCTTGGTTTTCTTCAAGGTACTGGGAACGCTCTGCTTCTTTCGCTTCTAAGTCTATAGAATCGGTTGCTATACGTGCTTGGAGCGAGTCAATTCGGTCACTTCGCCCAATTGCATTCGCCTTAAGCAGTTCAATCCGGGTTGAAACTTCGGTGACTCGGCTTTCAAGAAGTGTTTGATGACTGGCATCGGTATTGAGGGCTGCTTGAGCCTGTGCTTTGAGACCTTCAGCCTCGACACGTTTCACTTCAGTGGCATGCAGCCTGTCCTTGAGATGGGCTGGACTCGCATCTTCCAGTGCGATTTGTGCAGTTGAGCGGCTCTCATTTGCAGCAGCGAGGAGGTTTTGTGCATTGTCGAGGTCGCGAAGTTTTTCAGCACCTTCGATTTCTAATTCACCCAATCGCTTTTCTTGGATGGCAACTTCACCAAGTGCTGCTACGTGATTGGCTTTCGCCTGCTTCAATTCTGCCTTCCATTCTTGGTACCGAACAGCATGGTCGCTATCTGAGAGGGCATTGATCTTGTTCCGTAACTCGGTTTGCTGACGTCGGGCATCGCGAAGAGCGCCGTTGACGGTGTCTGCCATAAGACGGAATCGTTCTACGTCTGAGGAAAGGGTTTCAACTTCGCTTGCACCCTGAATGTTGCCTCCAAAGGCAACCTTCATTTTACGCTTTGAACCACCAACCATTGCCCCACCAGCTTCAGTGACGTCACCACGAAGCGTGACAAGGCGGACGCCACCCATGTTGGCGCGTGCCGTGGACATGCTGTCCACGATGAGGGTGTTTCGTAAGACAAAACGTACCGCTGTATCGATACGAGGGTCGTAATCGAGTAGGTCGTACGCAAATCCAACGACACCGGATTTACTTGAGACGATGAGTGCTTTTCCAGCTGCTCGTGAATGGGACAGTTTGTTGAGCGGGAGGAAGGTTGCTCTTCCAGCCTTATGTTCTGCTAGCCACCGAATCGCATTCGCTGCCACTTCATCACTTTCGACAACAACCGAAGTCATCCCTCCGCCAATAGCTGTAGCAAGCGCATCGGTATGCGAAGAATCTCTGGGAGAACATAATTCTGCAACGGTTCCAATAATGCCGCGCAGTTCGCCACGGTCTCGGGCGGAGAGGATAGCGGCAGCACCGCCAGCCATGCCTTTAGCCCCAGTCCGGTTTTCCATCTCAGCTTTCGCAATGTTGAGTTTTCGTTCAGTCTCCCTTAACCGGGTTTCAACAACCTCTGACTCCTCGACCAACTTTGCCTCAGAACGTTGGGCTGCATGGAGTTGCTCTGCTAATTTCTTCCTGTCTTGATCAGGTGATGTAGCACCGATCTCTTCCCCTTCCAGTTCGAGTTCACCGAGTGCAAGGCGAGCGGATTCGGCTGCTTCTTGAGTAGTCCCCAGTTGCTCGGAAAGCATCTCTGCTTGAGTTGCCACACGGTTCACTTCGGCCTGAGCAGTGTTCAATTCTTCAATAGCATCCTCGACCTTGGTGATGGATTGGGCCAGTGCACGAGAGAGTTCTGCATTTGCAGTGCCAGAAGATTCCAACAGAGTTCGAACTTCGTCTTCCTCTTTCTTCGCCTCAGCGAGTTCTGTTTCAGCGGCAGTGAGGTCGGTACGTGCATTCACCAGGCTTTGCTCAAAATCGGCAAGCGCTGCCTGAGCAGAAATCAGCGATTCGTCAAGCCCAACGCGTTCTTCCTCGTCCTCGACATCTTTTTCCTCGGCTTCATGGATTCGGTCTTTGCTGGTAGCAATTCGTATCTGCAGTTCACTGATTGCAGCAAGTAGACCATTGGAATCTCCACCCATCAAATCCTCAATTTGTTTTTGCAATGCACCAATCTGATCTTCTAATTCGAGAAGATCTTTCGAGCCATCTTTCACTTCAAGTTCCAAATCAGTTGCTTCACCACCAATCCGGACTTGTTCGTTGACCAGATAGGTTCGTTCGGCTTCTTGGCTCGCCAATTTTGCTTGGGCTGAAAGAATGCGAGCAGTCTGTAATTCTTGGACCAAATCCTGCACTTTGAGGGCAAGGTTCTTTTCTTTGGTCAAATCTTTAAGACGTGCTTTTTGCTCATCTTCCAGCAAGCCAATCCGCTCAATGAATCCTTCAACCATGTCGCGTTGGCGGTCGGCCTTTCGAATCTCATCATCGTATGAAGTGACACCTGCAACACCGTCGAGCACTCTTCTGCGTTCTTTCGCAGTCATCTTGGCAAGCCGCGTTACATCGCCCTGGAGGACAATATTGTAACCATCTGGACGCGCATTTGCCGCCCCAAGAAGGCGATGGAACGTTTTCTGACTGCTTTCCTCACCGTCAAGTAAGTAGGTAGTCACTGTATTATTGGCCTTGGTAAGGCGGACCGAGCGCGTCATTCGAACTTCGTCTTGGTCAAGAGGAAGACGGCGGCGCCCGCTTGCCAGTAAGGGGTTCGCAAACACCAACGTCACTTGGCATGAACGCGCTGGTTTGGAATTTTTCCCGCCGTTGAAGATCAGGTCTTTCGCATTCTGAGCACGAATCACCTTGTTACTACGTGGTCCTAATACAAATTGAATAGCGTCGCCACAGTTTGACTTCCCCGAACCATTGGGTCCTGTGATGGCGGTGAAACCACGGTCGAGAGGAACCATTACCGCACCCTTGAATGATTTGAAATCAGATACTTCAAGTGCTTTGAGATACATCCCTATTCCCCATAATCGAAAAAGTTCATTTCGACCTTATTCGCGACACCCATCTCCTACAGGTCTTAAACAATGCGTGGAAAACTCACTCAGTGCATTGATTTTAGCGGTGTCCAAAAAAAGCCAAGAGGCTCAAATAGAGACATAACTCTGTAGATTCCAATCGAACCGAATCGCTTCACAGCGTACCGGTTTGGTTGCATTTATTACATCCAGCGCCTCGACAATACGGGCACGTTGCAAGAACTTTGATTCCTTTGGTATTCGTTCGTTGCATGTGAAGCATGGAATCTTTGTTTAAGATACGTGAACGGGTGATGCGAGATGAACTACCTGAACGTGCACCTAGCCTCATACCGACTGACCCAAATGTCTTGCGAAATTCTGCAGCAACGTCTCTACGAGAGTGCAGACGGTCATGTGTCTGTTCCACGGCTTCTGCTTCCCAGTATCGAGGACCTGCCATCAGAAAAGCACCAATTCCTGCAATGATTGCTTGAACTAACAGCGGATGTACCGAGAACGGTATCAAATCTGCAATTCCGTTCGAATTCGCAGACTTTGGCAAGAAATTTAGCCTGTCAAGAATGGCGATACTGAAAAGAACAGCCCCCGCAGCGAAGTAAAAATTGTACTTCTTTTGACTTCGAAGTCCGGTGTTCGTGAATCGAACTCTCCCGTAAAGAAGCACGAATAATCCGAGAAACACAAACAAAATATCGACTGGGGCCCACTGACCAACAGCGCCGAGGCACATCGAAGTGTTTCCTGCAGCAAGTTCGGCCTCGATGTCTGAGATTCGACAGAGTTGTGGCTGCAACATTCGCATGACGTCGAGTTTTGTACCCTCTGCCCCAACAATAACCCTTGAAGCGACGAGCCCCATTCCCGTGTTGAGAACAGAAAAACCAATCAAGCAAATTCCGAAGACGATCCCAATCATCTCCCGCAGACTCGCCATACTCTACGCATGAATGCTCCGGACATAGCGGTTTCGCTTGCCGATGAGGTGAAATGGGACGGCTTGTACCCTTTGCCAAGAGAGGATGCCAGCATGGTGCGCGTTTCGATTATCGGCAGTGGTATTGCGGGTCTTTTCGCCGCACTACGCCTTGCTGACGCCGGTCATGAAGTAACGGTCATCACCAAACAACGTCCGATTGATTCATCGACAAATTGGGCCCAAGGTGGAATCGCTGCAATTCTCGACAAGACTGACGGAACCGGCGTCGATGCTCACATACACGATACACTGCTCTGCGGTGACGGGTTGTGTGATGAAACCATTGTGCGTAAGGTGATTGAAGAGTCGGGGGACAGGATCCACGACCTGCTCAGCATTGGTGTCCGCTTTGAGACCACTGTAGAAGGAGCGTTTCATTTTGTTAAAGAAGGCGGCCATTCAGAGCGCAGGATACTGCACGCAAAGGACGCCACTGGAAAAGAAATTGAGCGTGCTCTGAGCGAAGCAGCATCCGCCCACCCGCTAATTATACTGAAACCAAATACGCTGGCCATCGACCTCATTCAGCGCCAGCACAAGAATCCAGAAATGGGCATCGCTGGTTCTTGGTGCCTTGACCAAGAACGTGGAACCGTCTTCACGCAACCCGCCGACGTACTGCTGCTTGCCACTGGTGGTGTTGGCCAGTTATGGTCGCAAACCACCAACCCGAGTGTTGCAACTGGTGACGGCTTAGCGATGGCCTTCAGAGCTGGTGCTGCTGTCAAAGACATGGCGTTTATCCAATTCCACCCAACCGCACTGGCCAGACCGAATGATCGCCCATTTTTGATCACTGAAGCCATGCGAGGTGAAGGAGGAGTCATCCTCGACAGAGAAGGACTTGAACGATGGAACGAAGCCAACAGAAACCTTACGCAGAATGATGAGCCAGTGTCTCCTGAAAAGTTTTCATTCACACTCAACCATTCACCACTCGGTTCGATGGCGACCAGAGATATCGTAGCAAGAGCCATCGACCAACGACTCAAAGAAACCGGTGAAAAGAACGTCTTCTTAGTGACTTCACACCTCGACCAGCAGCGGCTTTCAGAACAATTCCCGAACATCCAATCTCGCTTAGATAGACACGGATTGAAACTCGGAAGAGACCCTCTCCCAGTATCCCCTGCTGCTCACTATATCGTTGGAGGATTGGCAGTCGACGAGTTTGGCCGTCCTCATTGCCGAGAATCAGGCGCTACCATCCCTGGCTTATACGCCATTGGCGAAGTAGCGTGTACGGGTATGCACGGTGCGAATCGTCTCGCCTCCAACAGCCTTCTTGAAGCGGTTGTTTACGCTTCAAATGCCGCCACCCACATCATTGAATCCAATCTGATGGCGACCGAGATAGCCTTGCCGGATTGGCGTGCGGACGGTTTGAAATCGTTACGAGAACACGCCCCAGTGATTAACGACCGAGATTCGTTGAGAAAAACCATGTCCAATGAAGTTGGAATTGTACGTCGTTTCAGTCGATTGAATCGAGCTGCACGTCGATTGGAACTGCTGGCGAAGGAAATCGACCTCATTTGGCGCAATGCCTTACCGTCCAGAGAAATCGTCGAATTACGAAATTTAATTCTTGTAGGGACGCTGGTGGCGAACGATGCTATTCAACGCCAAGAGAACAGGGGGCTACACTACAACAAGGACCTTATTCAAAATGTAAAGCAGTGATCATCGAACTCAGCATCTGATTCAACGGTGTCGCTACACCTGCCCGTTCTCCGCGCTCAACAATGGCTTGATTGAGCACTGAAATCTCCGTTGTTCGCCCAGAACGAATGTCTTGCAGCATACTGCAAATGTTTCCTGATGTAGCTATGAGAACTTCACGAAGTTGGGCTTCAAGTTCAGCATCATCTGGCAGAGATACGCCCTCAATTCGGGCTACGGAAGCACCTTCGAGCATTGTCGAATACGCTGCAGAAAACAAGTTTTGGCTCAGCAAAGAACCGTTTTCAACCCCTGCTAAAGATGCGATTGGGTTGATGGAAATGTTGAGCAAGACCTTTCTCCAAACTGCAGAAAGACCGTCTGAAGTCCACGCTGGGTTCAATCCTGCGCTTTTGAGCACCTCAAGAAAAGGCAACGCTTCAACTTCACCTGGTCCACCAGGTAGTGAGCCGACTACGGTATGTCCAACGCCTGCCCAATGAATCACGCCAGGTTGAGGCCTCCAAGCACCGTGAGTCGTCGTTGCTGCGAACACACGATGCGGTCCAAGAACCTCTACGCAGCGTTCAGCATGACCCAAACCGTTGCTGAGACAGAGGGCGAAGCCTCCCGGAGCAAGAAGGGATCGAGCGTGTAGGGCGAGTTGCTCGGTGTGGTCTGCTTTACCAGTGATAACCACAATATCGAGGGCATTGTGCAAAAGATTCGGTAAACCAACCTCATCAAGGGAAAAGAAAACCCGCTCATTTGAGACGTGCATCGAAGTTTCTCCTTCGATGGTCAAACCCTGTGATGCCATGACTGCTCCGTGTTGTCCTCGTGCATGAACGAGTAATTCTACACCTTCAACTTTTGATAGGAGAGCCGCATACAAGGAGCCAATCGAACCGGCTCCTACAATGGCAATACGCATTCAATCACCTCAAACATAACTCGCAAGATGAATCACAAGCGTTCCGTCCTGATGCTCGAACCAAAGTGTGGAATACGTGCTTGAGGAAGGAGTGAATTCAAAGGTATTCCAGCCAGTTTGAAGCGAGTTTGGAGAAGCGACGATAGACCACTGTTCAAGTCCGTTTCCAACAAAATTCAGTTGCACGGGTATGGAGGCGTTGTCTGAATTATAGAATTCGAATTGCGCACCCTGTTCATGAAGCAAGACGCCGTCGTACGCAGCCATCCATTGGTTTGACCACAGTCTGTGCGAAGTATTGTATCGATTAAAGACCAACTCGGGACCTCGCTCAACAACGAACTCAAATTCGGGTAGAGGGGATAAATTTTCTGAACAAACCTTCAATTCATCGTCATCTGACATCTGAATATGCCACGAATTATTGATGTTGGTTACGGCAGGTATCTTGTAGATATTGCGAACGTCAAGATCCCAAACCCATTGCCCCACAGATGAGGTAGGTGGAATACCTAAGGTAGAATCAAGCGGGCATGCATCTTCAAGGGTTGAAAGAATACCTCCAGATTCAAGTTTGAAGCCCCATCCCAGCTTTGCATCTGCGGTAATGTTCCATCCACGTTCAGGCACCACTGCCACGAGGGGAATTTCAGGTTGTCCGGCATCGAACGAGACGTTGTTGAGCGTGATGGTGTTCAATTCAGAAGAGCGAAGCAAGACGGGGTCAAGGCCGCGCAAGCAAATCCTTGAAGGAGATTCCTCGTATGATGCATTTAATCCGCTGAAGCCTTCAATCCAATACAACCGAGATTGCAGATCCTGAACGGCTACTGCTTGCGGGAAGGACACATTCAGAGAGGAAGCTGATTTAGCTTGCACCTTCATGCAGCGTTTCATTTCACCTTCATCAACTTGTAATACCCAAGGTGAAGCAGGATACAGATCCAGTTCAGGTCGGACTGAAATCAAATGCGTGAGGTACTCACCGTGGTCGTGAGTTAGCAACGAGAAGTTTGCCATCATCGGAGAGACTTGATTCATGGTCCAAGTCATGTTCAGGTACACCGAGGTTTGCGTTCGGGGTGGAAGTGTGCTTCCACATCCAAATCCATTGATACCTAACTGGTCTTCATCATCGCAGTCCCATATCAAGGACCAACCACTCAGGTCGTCATCGTATTGATCAAAATCAGCGGCCCAATCACGGTTAATCGAGGAAGGGTTGGTGACCAGAAGGGTGACTTGTGCATTCCATACCCCATCCACCAGTTCCGCCGTAACATTGTGATTCACATCGTAGAATACTCTCGCATCCCAGTCTTCATCAATTTCAAAAGGAACCTGACTTGGAAGAGCGAAAAGCACCGCTATGAGCATCACAAGTCCGATGTTTTTGATTGACTGGAGATCCAAGCCCTTTGATTCATTGAGAATAATTGGCGTACGGCGGTCGGTTCCAAAGAACAGAAGCAGTGGGAGGATGAGGGCGAGAATGAACAGCCAAATGGTGAAGCCATTGAACGCATCAAACATCCACGCAAAGGCGAGAATAATGAGGAACAGAAATATTTGGTTTGAACCGCTTCGGGCTTCGGATGGTCCGGTACGGGCGACCATGATTCTACCACCTGGGAAGGTTGGAATTGGGAGAAGTGAAATCCAACCAAAGAAAGTGAGCAGTGCGCCTGCTTTAGCGAACGGGTGCGCCCAAGTGAGTCGAGTGATGTATTCATTCATTTGCCACTGGCCGAGAACCTCGACCAAAAACGGACCTTGAACTACATTTTGTGATGAGGTGACAGCCACGTACTCAGGTGTTAACCAAAGGCCGATGGCCCACAATGCCATACCCAGCGAAATCAGCGTTGCTGGAACGGTTACAGCAACCCAGCCCAGTACCTTGCGGTCCGACCAAGGACGAGCGTCCATTCTGGGTAAAGTCGGTATTAAGAACAGTCCAAAAGGCCAAACGAGACTTGCTTGGGAAAAGAGTCCGATACTCCAGAAGGCGATTGAGGGCTCGGGAAGAGGCGTGATGTGACCGACGCGATGATTGAAGTGTTTTGCCGTTCTTTTTTGAATGCTTGAAGCGATGAAAAGACACAGCAGGACCGGAAGAGTGTAGCCGATTAGTGCGTCTAGGAACCCTGAGGAGGCAAACCAACCTCCACTGGGGCGAGACCCTTTTAGCCAATAGTCACCGGCTAATGTCAAACATAATGCGGAAAAGAACCACATTAAAATCGTGAAACGCAGCGATGGGAATTGACGCTCGGGTAGTGGGAATATTTGGACAATCCATTCTTCTGCTTGTACCAGTTTTGCCGCCCATCCCAGTTTGCTCAAGTAAGCATTGGCATTTTCAAGGCAATCATCAATCTCGGTATCGTGCCGAGGCGAAACAATCCAAGTCGGCCAGACGCCACCGCCTACATTTGCTCCAATGAAAAAATAGCGGTCAAGAACATTGGAAAGAAGTTGATGCTGCTTCCACGGGTCACGATGTGCAGCCATAGGTTCCATTACGGAACCAGGCTCGCTTGAATCATCGGAATCACTCATCGTAGCATCTCCTCAAACCTTTGGGGTTCTGCTTCCCCCTTGAATGAATCCCTCATACCTTTCAAAGGCGTGGATAGAATCACTTGTTCTTGAATCGCTTCAAACGGAATGTTTCCTCACGTTCCATCTCTTCAAGTCGAAGTTGAATGAACACGCGTGCTTCTTCAAGTTCAGGAATGACCTTGAACTCCAAAGCGTTAACACGGCGCTTGGTTGCTTCAATCTCTTGAAGGAGTCGCTTGAGCGTTGCTTCCATTTCAGATGCTTTGACAATCTTTTCAATCAAATTGCCAAATGACTCGCCAGCTTCATCGATGTAAGGAGATGAGCCAATGTAACCAACACCGCGTTCACGGAACGTTGACTTGAGATTGGTACCGCTCACGCTTGGGACCACGACACCCATGATGTTGCGTCGTTCGACTTCAACCTCAGGATGTCCAGAATTGGCAATGGCTGCAGCACGAACAGCAAGACCGCCTTCAATGGCGTTTGCAAGATCGATTCGTTGCTTTGCCAATCGGTAGGCATCGGTCAAGTCCCGCTTTGCTTCAATCATTGCTGAAAGGAGGGTGCGGAATTCGTGGAACAGTCCGTCACGCTTCATCTTAAGCAGTTTGTAACCGTTTTTGGTTTGCTTAATTCGCCCTTTGAGTTTGATTAACTCACTTCGGGTCGGTTTGATGTCGAGTGCCATATGCTTCAGCTCCTTTAGGTGTTCAAGCTCTGTTGTCTGGATGATATTTGTCAATCCACTTCTGGTCGAGACGGACAAGGTACTTTGTATCGATTGCCGACATGAGATTCCAGCACAAATCGAGTGTTTCCTCAATGGAACGGTCTTCGTCTCGGGTTTGGCGAAGGAACTTGTCCTCAAACACGCCAGAGAAGTCGAGTAATTGCTTGTCTCGCTCGTTCAATGCGTCTTCACCGACGATGGCAACAAGACCACGAAGTTCACGGCCTTGTGCATATGCTGCGTACATCTGGTCAGACACCGATTTGTGGTCTTCACGAGTGGTTTTCTCACCAATACACGAACCCATCAATCGGGAAAGCGATGGTAGAACGTTGATCGGCGGATAGATACCTTGTTGGTGCAATTCACGTGAAATAACAATCTGTCCTTCAGTGATGTATCCAGACAAGTCAGGAATTGGGTGTGTGATATCGTCACCAGGCATGGTAAGAATCGGGAATTGTGTGATTGAACCCTTCTTGTTCTTGATAATTCCCGCACGTTCGTAGAGCATGGCCAAATCGGTGTACATGTAACCGGGGTAACCACGTCGTCCTGGAACTTCTTCACGAGCAGCACCGATTTGACGAAGAGCGTCACAATAGTTGGTCATGTCTGTGTAGATAACCAGAACGTGGTAGTCTTTCTCAAATGCAAGGTATTCTGCAGCAGTCAAAGCAAGTCGAGGGGTAATGATTCGTTCGACAGCAGGGTCGTCAGCAAGGTTGACGAACAGTACAGCCTTTTCCAGTGCCCCAGTTCGCTCTAAGTCAGAACGGAAGAAGTTGTATTCTTCAGCGGTAATTCCCATTGCACAGAAAACCACAACGAATTCTTCATCAGAATCCTTGAGTTTTGCTTGGCGAGCAATTTGCAGAGCGATGTCGTTGTGTGGAAGACCAGATGCTGAGAAAATTGGCAACTTCTGTCCACGGACAAGGCTGGTACACAAATCGATTGCAGAGACACCGGTTTGAATGAAATCATTCGGACTTTGTCGGCTGTAGGGATTAATAGCAGCGCCGATAATGTCAACTTTCTCCTCAGCGACGATTTCAGGACCGCCGTCACGAGGACGTCCTGCTCCATCAAGAATACGACCAACAAGGTCAGTACTCACTGGGAGTTTGAAGACGTCGCCCATGAAGGTGACACCGGATTCACGGTCGATCTTGGAGGTTCCTTCGAACACTTGGACGATTACAAGATCGTCAGAAGTATCGAGAACTTGTCCATTCTTGATGGTGCCGTTAGAAAGTCGTAGGGTAACGATTTCCCCAAAAGCAACAGGTTCAGTTTTGTTCAAAAAGACCAGAGGTCCTTTCACGTCAGTAATGGTTCGGTATTCTTTTCCAGTCATGGTATTCCTCTCCTCAGTTATCCTCCACCGTATCGGCGATTTCGTCGGTCATCTTCTTGACCATGTCAGCAATGACATCAATGTATCCTTTCTCGAATCGACCTCGCATGAGGTCAGAACGAGCCGGTACGTTGACGACATCGTTGAGAACAGCACCACTCGCCATAGCAGACTTTGCTGCATCTTGGAACGAAAGGATGGCCTTGGCCATTTGGTACTGAAGGTGAATATCACAGTATGCGTCAACATCGTGGAAACCGTTCTGTTGCAGGAAGAATTCACGAATCATTCGAGCGACTTCAAGGGTCAACTGTTGATCTGTTGGTAGAGCATCGGACCCGACCAATTGGACAATTTCTTGCAGTTCAGACTCAATCTGAAGCAAACCACTGATTTGAGTACGGACTTCAGGGAAGTCTTGTGAAATGTTATCACGGAACCACTGGTCGAGGCTTTGCGGGTACAATGAGTACGAATTGAGCCAGTTAATTGCGGGGAAGTGCCGTTGTCGAGCAAGTCCTGCATCGAGCCCCCAGAACACCTTAACGATACGAAGTGTACCTTGGGAGACCGGTTCAGAAATATCTCCACCGGGTGGAGATACAGCACCAATAACGGTGACAGACCCGTCGTCGCCGTTGAGGGTTTCAACACGGCCAGCACGTTCGTAGAATTCTGCAATACGAGATGAGAGGTAAGCTGGATATCCTTCTTCACCAGGCATTTCTTCAAGACGAGAGGAAATCTCACGCATTGCTTCAGCCCAACGAGAAGTCGAATCAGCCATCAAAGCGACGTCGTAGCCCATGTCACGGAAGTATTCTGCAATTGTAATTCCGGTGTACACCGATGCCTCACGAGCAGCAACAGGCATGTTTGATGTGTTGGCAATCATGACCGTTCGCTCCATGAGAGGCTTTCCAGTGTTCGGATCAATCAAGTGAGGGAACTCGTCCAACACTTCAGTCATCTCGTTTCCACGCTCACCACAGCCAATGTACACAACGAGTTGTGCATCAGAGTACTTGGCAAGAGATTGCTGGGTGACGGTTTTTCCTGAACCGAATGGTCCTGGAATTCCTGCTGCTCCACCTTTTGCAAGCGGGAACAAGAAATCCAGAATTCGCATACCGGTGATGAGAGGGGTTTCGGGTGCGTACTTCTGCTGGAAAGGCCGGGGCGTTCGAACGGGCCACTTCTGCATCATTTGCATTTCAGTTCCGTCTTCGAGAACGCACACTGTCTGAGTCACGTTGAAATCTCCAGACTCAATCGATTTCACAACTCCGCTGGTGGTTGGAGGAACCATGATTTTGTGAACGATTGTTTCTGTTTCTTGTACGTGTCCAATGACTTGGCCAGCAACCACTTCATCGCCAACGGCGACTTGAGGTTCAAAGGTCCAGATCTTTTCCAGATCGAAAGCATCAGCATCGACACCTCGGGTGATGAAAACACCCATTTCTTCTTCCAAGGTTGGAAGAGGACGCTGGATACCGTCATAAATTTGAGTCAAGAGACCCGGACCGAGTGAAACAGAGAGGGTTTCTTGCGTGTTCAAAACGGGTTCACCGGGTCGAATACCGGAGGTGTCTTCGTACACTTGAATGACAGCTTTATCGCCGTGCAGTTCAATCACTTCGCCCATCAGTCCTTCGTGTCCAACACGAACGACGTCGTACATTGCAGCTTTCATGCCAGTTGCGGTGACAACAGGCCCGGATATCCGGTAAATTACTCCTTCATTGCTCATTTTTATTTCCTCCATGTGGGTTGGATCATTACTTCCAAAGGTCGACTCCAATTGCCTTACGAATCGTATCTCGCAAGGTTGTGTCTTCTTCCGTACCAATTCCTAGAACGGTCGGAGAGACGGATGCCGAGAGTTGGTCGCGAAGACGCTCCGGCAGCGTAGATAGGATTGTGGAGTCAACCACGACAATCCCTACGCTCTTAGTGTTGAGTAGTTTCTTGAAAGTTGAGATCATAGCCTCGTCGCTTTCAGGGCTGTGCAGGTTATCGATTCCTGCAAGTTGGAATCCGAGGGTGAATTCTGGCGAGCCTACAACTGCTATATCCATACTTCATCACCTCACAATACGTGTGCTTCAAGCACTTCGGTCGACAATCCAGCAAGGCGCCCACGAACGATTAGACGCAAATCATTCACTTCTTGGACCTTCATGGCCACGTAATGAATAATCGGTAGTGCTGATACTGGATGGAGGAAACTCATGCGCTTCATGATAGCATGCTCACGTTCTTTGAGCCAAACGACAACGGCGTCGAGGCTTTTCTCTGCCTTCGAGGCAGCAAGAACTGCTTCGAAGGCGGGGAAGTCAAATCGGCTTGAAGCTCGAAGTAAGTCCATAGCGGCATCAACGCCACCTGCTGCAATCGAAGAGAATGCTCGAGACGGAATCAGTCGTCCGCCGTGAATGAGCATCGATACAACTACATCTGGTGCAAAACCGACTGCATCCGCTTCGATGATGTTAATCAAATTGCGGTGGTCGATTTCAGCAGCAAGCAAATTTTTCAGGAATCGAACATCGGGGCCCTTACCATTCAATGAAGCCAAAGCTCGCTTGAAGTAGTGTCGGTCCAAGGCATCCTCGTAATCCGAAAGAACTGCATCTTCGGCAACTGCCAACAGAGCGGAACCAAACACTTTGCGACGCATCTGTACAACCGCTGAGCGGATGTCATCTGCGTTCTCGATGATTTTTAGCCAAGGAGTGTTGATGTCGTTGAGTTCAGGGAGAATGGAATTCGCTATCTTTTCGATCTCGACATCCTTGTCGACTGCCCGGAGAACAACCTTCGCGTTATGATAATCAAAGCGAGAGGTGTATGTCTCAACCATGCCGCGGATTTTCCCGTTGCACATTGAGAGCATGTTTTCCAGTTCGTGTTCCAAGTTGTGAGTGAGGGCTGCCTCAACCAAATCTCCACCCGATAGTTTGCCTGCATACAGGTCTATCTCAGAGCGGTACCCGATTTCACCAACCGCAACGGTGAGCTGGTCGGGTGATTGGTTGATCAACTGGCGTAGCCTGGCACGGTCCGCAAGTTTCTGCCGTCGCGACTTTGCGCGGGCAGCAACATATGGTGTATTTCCAAGCATTACCATCGATATCCCTCAGTCAAAAAGTATTGAATTCATTTCAGCGAGTTGTTCACTCCACGACGTGTGAAGTAACGTATCGAAACGCATGTCGTAAGAGACCGAGCCATCCGGTGCTTCGAGAACAAAGCCACCCAGACCGTCAATGGATTCTCCGACCTTTCGCTTGCCGGCCAGTTCTGAAAGTGCCTTGCGGTCAAGTTCAACTGGACGGACAGTGTAGTCATCGCCACCAATTTTGTCCGCTTTGCTCATCAATGACTTGAGCAGACTTGCTCTTCCTGAAAATTTAGGATTTCCGAGTTCATCGCTGGCAGCCTGAAGAGTCTCATCGAGAACCTTGCGACGTGCAACGAGGATTTCTTTTTGGTTGGCTTGTCGAGCACTGGCCACAACTTCCCGGGCAATTTGACTTGCTTCACGTTCAGTGCGGCTCGATGCTTCGGTGCGGATGGCATCTGCTTTGGAGTTCGCTTCGGCCAAAATAGCCTTTGCTTCTTCATTTGCAGCATCCATCATTGCGGAGGCTTCAGCCTCAGCAGATTTAGCGATATCTTGTGCGAGTGTTTCGAGCGTCATGTATATTCCTCTGTCTATTTAGTTCAGTCAACTGGGTTTCCCCAGGGTGTAGCCTTCTCCCTCAAAGGAAGAGTGGCAGTGCACCGAGAATGACGATTGATTCAGGAAGAGCAGTGAAAATCAATGCTGGTCCGAATTTGCTACCGTCTTCTGCGAGCATACCGACAGCGGCGCTACCGATTGCGGCTTGGGACATTCCAGCACCAATTGCTGCAAGACCAAGTGCGACACCGGCACCAATGTCTGAGTAACCGTCACCGGTGCTCTTTGTTTCTTCTGCTGCTGCAACTCCTTGAGCAACCATAGTGATGGCTGCCAAGAGGATCAGTGTTCTTAGGCTCGTTTTTAGGGTGTTTGCGTTCATATTTGCTACCTCCGTTTATTTTATGTCCGTTGGACTATGATTGACTCTCCACGTGGAGAGAACGGCCTCCGAGCGGTGCAAATGCACGGCCAGATCCGTCGTAGAATTTGCCCATCCATTCCACAAAGTGGAGACGGGCTGCGTGAATCGTAGGTGAGAGAATTCCGAGTGCCAAGGCGAAGACCTGGACGAAGAGGAAAATTCCGAGACACAGTAGAGCGGTAAGCCAACCGCCAAAACCACCGGTTTCAATACCAGCGAGAATATTTTCCCACCCAAGAATGATGGAGACTTCTGCAATTTTGACTCCAGCGACACCAACTGCCATGATTCGCAGGTAGGAGAGTGTGTTAGCAAGGAGCCCGAAGGTTTCGATTGGTCCCATGATGATTCCACCTGCCCAGCCAAATCCTTCATAGATGGCAAGGCCGACAATCAAGCAGCCAATTCCGCCGAGAAGAAGGAAGTTCCAAAGCGGCTGGAATTGGAAGAGGTCAGTCCCGAACATGACAAAGTTTCGGCAAATCATGAAACCTCCGACCAGAATCATCAACCAAGAGCCTTTCTCGAAGAAAGCGGCAGAGAATCCATGCGCCTTGTTGACGTTGAAAAATCCGATAAGGAGACCGACCAAGATGTGGAATACACCGAGATAGACTGCGAGAGAGACATATTGTTCAAGTCCGTGTCCAGCGCTTGCACGGTGGAATGGCATCATGATGAATGGATGGTCAGCATCGCCAAGACCGAGGAATACAGCAATATTTTCTGGTAGAACAAAGGTGTCATGCGCCCATTCGTAAAATCCAGTCAGGATTGCGATATCTGGACCCCAGTGGTACCCGTCCTTGAGAACGCCAGCTGCGTCATACATGCTTCCGTCCCAAACAAAACCAAACCCTTCAGCGAAGATAATGCCCCAAATAATGCACCACACACCCATCCAGCGTAGAACTGTGAGGCCTTTTCCAGCAAGTGGGTCTGCAGCGAACGGCTTTGAGCCGAGCCAAGCAGACAAAGCTACCAAGACGAGACCATAGCCCCAATCGCCAAGAATCATCCCGTAAATGAACGGGAATGTCATCATGATGAGCATCGACGGTTCAAACGTCCCATACTTTGGACGACCGACTAAATCGACGAGTAGTTCAAACGGCTGAGTCGCCTTATTGTTGTTGAATTCGATAGGTGGATCGACGTGCACAGGCTCTTCATGGTGGACCGGCATATTGCGGATACGGGTGAGCGCAATATCGAGTTCGGGCAGGTTGAGCTTTCCATCTCCATCCATGTCCATCGAAGCAACTAGCGGACCAATGTTCCACGGAGGAAGGTCGGCAATGCTGGAATTTTTCAGCGCCTTGCTGAATTCGTAACTGTCGATATCGCCTGAGCGGTCCAAGTCGATTGAACCGAAGAATTCGAAAATCGACTGATTTGAACGAACAAGATAGTCAGAGAGCATTTGCAATTCTTTCGCCACTTCAACTCCAGGCTCTTCGTGTGAATCATGGTGGTGGCCGTGGTCGTCAACATAAGGCTCGATACTTACGTGGGATGCTGCCTTCGACAGTCGGTCGATGACACGTTGCTTGTGTTCGCTTGGAACCCATCCATCGAGTGCAAACGCTTGATTGCTCACAGCGACGAGAGTTGGAGCGGTAAAAATTGCCGATTCCCGCACGAGGTGCTCCTCAACTGCGATGAGTTTTCGACCGTGCGCTTCAACCCACGCTTCGAGTGATGACTGAGCGGTTTCAATCGCTGATTCCAAACCGCTAATCTCTTCAAGAATTGCTTTTGCTTTCTCTGATGGAGAGCCTTCTCCTGTAGGTATTTGAACGGCTTTAGCACCAAGTTCCGCCATGCCGATTTGAACCTCAGCCGATTGATTTGAACGGCAAGCAACGGCGACTAGGCCGCTGGTTGAGTGAAGTTCGATGTCGCTCTTGATGTCAGCGAAAACAGTGGGCGCTCGAGAGGCCCGACTGGTCTCACCCACGTATACCTCGACACCTTCAAAACCGCCCATCAATTCAAGCGGTATATCCAATGGAGCCAAGCGACTAAGAGCCTGATGTTGTTCATTCAAAGTGTTAATCATCGCCTCGGATTCCCGTAGTGTTGTGATGTATCCAAGAGCGGTTTCAACCTCTGATTCAAACTTTGGAAGAAGTTTGGAGATTTCGCTGCGAGACATTGGGCCATCTGAGTTAAACGCAGAAACGGATGATGAAATCGCTTGGACTTTTACCAACATGGCGCTGACCGAGTTAGCAGCCTCTGAATCCATTGACTTACCGACGCCAATTCCGTCTTCGAATCGACCATATTCCTGAATGTGAACGCAACTGAGCTCGGTGCAGATGCGGAGAATTTCTTCCATTTTCTCAACGGGAGCCGCTACTGTAAGACGTGACATCTCAGAAGTAGCAAACATGGAATCGCCTCATTGTGATTTGACTGCCCCAAGGAGCGCCTTGACTGCTTTGTCCTTGCGTTCTGAAGCAGAAGATTCGATTGCTTGAATTGTAGCAGCGCCTTCTTCTTGTACAGCACTGGCCTCTTTACCGGCCTTAGCACGTGCAGCATCGATCGCTGCTTGGGTTTGAGTGAAAGATTCTTCCGAGGCTGCGGTAACCAACGAGGTGGCTTCTCGGCGTGCGTCAGCAGTAATCTTTCCGGATTCTGTTTGAGCACTTGCGAGTGTTTTTTCGGCAGACTGCTCAGCCTCTTTGATTTTGCGAAGAACATCAGCCATACCCACATAAATCACCTGTAGCCTAACTGACTTGGAGGGGGTTTATGAGGCTAATGGGCGCGACATCTGCGCCACTGGAACACAGTACCTCAGTCCCGGAGTGGTTTTGTCGCTCGGAACCGACTGGCCATAGCAAACGGCATCAACAGTCGACCTTGAACATCATCAAAACCAACTTCCTTCATCATGGCGCGATAATAGCCGTTGGTCCCGTACTGCGTGTATGTTTGAGCGAGTCCTTTCCACGGATGGTTCTTTTCCTTGGTCACATATCGGGCGATCCATTGAACGACCGTTGCCATCCAAATTCGGCCACCTAGTCCGTGAAACCAGTTGGCTTTTCCTGCGTCGCAAATCACGAGACGACCGCCCGGCTTAAGAACTCGAAATATCTCACTCAAGCCTTTCTTTTTATCTTGGAAATCTCTGAATGAAAACAAGCAAAAAACCATGTCGAAGGTGTCGTCTTCCAAAGGGATTGATTCTGCAATCGCTTCGACATACTGAGCGGGTTTTTCTCCCCGAGATGCTCGAGCCGAATCGACACGTTTTTTGGCAACTTTCAGCATTTCAGCCGAAGGATCTAAACACGTAACGTCCAAATCAACAAGGTCTTCAGCAAATGAACCCGGTCCGCAACCGACTTCGAGGACCTTCATGCCTGGTGATGCATGGTTCCGGACATTTTTACGCCACACCTTGTCTTGACCAAAAGTCATGAGACGATTGACACGGTCGTAATTTGGAATCGAATCTTCGAGTTGCGATTCAAGAATCTCCCAAGCATCAAGGTCGATTCCTGAGGGGTCGTATCCCCCGGTTGCAGCTCTTCCGCCCATGGCCTTTCGGCTCCCCCGACCTCTTTGGATATGTCGCTTCCAAAAGTACGGCTGAACGCTCGGCCTGGACCTCGCCATCAAGCGATACGTTCGACGGTTTCTGGCGTAATACCTTCTTCTGGTGTCACTCTGAATACGAGAATTTTCAAATTTTCTGGAGCGTTGCGGAATTTGGAGACGATCATCGAGGTTTCAAAATCGGTACCGATGGTTCGTACTTGAAACGACAGAACCATGTCGGCGATTGAGGACAATTCTTGCTTTACTGAGGGGTCTAAACCGTTGGTGGACACTGAAATCAGCAAAAGACCACGGTTCAACTGAGCGTGTGCTGCAAGCATCCGGACCATCGCCACTACCCGAGCGGGATCTTCTCGCTGAAGGAAGAAGTCGAGACTGTCGACCACGGCTCGGAAATACGGGCCAAGTGCCATGATTTCGTTGGTAACTTCCGTCAAGTAGTCCTGATTGTTGTCATCGACGAACCGTGTTTGAGCAAGTCGTTGGATATCATCGAGTTGGAAACCTTCCAAACGGTAACGGCTCGCTAAAAGTTCACGTTCGAGAACCGTCGAGTTGTATTCTTCCCCGATGGTACGAACATTGATATCGAGCGGCCAGTCATACTTTTGAAAAATTCGAACGATTTCTTGCTGCCCTTCATTTGTCGAGATATACAGCGTGTTTTCTGATTCCTCGGCAGGAGAAGAAAACTGCTTCGCAAACAACTCACTCCCCGACCCAGTATCGGTGAAAGCGACCATCGTGAATCCTCGAGGCACGCCCCCGTGCATCTCATTGTCGAATTTCGGAACACCAAAGGAGCCTACTTTACCGAAGAACTCCTCATCTTCTGCATCAAATTCTATTTTACGGGCCATGAAACTACCTCAGTGAATCACCACTTGGCCACGATCGATGAGATCGGTGCAATACAAGTCAAGATTGGAAAGTACCAGTGGTGGAGTTTGGTCAGGGACATTGAGAATCACTGACAGAACTTCACGTTGACGGAAGGTGTTGATGAAGGTGTGAAGGTATTCAGCAAGCATCCTATCTTCATTGTAAATAGCCAGAGCGTTGACACTGTCAAGGAATACAAAGTTCCGCTGAGAATTGATGGTTCGCAGGATGTAAAGAGTCCGCAAAAGGACGGATTCGAGCATGATTGGGCTGTCGACAAAGTGAATGTTTGGATATTCTACGTCGGTACCGCCCAAAATTCCTGACGACACCAAATCGATGAACTGGATGTGAGAAACATCAAGCCCGATGGTCTTGAACGCTTCAATGATTTCAACAGCACCTCGACTGGCGCTAATGTATACGCCACCCATCTCGAACATCTGCATCAAGGGAACCATGGTGCTGGCGGTGACCATGAATGCGTTGGAATTACCGCATCGGACTTGGATGGCACTGTTGAGCGTGACTTCTGCATTCAGCTGTTCTGCAATTCGCTGGTCAAGTTCAAACATTTCATACACCTACCCTGTTGGCTTTGTCGGTTTGTGCACCCCATTTGAGCATCGGAGTGAGCATGACACCCAATGGTGTCAGTTCGATTGCATGCTTGGCTCGGCTGTGGGCAGTACCACGCATTTTCACAACCTGTAAGAATCTCAACAAATGCCCCATTCGCTCGACGTCTCCCATGACAATGATGCCATCTGCAATCGCTTCTTCAACTCCGAACGAAGACCAGTGGGCGTTTTCCGTAGCCGAAGTGATTTCTGAAATTAGAATGGTCGTACATCCGAGAGTTGCGAGTTTCTTTCCAAGCGTGAACAGGAAGTCACGAATCAACTGTTCCGACTTAATTTTGTAACACAGCGTTGTCACTGAATCAATCACAAGGCGAGTCACACCGATGGTGTTGACAATATCGACGATCGCTTTGATGAGCGCATGGACGTCATCTAAGTCGAAGGATGCTTTATCCAATCCCAGCCACGAATACAGAACGTCCATGTCAAACACGTTGATGAGACCGGAATCGACCATGTTCATGTCAAAGAATGCATATTGGCGTATGTTTTCCAGCAGTTTAACCGAGGGTTCAGTTGCAGTAAAATGGGCACATGCTTCACCTGCAAGTGCACCCCGTACGAGAAATTCCATTCCCAGTGTCGTCTTTCCAGAACCACACGTTCCTGCGGCCAAAACAGTTGAGCCGTACGGTATACCGCCACGAAGGATTTCATCCAATCCGTGGATACCCGTTACGCAACGGTCACGGGTATAAACTGAGCCTGCTTGCATGGGGAACAACCCGACCAACGGCTATAGGTTCATGAAGCATCCGCTAAAAGGGTACAGAAAATCACTCGATATATCGATTAATTCCCCGGAGTTGGGGTTGACTGAATCGACCATGAAGAGGATGATGTAGTGGAATTACCATCCCATTCCAGCGATTGCCCAAGGACCATGAACAGACCCGTGTCACCGCCCCATTCAATGCGACAAACATCGTACGGCATGGCTTCATCGATTTGCGTGTATCGGAGGGAGAGAACACCACCCCCATCTGCCAGGAGGTTTATCGAGCCAACCCCGAGGAAGGAATCTTGCGAAAGATCGATGATTTGGGAGGCGTTACCAGATGCTTGTGTCGTAGAATCACCCGTCATGAGAACGGTCGAATGTCCTGAGATGACTCCGGATTTAAACAACAGATTGTTGCCGCCGGACGAGGTGGTATGATTCAGTGACCAGCCACGCAAGGAAAGGGCGAAGTCATTCGGATTATAGATTTCAATCCACTCTGGACCAGAGGCACTCGGACGGACCATTACTTCAGTAACGTGGAGGTCATTGTTTTTGTTTCCACCCTTGTGAACTTCCAAGATAATCTGCAACAGTTCGCCTTCTTGTGAAAACTGACGGTTCGCGGTTGAAGATGATGAGGCAGTTGAACGATCCGTTCCACCGGAGAAGACTTCGGTGCCTATCCGGTCCAGATTCGTGCTTTCTATCACAGTAATCGACAGGTAAAGCGTGTACCCATCGTCCAATCCCAATCCAGCAGCCATGTTTTCTTCAGATACATTTTGCAACGCTCGGATTCGCTGGTGATCGAGAATTCCATCGTTGATTAGGCCCGTCTGGACTCGTCCATCTTCCAATGATTCTGCGTCTGCAAGATGCCATTCGGAGGTTGCGTTCGGGTAATCCAAGGCGGTTTCCCCCATCGGAATAAACCATCCACCATCAGAAGTTAACCTGTCCAAACCCTGGACGGCTGAACGGTCGATGCGGTCTACATTTGGGTCGTTTGAACCCATTTGCAGTTGAGCAAGAGAGAGAAATGCAGTGAGAATCATCAAGAAGAGTGCGAATGCAGAGAGGAATTCAATCACGGCTGTGAGGGCTGTTTCGTCTCTTTTCAGGGACTGAGAGGCCTCAACTCGCATGAGCAGAGGTAGAGACGGGGATTGAAGAGGTTGCCGCATGGATAGGTTCCAAATCGGCAAATTATGGCATCCAAGCCCCCTTCGGGGGCGATGAGTCTTTGAAGCCCCCCTGCGAGGCATATGTTAATGTCGCAACCCGACCGCAGTCATTTAGCCCGAAAATGGGAGAGTTTCTCGATGGTTGCACTGCTTCTTGTGGCATCGCTGACAGGCATCTTGCTCGTGCCAGCCGTGAGTGCTGCTGAACCGGGTGATTTGGCGATTCAATCAACCCTTAATCCAGTCGAGGACGAATGGATTTCATCGTGGGATTCGATTCTTTTCACTGCTACGGTAGAAAACCAAGGATTGCAGGACATCTCCAACCGCGCTATGTGGTGGTACGCTTGCGAAGGCGAAGTCGACGCATCCATCTGTAAATCAAATTATGACGAGCGTGGAAGTTTGTTGATTCCGCTACTGTATTCCGGCTCTACTGAAACAGTTTCTGCATCGTCAGAATGGAATCCTTCCGGCGATGAAGGAATATACACCATTGTGTACTCATTTGACGTTGTCGACCAAGACCCCTCCGACGACGTATTCTCGTACAGCATCAACCTCACGCAATCGTTCGTCGATTTGGCGATTGACACCTCATACAATCCGACCAACGAAACCTCCGGCCTCTCAACCTACAATGACGCCCTTATTTTCAACACAGACACCGATTATTCGTTCAATGCCAAAGGCGAAGTGTCCGCATGTGGAACCTGCAACTTTGTTGCTCAAATTGGCTGGCAACTTTGGAACTCTGGGCAATCAGTCATGATTTCGGAATCGTATACCAACGTCACCAATCTACCTTCATGGGGTGGAGTTTCTCCCTTTACCCGAGCGTTACCCTCCTTCAACCATGATTCCCAAGGTACGTTTTTCTTCATGTGGGGACTGTTTGGAAGCACAGGTACGCCATACGGCGATTTGAATCCGCTGAACGATATCACGGGTGTTCCAATCACGCTCAACGATGCACTTGACATTCAGGCAACTTCGATGGCTCCTGGCCACGATTCAACATCGATGAATTATTTCTACGGCGAAGACATGGTTTCCGTTGAAGTCTCAAACAAGGGCAACATCAGTGTAAGTGAAGTCAACGTCGCATTCCAAGTGTACGATCCAATCGGTGATGTTGATTATGAAACGCAATGTAAGCTTCTCGATTTCATGCCAGGTGAAACCCGAACCTGTCTTTTCGACATTACCGTTGTTGGTGCTGGACGAACCCTTACGATTAGCATACCCGTTTCGTTCGTTGAAGGCACAGACATCAACATGGGTGACAATTCGCTAAGCGAAACAACCGACCTCATCGCAGGTGAAATTGGCGCAAGCATCCAACGCCATAATTCAATCAATTCCTACACGACTGGTGACCAAATCATGATGACTGCTCGTACCAGCAACACTGCACCGGGTCCGATGAATTACTCATGGTGGGTATCTGGAATCATCAACATTGGATACGGCAAGCACCTCAATGTAAGTGGCGCAGTCTTGGGACTTGGAGACCACACAATCACCCTACGAGTCACCGATACATTCGGGGAACTTGAATCGGTCCACACAGACATTTCACTGTTCAACTATGTCTCATTGGACAACGAACCACTCTTCACAGGCGAAGCAATGACGCAATCCGCATCCTACTTCGAACATTCGTCATCACTCCCCGTTTTAGGAACCCAATACAGCATAGGAGAAGGAAAGCAACCTCTGCTGCTGCTGTCGTTTGAGATTCTCTCGGAACTCGATGATTCACCCAATACGGGATTGGATACGATGGATATCAGACTGAACATGTCAGCTCTGCTTCCCACCAATATCCCACTGGAAACAGTTGACATCCGCATGCTCTCATCGATGGATGATAACGTGTGGACCTTCGCAGAAGAATATACCAGCAATGCGGACGGAACATTCGATGTAGTGCTCCGTGAAAATGGTGTAATCCTCATCATCGGCGAAGCCCCTGCTGCGAACCTCACCAGTGGTAACCTCACCAAAACGATGCTTCCCGGAGGCGTAATCGAACTCAGTTGGAACGCAAGCGGCGATATCGATAATCCATATGTCGGAAACTGGAACATCTACAGACTTTCGGTAATCAACGGTGCTGGAACTATTTTCCCCGACCCAGAACTCAATTTCAATTTGTTCATCTGGGAGCAATTGACCGTTGGGGCACTGATTGGACAGGCAGACATTTCCGACCAATCGTTCGTCGACCCAACAGCACTCAACTCAAGCACGTGTGCATCATACGCTATCATGCCTTCAGACCGGGAAGGAACACCCGACTTCGGCAATATCCAAATTTCGAGAGACGCAAACGGGCAAACCAGTGCGTTTTGTGGAGACGCTATTCCTCCGAGTACGTCTGTCACGAATTTTGTTGCCACTACATCGTTCACCAACAGTACAGACTGCTTCAAACTCGAAAATAACTGGGACATGTGTTACGACATGAACATGACGTGGGTGTGGCCAGCGAACGAACCAACTGGAGTTGTTTCATGGAACCTTTACAGAACCGAACAACAGCCGTCACAAATTGATTTATCCTATATTGAACCAATTCTTGAAGGCTTGACTGGAACCCCGGGAGAGACAGGATTCTACAACCAATCTGGAGAAACTGACGACATGATTCGACCTTACAGGACGCTGTATTATGTCCTCGCACCTGTCGACTCCGTCGGAAACGAATTGTACATTGCGAACTATCCAACGAATTCAGTTCGCGTCGTCATTG
Source organism: Euryarchaeota archaeon UBA88 (assembly GCA_002499545.1). Taxonomy (GTDB): domain Archaea; phylum Thermoplasmatota; class Poseidoniia; order Poseidoniales; family Poseidoniaceae; genus MGIIa-L1. Next base: position 46,656 of record DAME01000002.1, read on the forward strand.
TGGATGAATGGTGGGACTACAACCAGCACCTCATACCTCTCCCACCAGAGGAACCTGAACCACCACTCGGCGTTGAATGGCTTGGAACCCTGACCGATTACATGGAAGAAGACGAATTCACAATCACAGGACTTGTCACGTTGATCACCTTGGTCATCAGTCTGATTTCACTACCACTGATTGTGAAAAAGCGCAAGCGACTCTCCAGAGTGATGGCTGCACGGCGTAAGAGAGCTGGCGGCAACATCTCGAAAGATGAGTTCGATGACTTCTTCGATTGATGGCGCGGCAGGGGAGATTTGAACTCCCGAGGTGAGACACCACTGGATTAGCAATCCAGCGCAATGGCCAGGCTATGCGACTGCCGCAGTAAGCCGCCGACCGTCGAGACAGTCATGAACATGACGGTCAAGGAAGTTCGCAGTATTCAGCATCAAAAGGCCACGTCAAGCCAGTGGACCCAATGGACCGAGCCATTCAGGAGGAATCACGCACACAGCCACGAGGGCAAGATGCATGTATCCGAGATAAAACAGTGAACGGAAAAACGAGCGGGCAGCTTTGGGCATCCGACCGTTTTCCTCCAGGGGCTCGAAGGGGTCGATATCCCATACGGACTTTGCATACCATATGCTCAACCCACCGGCTAAAAATGCCCATGCCAGAGGCAAGCCGGATTGGGGCCAAAAGCACGGCACTGAGCCCAGAAGAAGCAAAAATATGCAGTACATTTTCGACTCTCGAACAGTACGATTGGGGCCTTTTACTTCATTCATCATAGGAACATTGACTCGCCCATATTCACCTGAACGGTACAACGCAAGGGCCCAAAAATGTGGAGGGGTCCAGAAGAAGATGAGCAGGAACAGCATCCAGGGAATCGGCGAACCGAGGTCAAACGGATTGTTTGAATCAATGGTAGCCGCAGCAGCACACGCCCAGCCAATCAATGGAGGGGTTGCACCGGCAATACCACCTATCACGATGTTTTGCGGTGTACGGCGCTTCAGCCACATGGTGTAGATTAAGACGTAAAAAGCGACGGAGAAAAACGACCAAAAAGCAGCTTTCCAATGAATCAAAAAGAACAGCGAGGAACCGAGTAGACTGATGATAATACCGAAGATAAGCGCGCCTTGAGCGGAAATATGACCTTGCGGAACGGGACGATTCCTCGTTCGGCGCATGTTCGGGTCAATATCCGAATCATACCACATGTTGATCGACATCGAACCTCCAGCCGACAACGTACCTGCAACGACCGTGATGAGGGTCGAATATGCTGTATCTAACCACGTTCTCTCGACGTCGAGTAAACCGTGCCGTGCAAGTAAATCGTGAACGAGTACTGCACATACGGCGGTGATTTGCAGAAGAAGTATCACCCGAAGTTTCATCAATCGGGCGAAGACTTTGAGCCATCCCGGAAACGGTTCTAAATCGTCGTGATTTGCAGCAGCCATGGTCACTCAGCCTCGTCATCGACAGCCGGTCCCGCACTTAATCTCATAAAAAATGAGGCCGTCAATGCGACTTGCAGACACAGCACGCCAACCACCAAATGAACCAACGAAAGTGTTTCAGGGAAATCGTCCATTTTTGCGAAAATCAAGTACGATGCACCAACCATGAGATTGAGAAACCAAATGCCCGAAACGACGTCTGTGATGCGTGAAATGGTTGGTGTCACGGCGTGTTGCCGTGCTTCTGAACGAAGCCGTGCAGAGCCTGCAAGCAGTATGAAACCGGCGATTAAGGCGCCGAAACGATGAACCATCTGAACCAAAACACCGGGTCCATCGAGCGATGGGAGGATGGCGCCGTTGCACTTTGGCCAACCGTTTGGGAAGCCGATAGAGCACGCTTGATTGTACTGGCCGCCAGCGGTTGATGAGACCCATGCTCCAAGAATCAACAAAGTGAACACCGCCCCGGTCATGGCATCGACTCGAGAGCGATTCTTCGAGATGAACTCAGTATTCATCCGGAACAACGCCCAATCAGCACCTTCTTTTTGACGCATCGCAACGTGTTGGTAGATGAACGTCGAAGTGAAAATTGAGGCCATCGAGAGATGCAGGGCTACAGACCAATCGATGTTATCAAAAGCGACGGTTACAGCCCCAATGATAGCCTGAATAATCAAAAGAATTCCCGACAAAATACTCGATTTGAGAACGCCCGAGCCATACACGTTCCGCATTTTGTAAGCGACAATTGCATTCACCAGGACAGGAATGGCAATTACGGCGACGAGGAATCGGTGAAACCATTCGGAAAAAATCTCAAAGGTGGTGTATCGATGTTCAGCACCTCTCGAATCAATCTCATCGGGATTTTCCTCCCAGTAGGCACCTTGCTGGTCTGGATTGATATCGAAACCCCACGTTCCAAAGCATTGAGGCCAATCTGGGCATGATTCACCAGCATCATTGATGCGAATTGTACCCCCTGCAATGATGATACAAATCGCCATCAAAAAAAGGACAATTGGCAGAGTTGAAGGCCGTCGCACCCAACTTCCCCCCATGGGTGATGGTGGGAGCAGACCCCTTTTGAACACATTCATTATGCCACAAACATGTCGCAGAAGTCCGTTCGGTTTTTGACCGCTGTACTGGTTTGCATCTTGATGGTGATTTACCTGCCACAAGAAGCAGCGGTTGCGGCTGAAGAACCAGTGAATGCAGCGATGTATGATGTCATGATTCTCAGCTCAGAATGTGACGAAAATTCATCGGCGTGTCATGGCGAGCGCGTTGAGCATTTGGTTGAATACTACGGGGCTGATTGGTGTGAACCTTGCGAGTTGATCGAACATGAACTTGACCTGCTCAACTCATCCAATACGTTCGTGATTCAACACCACCCATCTCCTGCCGATGCCTCGTTCCTGAGCGACTCACGCATCAGATTCGTTGAAGAACACCGATTGCTGTTTTTACCCAGTATCGTCCTTGACGGTGAAGGCCTCTTGAGTGGCTCAAGCCAAGGGCTGGAATTGTCAAATGCGCTCAGTATTCGTGAAACAAATTACAGCGGGCTTTCAAATGTCATACTCAACGGTTCAATACTGAGCTGGGAGGCTGATAGAGGCGACCGAGTTACCGTCTGGCGTACCGACGCTGTCGACCACCAAAATCGAAATCGAACTCACCCAACTCTCGCTACCGCCCAACTTTCATTCAATGCGACGGATGAAGTAGGAAATATTTCATCGATTCTTGAAAATGAAAACAGTACCTTTGTCGTGATTTTAGAACAGTCTGGAGAGTATGCTTTGGTCAGCGATTCACTCAACCCTTCTATCGGAATCGATGTGTTTGATGAAGCGCCATCAACTGCTGTCAAGAATGCGCAATCGACCCCTCCAAGTCAAGTTGCTACGCTGTGGACAATCGTACTCGTCGCCAGTTTGTTACCTGCTATCTACATGCGATATTCGATTGCTTCAAAGCCCCCGAGTGCTCCTTTGCAACAAGAAGAATAGGTGAAATTCATCGATTGATGAAGGGGTTAGGTTCAAGAACAGTAGACAGGTCGCACAACTGCGAGTCTACTCGTCGGTGTCAAAAATGGTCAAGCCAGCACGTCTCCACACACGATTTGAAAGAGCCCGAATTATTGGTGCACGCGCACTTCAGATTGGAATGGGTGCTCCGCTGTATGCCAACGAAGAAGTTCTCCGTGAAGCGTTTATGGAAGAGCTCGTTTCGCTCTACGGACTTGAAGAAGCATCGGTCCGATTCGTTCTTGACCCGCTCAAGATTGCTCTGTATGAATACGAGCACGAACTCATCCCGATCGATATCGACCCGCACTTGGATTGAATCAATCGTTTGCCGCAAAACCGTAGAAGGTCGAGTCGTCAACGGGTGGTAGATTATCCTGTTTCACAAGCAGTGTGCGAACCGCCCACAAATCGACAAAGACCCGATACTTGGTCGTAGCATCCAGATAATCAACTCCGCTGGAGCCACCCGTTCCCATTCGTCGACCAATCATTCGCTCAACCATTCGTGCATGCGCTGAACGGAACAAAAGCATTGATTGTTCGAGAGCGACGAATGAATCGATGAGTTTACGTGGCCATGCCAAGAGTGGTAAATCCCGGTATGATTCAATGAACAGCAGTCCTGCACGTGAACGTGATACAACGCCCTCGGGCCGTAGGAAATCAGCAGCCTGCACGGTTGCTGCTTCAATTCGACCACGAACGGGGGCTTCTTCCCCATGCCCGATAGCCACGATATGAGCAATGACCTGCTCACCATGCTCACGCATCGCCTCAAGATGATCATCGACGAAAGCCTCAACGATTTCAGAATCCTTAGAAGAGTCCGCTAATGAACCGTTAATCGGGGTACGAGCCAGCCAAGCCGAGAGACTTTCTCGAAGAGAAGGTTGAGACGATGTGGCTTCAAAATCGGAAAGCACTGATGCACTGACTTTTCCTTCATTGGCCATCTTGCGCATGTGTTCGAGCGGGTCCATACCTCCCATTCGCTGGGAATTCTCAAGACCGAGAAGGACCTCAAGCTCCCTCATCTGCCACGATTCAAAACCTGATGAGGTTCCTAATTTGTCACGGAATGCCAAAAAGTCCTGCGGTGCAAGGGTTTCCATGACTTTCCATTGGTTTGACAGCAATCGGAAGATTTCAGTCACTCGTTCAAGGTGGTGGACCATCTTCGGCAACTTCTCCTCAGGTACGTGTTCTTGGTTGAGAAGCACGTGAGCTTCCTTAAGTTCGCGTAAGATCAGTTTGAACCAAAGTTCGAATGCTTGATGGACGATAATGAAATGCTGTTCGTCGTTGCACGGCGCAGGACTGTATCCTTCTGGACCATTCTGGAGCGCTAGTAATTCATCCAACTGAAGATATCCGCCATAGGTCATGCGGTGTCCGGGAGTGCCTTCGGTCATGATTTGACATTGGAGCCAAGCCCTTGAACTCTTCACCTGCCTAGGCTGAGGACCAAACCATTTCGCCCATTCGAATTCCTACGAGATATGCGGTGATGGTGAGCAGAGAGGCAACTGCAAGTGCTGGCCAAAAATCAACACCACGATTGATGAGCGTTGGAAGGATGATAAACAGAAGCAAAGAAGGAAGAACCAACCAGAAGATTCCGTAAGAGAACCCAGCGACCCGTGTAGAATCACCGGTGTCTGTGTAAAGCCAAATAATCGCCAACAAGGACACGAGAGGGAGAGAAGCAATCAATGCACCCATCAATTCGTATTTCTTGGCCAATTCGCTCGCTCCAACAACTAAGCCTCCTGAGACGATGAAACGGATACATAGTTGAAGCCAGTCCATGGACGCGAGCAGTACGGAAGGCTTCTCAATGTTTGGGAGGAATAACGGCTAATTCGGAAGGATTATTTGCAGAACATTTCTCTCAAAATTCGTCATTTCCATCATAACCCTCATAGAGCAAATACGGAACCCCTCGACATGGGCGTAGACACGAATACACTGGCAAGTTGGCTTGCCGACTACGATCCAAACAACATCACCATTGGTGTGGTTGCCTCGCATTCGTCGCTTCAAATCCTCCACGGTGCTCGAAAAGAAGGATTTCGCACCTTGGGGATTGCGGTTGGCGAGAATCGTCGAAGATTCTACAAAGCGTTCCCCGGTGCAGAGCCAGATGAATGGTTGATGCTTGACCACTATCACGAAATGCTCGACCATGCTGAATGGTTCCGAGAGCGAAATGTCATCATCATCCCGCACGGTTCTCTGGTTGAGTACCTCGGCTCCTCGAAGTATAAGCAACTTCAAGTTCCTACTTTTGGAAACCGAGGAATCCTGCACTGGGAAAGCAGTAGAGAGTTGCAGCGCCAATGGCTCGAAGGTGGCGGGTGCACGATGCCAAAGGTTTGGGAAGACCCTCACGATATCGATGGACCAGTGATTGTCAAATACGCTGGAGCGAAAGGTGGACGTGGTTACTTCATTGCCCGTAACTATCGTGATTTCCGAAGAAACGTTGACATCGAAGAAGAGTTTACTATCCAAGAATACGTTCTTGGATGCAGATATTACCTACACTTCTTCTTTGACCCAACGGCGAGTGACGGATTCCAGGTTCAGGGCAAAGGAAACAACGCAGGTAAGAATCTCGGCCGATTAGAATTGCTCTCAATGGACCGAAGAGATGAATCGAACGTCGATGAATTCTACAAACTTGGTTCGCTTCGAGATTTGCGAGAAATGGAACTTGAACCGTCGTTCGTCGTCACCGGAAACCAGCCGGTTGTTATTCGCGAATCGTTGCTCCCACGTGCTTTTGAGATGGCTGAAGGGACCGTTGCAGAGTCGTATGAACTGGAAGACGGTAGCAGAGGCATGATTGGACCGTTCTGTCTCGAAACCATCGTCACAGACCAATTAGAATTCAAGGTATTCGAGATCAGTGCTCGAATCGTTGCGGGCTCAAATCCATTCGTTGGGGGCTCACCGTATTCGGATATCAATGAAGAGCGAATGTCAACAGGTCGACGCATTGCACGCTCAATTCGAAAGGCTTCTGAAAACGATTGTCTGATCGACATACTTTCCTGAACGATTGAATTGAAAACCGATTGCTTGCAAGTAGTGCTTCAAAGCAAATCTATGGAGCGAGGCAAGTGGGTATTTGAACATCGCCGTTAGGCATTTCAATTCGCTCATTCATCGATTAAAGAATCCAAATCAGGGGCGCTTGGAACCGAAGACGGAGGACCGTGCTTTGGAGCCCCTGCTTTCGGCTTGTATGATGAAAGGAATTCCGACAGAGAAACTGAACCATCTCCATCAGCGTCAGCTTGTCGATGAAGACTTGTTGCTTCTTCAATGGTCACACCAATCGCTTCAGCTAATTCTTCAATTGAGAGTTGGTCGCTTCCATCAGTATCAGCTGCTTGGAACTTGGTCGAAAGAGCCTCAATTTGAGATTCCAATTCGCGCTTGTTTTGTTCTCTTTCAGCTGAAGAAGAAACGGAGAAACTGCATACGTGCATAATCGGGTCCCCCGCAGAAAGTTCAGCAGAATACTCGCGGTCCGATCCCTCTGAACTAACGATGACTTGGAACTTTGTAGGGTCCTTCGAACGTCGCTTCTTCTGCTTCTTGTAGTAGTGGACATAGACTTGGAATTGGCCAGAAGGCGCAGTTCCTTCGGGCCAAAATACATTCTCGACCGGTTTACGAGTTTCTGCACGAACGTTTGCATCAACGTCAAGTTCTCCACCGCACTTCGAAATTTTGTTTCCACCGTGAATTCTCTCACCAGAGGGGCACACGATGTGCAGATCAAGGTCGTTGTAATTGTTCCACATGAGCGAAACTTGTACGTCTGAAGACTTAGCACCTTCACGTGATAAACGAGCTTTCAATTCTTTTATTGCTCCAGAATTGGCTTCAGATGCTTCAACACTTTCTCTCTGTGATGCTGCAATTTCAGCGAGTCGAGCCTCTTCAGCAGCGAGGAAATCTGCTTGTCGACGGGCCTCTCGTTCTGCTGCCAATCGAATCTCTTCATTCTCTCTTCGCAGTGATTCGACTTCTTGGTCTTGGACCTGTTGAAGTTTTTCAGCCTTCAATCGTGCTTCTTCGAGTGCTGCGAGACGGGCTTGTTCTGCGATAGCGAGGCGTTCTTGTTCTGCGCGAGCCTGTGACTGAGCAGCTGCATCACGTGCATACCTGTCAGCGTCATCGACTGCGATTCGTTCTTGGAGCGCTTGTTGGCGACGACGTCGACGCTCAACAATGGCCAATTTACGGTCAATTTCTTGTTTTGCGTTGCCGAAACTTGGTGTGTCATCTGCGTATTGCAATCCCTCAGCAGTCATGCCTTGGCGCATTGAAACCGATACATCTGGACGACTAAAAATGTACCAAACTCCGAGCGAGAATCCTCCACCGAGGGTGACAGCCAAACCAATGGATGTTGGGTCCATGAACCACCCATGGGGTCCACCTCTATTTTATCATTGGTCGGAAATGCAGGGATTCGCATGTGGAATCATTGCGATAAATCCTTGATTTTTTCAACCAAATCCATTTTCCGAAGTCTCCAAACACCAAACGGCGTCATGGCTACTGCGATAAGAATCACACCCGACATGAGTTGCCATGCGACGCTGGGTACAATGGTCACAGGTACAAAGAACTGCCATGAAGAAATCGAAGCTGCGAAGGCAACTGCTCCACCGTATGCAAACAAGACTCCGACAAGACCTCCAACAATTCCGATGAGTAGGCTCTCGAACAGAAGCATCATTCCAAGACTCCGCGTTGATGCACCGAGAACTCGTAACGTAGCTAATTCAAAATCACGTTCTGCGATGTTCATGACCATGGTGTTGAACATGACCACGACGGTGAACAGAAGCCCGAGATACATCATCGTCTGGAAAATTTGGGTCTGCTGGTCCAGTAGACTGTTGATTCCATCTAGAAGCGTTTGACGCTCAACCACACCTGTCGAAACTTCACCCAGGGCTGAGTCGATTTCCACACCTTCCGGGAATTGTAAATATATCGAAGTCGCATTAACGCCAAGGATTTCGCTTAGATCTCCGCGAATGAAGTACATTGTTCGGGCAAGTTCTGCTGTCGAAGTCCCGACGATTTCTACCTCTTGTGAAGCGCCGTTAATCTGTACTGCGTGCTTTTCTCCGACCGCCCATCCGAGGAAGTTCATACTTCCCTCTTCCATCATCACTTGAGGTACTGCCATGTTGCCCGTGGGGGCCTGCCCGTCCAGAAGCGATACTGCACGCATACCACTCTGGAATGAATCAAGGCCTACTAGAGTGAATGTTCGTTCGATGTCGTCCGCATCAGCAACGGTTCCAAGCGGCATTTCAATGAGTATTTCGTACGTGACAGAATTGTCAATCGCCCAATCTACAACGGGCTGTTCTCCATCTGGCATGATGTAGACTTGCGCATCCCATGATTGGTCGCTTTCAAGACCACCAACCATGGAATCTTGTAATCCCGCTGACATCATTTGAATCGAACCGAACAACATCAGGGAAATTCCGACTGCGACAAATGTCATCGTGAGACGGACGGGTTTGCGAACACTGGAACGAATTGAGAGACCGAGCGTTGAAGGCATCCATGAGGTCAGTTTTCGAAGAATGTTTGAGCCCACGCGCATTTCATTTTGACCGCTTAGAACCTCCAGTGGGTCAAGACGGCTCGCCTTCCAAGCTGGGAATGCACCAGAAAGGAACACGACGAACATGGTTGAGCCAATAACGCTGAAGTAAATCGAAGACGGAACGGTTCGCTCAACAATTGGCATACCGATGAGGTCTTGGTAGAAATCCAGCATTTGGTTCATACCCCACGGTCCTGCAGCAGCTCCAAGCGCACATCCCATGCCTCCAATCGCCAGAGGCGCTACCAGATAGCCGGTCATGAGTGAGGTGCGATCGACTCCAAGAGTTCGCAGTACTGCGATTTCCTTTGATTGACTTTGAACCAATCGTTGAAGACTCAAAACGATGGTAATGGAGGCAATAGATGCAATCATCACGGTGAAGGGAACGGTTGTTCGCTTAGTCCCTTCCAAATCTTGTCGCATGACTTCTACCGGTTCATTTTGCCCTCGATCGCGAACTCGTGCATCCAATTCAGTTGATTCGAGTGAAGCAACAACAACCTCTTTCACAGCATCGATTTCAGTTCCTTCGTACGCCTGTGTATCGGGCAGGTCATAGGAAGGAGTGCCAGTGACATCCAAAATAATCGTGTTACTGGAACCAACTGCATCACCGGTGAGACGAGCCATGCCGGTTTCGGAAAGATAACCGACAACGTACGTGCCGGATTCAGGTGGAAATAAGGTGCCTTCTGGAGCCATGATTACGTGCATTGGATGGTAGCCTGTGCCGACGACTGTGAAAGCAGCACTCGCATTTCCAGCACCAATAGTGACAGTATCCCCAATTTCTATTTCAAGAGCTTTGGTCACGTGAGCATCGATGACAATTTCATCGGCGGCAACTGCGACGCGACCCTCTGCATGTCCTTCTGGCATCCACACTTTGTCTGCATTTGCATCCGCAGGTATGCCGTGCCAAAGAGAATTGATGATGTGTTCACCTGACTCGTTGGTATGGAACAATGCTCCTTGGGTTATGGTGCGACCTTCACACGAGTCGAGTGCAAACGATGCCTCGATGAGAGATGCCCGTGCAGATTCCAAAGATTCACAAAAAGTGTCGACTTGATTTGAAGTCCACACAGTGCTTCGATTATCAATCCAAATATCGCCAAGGTTGGAACCCGCATCGTTGTCATCGTGCATGGCGTCATACATGCCTCCAAGGTTGTGTGCATAGCCTCCAAACGTAATACCTGCAAAAACGCCTACAAATACCATCAAAACAACTGCAAAAAGCCGTAATTTGGTCCGCCAAAGGCTGCGAGCCAAGCGTTTGTTGAGTAATTTCGACATCACAAACACCACAATCATTCATTTCCATCTGAAGATTCAATGTGCTCATCAGATACAATTCGACCACTGTCGATGCGAATCACGCGAGTTGCAAAACGAGTTAGTCCTTCATCGTGAGTAACAAAGACCGCGGTGATGTTTTCTTGTTGGCATGCTTTCACCAAGGCTTGCATAACTTTGTTCGAGGTCTCGGTATCGAGATTACCCGTAAGTTCATCTCCGAGAAGAAGAGTTGGTCGCTTTGCTATGCTTCGGGCAATTGCCACACGCTGCTGCTGACCTCCACTGATTTCTCCAGGAAATCGGTCAACCTCGGATTCAAGCCCGACCAACTTAAGCAGTTCTTTTGCCCGATTGGCATCTTTCTTTCCAGCGAGTTCTTGAATTAAGAAAATGTTTTCAAGCACCGTAAGGTCCTGAAGCAGGTTGAAAAATTGAAACACATACCCAATGTTTTCTCTTCGGAAAGAAGTCATCATTTCTGAGTTCTTTCGAGGAACTTCACCCCCGTTGAACACGTAAGTGCCGTCTGTCGGACTATCCAAGGCCGACAAGCAGTTCAAAAGCGTGGTTTTTCCCGAGCCAGAGGGGCCAAGCAAGATGACACGTTCACCCTCGTGGATTTCGAGATTCACGCCATCAAGCGCCTTTACAACACCTGCTGGAGTCTCATAGTACCTTTGTAAACCGGTGATTTCAATCATCGCAGTCTCATTCATGAATCCCGTAATTTTCGATGCTCTTTATACATTCTGTCATGCTGATGTAGAATCAACCTCGATACTCAAAATCGGGGATTTGAAATTTTACCGGCTTCAAAGTTAAATGTCATTAGAAAAAGTACTCATCATGAGGGAGATTCAACTTCGTTGGAATGCCGACACTGTTGCATCTTCGGCATATGCTCCAATCGCTAAAATCGCCCATTCTCTGGAAGTTGTCGGGCACCTAGACCTCGATGAAAACGGAATCAGGCAACTGATTCGTCCCGATTTCTGTGAAGGAATGGGCCCGGAGGATTTGAATGAAGTTCCGTTTTTAAACGTCGATCCGGCATTCCAAGACCAAAAAAACGGCTATATTGTGGTGTGGAATTCTCACCCACTCACTCTAGCAGGACTTCAATTTTCAAACATCCACATCCTACCGCCTTACACGTACGGCGGTGAAGGAATTAGCCTTACCGTTCGTGGTGTTCCCGAGGGAATCTCTGAATTCCTCAAAATTTGCCGCCTCATGCTACCACCTGATGTAGTCAAAGTGGTCGAGATGGGAGATAATCGCACTGCTGTCGAAAGTATTCTAACGCCGCGACAGATAGAATGCATCAAAATGGCCACTTCGACAGGTTATTACGACCTTCCAAAGAAAATCAAATTACGGGAACTTTCTGAATTAATCGACATCCCTCGCTCGACCTTACAAGAGCACTTGAACCGGGCTGAAATCGCTATGATGAAGTGGGCAAGTCAACAATTAGACGATGAATAGCATTGCAAAACCTTGAGAACAGGAATGACTTGGCACACCCATGGACAAGTCTGACAGGATTGATACATTGTTGCCGAACGGGCGCGGTGTGTGGATCCCAATTGACCACGGTGCCTCTGATTACCCTGTCGAGGGTTTGATAGACACCGAAGCAACCATCCGCTCGCTTATTGCAGCAGGCGTCGATGTAATTCTCGCTCAGAAAGGAGTGGTGTCACATTACGGTCATCTGTGTGAGGGCTCCAAGACGAACATGGTCGTTCACCTTTCAGTGTCGACCAGGCATGCTGGCCCAGATGCATCGAACAAGGTGCTGGTTGGAAATGCTGACGAGGTGATTGCTCGAGGAGGGATGGGTGTCTCGTGCCAAGTCAACATGGGTAGTCCAAATGAAGCCACGATGGTGGAACGAATGGGAAGCGTCAGTCGTGATGCTTTCATGCACGGCCTTCCGATGTTTGGAATGGTCTATGCACGGGGTGAACACCTTTCAGTCATGCCCAGCGATACAACCAATGCGAATGCTCATGCCGTTCGCCTCGCCTTTGAACTCGGCTGCGATGCTGCCAAAACTACGTGGACTGGGGACAAAGAGAGTTTCCAAAAAGTCACATCTGCAGTTCCAATTCCAGTATTGGTTGCAGGGGGTCCATCATCAGGAAATTCAAGAGAAATACTGAGTATGGTTCGCATGGCACTTGACGCCGGCGCTTCTGGAATCTGCATGGGGCGGCAAGTATTCGGTCATCCGGAGATTGAAGCAATAGCGCGTGCTCTGGTAATGCTGGTTCACCAAAACGCTTCAGTTGAACAAGCACTTGAAGCGTGTAAACTGTGAGGGATTTGATGGAAGTTTGGCTCGACAGTCGTAATTCTATAGATTCACACCTTGATGCACAAACCCTGTTCGACCGGACACTGTATTCGGAAAATATCGAACTTCCAAAGGGGAGTTATGCTCTCAAAGGCGACCATCTCATGATGTCATCTGCCATCATTGGCAGTCGTATCACCATCGAAAATCAAGCCAGTCAAGACAAAGCCCGTTCATTGATTGGAAGCGTTGAGTGGTTGATCGTGGAGTTCACCGATTGGGCCATGATTCCAATAGAGAACATGGTGGCAGCAATCCAACAAACCCCCACCAAAATTGCTGCTGTGATCACGCAACCCGAACAAGCGCAGGGCGCGGCTTTCGCCCTCGAAAAAGGCGTAGATGCCCTCATTATTCAACCGAAAAAGGAACTCATGGAAGCTGCTTCAATTGTGAAATCTCAACGATTGGAGCGGGTGAAGGAACGAGCTCTTCCTGCCTCAGATTCACCACTTCAGGGAGTCTCTACACTCACCATCACCTCTGTTGAGGACGGTGGAATCGCTGAACGGTATTGCATTGACATGACGCGATTACTCTCACCAGGAGAAGGATTACTTACCGGCTCAATTGCCTCGAGTTTGGTGCTCATTCACGGAGAAACACTGGATTCAGAATTCGTCCCAGCACGTCCGTTTCGAGTCAATGCTGGCCCTCCAAATGCCTACGTGAAAATGGCTGACGGTACCACCAAATATCTCGCTGGACTTTCAACTGGAGATGAGGTTTTGCTTGTGTCAAAGAACGGCACCCAACGCAGTGCCACGATTGGTAGACTCAAAATTGAAACCCGACCAATGGTTTTGATAAAGTGGCTCGACGGCAATAATAAAGAAGGTTGCATGTTCATGCAACAGGCAGAGACGGTACGCGTCATCGGCCTTGACTCTGTCCCCCTGTCAATCACAACGGTGAAACCGGGCGACGAAATTCTTGGTTGGTGCGATTCGGAAGCGAGGCACATCGGTGCTCCGATTTCGAGTGCAGTCTCCGAGCGGTGAGATAATGGCGGTACTCGGTTCCGGAAAAGCTCACGGTGCCTGCAGTTTGTTGCATGCAGCCGGCCTTGGGTACGGTGCCAGCATGGCACTCGACCTCCCTGTGGCCGTTCGGTTGCTCGACAAGCCAAGTAAGCGGCCGGTCAAGGACCCTGATGGACTGCTACCAGAAATTCTCAATGCGTGGCAATCCAAAGGCTTGTCTTTACCTTCTGGCAAAGAAATTGGGGACCTTCACTGGGCTACTTTAAGCAAAGTCCCTCCACGTCAAGGGCTGAAATCGAGTGCCGCCATAGCCGTTGCTGCACTTCGAGCACTCGCTCATGCAACTGAAACAGAAGTCAGTGACTTTGACTTCGTCGAAATGGCGGCGCAGGCTCAAATTAATGCAGGAATCTCCTTGACGGGTTCCATCGATGATGCATGGGCATGTCTCAAACCCGGATGGAAACTTATCGATCCGCAGGCAGAAACTATCGAAGAAGGAGTGCTGTTCCAAGGCGATGGACCTAGTAGCGAGGATTGGGTGGTGATTATTGCATGCAGAGGCGAGCGAAAGAAACGTCCGGAACTCGAGGATTTTGTACTTCACGGTGCGTCGTTTCAAAAGGCACTTGAAGCACTCCAAGAATTCAATGAATTGGTCGCTCTTACTTGGAATGGACGTGCAACTGTAGCGGTTCTCAACGATATAGAGGGTCGAAAACTCACCAACGATGCAATCCTCAATGGCGCTCGTTCTGCTGGGATCACTGGATCTGGAAATGCGATTGTCATCGTGGCGCCAAAGGTCAGCGCTCCTACCTGTGACCGCCTGCGCCGTTACCTTGAGAACTCTAAAAGTGTAGAACAGGTCATTGAGACGTCGTTTCTCAACGATGAAAGTGCCGAAGAAGAGTGAGCACACACATTCTTGAAGGAACGGCTGTTCGATTCAATCGATTGGCATGAACATGCACCTCGGCGAACACGTTCGCTTAACCCTCTTTGGCACCAGTCACGGTCCTCGTGTGGGCGCCTACCTCAACGGTGTACCGGCTGGGCTAATCGTCGATAAAGATGCAATCGTTCGTGCGATGAACAGCCGAAGACCCGGTGGGCGTTACGCCAGCAAACGCAAGGAAGAGGACGTTGTTCACATTTTGAGTGGTGTAGAGAATGGGGTCACCAATGGACAGGAGATTGAACTCTCAATCGATAACAATGATGTCAAATCCAGGGACTACAGTTTCCTTCCTGACCACCCTCGCCCAGGCCATCAAGACATGGTAATGCACAAGCGAACCAACGGTGAGGCTGACCTTCGCGGTGGTGGGACTTCCAGTGCTCGACTCACCGCAGCATTGGTCGCATCAGCTGCGTTTCTCTCTCCTTTGATCAACACGCTTGGCATATCGGTCGAAGCCCAGGTCGGCGTAATCGGTGATGTTCGAGCTAAGCCAATGGATGAATGCCCTCCGCGATGGGAAACTGAAGCATGCCAAGAAATGCGATGCAGAGACCCTGATGCAGCACGTGCGATGGTCCAGTGTGTCAAACAACACAAAACGGCTGCTAATTCGATTGGAAGTCGAGTCGACCTTCAGATATCCGGAGCACCTCTGGGAATCGGCGAACCTTGGTTTGACGGTATGGAGCCCGCTTTAGCAAAAGCCATGATGTCGATTCCTGCAGCCCGAGGCGTTGAATTCGGCAGAGGTTTCAGCAGTGTTGGAATGACAGGATTGCAGCACAATGACCCTTGGGGAGGTACGGCAGACAAACCCGTTCTTCAAGGCGACAAGCCAGATGGAGTCCTCGCTGGATTGACCACTGGTGCCGTGATTCGGTGTTCCGTCGCTTTCAAACCACCCTCCAGCATTGCATCTTCTCAACAAACCCTCAACTTGTCGACCAATACCGTCGAACCATTGGTCGTTGGCGGTCGTCACGACCCGGTGCTGGGCCCAAGAGCAGTTGCAGTCGTGGAAGCCATGGCAATCTTGGTGTTAACCGATTTAGCAGTACGCGGAGGTTTCATCGATGCGTGAACACGTCACTGTCCACAAATTTGGCGGATCATGCCTTCGAGATATTTCAGACCTCAACAGAATAACTGAAGTGATTCAGAACTGGTCTGGACAATCAATCTTGGTTGTTTCCGCTCTCTGGGGCACAACCGACCGTCTCATGCGAGCCAGCCAAGAACCACGATATGCAAGTCGCTTGGTCAGTGATTTATCCCGACAACATCTTCGATTTGCCCCCGGCCTTATCGACGGTCCAAGCGCAGGACTCTTCACGCAAGTACTGCAGGGGATTGAACAATCGTTGGTTGAACTTGCACGTAGTCCAAACAATTGGATTGCAACAAATCGTCTCTTGGCTGCCGGTGAGCGTCTGTCTGCACTTGTCGTTGCCCATCACCTCTACAATTCTGGAATCAACGCACATCCTGTCGGTGCAGAGGATATTGGTTTGAAACTCGATGGTTCTAACAGAGCACCAACTGTAGACATCGTTGCTTCAATGAACGTCCTTGATAGACGTGCACTCACTGGAACTCCAGTGATCACCGGATGGTTCGGCGAGGGAAGCGATGGGGAATTGGCACTGTTAGGTCGAGGAGGAAGCGACCACACTGCAACGTCCATTGGACGCTTGGTCAATGCTGACAAAGTCATACTTTGGAAGGATGTTGACGGTGTGATGCCACTGAACCCTCGTTGGGGTATCGAATGCAAACCCGTAGCGTACCTCGGATACGGAGAGGCGATGGAACTCGCTCGTCTCGACACTCCCGTGCTGCACCCCGCAACGGTCGAACCGCTGCGTGAAGTCGGAATTCCTCTCGAAATTCGTGATTTGCGCGGCCCCTTGAGGGCCGAGGCGTCAACCATTATCGGACCAGACCTCCTTCATTCACCACACGTGAAAGCAATCGGTTGTTTACCCAGCGTGGCACGGCTAACCATCACCACTTCTTCGTTAGAATTGCAAAGCCAGCAACTCGGTCGGGTTTTATTGGACTTCGCTGAAGCAGAAATTCCTTGCTGGAGCCTAAGTTCTCAACCGAGAGAAATCTCATGGGTCGTGTCACAGCATGATTTGCCAAAGGCACTCGAACTGGTTACACTTCGCTTTGAAGAGCCCCAAGTTAACGAATATGGTGCATTAGTCTCCTTAGTAGGCAATAAATTACCTCAACCGTCTGAGTCATTACTTTCTTCAAAAATGATTGAAGATCTCGACATTGAACTACTCTCAAACACCGACCACGCAATACGGTTGCTGTCGGTATCACATGACGTTCATCGACTGCTCAAGACTCTGTCGAAGACTCTCGAATTGAGCATTCGTAACTGAATTCACTCAGCTCGCTTCTCACGGTAGTTTTGCAAATGCGTAGGCAAGTTGAGGGCGAACAGACCGCCTACGACGCAGAACACGAAGAAAGTACCAAGAGCAACACCGTAGACCGAGATGAGTTCAACCGACTCTTCCATTCGAAGGGCGGTATCTTGGGAAAGAATTCCGACAAACCATGGAAGAATAGTGTTGGCAGAAAGTACAATGGTTGCCAGAATGGTTGCGATGATTGGGTTGATGAGAAGGGAACGGTGGTATTTTCCAACGATTTTCTTCGGATTCATAACGTAAACTTCGTTTGTGCGGATACTGGTGTCAAGCATTGAGTATCGTAAAACACCGTTGGTCAATTCAAAGTACATGATGAGCATCACTGCGTAAACAACAACCAGTGCAGACAGCATGAAGGGATTGTCTTGTAGTTGCAGCACGTCGTTTGAGAGCGTGACCTTTGAAGAAGCGAAACGAAGAATTGCGAGAATAAACAGAAGGTTGCTTACCAAGAGGAAACGCCCATCGCGTTGGAAGGTCCCCCAGAATCCGGTTCCAGTGGCTCCAACAATCAGGATAAGTTGGAACACCGTAGCGATGGTTAAGCTACCGGTGAACATGTACCACATGGTCCCTTCAGCAGGTGAAATCATGTAGGTGAGAAGTGCGAGGGCAACCAAAATACCGTACACGCCAAGTTGCAGGTTTTGCACCATCTTATCGGGCGGCAAGAACTTAGTTTTTGGTACGAGAGGTCCACCAAGAAGACTTTCGATGAAACTTGGAATTTCAACTTGTGGAATTGCGTCGGTCGGGATATCGCTTCCTGAACCAATCTGTCCTGCTGCTTTCTTGCGTGATGGAGCAGAAGAACGTACGGTTTTACCGTCATACAGGTGAGAAGTGTCGCTGGAAGGTCGTGATACAGTCATATTGTCACCTCAAAATCCTCTTGCCCCTGCAAGTGCGGTAGAGAGAAGCATATCCGGCTCCCAGTCCATGATGTTCACACCTAGACTGCGGAGTTCGCTGATCAGTACATCACGCTCTGTTTTCATAACTTCGTAACCTGTCCTGTCAATGCGTCGTGCATCGAATTCAAACTCAAGCGATGAAGGTGTCAAAACCGTAACATCGAAATCGCGGGCTCGGAAGTCTCGTAGGGCATTGACGATGGTTGGGTCATCTTCGAGATTGGACAAGAAGATGATTGGACTTCCTTTGTTGATGTGCGGTAAAATTCTGTTGACTACAACCTGGAGTGGAATGTTGCCACGGGCAACTGCACCAGCAAGTTTGGTCAAAATTACATAGAGTTGTTTCTTACCGGTATCTCGGTCAACGCTCACAACTTCCTCGCCGTAAACAATCACTCCGACCGAATCTCTTCGACCGAGGAAGTACTTTGCAAGTGAAGCCGCTGCTCGAGTGGAGTACACCAGCGCATTGCGTGACACCGGTCCGGTTTCAGCAACCGATCGAGAGTCAACGATGATGATGATGTCAGAAACTGCATCACGCTCTCGCTCGTTGACCATTAGTTTCCCAGAGCGAGCGTACGCCGACCAGTTGATGGCTCGGAATGAATCGCCTTCGAAATACTCTCGGAGAGAGTAAAATTCAGACCCTGGTCCGGGTTGTCGGATGTTGACAGCGCCCGTGAAAATCTTTGGAACACGAGATTTAACGAAGGTTTCTTTGAGGTCTTCCATCTTCGGGAACACGAGGAAATCATTGTAGACATGCAATTCTTTTTCCTTGTGGAACAGTCCGAAGGGGTCTTGGATCCTGACAGCCACAGGTCCAACACTGTAGAAGCCTCGGAGAGGGCACTCAACGGTGTATTCAATGAAAGTTTCACGGCGTGGGCCGAGTTCCATCAAAATGTAATTCGCACCATCCTTGATGCGCATGACTTCAGGAACTCGATCTCGAACTTCGAGGATTTTTGGCAGCGAGGAATGGTTTTGCATCCTCAGCGTAATGTTGAGCTCGCCGTCTTCAAAAATACGAGCACTCGAGAGTTTTCGCATAGCAGAAACGCTGCTTAGTGCCACACCTTCTTCTCCAGACCATTCATCAGCACGACGGCCGGTTGCGGCAACGTCAGCGTGACCACCGAACAAGGCAGCCCAAGTCAAGAAAACGAAGATGACAACCGCAATCGTGACAAGTTGAGAATTTCGCAAGGTCAACCCAAGCAAATACATGGCAATAGCCAAACTTCCCAACATTGCAGACTTACGACTCCACATCAAATTCACCTCAAAAATTGTTCAAAAACAATCAAACAGTTGGTACAGGTACTTCTCGCAAGATGGTTTGAATCACTTCACCAGACTCCAAACCTTTGATTTGGTGTTCTGGCTTCAAAATGATACGGTGAGCGAGTGCAAGTTCTGCGATCGTCTTGACGTCATCGGGGGTGACGAAGTCGCGACCACGAAGAGCGGCAGCAGCTCGAGAAGTCTTGAGCAATGCTTGAGAACCACGGGGTGAGGCTCCGACCAAAACACGTGGATCTTCACGGGTTCGGGAAACAACTTCAACCATGTACATTCGCAATGCAGGGTCAACATACACGCTTTCGCATGCTTGTTGCATAGCAATGACTTTCTCAGGACTGGTGATGACTTCAACTTCAACTGCGTCCTTTCCACGAGCAATACGTCGGGCGAGGATTTCGTCTTCATCAGCACGGTCGGGATAACCAACAGACATCTTGAACATGAATCGGTCAAGTTGTGCTTCTGGAAGTGGGTAGGTACCTTCTTGTTCGACAGGGTTTTGAGTTGCCATAACAATGAACGGTGCTGGAAGTTTGTGGGTCACAGTACCGATGGTCACCTGCTTCTCTTGCATAGCCTCAAGCAATGCTGCTTGGGTCTTTGGCGGAGCACGGTTAATCTCGTCAGCAAGGAGAAGGTTACAGAACAGAGGTCCTGGTTTGAAAGTGAATTCACCCTTCTTGGCGTCGTAAATGTTGGTACCAGTAATGTCTGCAGGTAGCAAGTCAGGCGTAAATTGTACACGCTTGAAGTCACAACCCAGTGCATCAGCGAAAGTGTTGGTCATCAACGTCTTCGCCAAACCGGGATAATCTTCGAACAGAAGGTTACCGTTGGAAAGAATGTCAATCAACACATTGTCGATGACGTGGGCCTTTCCAATAATTACTTTCTGAACTTCAGCTGCGATAGCTTGGCAAATCGAACCGACTGCCTTGAGTTTATCACGGGTTTCAGGTGTGTTCTGGTGCTTCGGCTGGGCCGGAGCGGCCATTGCTGCTGGTGCTGCTGGCATCGGCGGCGCTGCTGGTGCTGCTGGCATTGGCGGCGCTGCTGCGGGCATAGGTGCCGCTGGCATTGGCGCTGCTGGTGCTACAGGCATGGCAGGTGCTGCTGGGGCCACAGGCATTGCTGGCGCTGGCGCGGGCGGGGCTGCGGGGGGTGCGGGGGGTTGCATGTCTATTTTCCTCCAATTATCAATTTCCCCAACGTCGTATTTGCGGGATAAGTTCCCTTAATTCTTCGTTGGAGTAGGTGCGGTTAGAACTGATCAGTTCAACCAAGCGCGGGTCACGAACCATTTGCATGACTTCCGCAGGGGTTTTACGCATGAATTCATCACGCGTCATGTCATTGAATTGACGTACTTTGGAAAGGAAGGCTTCTCGGGTACGGAGTTGGTACTGCGATGCATCAACCTTCTTGGGGCGTTCACGGAATCGAGTTAAGTCAAACACGTGCCGCCAATTTTCCTTTTCTGGAACAACCATGATAGCAATGGCGAGAAGAGCGAAGAGATTGAGGATAATCAACCACTTGAGAACAACGTCGCTGGTAAGTAGAACAACGGCACCCATTGCTTCGGTGAACGGAGAAAGAAGAGGGCTTGACACGTGACGGCTTTCATCGAATACGATGAAAAATTCAGACGCAGAACGGGTGATAGTGGTTGACAGTTCTTGGTTATCGAATTCCATCATGTCGTACATCAGAGCAGTGAAGTATTCGCTGTTCCCGAACCATGTGGTGTCGCCTTGGGATGAAGAAAGGCCGTTCGGGTCTGTATCCCAGCAATTATGGCCGTTATCGACATAAGCTGGATTGTTACACTGTAGGTAGCCGCTTTCTTCGGCCAAATCAGCATCCCACAAGTGGTTCGCGAGAACTGAGTGGTCGGATACGAATACGATTGAACCTGTAACGCTGATTTCCCCAAAGTCATTGTTAGGTTTTACATCGAGGACGTTCTCAACAGGATAGTTGATTCGGATGATGAGACCCGTCATCCCTTCTCCAAGAGTAGGGTTGAGGGGACTGTCGATGTTGGCCGTATCTTTAGCCACCCGAGCGGAGGTTGATGCTGCGGCGAGAATATCGACATCACGATTCGATTCGGTTTGTTCATCAAGTACTTGAATTGCAGTCGGGCGGTGGAAAAGAACCGGCATCCGGCAATCCTCGACTTGAGCGGCATCGACGTTGGCTTGTGAGCATGGAATTAAGCGCTCATCACCCATCTCGCTGATGTTTTCGTTCACGCTTGCTGCAGCCCAGAGTCTTCGATAATCAGGATTCTCTAACTCACCGAGTTCATTTTCGACTTCGTAATACCGTTGATCGTCGAACACGGGTGCGTCAAAGAACTTGACACCAAATTCCGATGCAACCAGTTGAGCGTTGGTCGAACTTGCAGCGAGGATGACTTTTCCGCCTTTTTCAGTGACGAAATCATGGATAGCGGATGCTTCGGCAGCATCGAACGGCTTTTCTGGACCTGCGATGATGAGCATGGTGCGATGAGGATCGTTCCAGTCATTGACCAGCATTGGTGTGGACATTGTGTTGGCGATGCTATAACCTCGTGAATCCACGACGTCTCGCATCTCTGTGAGTTGTTGCATCGAATATTCGTCTGCGGCATTGTTGTATGGTGAAAGGACCGTCGTCTTGTCAATACTGACCAGTCCAATGACAAGAACCGACAAAAACAGTGATGATACGAGTCCTACTTTGAGCCATGTTTCGACGGTCAATTTGGATGATTCTTCTTCTGCCAAATATATCCCTCCTTTACATGATGCGGTTCAAATGAACACTATGAACAAGCGTGGGAGCAATGCTCCACTCTTAATGGTTCTTCATGCATGATTTGAAACCACAGATTAATAGAGGAGTAAAAACCTCAACTCTCCTTTTCTTAATCGTGGTTACGAGCCCAAAAAGTGAGAAAATATCACTTACGGGGATTTTTTAATCATCAATCCTCTTGCGAAGAGAAACAAGACCAATCAGCGATAATGTTTCAATCCCTCCAAGCCAAGGTAGAGCGTTCGATTCTTGCGATAAGCTGGAATCTGAATCATCGGTGTTTGAAGAAGACCCACCTGTAGAACCCGTGGTAGGTGATGATTCAACGGCTTGAACCTCAAGGTCAAACGTGGTACTTCGGCCAATATCATCGCCTTCGGATACGAGAGACAGCGTCACCTCGCACACTCGTTGTTGTTGGCTTTCTGAAGCATCGATTCGCAACGTCACAAACGTATTCTTACCGCCTTGTGCATCGGTTGTTTCAACCACTGTGTTCGCAAGGTCGATGACACCATCCATGGACAAATGAGGGCAACTTCTGAACTGAACTGACGCCTCCTTAACCGCATCTTTGCTGTTACCGTTGTTGATGATTTGAGCTGAGATTTCAATCCAAGATCCGGCATGTAACTTCTCTTCAGGAAGCGTCACATCTGGGCGAAGGTCAAACACTTGAGGTACCCCCAAGTCACCTTCAATCTCTTGTGTACTGGCCGATGTATCGCCAACCTTTTCTTCCGCTGATACTGTCAAACGTGTCGTATTACTGGGGCTGTATTCCCTCGTATCGTCGTCATCGAGTGACCCAAACTTAAGAGTGAACGATTCGTTAGCATTAGCGCCAACGCTCAGTGAATCAGGACCGCTGAATGTGAACGGCACCCAAGAATCAAAATCATAGGTCAGTTCAATTTGAAGTTGCGTCATTCTGGTGTTTTCGATGTAGGCGACGATTTCACCTTCTGCATCCCAATCAATATCCAGTTCGACAATGTACGGAGAATCCATGTCAGTTGTCCAACCGAGTGTCCACGACGGGCCTTCGATTGGAGATTGCGCAGCCGCAGGGGGAACTGCACACAGCGAAAGCAAAAGAAGAACCGATACAGCGGAAATTCGAGTCAGTGGCTGCATGTCATCACCTCATTCAAGCATACCTTCAACCGCTCGCTTCGTCAAAACACGAACCATTGACTTTCGATATCGTGGAGGCAACGA
>DAME01000002.1:70527-87818 GCA_002499545.1 Euryarchaeota archaeon UBA88
CCTTCCCAACCGTCTGAAAGCATTTGAGTAACTTCCTCGGGATGACGCCGTGGAATCGACTCCAACGCAGTTGTCGCAAGTTGCAATGTTTCCATATCTCCAGGAATCCAAGAGGCGGCCACACCTGCTTCCGGGAAATCCCAAGTATCTCGAACACGAAGTTTTTGATACGAACCGGTACGCTGACTTGCTTGCTCAGGAAGTGTGACTTTGAGAAGGAATTCCCCTTGTTCGAGGACATTCTTTTTCATCCCGTCCAGTTGATAGAATTCCGCCAATGGCATGGTCCTCAAGCCATTGGGGCCAATCAAGTGTACCTCTGCATCCAACACCATCAACGAGGGAGCAATGTCACCTTGGTAAGTGGCGACACACAACGTGTTTTGGTTTGGAATCACTCGGCAATCTGCACCGGTTCCACAATCGGCTTTGTGACACCACTCAATCGAGCGGCGCCAATCTTCGCCTTGATTGTACCAGAAACAACGGGTGTCAAGGCAAAGGTTGCCACCCAGCGTTGCATTTCTTCGAATCAGTGACGAGGCGACTTTACTGGCCGCTTGAGCGACAAGTGGATGGATGTCATTGTCAGAAGTTAGGTCAACTAATCGAGCCATGCAGCCAATTTCTGTGGGTGAGAGGATGTCGGTGCCTTCGATGTTCGCAAGTGAAATAACGTGGGGTTTTGGATTGATGTGCCATTTGTAGTTTGGAAGCAAATCTGTGCCCCCCGCAACCCAGTCAAATTCTTCACCCTCGTCGATTAATTGACCTGCAATCTGGCACGCTTCTTCAACGGTTTTTGGATGGTGGAGAATAAACGGTGGCATCAGCATTAGTTTTCGCCTCCCATCTGACGTTGTTCTTTCTTTAGCCAAGCACGACCTGCAAGGCCGAGTGCAGCCAATTGCTCAGGGTCGGGTTCGGTGGCGGTTCGCCAGCCTTCAACTTGGTCTTCGAGTGGAATGTTCGGATCAAAGCCGAACAGCACACCGTTCACGTACGGCGAAGTATCTTCAGTTCGTTGGCGGGCTCTGTCTCGGACATTGTGTTCCGTTGCGCGAGCAACCAGTTTCGCTTGCAGAGGCCCGTGTTCAAGACGCGGCGAAGGTAAGTCGCACGGGTCGTCGATTTTGAGTTTGCGAATCGCTCGCTCAATCCCTTTGAAAACAACATCAGGTGTTAATGGAAGGGTGCGCAGACGTATTCCAATCGCATCGTATACTGCGTTGACAACTGCGGGAAGAATTGGCAAAAGGGGACCTTCGCCTGCTTCTTTGGCTCCGAAAGGACCTTCAGGGTCACTTGACTCGATGATGATGGGTTCGACGTGTGGCATTTCATGAACTGAAGGGATTTTGTAATCAAGGAGATTCGCATTTTGTAAATGTCCAGTACGGCCGTAGACCATCTGCTCAGAGAGCACCTGGCCTAACCCCATGTGGCACGAACCAATGATTTGGCCTTTGACCGCCAGCGGGTTGAGAGCTTTTCCACAATCGTGAGCGGCCCAAACGTTGGTGCAGCGAATGATGCCGGTTTCAACATCAACATCGACTTCTGCCACATACGAGGAGAACGAGTAAGCCGGGGCTAATCCTGCTGCTGCGCCCTTGTGAACACCTCCCATCGGGGGAGACCTGTAAGCCCCGCTCGCAATTAACGAACCTTTGTCTTCTTGGGCTTTATGCAGGGCTTTGAGATAGGAAACTCCGATTGCAGGGTCGTGTTTGTAGTAGATTCGGCGGTCGTTGAGAACAAGGTTGTCTGGATGGTAGCCGAGAATCTCCCAAGCAGCATTCAGAATCTTATCGCGGATTTCCAGAGCTGCACGAATCGCAGCATTGGCGTTCATGAAGGTGACTCGGCTTGAATACGAACCCAAGTCAACCGGTGAAGTATCGCTTTCATGGCTACGAACGTGAATCATTTCAATCGGTAATGCCAACACTTCTGCAATCACTTGGGCGACAGCCGTCGTAGAACCTTGACCGATGTCAGCCGCCCCCGTATGGACAGTAACGCCTCCGTCCATGTCCACTTGAATGTGAACGGTTGCATGTGGGAATCGGTTGGGGTCCCAGTGTATAGGGAGACCAGAACCGGAAATAAAGAATCCACAGCCAATTCCAATTCCCTTGCCGAGCGGTAACTGTCGGAATTTCGTATCCCAATTCGAACCTTCCCGTACCTGTTCCAAGGCTTGGCGCATTCCGTTAGAAGTGATTCGAAAACCGGTGATTGTCCGACTGTGTGGAGGAAGAAGATTCGCTAAGCGAAGGTCGATTGGATCGACTTGCATTGTTTCTGCCATTTCATCAAGGCCGACCTCAACAGCACACCGAGTATTGACTGCACCGTGACCACGCATAGCACCAGAAGCAGGTTTGTTGGTCCACACGCGTGCCCCAGTGTAGTGAAACGAACCGAGCTCGTACGGTGCAGTTGCTAAAACACCGTTGTAGTATGATGTCACGTGTCCAAAGGATGCAAATCCCCCCCCGTCGATTAGAGCGTCGATATCGAAGCCAGATATTCGGGCGTCTTCATCAGCCGACATCTTGACTTCGATATGGCTCGGGTGTCGGCCCCTGTTAATCCAGTAGACTTCTTCACGGTCAAAAGTGATACGAACAGGTCGGCCAGATTTGCGTGAGAGCATTGCAGCACACATTTCATGAGGGAACGGGTCGGATTTGCCACCAAATCCACCTCCGACAAATGTTCTGATGACGTTGATTTGATGCATAGGGACATCGAGAACTGTCGAGAGCGCACGATGCGTGTAGTGAGGGACCTGTTGAGGCGTGTAGAGTTGCAATCGACCGTTTGGATCCCAGTGAGCAACCACCGCATGCGGTTCAGTGAATCCGTGATGAACCCCTGCCATACTCCACTTCCCGTGGGATTCTGCATGAGGTGTCTCAACCAAAGAGCGGTCACCAAACTCTTGGAACACCCGCTTTTGGACGTTGGTACGAGCCAAGTGATACTTTCCTCTCCAATGAATTGGTTCATCCGTGTCCTCAAGTCCTTTTTTGGGGTCAAAAACCGGTTCAAGTATTTCCCACTCGATATCAAATAAGTTGAGAGCAGCCATTGCTGTAGCCTCGTCAATTGCTGCGACGCAAGCGACCAAGTCCCCGACGTGACGGACTTTTTCAACCGCCATTGCATGTTCATCCTTGGTGACAGGTAAGACGCCGAAACGGTGCGGTGAATCTTCTCCAGTCGCCACAGCAATGACGCCTGGAAGCGCTTCGACACGGGTCGTATCAATGGATTTTATTCGAGCGTAGTGATGGGGAGAACGTAAAATCTTCCCGATAATCTCGTTTGGAAGACGAACGTCATCACCGTACCATGCCTGACCGGTTACCTTTGCGTTGGAATCAACCAGCGGTATTTCTTTTCCAACAGTTGTTCCAGTTCGGGCACGGTCGTGAATGTGGGAGCCCGCTGGTTGAGGTTCCTTTCCACCTACCGATTCTGGAATGAAATCTAAATCACGGGGCTTCATTACTGGGTCTGAACCACCAGAACCGGGTGGAGGGAACGCTTGCTTTCCTGCGACTCGCTTACCGTCTTTACGCGTGGTGGGACCTGCCCCTCCAGGTTGTTGACGATATCCACCTGTCATGCGCTCACCTTGCGTGGCCCGGAGGCATGTTTGGTTCTTCGGGACCTGATGGGTGCGGGTCTGGATGTGGATCGCTTGCGGGGGCGTCAGGCATAGTCTCACCGCGGTGAATGGAAGCAGCTGCTTGAATCGAGTCAATGATTTGTTGATAACCCGTGCACCGGCAAAGGTTCCCTTCGATAGCGCATGCAATTTCTTGATGAGTAGGAGCGTCGTTTTCGTTCAACAATGCTTGTGCTGAGATGAGGAATCCCGGGGTGCAAAAACCGCATTGAGAACCGCCGTGCTTGGAGAAACACGACTGAATTGGGGCAAGATGTGCGCCTTCTGACAAGCCTTCGACTGTTATGATTGAAGTGCCTTGAACCTGACCTGCAAGGCAGAGGCACGAAAGGCGAGGCGAACCGTCGATCATGACAGTACAGCATCCGCATGTACCTAAATCACAACCTCGTTTCACACCTAAAGTTCCAACCTGATTGCGCAGAACATCGAGGAGTATTGCGTTGGATGGGGCTAGGACATCGACAGCTGAACCATTGACTTCAGCGGACCAAATTGTCTTGTCTGGAGATGGAATCATCTCAACGTATTCACTGCCCACCATACCCGTCGCCGAAGCGACGTAGAAGCGTGAGCATATCAACATAAGGGAGTGCTGTGAAGCGGAAGGCACTCCAGTTACGCCGCTCCAATACCGGAAACATGCCTTTTTTGTACCGAAACAACGTCTTCTTCGCCCGCAGGCGGGTCATTCCATTCTGCGTCTCCGGGGAGCACAAGACCCTCGCCTAAGCCGACCAAACGTCCAGCAAGTTGGCGTTGACGAGTCACCAATTCACCCCAATTATTTTCTTCATCCTTCCACGCATTCCATCGCCGAATTGCGCGAGTTTTTATCACGAGTTTTGCATACAATTTAAGATGTAATTTACCAGATGTTGGCCACCAAATAAAGAAGATACTGAATACCAGAAATACGGGTAAATCTGTCAAACTTTCAAGCAACCAATGCAATCGCAAAATCTCGTTGACTGGACTCGCATTTGAAAGAAGCAGCCACGTCATACAACCCGAAGCGAACAGCCACCAAAGTGGGAAGAAAATGACGGCTGATACGACCTTAAGCGTGCCGATTACCGATTTGCCAGCACCGCGCTTTTTCATGACATTGATGGCAACGCCGTTGGCTCTGTAAGGGGCTAAGTTTCCGATTAAAGCACTGGATGTGATGAGTCCAAACATCCACACACCTGCCCACAACCAGCCAAACAAAAGTTTGGAGAATTGCCCCCTCGTCAATCGCTCCGGGCGTGAATCAACGTCAAAAGGGGTTAATTCTCGCCGTTCAAGTTCTTTGAAGTGATGGTTGCAGTCCTCTACCAGTTTGGAGGTTGTAGCGGGGTCGTGCTCGGCCAAATATTCCCATCCTGCACGAATGCGTCGAGCGCCTTGAACCGATTCAGCATACGTTGGTTTGGTAATTTTTTCACCTGACTGTCTGAAACGTTCTGCGTAAGCCAAGCTTCTTCCTTTCCAAATCAGCGTCCGCTCGTCCCAGGACGTCTTGGAAAGGCTTGCTCGTTTCAATTCAACTTCGATCATTCCCGTCACGTTTGTAACCCATTCTCTCTCAAGACGGTTACGTTCTTCCTCATCATCATGGTCAGGAATTGGGTCAAAGTTCATCGAGCGTTCAATCACAACCGCTGCCCGTTCTCGAAACGTCTGAGAATCCGAATAGTGCAAACCTACTGGAACCAGTTGTGGTTCTGAGAGACCTCGGCGCTGGGCTTCTTTACGTGCTGCAAGAAGAATTCTGGCTGCGCCTGAGCGTGCCCGTTTCACCGTGGAATCGGTGTGAGACATCCCCTCAGGGAAAATAATCAGACGCCCACCATTTGCGACAATGGATGACACGTTCGACAATTGCTCCGCATTGCGTTGTTTAGAACCTTGGACGTCTGAACTGTCCTGTGAACGTTCGATTGGAACCGCTCCTGCTCGTCCAATGAGCCACCCCAAAATCGGAACTTTAAACAGCGTGTGTTTG
Source organism: Euryarchaeota archaeon UBA88 (assembly GCA_002499545.1). Lineage (GTDB taxonomy): Archaea > Thermoplasmatota > Poseidoniia > Poseidoniales > Poseidoniaceae > MGIIa-L1. The sequence continues at coordinate 76,221 of DAME01000002.1, forward strand.
GCAATCATTGACAACCTACCCGGCAAGGTTGCATGCATGAGCATGGGATCAATCAGACCACTGGGGTGCCATGCGATGAAAATCACACCCCCTTGCGGTGGGATGTTTTCGTCATCGACAACGTTGATTTCGCGGAACCAAATACCTACCAATGCCCGTGAGATACGACGGACCCAGCGGTAGATACGGTTCACGTAAGGATGCTCTTTGCCAACCGGGTCTTTTGGCCAGCGCATGAAGAAAGCACCAGCATCTGACTTTTGAGGTCATTGCCGGTAAAACCGCTAATCCGTCTTTTTGCTTGAATTTTCGACATCAGTCGTTTCTGAATCGAGAATCGATGAAAGGTCATCGTCACCAAGTTGAGAAAAGTCAATGCCTGCAAGCGTACCTTCATCCTTGTTCGAAATGACGCTCACGACAAGAAGCACGATCAAGAAGATGACAATGACCATGGCTGCCGCAATGAGTTTACCGTTTTCGCCAAAGCCAGAAGAGGAGACCTCGGATTCATCAAATGCAGATGCTGTATCCATCAGCATGATGTTGATTGTGACAAGCGGTGAAGACATGTAACTGTCGCTACCGTTGGACTTCAGCCCGCGGAATGAAAGCGTGTGATTACCCTCCAATTCTGTTCCAGGGAGGTGCTCGAGTTGGTGGATGATGTCAATTGCCTCGAGGGTTCCAGAAGCGTCGCTATCAAAACTGTGGAGGTTGGACCAGTCGTCGCGTAGATGGTTGCTGCGCCACTGGATGGTGTCAACTCCGCCAAGAGCGTCAAAAGAAATTTCATCGCTCGGGAAAAGATGCATGCGATTATCCATGCCGATTTCAGTCGTGATGGCGACTTCAATAGACGAGTCGAATTCATAATCGCGTTCTGCTGCTTCATACACTGCGTCAAGCGCCCGGACTTCTCCATGGCCGTAGACATTGTTCTGACGATTCTTTGGAATCAAATCTTCTGCACAAGGTTCGTTGGCAAACATGTAATTACACATTCGATACGTTGCGGTTTCCTGCATGATATTACGAATGTCAAACGGTGAAAGGTCAGGGTTTGCCTGATACATCAAAGCTGCAACACCTGCTGCACCGGGAGTCGCCATCGAAGTTCCGGACATGTCAGTATATTGGTCTCCAGTGTTGAAAGCGACCGACATAACACTGCTGCCGACATATGCGACGTTTGGTTTCACTCGCCCTTCTTCTGTCGGACCCTGGCTGGAGTAGACAGCAATAGCAGAATTCTTGTCGAGCGCACCAACTGTGATAGCGTCTTCAGCAGAGCCGGGTGTACCGATTTGGGCGGATACGCCGTTGTTTCCAGCAGCGATAAAGATGGCAATGCCTGCAGCCATCATTTCGTTGGCATATCGATTCACACTGTCTTCTTCAGAAGAGGTCCATTCAATCGCTCCAGGGCCTCCAAGGCTCATCGAGGCAGCGCGAATGTTGAATTGATATCGGTTTTCAACCGTCCACTCCATTCCTGCCATGACAGTAGCAAACGAACCTGAGCCGCCTGCATCAAGCACCTTCACGCCAACGAGGAAGGCTTGTGGAGCCATCCCAATGTGTTCGTAATTCGGTGCACCTGTTCCAGCGGTGGTTCCGGCACAGTGAGAACCGTGTCCTTGGTCGTCATAAGGGAAGACTTCAGTTCCGTTGGTGAGGCTTGGGTTGTTGACGGGGTCATAAAATGCAATGACCTTCGGATCCATGGTCGAATTATCATCATCGAGGTCGTCTAAACTGGCGTGAGCGCCGTCAATTCCAGTATCGATGATCGCAACAGCAGAACCTGCACCGTCGTAGCCGGTATCAGACCATACGGTGTCAACACCATGCAAGACAGCAGCGTCACCGTTCGAGGTGGTCAAAATTCCATCGAGTTCCAGCATTACGACACCGGGGAGAATGGATGCATCAAGGATACGGTCAACGGGAACTCGTCCTGCGAGGGCATCAATTCCTTCAAGGGTCCACTGATGTTGGAATTCGACTTCACGCTCGAGCATTGCAATGTCCTCAAGTCCGGGCGTGTGGTCAAAGTCAATGATGAGAGGAAGTGTATTTTCCTCATCTAAGAAGTAGGGGCTGTCTTTGTGAACTTCGATCATGTCACCAATTCCATTGCCGTTCTTGTCGACCGTGGTTTCAACCCACCAACCGGTTTCTTCGGAGGTTTCAGAGGGTATCGAAACAGGAACTGCCATTGCCAGTGTTGGAAATACCATGATGCTGAGACAAAAGACGGTCAAAATTTTACGGATTGGAGACATAACTTCACCAGCATAGCCTACCGCTTTTGACTTTTGAACCCATTGAATAAAAGTTCAGCCCCCGTAATTTTGGAATTTCTTCAAAAAGGGCTTGGAAAGTTAAAGAACGGGTGAATTTTTATTACCTCAACTCTGCTACTAACTGCGATTATAATGCCTGCTCCACGACGAACTGCGCCGACACGTGCGACCAATCAGACCTCCTCAACGAGTGGTTTAGTAGCAAGAACTGCTGGTCCAGTTCCATCCCCATCGCACGCGATTTATTCGAACACCCTCCCGGAAGACCAGCCGCTCAATGTCCAGATTCCCGGGCAAAAAATGGATTATGCTGAACGTACCCTGATGAAGTTTTCACAATTGATTATGATGCTCATTGCATTGGGAGCGATTTGGTTTGGATTGGTGAGTATTGCATTCAGTGGCGATACAACGACCGATGATTTCTTGATTATCTTCCTTGGAGGCACCTTTTCGGCTGCCATCGTCATTGGTTGGATCGAATTACAGAGTAAAAAGAACGACCATGTTCTGTATGAAGTACAAGACTACATGCTGGGAATTGCCTTCTTTTTCGCCACTATAGGAGCGATTTGGGGGGCGCGATGGCTGATAGAAATAGCCGCCGGAGAAGTGAGTGTGTTTGGGAACTTAACTGAAAATGAATGGCAACCCAACGCCAATGGAATCTATGTTCAAACGGCAGCGTTGGTACTGGTCGCATTGGTGGAACTCCAACTCCTCAAACGGTTCAAAGGCGCCACAGGCTTTGGTAGGGCTGTTGCTGCATATGCCCCGATTGTCACGCTTATTGGAGCCGGAATTGGGCCATGGATGGAATGGACAAACAACGAGATTTCGTATGAATTTGGAATATCCCTCATCGTCCTCTGTTTCCTCTCAATGGAACTGGCCCTTCGCTCAAATAAATCATTCAATTTCGTCGTGGTAGCCGTAGCATCTGGACTCACGCCGATTCTGTTTGAACTGTACAACACTAACGTTGAAGTTGGTGGAGAAGGCGGAGCACTGTCCCTGTTGGTGTTCATTATTGCCATTCAAGGATACTATGCATCCCGTGAAGAATTACGGTCAGAATTAATCCAAAAAGCATCGATCCTGTTGGTTGGCGAGGTGCTCTTTGCCATTATGTATGCTCGTGCAGACAACCTCAACCTCCACCTTGGACCGTTCAAGCCGCATGAAATCGGTCTTGAATCATACATTGGGCTTTCTGTTGCTCTTTGGATTGCAGTACTCGTGTTCTACTTCCCAGCGGTCATCAACAGACGAGTGCCTTGGATGCCAGTCGGCTTGGCCTTCGCGCTTGCATTGCTGCCCAATGACGGAAGCACAATCCCATGGGCGGTCACCTTAGTGATGATTCCATACATGTTGTTCATTTCCAAAGCCACGCGTCGGTGGGTGGCAGACCTCACAGTCTCCGCATTGGCCTTGGCATACTTCATCACCGACTTTTATGCAGGGTATCTCCGAGAAACTGAACTACCTCTTTCCGAAACTTTCGGATTCAATGGAATGCACGTTCTCATTCCAATCGCACTGTTCATTATCGCAGAATTTGCACGAAGACTGGACAAAATATCGATGTCGGTACATCTGATTATGTTGTCTTCAGTGATTCTTTCACGTACAATCCTGCAGGCTGAGGAATGGTTCATGCCTTGGATATTCATTGGCTATATGTTGTATTTGGCCAGGGATTCATTTGCAGGACTTACCAGTGAGAGTTCGTACAAAGAACGAGAACAAGCGACATTGATGACACTGGTTACGTTCATTGCAATGATTATTTTAGTATTCTTGGACCAATTTCAACTCCCAGATGCGCTTACAAACACGCCACTTCCTGAATATTTCAACTACCAAGTCTTCATTCTTGGGGGCTTAAGTTATGTATCTCTGTACGCCTATCGTACGGTGGAGTTGGACCTCGGATTGTTGTTCAATTCTACCAATCGATTGGTAAAAAACACTCCAACCTACAACCCTGAAACCAATGCTTGGGTCACCTCATCAAATATTGGAGCACCAGACCAAGAATGGGAAAAATCCCACTCATGGAGCCAAATTACGAGGATTTCTCTTATTATTCCCTTCCTCATGATGACCCTCAGTGTGGTATCGATTTCAGGAATCTTCGACTATGGTTTCAACTTGAACGACGACCGGTTGCTTGCAGCAGTCGACGTTATGATTGCCGAGTTCTGGTTTTGCTTGATCGTCATCCCAGTCATCGGACTCGTGTCTGAAGTACAAAGCATGAAGGTGATTTCATCCCGAACCAGAGCAGCTGGAATTTGGGCACTGTTCACGGTCGTTGTCCCACTCAGTCTTTTGTTCTCCGCCATTCGAGGATATGATTCTCTTTCCTCGGAACAAGAAACGGGGATTTTCACCGCCTCAGTGATACTCGATCTGATCATCTTGAGCGCACCTCTGTATGTGAATCGACTGATTACCAAACGAGGTCTCGATAGGGAAGCAATTTCTAAAACTGCAGACGGATGGGCAATGGTAGGTCTACTCGCCCTAGCATGTTTGGATACTTCAGGTGGCCTGTTGATTGTATCAATGATGATTCTCGTAACTGCAAGAAGCCTCCAGTACAACCATGTGTGGCCGCTCATGCTCTCACCCCTCGTCTATCTTGTTCAGTCCGATGCCTGGTTAACAAATCCAGGAATTATGGAACAACTGATTGAAACAGTCGATTCTTCATTCGCACGTTCTCTAGCTGAGATGGAAGTACCTGGGTTCGCACGTCTTTCTGGATTCTTAATTCTCGTCCAAATGATTGCCATTTGGATTATCGATACAAAACTATACAATGAAAGCAGAGGAAAACGAGAACTTGTTCCATGGCCTGCAATCACCGCATGGACCTTTGTTGGAGTCGTGTCTGTTCTTTCGAGCCTTGGATGGGTTCCTGCAATCTTCATGTTCGGACTCATTGTCCACGCTTGGTCTACAGGTCGACTTGAATCACTGCTGCTGATGCACTTTGGTTTCTGGATAAGTCTGATGTTTGGGTTTGTCTATTCTGCTGATCCGGACACTACCCTTTACGAAGCGATTTCGTGGAGTTCGTTGTACACTGGAAGTTTAGCAGGGGCATTTTTAGCGCTCAATGAACGAAATCTTCTAACCAGATTTGTTCCGAACCAATTTGATGCTGACGACGCGACTCAACTTCGAATCAGTCCCGAGGGAATCTCTGAAATTGTATCTGGATTGAGCATTGCATGCTACGTGTTCTTGACAATAAGTTTCGAGGCTTTGTTCGGTCTTGGAACCATGCTTGGAGCATTCTTACTGACTCGAGACCTCATACTTCGTGGCCAATTTACGGGGTTGTTATTTGCCCCAGCCGTCCACGGAATAGCGTTGTATAACCTCTTTTTCCAAATTGGAATACCAAACTTCCCAATATCTGAACTCGTAGGTCTCTTCTTGATTGCAGAAGGCGCATTCATCTCGTGGCTTTCACTGAAAAACGACGAGGTGTACGACTTCGAATATTTCGAGTGGGTTGACGATAACCAATTCCTCGACTTCATTGATCGATTGGGAATGTCTGGAATCACAACCCTGCTTGGCGGATTGTTTATCTTATTCGGTGAATGGGAGCAGTGGCAAATCGCTTTCCTCTTAACGACCATTGTCCTCATCGTCAATGGTGTTCAGGGATATTCTACCAACTATGATTCACGCTGGCGCCGAATCGTAGGAGGTTACGGATCAATTGTGTCATTCTTAGCCTTCATATCCGAACTTAGTGACGATATTTGGCGCGCGCTCTCTTGGATGGCATTGGGACTGATTGCATTGGGTTGGGGATTCCTCACCATGCAACGGCTTGAAGATGACGACAAATACGACGAAATGGTCGATGCTCTTCAGCCTGAATTACCAACCGAGGTTCAGCCCGAAACACCAGTTGTTGCAGAAGATGAGACCGAGTCGCGGCAAGAAGAGGAAGAAAAAACGGCCAAACCGTCTGAGGCACCTGAAGAAACGACTGCCGTGGAACCTGCAAAGCCAAAACACAAACCTCAATATCCGTCACCAGCTCCAGTCCTGCCGAGCATCACCACTGAGTTTGACTTTGAAATCCAGCTTCCGCCAGGTAAATTAGAAGCGATTCTACGGTCGATTGAAACGACTGAACACGAAGGCTACAAACCCATCGTAGGATTCAGTCCGAACGGTCAAATCGTCATCGATTGGGTTGCATTGTGAACTCACAATCGGCGAGCAGCGCCTTCGTCCCCCGATACGGTTCGCGAAACAGATTGCTCGTCTGATGAAGGGTATGCACCCCAATAACTCTCGCGCATCTCTTGATTGAGATTCATACAGGCCACAACATCTCCGGGGCGTTGAGAGAGTTCTTGCGATTGATTAAGATGGGAAATCATTGGTTCGATGTTCGAAAGATTGACCAGACCCCAACCGGTTTGTGTGCAGGGAGCAACGGGAGAGATGGGCATTGTTCCCGAAGTTGGATCCCAACCGAGTTCGGGATACCACGCTGAGAGGTTGAGCGCTTCACGAACCTGAGAATTGGAGACCGCGAACGATGCTCCATCTGCATCAGTCCCGTTGACCAGCATCCCTTGCCGTTCCACTGGCGATGCACCGGACCCCATGTCGTTGTATTCATGACGAAGAGACTCCAATACAAAAGAAAGGATTCCGGCAGTACGTGGGGTTGCAAACGAGGTACCTGACGTCTCGTGGTAACCGTCAATATCGTCATGATTTGGCAGGTATTGTGTCCAATCAGCCGAGATATCTGGATAAGAACCTGACATGATTTCTTTTTGATCGTCCCCTTCCTCTGCGTATCCTGCAATTCCAATTGACCATGGCGGTCCCGCCGTTGCGTCCTGAACTGCTGGAGATGGGCTGTTGTCAGCCGCACCGGTGTGAAGTTTACCTTCCTGGACAACCGCAATTTTGGTGCCCTCTTCGATACCAGGAACCGGTATCGAACCGATTGCACCAAAGGAAGTTGTGATTACGTCGACAAGCGGCTGATTCGCTGCGGCTAATACCGCTTCGGTACTGAAACCTTCAACGAAGAAAATTACAGCATTCGGGTTCGCATCAAGCACTGCTCCTGTAACTGCTGAGCCGTGCCCGTCACTCGGGTCATCAAGAATCAAGATATCACTGTTACCGTCAGGTGATGCACCAATAATTTTGGTACCAGGGAAATAAACAATATCGCTTGCATTCAAGGTGTCCCAGCACGTCGATTTATCAGCATCGTACCGTTCTTGCCACGTACCGTTAAAGGTTAATTCGCACACTTTGTTGACGCCGAATTGGTCCAAAAGCCATCCGGGATAGGTTTCATTGGTTCGAAAATGATCGTGATAGACGTTGATGCCCGTGTCGATAGGGGCGACGACGGAAAATGGTCGCCAATCGTCGCTCTGTTCAACTATCGCCGGTGCATTTTGCGGTCCCGCACCACCAGTCATCGAAACGGCCAAAAAAGACAAGATGAGTACGACGGTAATTGAAGCAACTCCAATCAACGAACTGACTTGAACTCCTTGAGAACGAACCTCAATTGGGATGAGCATTCCTGCATCGGCATCTTCGGACACGCTGAATCCTCGATGGTGAACCTCATGAACCCTACGCCCAGTTGAAAAACCTCGTAGCCTTCGCCGAATCATGGCAGCAAAAGATGGACGACTGGTTTGGATTGACCTTGAGATGACTGGATTGGATGTACAAAAGGAATCCATCATTGAGATTGCGACCGTCGTAACAGATGGCGAATTAAACATTCTTGCAACAGGGCCTAATTTAGCGATTCAGGTATCTGATATTCTCTTGCAAGAAATGGATGAATGGAACACAACCCATCACACTGCAAGCGGTTTAGTTGAACGTGTTCGAACCCAGAGTGTCACCGTACAAGAAGCCGAACTTCAAACGATGGAGTTCCTCGAAAAGTGGGTCGATAAGGGCACTGCCCCACTGTGCGGTAACAGTGTGTGGAACGATAAGAAATTCATGGAAAAGGAAATGCCGAAGTTGGTGGACTACCTGCATTACCGGATGATCGATGTTTCAACCGTCAAGGAACTGGTGCGACGATGGTATCCTGAGGTCGGCCGGTATCAAAAGAAGGGGGCGCATCTCGCTCTCGATGACATTCTCGAGTCAATCGAGGAGCTGCGATTCTTTCGAAAAAGAGTCTTCACTCAAGAAGCGTCACGAGCGCCATGAAGGTTTGGTTGCGTCGATGTTCTTGAACGAAGCGAGGATTTGACCGACCACTGCTACGGCGATTTCTTCTGGTGTTTCAGCGCCTATGTTCAACCCAATCGGACAAATCACTGAATCGAGTAGCGATTGTGAAATTCCTTCTTCAATGCACGCTTTTTCAAACGCTTGCCACTTTGAGCGGCTGCCAATTACTCCTATTCTGGGGCCGTCACGACCGTCGAGCAGCGAGTTGCTTTGTTGAAATCTGGAAAGGAGCGAAACCAAACGCTCTTGGTCTTCTGACCAGTCATGACCCAGCAAAAGAACATCACTGAATCGGCAAAGACTTTCAGAAGTCTCACCATCAAAATATTCAGCGACTGAAGTAGCCGAACGCTCAACTGCATTGGGATACAGAGATTCGTTGCAAAATTCACTTCTCGTATCATGAACGGAATGCTGCCAGCCAAGTGCGTCAAGTGACGATGCAAGGGCCTGTCCACAATGCCCTCCACCCATCAACAACACGTGTGGCATTGGAATCATCACCTCAAGCGAAAGCGTCACGTGGCCGCCGCAAAGAGAATCAAGCGGTGTCACTTCATAGCCCTTCGCACCCTTGTAAAGTCCGAAGCGATGGATTGCTCCAGTCGCTTGAAAGTGATCTTGAAGCAGATTTCGACAGTGGCTGAGAACCTTCATTTCTAAACCCGCACCACCAACCGTTCCTACCCATTCCCCATCACTGGACATTGCTAAACGGGCCCCAACTTTGCCTGGAACGCTTCCCGAAGTCTCTACCACGCTGGCCAGAACAATACGGTGACCTGCGGAAAGTTGGGCTAGAGCCCACGACAGAACCGCTGCAGTCATATCGACCCCTTTGGGCGGTCACACATACGCTTTGCCCTTCTCCGGTCAGCCGTCTGAAAGCAATGAATTGGCGTGTTCACAAAGTAATTGAAGGTCGGAAGGTGAATCAATGTTCAGATGCAAAAGTGGCGCGGAAACCTCGAGAGGGTGGAAGTGAACTATGTCCCTCAATGGCGTATCGGTGGGTGCGGAGAGTACGTTTCGACATGCAGTTTGGTCCATGATGAGAGGATGGCCTTTTCTTCCGTTGTGCATTAAAGTTGAATTTGCGGGTGCATCTATGAGCGAGCGTACGTGAGAGGCGTTCCAGCCGGGACGGTCGACGGGGGCGACGATGACGCTGTGAGGGATGCGTCCTTTGTCAGCCATCAAGGACTGCAGTGCGCACTGTAAACTTCCTGTCCGACCACGTTCCGGTTCTGTATTGACCACGACTGTAGCTCCGGGTACTTCGTGCATGACCTCAAAAGATAATTCTTGGCGGGTGACAACCAAAATTGGCGAACACCCTGCGAGGACCAAACGTCGATGAGCTAATGCGACCAGTGAGACACCTTCGATACAGACAAGTGATTTTGGTTGTCCGAGTCTACTGCTGGCGCCTGCTGCGAGAACTACCGCTGGAACCGCTTTGCCCATGATGATGCATGAGGGGGGTTGGTCTTCTCATTTCCTCTTGATATAGTCTGGAAAGGTGTAGACTGCATGTGGCGAGGAAACTACCGAATGACAGAGCCAGAAATTCGTTCAATTCAACTCATGCAATCTGTGATCGATGAAACTGAGGGCATGACATTGATGATGCTGACCAACGAGACCGTCGTCGTTGAATTGAAGGGTTCTTCAGGGAGATGGTACAGAGTTAAAGCGACGCTTTGCGAATCTTTTCCAGATTCAGAGCAGGAGATGGACTGGATGACTTCCATCAAAGGTGCTCGACGAAAGGCAGACCTCAGTGCACAAAGTTCGTACAATGCAGACCTGTGTCTGCATTCGAAAAATGAAGGATTGCCAATTGGTGACCGAGTAGCATCGTTGATATTGTCACTGCATAACGACCTCAAGACTGCGATGCAAATCCCTCTTTTGGCTCAGTTCATAATCTGTTCACGAGAGGATTTAGCAGACATCTTAATAATCCAATCAGACATCATCGTCACCTTCAGCATGCTCGATGGAGAAGGGGAAACTGAACCGTTTGAGGAATTTAATGCAGTGGAAGAAGCTGGTCTTGCTTACAACCCCTACGAAGCGTTAAACAGAGCTGCAGAAGCCGAAGACTGAATTAGAGATGCTTGGTGATTTCTCGACCAATGATCATCTGCTGTACTTGAGAAGATCCTTCGTATATCTGCATGACCTTAGCACCGCGCATTAACCGAGCAACGGGGTACTCTTCGGAGTATCCATAGCCACCGTAGACTTGAACGGCATCGGTCGTGACTTCCATGGCCGTATCAGCAGCAAATCGCTTGGCGTGAGCAGCCGACTCGGTGTTCGGCACTCCAGCATCAGAATCTGCCGCTGACCTCCAAGTCAGCAGTCTTGAGGCTTCGATCTTCGTCTTCATGTCAGCCAGCATGAATTGAATGGCTTGATGGCGGTGAAGGGGTTTTCCAAATGTAGAGCGCTCGCCAGAATACTGCAGTGCATGTTCGTAAGCAGAACGAGCCAGACCAGTTGCGTGAGCGGCAATATTAGGACGACTCATGTCGAATGCTTTCATTGCATTCATCCATCCACCCGATTCAGAACCGCCAACCAACTGGTCTGCAGGGATTCGAACATCATCGAAGTTGATTGAGCGTGTATCTGAGCAACGCTGTCCCATATTAGACTCTTTTTTACCGAGGCTGAAACCTTCAGCATCTTTCTCGACAATGAAGCCAGACATGCCTTTGTAGCCAGCATTGAGGTCGGTCTTTGCCAAAACGAAAAAGAAGTCTGCGTAGCCAGCACCGGTGATCCACATCTTTGATCCATTCAACACGTATTCATCGCCATCTCGAACAGCGGATGTTTTGCATGCTGCGACGTCTGAACCAGCCCCTGGTTCAGTCACTGCGTACGATGCAAGGGCTCCTTCTTCAGCCACTTTACGCAACCATAGTTGCTTCTGTTCTTCGGTTGCTCCGGTAAGAATTGGAGCGCATGCCAACGAAGTGGCGTAGGCGGCAGTAGCAAA
>DAME01000002.1:88203-99876 GCA_002499545.1 Euryarchaeota archaeon UBA88
GGTCCGCCATACTCCTCTGAGATGTGAAGGTTGAGCAGTCCTAATTCGTGAGCGGCTTGTATCGCTTCTTTCGGATAGACTGAATGCTCGTCCCAATGTTCCGCATGTGGACGAATTTCATCCTGAGCAAATTCATGAGCGAGTTCTTTCAACATCTCTTGAATCTCATTCAGTTGGAAGTTCACCATGGCTATGCCAAGGGGTGGACCTTTATGTCTTCATTGATGCTCTAGGCAAAAATGATTGAACGGTTGTAGGCTTCCAGCGTGAGAATGAACAATAAATAGATTCCAATCAACGTATATCCTTCCCATTTCTTGAATTCATAGGACGTTCGCATCATAATCAAGCAGACCATGCAACCGAAAATCGTGAAAGGAATGATGATGTAAACGATTAGATCGAACCCTGCTGGTGAAATTTGCAGTGGATGAATCAAACCAGCGATGCCGATTGACAGCAGTGGGTCAGTGATGTTCGAACCAATGAGTGTCCCGATGGCAACGCCTTGACTTCGCTTCGCAGCCATGAGAGCAATGGTGAGTTCAGGTAGAGACGTTCCTATACCCGATACTGTCGTTCCAACAATCGCTTGAGGAACGTTGAGTTTTATGGCCAAGGTGGCGGCGTACTCAACAAGTTGATTTGCTGCAAAAACAGCGAATGCAAGTCCAATAACTACCATGATGAGGTAGGCGGCAATACTCCAATTGGAACCTCGAACATCTACCTTCTCCATGGAACTTTCCTCGAGCAAAATTTCTTGTCGTCGGAACAACAACCAGCCGATGTAGAAACCGTAGAGTGAGACTAAAATCATTGATTCAATCTGGGTCAGCGTATGCTGGTCGGTCATGAGGAAGAAAGAGAGAATTAAAACGGCAAGAAGCATGATTAAGCCGTCGCGCTTCAACCAAGATTCACGGATTTTCAAGCCCTTGTTCACGACCACAATCCCCATGATAAGCGTTATTTGAACAAACACAGAACCCAGAATCCCACCAATTGCAAAATCTGCGGCCTCAGGTGTATTGGCGACTTCCATTGCTGCTGTACTGGAGACTAAGATTTCCGGTAACGAGGTTCCGATCGAAACAATCGTCAATCCAATCACGACTTCCGGTAATCCACCTCGACGTGCCAGTCCTTTCGCCCCTTCGATGAAAAAATCTGCCGAAAAAATCAGTAACCCAAGTGCGAGCAGTGCAATGAGAAGGGTGATGATCATGCTATCGGAGCCAGTGTTTTCAGAGCCGAAAGTGAGCGCAAGAATTCCCAAGAAAAGGGCTCCAGTTGTTACAGAGGTCTGGAAGTGAAGGAGTTGGGGGATTCCCATGACTTTTTCCTTGGACCCCATGGTCGTGCGAGGGTTACCTCCTTCTTCACCGTTATGCCTTTTATCAAATAGGGGAAGGGGTTCACAAAGAAGATTAATCTGTGACTCGTGGATATACCGTGCTACGACGAGCGTCCGCAGAGTTCGTCGGCACCGCTTGGATGGTTGGCGTTGGGTGTGGAAGCGTCGCTTGGGGGGCATCACCGTTGGTCATTTCAGCGAGTTTTGGCGTTGCGGTCACCGTTGCAATTTTGCTGTTTCAACCTATCAGTGGAGCCCATATCAATCCAGCGGTGACGCTGGCATTTTTTCGCAGCGGGCATCTTGAGAAAGAAGCAGTAGTACCCTACATCACCGCTCAATGTCTTGGCGCACTGTTCGCAGGATTTCTCCTCGATGGAGCAGGTGCCACAACCGTCGCTCCGGACGTTAGCTTAGCATCTGCTGCTTTGATTGAAGTGTTCATTACATTTGCTTTGATGGCGAGTATTTACTGGATTGTCGTCCGTTCCCAAACCCATATTTCGGTTGCATTCGTGGTTGGAATAACCGTCGCAATCCTCGCATACTTGTTCGGGTCTTTCACCGGTGCATCAATGAATCCAGCACGAACACTTGGACCCAATATAATCGCTGGAGAGTCAAGCATTGTACCGTTCTATATATTGATGACCGTCATAGGTGCATGGGTTGCTGCAGAAATTTTCAACCGAACAAAGTTCGCTCTGCGACCATCCCAGCCTCAGGACTGAGCGGTGAGACGAAGCACATCAATGACGTGATCAACCGATGGAATCGTGAAGTTTTCCAACGGTGGAGAAAAGGGAACCGGAGTATCCAGTGCCCCAATGACTACAGGAGCCGCTTCAAGGGTGTAAAAGCAGGATTCGAGAATGCGACTTTGAACGGTATGCCCAAGCCCGCCACACCATTGACCTTCTTGCAACACAACCAATCGACCGGTTCGGGTCACTGAATCAATACACGTATGTGCATCAAACGGGAGAAGTGTGCGCAAATCAACGATTTCAACTTCAATATCCTCAGTTGCCAGGTGTTCGGCTGCTTGTTGCGCCACGTGCAGCATGGCGCCCCATGTCACTAAGGTAACATCTCGGCCACCTCGAACAACTGCTGCTTTACCAATTTTATATGACTCGCCGCGTTCAATCGCTTTGTTCACCGATTCAGTATCCACTTCTTGGTTGATGTTCTGACCCCATCCGGTAAGACCACCCCGCAGACCGTACAGGCCTATGTGTTCCAAAAGAAGAACTGGGTCGTTCAATTCAGCAGCCTCAACGAGCAGATCATACGCATCCTGTGGCGTTCCTGGAGCGACTACGACCAAACCTGGATCGTTTGAAAACCACGATTCAATCATATTAGCATGGAAAGGGCCGGAACGAGTTCGAGCACCCAGCGGTATTCGAACGGTCATTGGGCAGTCGGCTCCCCATCGCCATCGAAGCATGGCTGCATTGTTGACCAATGCATTGAATCCAAGCGCAGCAAAGCCTCCAAATTGAATTTCAACCATTGGACGCATACCAGAAAGGGCCGTTCCAACACCCGTGTGAACGATGGCGGCTTCACACAGCGGCATGTCGATGAGTTTGTCTGAATGACCGGCATTTTTCAAAGCCATGTTCATACCAAAGGCACCGGCAACCTCCATGTCTTCTCCGATGAAAATACAATTATCTCCATGGCGAGTCGCAATGTCTGCCATTGCTTGCTGGATCGAGCGAGCGTACGTCCACCCGCCCTTCGGAGCATATTCGATGGTCGTCTGTCCTACTTTCAGAGGCGATTCTTTCAAGTCAGAAGGAGAGGTATCAGAAAGGCGAGAGAAGCGATCTGTATGGGTTTCAGCGTCGTTTAATGTGGTGACTCCTTTGACGACCGTTTCTGGCTTAGGCCAATCCATCGAGTGAAGCGAGGAGAGGGCTGAATCAGATTCATTCTGTTCATGCTGTTCCATCGCTTCCAAGCGAGATTCGTCGCATCCCAAATCAAGCATCAACTGGCGATGCGTAGGAATCGGATCTTTCGCCTCCCAATACGCTAACAGTTCTCTGTCTACGTATCCGGGCGGCGTACCTGATTCACTTCCAAGATAGAGGTCATCGTGATGATGAGCGTGGCCGCAACCACGCATGGTTTCTACATGAATCAGCGTGGGGCCGCCTCCATTCAAAGAAAACTCTCGGGCGCACGCAGTACTGGCGTACCATGCAGCAGGATCCGAGCCATCGATGGTCCAAGCGGGGAAACCCATCGCATCGGCTTTGTCGGCCCACACTTCGACGCCAGACTGTTTGACAGGCGATGTATCAAGAGCGATCTGGTTGTTCTGAAGAATGTAAGTGATGGGTAGACCACGGGTTCCTGCAAGGTTCATGGCCTCCCAAAATTCTCCGGAGGAAGAGGCGCCCTCTCCAATGCAGGCGACGTGGAAGCGGTCTAATTTCTGTCGCCAGGCTGCGAATGCAAGGCCTGTCATGGTAACGCTGGCTATCGGCAAAGGTGCTGTTGGAGGTAAGACGCCAACATGCCAAGCACCAACGTGCAAGTCTCGACCCCCGGCATCGTCCCATCCACCGTTCTGATTTGAGCCAACCTTGCCTAGATTTGCAGCCATCACGTCAAGAGGTGTGTCACCCATCGCCAAGCCAAGACCGATATCTCGAATCATTGGTGCGACCAAATCTCCGTTGTATCCTTTTCCAGGTCGAGCGTCTCTTGGGGCGTCAGCATGTCGATTCAGAGCTGAAGCAACTGCAACCACGCCTTCCTGCCAAGTTGAACGGAAGCCTTTGCCCCCAAACATTGAGCCGTCGGGCGTCTCGACACCTTCACCAAAAATGTGCTTGAGGTGCGTGTCGAGCATTCGGGTTCTGGTCATCATGGTTTGCCATTCCATGCGCTGTTCCATGGTTACCGACATGTAGTGGGCCAGACGACGAAACACGAGTCGTAAATCGAGAAGAAAATGCTTAGAACGGCGTGAGAGAAACAGTGTAAGGGAGCGACGAGGAATAATCTCTATCTCTTCCTGACCCTGCATTTTGGCAGCGACTTGTGCATGCAGACCACGCTCAACTGCATTTACGAAGCGGGAACTGAATTCATGCCAAGAAGGGCCTTCGAACTGTTGTTGTTCATTTTCAATGAGCACGTCCCATACGTTAGCGACCAAGAAAAGATGGCCGTCGTGACGTTGGGCAACGAAACGAAGAATCTCAACTCTCGCAGCATCTGCATGAAGGGGTTGTGTGAACGCTAAGGGCTCATTTGGAGACCAATCTGCTCCAAAGATGACCGGTAAATCTGCTTGGCCCATGGTTTGGCCAACAGCCACCTACATACAAACGCGACGGCGAGATGACATGTCGAAAAAGAACTTCATTCCTCTTCATGCATGACTTGACCGAGTGATTTCAATGAAGCCCGAGTGATGTATACGGTTGCGATGACCGAAACGATGAGCCCAAACACCAGCATCGCGGTGCCAAGTGGCGTGGTGCTCATGCCCTCAATCCCCGATGAATTGAGGGCAAATTTACCCAACGCGTGTCCGTAGTAAGCATATGCTAAAGAATACACAACACCCGAACAATTCGACAAGATGTACACTCTGAAACTTACAGGTGTTGCCGACATCATGTAATTGAGCCATTCGTCAGGTATCAGTGGAGAAAGACGTACTAAAATTGAAATTTTCATCGCATCGTTGGTCAGGGCTTGCTCGAAGTTTTGCATTCGCTTGTCGTTGAGAATAGAACGTTGAATGGCATCTCGGAAAAGCCATCTTCCGAGCAAAAAGGCTAGTATTCCACCGAGAAGGGAAGCGACAAAATTAACCGCCACAGCAATCCAAAAAGGGAACAAAGCGCCCGCAGCCACCTTCACCAATGGCGTTGGGAGAAGGATTACCACGCCCAAAGAAAGAGCCAGAGTGAATACGATGGGACCTGTTGGACCAAGTTCTTCAAACCACAGCAGAATATCGTAAGCGTCCCTAAACAAAAGTACAGCGCAGATTCCGCACAATGTAAGCAAAATCAGTCCAAATAAAGCCCTCCAGCGGTAAATACTGGGCTGATGTTCTTTGAGCACTTCAAGCTCTACTTTGCGATCGACTAAATTCAATTCATTCGGACGAGGAAGCGGGAATTTCGACATACTATTCCTCTTCCTCCGATTTGGGCAACGCGTCCAAAACATCGGCGAGCATTTGGGCTGCATCTTCAATCTGAGTCGAGAGTGTGATATCTGAAACTGCCCCTCGTTGCCCAAGGTTCCACATTAAATCGGAGACCACCTCGGTGGTCAGACGGGTCATGTTCAAGACTTCAGGGTCGATGAAAGCCATTGTTTCATCGGTGTGAATGGCCACCAGTTCCGGCTCTTCATCCAATATTTCGTCCATCATTCCTTCAACTTCATCAGCCAAACCCTGTGCTTGAGCATCCAGAATATCTTCCATCGATGAGGCAAAACCCTGTTTCATTTGAACACCTCCGCCCAAGGCTTTTCCTCGGCTGAGTTCAGAAAACGATGGAGCAGATGATTCTTGTGACGAAGGTTCAGAACCGTCTTTCGATTCAGGGGCGGGTGCTCCCCCTTGCTCTGGGGGTTGATTGGGAGCAGTCAAAGAACCGTCTTCACTGGCTTTTTCAACCAAATGATTGAGGGCAATTCGAAGCATTGAAGCCATACTTGAAGGCTCAAAGGCAGACTCTAAATCAAAGCCTTCTTCGTTCATCTGAACCAAAATCTCGTCGATGAAATTAGCATCAATCTTTTCAGGTCCAACCAATCCTTTGAGCATCGGTAGTGCCCACGTACTGTCACCCATGGTCATGGATACATCGAATGAACCACCTCCTCCAACATTCGAGGCCACATCTGCTGGTGGAGGGACGAACTGTTTTCGAGTGTGCTTGTTCAGTTGCTGAACGAGTGATGGCATGTCGATGGGTTTTCGCATGACTTCTGCAACGCCTGCCTGCGCTGCACTCACCAGATATTCCTGCGACACGTTGCGGCCGAGAATTACGACGCGACACTTGAATGCAAATTCAGGGTCGCTCATCAGACGTTGCGTTGCATCAATGGCATCGCCATTTTTCCATTCTCCGTCAATGAGCACCACTTCAGGCATGATGGCAAGAGCAGTGCCTTCCGCTTGACGTAGCGTTCCTGCACGGGTAATTTCGAAACCTTCCCGCTCCAAGGTATTGGCCAGAAGGGTGCGTCTGCCTTCATTCTCGTCTGCAACGATGACTTTGGCCATTGAATCCCTCCCTTATTCAGCAGTGGGTGGCTGTTGAGACTTGAACCTCACCCTTCAATCAGGCAAACAATCTATGGTTGATAGCGTCAAACTACGATGCGATTCACCCGAAGACAATCTCGCTTGGTGCAGCGGCTTGCCACGCGATAATCCCGCCTTCAAGGTTGTACAACATTGCGCCCTGATAACCTGCTTGAATCAGGGTAAGAGCTGCCATCTGCGAACGCATTCCGCTTCGACAAAAGATGACTATTTCGCGGTCTTTCGGAAGGGAATCAACTGCAGTCATGACGATTTGATGGTCGATTTGGAAATCGCATGAAGCAACGCTTGCAAGACTGTGTTCTTGATCGGAACGAACGTCGAGGAGGAAGGGGTTCCAGCCAGAAGTACGTTTCTCTAACAACTCCTTCATCGAAAGTGAGTGAAACATTGTTGCATCGCTGGAAGCATCTCCTTCATCAATTTCACCTCGCGACGATTCGGTCATACACCACGCATCATCAGCGAACATTGCTGCGCTTTGCGAAAGGTCAGTGACCGGTTTTCGATGAGGATCTGCAGAGAATGCGAGGGTCGTAAACTCCAGAGATTCAGCGTCGTAGAGCAACAACCGACCGGTCAGTAAATGACCGATTCCAAGAAGTATTTTGATCACTTCATTCGCTTGGAGTGAACCAATCACACCCGGTAGAACACCAAGTACTCCACCTTCTTCGCACGAAGGCACTGAGTTTGGCGGTGGTGCTTCTGGAAACACGTCGCGATAACACGCACTTCCGTCGTGATTGAACACGCTCACTTGGCCTTCAAAGCGATATATAGAACCGTAGACCCAAGGAATTTTATGAAGATAACAAGCGTCGTCAATGAGATAGCGAGTTGGCAAATTATCGGTTCCATCGACAACGGCGTCCCAGCCGTGAGAGAACACTGCAGCTACGGAATCTGGATTCAAGCGCGTGTTGAACACGATCACTTCGAGGTCTGGATTGAGTGCGAGCAATCGTTGTTTGGCAGATTCGACTTTGGGTTGGCCAACGTCCGCAGTAGCGTGAATGACTTGCCGCTGGAGGTTAGAAACATCGACCCGATCATCGTCAACAATGCCAATCTTACCTACACCTGCTGCTGCTAAGTAAAGCAACACTGGACTTCCAAGTCCTCCTGCTCCGACAACCAAGACACGGGAATCATGCAGGCGCTCCTGACCTTCAATTCCTACTTGAGGAAGCGTGATGTGGCGGGCGTAGCGATGCGCGTCAAAATCCATGCCAAACCCAAGCCGTCCAAGTACGGACTGGACATAAACTCATTGAAGTGCTCAGTGTTGGTCTTCAAGCCACTTTTCAACATCAATTGCTGCTTGACAGCCCATTCCAGCAGCGGTGATGGCTTGTTTGTAGCGGGTGTCGACTACGTCGCCGGCTGCAAACACACCGTCCACAGAAGTCATGGTGTGATGCTTGTGAAGGATGTACCCTTCTTCATCGGTTTCAACTTGTCCACCGAGGAAATCAGTGATCGGCTTGTGGCCAATAGCGATGAACGCTCCGGAAACTTCGAGTGTTTCGGTTGAACCATCACGAGGGTCTTCAAGAACCGCACCAGTCAAACCTTTTTCATCTGAAAGCCATTCCTTGACTTGTCGGAATGTTTTGATTTCGATTTTCTCGTGGTTCGCGGCTCGTTCATACATGATGTTGGATGCCTTGAACACATCACGACGATGAACGAGCGTGACTTTGGATGCAAACCGAGTAAGGAAGGTTGCTTCTTCACATGCCGAATCTCCACCTCCAACAACCATGACTTCTTCATCTCTGAAGAAAGCACCATCGCAGGTTGCACATGTTGAGATACCGCGACCCTTTTGCTCCTGCTCACCAGGTACATTGAGCCAAATCGACTCTGCACCGGTCGAAACGATAAGAGCGTGTGCGAGGAAGGTTTCTCCTTCGACTACCACTTTGAAAGGTCGTTCAGAAAGGTCAACAGACTCAACGTTTTGATCTCGAACTTCAAGGCCAAAGCGCTCCGATTGTTCTCGTAATTCCATCATCATTTCAGGGCCACCAATGCCCTTTGGATAACCAGGGAAGTTCTCAATATCGGAAGTAAGCATCAACTGACCTCCGGACATGTAGCCCGCAAACATAAGGGGATTGAGCATAGCTCGAGCAGCATACAGACCAGCCGTATATCCTGCAGGTCCTGAGCCAATGATGATTACATTATGAATTTCAGACATGGTGCGCATCCCCTGTATTCGTATACGGACGGAAGCACTTCTTGAACATTGACCTTCAAAATGAAGCGCCATTCACCGGGTCATCCTCTGAACGCCAACGCTTGATTCCCCTGAACAGTACCCTCGAGAAAACCATTGAGGCTAGAAGGAAACCAACAGAAACATACCATGGAGCGTCTGCAGAGGTCGATAAAAAATAGGTGATGACGAGAATCCCGGTGCCGTAGAAGGCTCGAAAAATTGAGAACAACATGAACGACTGGAACACTTCATTGGAAGTGATTTTGCTCCAGAATGTTTCGCTCATATTGATACCTCATATGAGTTCAAGCATGGTAGCAACTGCAGCGACTGCTGCTCGGGCATGTGGTTCAAGGCGCGGTCCGATGTGATGGTGTTCAGCACCTGGGCCGATGATTCCTAAGCCAACAGGTTTCTCGTGAACAAGTTGCAGTTCAATGATGGTTTTGATGACCGCTTGTCCCATGGCCAAACCGTGCTGAGTTTGACCTTTCTCGATGATACCGAGACAGGCCGCTGCTTGGATGTCTTCAGATTCAAGCAGTTTATCGATTGCGAACGGTACTTCCATGGCGCCGGGAACCCACACAACCTTGGTAATTTCAAGTGAGCATTTCGAAGCCTCATCCTTAGCCCATTCTAGCATCTGTTCAATCTCAGCACGGTGGAATGATCCACACACAATTCCGATATTCGCCATGTTTTCAGCCTCATTGTTCTCGTAAAACTCGTTCCACCGTTGACACGATTGTTTGCGTTGTTGAATCGATTTCCAAATTCACAGCATCGCCGACTTGTTTGGCCCCGAGCGTGGTGATACGGAGGGTTTCCGGGATGATGTGGAGGGAAAAACAGCCGTTCTCAACAGAACCAATGGTCAATGAAATACCGTCAATTGCAATGTAGCCCTTCTCCATGACGTACTTTTGCATCTCGGGAGCGACCATGATGCTGAAGTCCATACCTTCACCGTTCTGCAGCTTTGAGCGTACGATTCCAGCACCCATAATGTGGCCAGAAAGGAGATGACCACCGATTTCATCACCAAATTTGAGAGAGCGTTCGATATTGACTTTGTCGTTAATCTCGAGATCTCCAAGCGTTGTTCGTTCAAGAGTCTCGGGGATTACGTCGAACACGGCAGTGGATTGTTCAACCAAAGTTGCGGTGAGGCATACACCATTCACCGCTACGCTGGCACCTATTTGTAAACCAGCGGTATTCGGCAATCGAATCGAGAGACTTGAAACCGATTGCTTCTGTTCAATCGAAAGAACTTGTCCAGTTCCTTGAACAATACCAGTGAACATCAGATTTCCTCCGAAGCGGTGCTGGATGAACGTTGAAGAATTCGGGCGATGATTTTACGGGTCCCATCCAAGTCATCAGACAAACCCTCGACTCTCTGAATACTGATTGAACCGTAACCGAGTGCTTCGAGTTGGGCTCGGATTGAGTCTTCGGCATGCTCTTGGTCGTAACCAAGCGCAATGACGTTTGGTTTTACGAGCGGTAAAATATCAAAGATTGGAACGTCGGGAGAGTTTCCAATAATCGCTTCATCAACGGGCTTTAATCCTTCAACCATCCGTCTTCGGAGTTCTTGACCCGTTACCGGTTCGTGCTTCCTTCTACGAACGGTGTCGTCGTGAGCAATCACGACAGTGAGGTGATCGCCCAGCGATTTAGCCTGCTCGAGGTAATGCAGATGACCTGCATGGAGCAAATCAAAAACGCCCACTGCCATGACCCGTTTCATTCCCCTCACCGTTTGTTGTGTATCTGCAATCACTCAAGATTCTACCGGCGGTAGAGTATGCACGTCATGCTTCAAGTGCTTCGATTAACTGAGCACCTTCGATGAATGGAATTCCTTGGGATTGAGCCCACGTACGAGCATCGTCAACGGGCAGTGCTTGGTCTCCGTCATGCTGCAGCATCTCCGCGCCAATCACTACGGGCGTGATGCCTGCAAGTCGAGCCAGTCCAACAGCGAGTTCAGTGTGGCCTTGACGGCGGCTCAAGCCACCTTCAGTTTCGCGGCACACAGGAATATGACCCGGCGTTCGGAATTCCTTACCGAGGGCGACCTGCGCAGCATCGCCGTGAGTTCCAGCAGTGATGAGTTCGCTGGTGAGTTGAGCGAAGCGACGAGTTGTCAGTGCCCGGTCATGGTCGGTGATGCCAGTGTAGGTGTCTCGATGATTCAGTGACAGTGTGAAAGCGGAGCGAGCATCATAGCGCAGGTCGTTGGTCACCAGTGAAGAGAGAACACTGTGTTGTGCTACCAACGATTCGTTGGTGTGGAGGTCTTGCAGGAAAGGTAGCGAAAAAAGCTCGCCAACATCATGCCCGATTGCAAGAAAAAGAAGCCCGCCACAGTCGCGACGGAGTTGCCGCATGTGCACGGGTTGTGCGGTTTGAGCTGGAAACAACAAATCAGTCTCACCCTCACGTTTTTCGGAGTCAAACAAACATACAGGTAATCCGCTCTGAAAAGCGCTGACTGCGGCTTTTACTTGGTCGTCCATACCACACCCTCAGCAGAAGGAGTTCATGAATGGTCGTATGTATATTGCTTACGATGAAGCGGGTGAAAACATTCTTTTTTGCAAACGACCAACGGAAAGGGGTTATCATAGGAAGACCCTTGGCTCGCACAGTGGGGATGTGAAGAATGCCAATTAAACTCGGACCCGCTGGCGTTCCCCTCTCATGCAAGGGGCGTACGATTGTCGAAGGAATGGACGACATCATATCCCT
>DAME01000010.1:0-8284 GCA_002499545.1 Euryarchaeota archaeon UBA88
GCCGAGGTTCACGACGGTGTCGATTGCCCGGGGTGTGGTAGCGCTCTTTCAAACGAGGAGTGGCTGAGTGCTTTAGTCGGATTTGTGTCGGGAGCACGTGATTTTGAAATCGGCAATCCCGTACGCGCACGGATTGTCCAAACGTTGCAAAATACTGCAACGAACATGGACACGCCTCACCCACGCGATGTGTGGGAGTTGAGCATCGTATCACGGCTGATGAATGAGATTGAACGAATTGTTCAAGCAGAAGTTCTCCGAACATCAGCAGATCAAACAGAAGTCAAATACACGGTATCTGAAGTACAAGACATGCTCGATGCAACCGCTTTGGAAACGCGAAACACGATGCTGACCGAGGTCTGGGATGAGGCGGTTCTCCAAGTTCAAATGGCACTGGAACCAGAACTAAGAAAGCAAATCGAGCAGGAACTCTGGGTTGAATTTGAGGCTGAACTTCAGCGCAGAACTGCTTAGAATTGTTCCTTGAGTTTCGACGACAACCGGTCAGCAATACTTTTGCCAACGCTTGAGCAACTTGCACTGCCGCCCAAATCGTAGGTGAGGGAATCGCCACTTCGCAAATGGTCAGCAACGCTTTGGTCAATCAACTGTCCAATCTGGACCAATTCATCATCGTTGTTCTTTCGCCCCAACCAGTCCATCATCATTTGAATCGAATTGATGCTGGCAATCGGATTCACCTTGTCCATGCCGGCATATTTGGGGGCAGAGCCGTGAACCGGTTCGAAAAAGGCGTGCTTGTCGCCAATATTTCCAGACGCAGCCATACCCATTCCACCTTGGAGCACTGCACCAAGGTCGGTAGCAATGTCGCCAAACATGTTGGATGTTACGACGACATCGTAACTTTCTGGACTTCGAGTGATCCATTGTGTGAACGCGTCAATATATCCATAATCGAGTTCTGCGCTTGGGTAGTGTTTGGACACCTTGTCAAACGTCCTGCGGAACAATTGGCAGCCGCGCGTGACGTTTGATTTATCGATGCAAGAGACCCGCTTCACGCCGTCAATCGGTGCTCCATTACGCGTTTCAGCGATTTCAAAACCCATTCGAATGAGACGCTCACTGCCGTGCTCGGAAATTGGCCGAGGGTCGTAAGCGACTTCTCCCTCAAGTCCGGGGAAGGTCATTTCCGGGGGCTCATAGGGTGGTCGCCCCATTGCTCTGTCAGCACTGCGACGTAGAAGTGAGTGATACAACCCTTCGGTGTTCTCACGAAGAATGGTCATGTCTACCATACCGGGTTCCCAAATTTGAGTGAACTTACCGTGGACTTTGTGAGGCACTCCTTCGTAGAGTTTGATTGGGCGAACGTTTGCATACAAATCCAAGCCACTGCGCAATCCCAGAATCACCGAACCTCCAGCGAGATCGCCGTTTGGAAGAAAGGCGTTTGGGTGGCCAATAGCGCCCAAGAAGATGGCGTCTGCTTCATCTCGACAGAAATCAAACGAACCTTCCGCCCATTCCTCTCCAGTTTCATGATACAGTTGTCCGCCGCATTCAATCACGGTTTGCTCAAAGCCCTGATTTGTGTTGGCTTCGATTGTATTCAGTATCCGCTGAGCCTCAACTGCAACTTCTCTTCCAGTCCCATCGCCGGGTAAAATTCCAATTCGATGGTCTGCCATGAATTTCGCCATGAAGAACCCCTACATGAAGACGCGCCCTTTCACATGATGGTTCTACGATTCACCTTCGACCTGCGTTTATCCAGCGGCAAGGGGTTAGCGTCCACTGGAAATAAATTCACCGACTGAAACCTTACCAGCACTGTCTTTTTCCAGTGGACAAATGGGTTTTATGGACGACAGGACAATTGATAGGCCGTCATGCTGCAACAACCACCATGAGCGATAAACAACACAAAACCGCTGAGAACCATCTTTCTCTCGAACTCATGCCTGAGGAGGTGCAGCGGCTCGCTCAAGTCATGCTCGGTATCAATCCGGAGTGGACACTGGAATCGTGGCTTTCGCTACAAGCGACCATGGCTTTGGATTTAGTCGCCCTCGATCTCGACCGAGAACGGTTTACACTCGAGCAACGCATCCATCGCCTCGAAGCAATCAGCCAACGTCTTGAATCAGTCAATGACAAGGAAATTGACCCTCATCAACGCAATATTTTCGATTGCTTTGACCTAGATACTGAACATTCACTGCACGGGCTTGGTGCGCGAGCTGCGTACTTAGAAGACAGATCTGTAAAAGCGGCTCAAGAAGATCCTATCCTTCACCCAGCCAGCGATTTCATTGAATTACTCCCCGATGAAGGAAGTGACGACCCCTTGCTCGCCGTCGCATGCCAAATGCTACTCATTTGTGTTGAATCTGAAATTGGCCGAGGCAAACCTCATGCAACGCTTGATGCGATTTTCAAAGCCATGAACGAAAACAGAGTGTCTGCAGAGGAAATTGATGAAGCCCTTGACCACCTTCTCATGAACGGTTTACTCATCGAAGTGGACGACGACTGTTTTGCGCCACTCAGCTCCTAAATCAATGGGGTCCCCGAGGCCTCCCGCCTCAATTCATTATAGGTGCGGCGTCGAACTTGACCCATGGGAATAGTACGTACAATCCTCGTTGGGATGTTCACGTGGGCGATTTTAACCGAAGTCCAAGTGAGCCCGTCTTTGGCACTTTGCAGTGCCGTAGTGGCTGCATTCTTTTCAGAATCTGCCCAACACCGAGCCTATCAAAACAAGTTAATTGCTCACGGCCAAGGGCTAAAGCGACAGTTGAATCTCTCATCGAATCGAATAGAGAAGCTTCAAGTTCATTTGACAGAGACCAACTCCCGTCTGCAAGGGGCTGTCGAAGAAATTCATCGTAGGGATACGATTGGAAGTCCCGCAACCAGAAAACTACTTGCGCGTCAAGAAGAGGCCATGATGGCTCAGTCACGAGCGATTGAGAGCAGAGGCGATCGCAACGAAGTTCTCTTGGACAGTCTCGAACGACTTCTTATGATGCAGTCAGACCAGACTTCCCGTATTCAGATGACTTTGGCGGATGTCTTGACTCAACTTGCTCTTGAACCGAGGCAAAACGTCACGATGTCGGACAGCGTTTTGGTTCAAGAGCATACCAATCCAGCACCTTATCCACGGTCTGCAAGTACTCGTCCTTCGGCCCCTTCGAACACCTCGATGAACGGTATTCTTGCAGATTTATTCGATTAGATTCCGACATATTGACAGTTACGTGTGGAGTGGGATGGCTATGGTCACAAAGAAAGAGGGCGCTCAACGCTTGCTTGATTCTCTGCGTTCGAAACAGAAATTACGAGGGCGTCTTGGTTTTGCAGTGGCACAAGGCCTCATCCTGAGCCTACTGATTGGATATTTCACCGAGCAATGGCGCTTCGGCCTTGCTGCACTGTTGGTGTTCGGCCTGTTGATTCAGTTTGCTTTTGAGAGGATGAAAACGTCCATCGAGGCCAGCAAACTTTCTGCTCTTAACGATTTAGGATGGAAGGAGCACGACCTCGAAGACGAGGAGTATCGTTCCCGGGCACAATCATTGCTTGCTTGATGGTGAAAATATGGACAATCCCGGTGCGTATTTTGCAGAGCATTACGCCCACGAACAACGCCGTCGCCGACGCCAACGTTGGACGATTCTTTGGTTCAGCCTTGCCTCAGTAGCACTGGCTGGTGGCGCATGGTATGCCGGCTTTGGCCCCCCTCAGTTGCTTCCGTTATGGGGTGTCGTAGTTTTGACTGGCATTGGCGTCATGCTGATCGGATTCAGTAAGGGGAACAGAGAACGCGAAGACACCCTCCTTTCGTTGGTTGAAGTCGACCCTTCACTTCTTGAGAATCGTAACAGAATGGCGCTGGTTATGGATGCTGTACAAGCCGATCAATTCGAGTCGATTCAAGTTTCGAAGAAACACCAGCGAATGCGCGGGTCAGATGCGAAAGGGTTCACGAGTGGGGTTGTAGACTCTACCTTTGACCCGGCACAAGACCGCCGCGACTCCAGCCTTTCAGACGGCGTCTATGCTGAACTTGAAGGGGAACTACGGCCTTCAGAAGTTTTGGTCAATGAAGCGAATCTTCGCTACGGTGAGTTGGCTCAGAAGCGATGGGAGTCCGCGGAGTCTTCTGACGTGGATTTGATTGAAGCCGGCGTCGAACGACTTGGCGACCTGGTTCGAACTGACTGGTTCGAAAAGAATGCGAAAGAGGGTGCAGTCAAGGAAGTAATGGACCGGAACTCGGACAATGAAACCTCCTGAGGCAAGCACAATAACTACCACGCCATCGGCCAACTATGGAGACGAAGGCGATTCTGGTAGCAGGGGGACACGGCAGCCGCTTGTATCCGTTCACCAAATACACGCAAAAGACACTCCTCCCCTTGTACAACCGCCCCGTTATTGATTTTGCACTTGGAACAATCCGCCGTGCCGGAATCAAAGACATCACCATCATTTCCAATTCTTTCATTGGCCAAATTGCCAGCCATGTTGGGTCTGGATTCGACGATGAGCAAATCAATTATGTTTTGGAAGAAGAGCCTCAAGGAGTCAGTTATGCGCTCAATCTCGCTCGGTCATTGAATCAAGATTGCCGCTTGTTGGTATATTTCTCCGATAACATAACCACCATTGAACTGGGTGATGAAGTTCAACGTTTTAACAGCACAGAATCAGAACCTGGTTGCGTTCTACTGGCTCGCGAAGAGCCGAATCCGGAAGCCTTTGGAGTTGCAGTACTCGATGAAGCTGGCAACGTAATTGACGTTGTTGAAAAGCCTACACACCCCCCCTCGAACCTTGCAATAGGCGGGATTTACTTTTTCGATGAGCGGTTTTGGAACTTCCTCGACATCGCAGAACAGCAGAAAGGAAATGATTTCTCGATTTCTGACGTCACGAGGATGTACATACAACTGGGACAAGCCCGACTTCTCACGGTTGGTGAAGAGACATGGGTTGATTGTGGAACGCCTGAATCGTTGTTCAAGGCCGGAACAATGGTCAAAGACGGGAAACTCAATCCTCAACCCTATCGAAAATAGCGACGGTAAAAACAATACCTTCCACCGTTCACCTCAGTCCATGAAGGTCGGAATCATTGGTGCAGGAATGGTCGGCGGGGCTATCGAAACCTGCTTTGCAGATGCGCACGAACTGTTCGTGCATGACCCTGCACGTGGAACATTGCTGACCGATGTGACCGACAACGTCGATTTCGCGTACATTGCAGTTCCCACCCCCCCACATCCAGAGACGGGTGCGTGCGATACTCGCATCGTGGAAAGCGTCTTGGACGAACTCCCCGATGGATTCACCGCAGTCATCAAAAGTTCAGTTGTACCGGGAACGACAGAGCGATACCACGACACCTATCCTCATCTGAAGATTGCGTACTCTCCGGAGTTTTTGGTCGAGCGCCAACGTTTGGAAGATTTCGCAAATCAAGACTTATTGGTGTGTGGCACTCATCATGCAGACGTTGCGGAACGGGTTTTTACCCAGCACAAAGAAGCTGGCGTTCTACGCACAGAGAACTTGTTTCACGTTACACCGACGCAAGCGGAATTGGTCAAATACACCAAGAATACCTTTTACGCTCTGAAGGTCGTCTTTGCGAATCAAATGTACGATATTTGCCAAGGAATGGGCGAGGACTGGTACACGATTCGTGACATGATTACGGCAGAACAAGCCCAACCAATCGGGCCATCTCATTTGGACCCAATCTTTGGACTGTACCGCGGGTTTGGAGGGAAGTGTCTGCCGAAAGATTCCCTCGCTCTTGGCGTTTTGGCGAATTCAATGGACTGTAAGTATTCATTCATGGATGCAATCCAAGACGACAACGCTCGACTTCGTACCCTCCTCACTGGGAAGCCCAGCGACGTGGTTACGAACGACGATTAGGTGTGATTTCCCATGAACAGGCCCACCGTCGCAGAAGTACTGCCCAGGGGCACGCTGCAACGATTCGGAATAGCGGGCGGTTTCAACACCTTTCTGTTTTGGATTGTATGGGAGTTTCTCCGTTCTACCTTCTTACTCGACACCCTTAATGAAACCGCTATGTGGTCAATTTCCTGGGGTTTTTCATGTATTGTCGCCCATTTCGTTCACAGGCAGTTCACATTTGATAAGCGGCGAAATGTCAAAACTACCATGCTCGGGGCTCTCTCAGTCTATGCCTTCGGAATGGCCGGTTCAACGCTGACTTATGACGTGCTGTTCCAGACCCTTGAGGTCCCTATTCGCCTCATCTTTTTGATGAACATGCTCGGTTGGGGGCTGTTTACTTGGGCGGCGATGCGGTGGTTTGTCTTCGGATACACCACTGAAGAGGAATAATCAAACTGCGTGCGTTTCAAGCACGGCCATTGGGACGATTTCCAGAGCTTTCTGATGCGTTGCTTCCATGTCGATTGGGCACGCAGAACCTGAATTCACTGCGTCAAGCCATGTACGAGCACAAACGCACCATGAATCGCCTGGTTTCAATCCAGGGAATCCAAACTCATTGCGAGGGGTAATCAAATCGTTCCCCTTACTCAATGCGAAGTCAAGGAATTCTTTCGTGATGACACAGCAGACGGTGTGTGAGCCACGGTCCGAAGTATCTGTGTTGCATTTTCCGTCTCGATACCATCCAGTCATTGGTTGACATGAACACGTGTCGAGAGGGTTTCCAAGAACGTTCAAACTGGGTTCCATGAACGGCCGTCGGGTCGTTCAGTCATCAAGGCTTGTATTTTTCGGGCGATTGACGCGTTCACGCAGGCTCTCAAAATAGTCCCTTTGTATCAAAATCCGGCGTTGGGTTCTAAGGCAAAGTCGTTCACGACGGCGTATGCTTCCAGATACCGTACACAAGTTACCCCGCGATGAACGATTTGCCTACGCCCGTTTACTCGCATTCATGGCGCGTGTTGATAATGAACTAACTGTGGATGAAATGGCTATGTTTGAACAGCGCTTAGGCACTGCACTTTTGTCTCCAGATCAGCGTAAACTCATCCGAAAAGCCCTCAAAACTCCTCCGGCACTGGAAGAGTGCCTTGAAGGAATGAGTGAGGAAGCCGGACGCTTGGCTCTCCGAGATGCAACGCTTATGGCTGCGGCAGACGGTACAGTGGACGATGACGAACGCGACGTTCTCGATTCAATTGTTGAGCACTTCAATCTTTCATCAGATACCGTCGAACGTTTGCTTCAGTGGACAGTTCGCGGCTATCTGTGGATGCAGAAGGGTTACGATATTCTTAACGAATCGTCGGAGTGAAATCGGTGTACCTTGACCTTGCGATTGATTTCGCCCAAGAGGACGTCAAAGGGTATGCAGAAATCATGGTCATCGTCGCATCATCGGACGGAACCTTGGTCAAGGAAGAGTTGGCCATCATTGAAGCGCTGATGGGGCGTTGCATGATGCATCCTGAAATGAGAGTTGATATCCGAAATCTGCTTGACAAACCGCCTTCACTCGAACTCCTCATTGAGTCACTTCCGCCAATGGTGCTTAAAATCGCGTTGAGAGATTCAATTCTCGTAGCAGCAGTCGATGGAGAATACGACAAATCAGAGCTTGCAGTCATCAAAAAACTGGCTCGGGCTGCTGGCGTGAAGAAGAAGGAACTCTCGGAATTATTCGAGTGGGTAAAAGTGGGCTGGGAGTGGCATAATCAAGGATTTCACCACCTCGGCTTGGTGTGAAAATCATCGTTTTCGCAGGTTTTTGAAAACCTTCTATGAAGGGTCACATTCAAACCGGAAAAGCCAGCCCCCCGGTTGGAGTGGGGCCCATGCAGAGCGGAGTCAGCGGCTGGTATGCACGATTGGATAGATGCCTTGAAAATCGTACTGAGCAGATTCACATTTGGCTCACTGCGTGGGAAAAGTCACTTCTCCTCCACCAACCTATCGCCGCTCTTCTTCCCGAAGAATGGCCCACACTTCCCGCAAATCTTCTGACCGATCCCGGACACGTTCTCGACCACCTTCTTGCTCGCCACGATGCCGAAGCTGACGGCCGCTCACCCCGTGGTGCTCATCCAACACCTCCCCGTCTTGCAGATGCCGTCATAGCATCTGAACTGCTCGAGAGCCTCACCCGTCCAAAGACCCCGGTGCAATCAACTTCGATGCATCTGAACAATCTCCCTCCTGGTTTCCGTCAGCATATTGAGAAACTCAATTTGCCCCAGCACTCTCAAGAGGCCGAGGTCGATGATGAGAAAGAACTTGAACGGGTTGGTCTGGGTGAACGTACGCT
>DAME01000010.1:8708-19259 GCA_002499545.1 Euryarchaeota archaeon UBA88
GACGAGCGCCGCATTGAAGACACTCGTCTTCTTCTTTCGTCATTCCAACTTCTCGACATCGACGAACTTGTAGTAGCATCGACTCGCCGCCGCCTGTTGCTTGAATGCATTCGCTTCGGTTTGGTGAGTCTAAAAACAGACAAACCCGGCTGCTTGCCTCGCCAAGAAGCAGAAGATATTTTCGCCACAGCCGTTCAACAGGGGGATACACTGCAGGGTAGTTGGCCGTGGGAGCAACCCCCTTCATTGATCGTGACCAATCCTCCGTGGTTGCGAATTAAAGACCGATTCCGAGGTATGGAAGACGGCAGCAAACTCCGGCGAGAATTGGGTGAACATCTTCGAGCACTCACCGATGAGGGGGCGCCTCGCTTCTCCACCATGCGTGGAAACGTGAATCTCTACCGATTGTTCATTGAACGTGGCCTTCAAATCTTGACCCAAGGCGGCCGCTTGCGCCTCATCGCACCAGACAGCATTCTGCGAGAGCAATCATCTCATCCACTTCGAAAACTTTTGGTTGAACACCACGGCTGGACCGATATCTGGGCAATTGAAGAAGCGAACCATTTGTTCCCCGGCATGACACAAGGCGTTGCAGTACTCGGCATCACAGCGAAGCAAAGTGAGGAAAAGCTCCTCGTACACGGCCCCTTGAGTAGAGCCGACCTGCGCCGTGACCAAAACGGTCTTTCCAATCGCGTCCCTTCCTTTGAAATGGACGTCACTCGTTGGGTTTCCTGGGCAAAAGACACGTGGGCCATCCCTCGTCTTCCACGCGACCGTATCGAACGCAAGCAGACTCTGAAGATCTTGGACCGTCTCGCCCTCCTTCCTCGTCTTGGTGAAGCACATCACCTTATTGCGACCAAGGGCCATACGATTCGAGTGCGCGTCGGAGAAATCGATCAAACAGCGCACTCGAAGTCAATTGAAACGTGGGTGAAAGGCCGTACATCCCGCCCCTTCATTCGAGGCGTCCACTTCTCAGAAGACGAAGACGGTGAGGTATTCCTTCGACACCCCGCATTCCGAACCGACATTCCATCCCGTGCGAATGAACGACAATTGGCCATGTGGTGTGGTAACCTCGATTCAAAGCACGGGCCACGTCTCGCTTGCCAAGCGATTGTGAACGCACATCAAGAGCGCCGTTTGCGCTGGGCAGTCATTCCATCAGGATGTGTTCTTGGAAACAGCGTGAACCATATTGAACTTCATGACGAGATACAAAAGCGCCTGATTGTAAGTCACGGCTCTCTCGAGAATGCGCTACAGTGGATGTGTGGATTACTCAATGATTCCGACCTTGACGAATGGGCTCGTGCCTGGTCAGCCAACAACAACGTCAACAATTACGAATTGGAGATGCTCCCCGTCGAAGTTACCGGTGAAATTCCGGAATTAATGCTTACAGTTCAGTAATCCCGCAATGTTTCGTTTCGAATTCACGGGTTTACAATCTCACAAGGCTGGAAAGAAGTGCAACATGCTTTATTACTGATAAGCCGCTGGTTAAGCCGTTAGCGATTAATCATGGTGAGTTAGATGGGCATTCATCCAAAGATTGGCATAACAGGTTTACCACGTAGTGGGAAATCTGCTGTCATGGAAAAAGTTCTCGAAATGCTTGTGGATGAGCGTAAGCGAGAAATTCTGATGAGAGGTAGCCTGACTGACGCTCCAATCATTGGCGGGATGCGAACCGAACCTATCCTCGAAGGCAGTGAACGACTCGGGTATCGCGTCATTAACATCGTGACCGGCGAAAGCGATGTCATGGCTCACAAATCGATTGACTCAAGACTTCGAGTCCTGGGATACGGAATCGATACAGAAGCACTCGAGCGCATCGCAGTGCCTGCAATTGAATACGCTCGGGACCAGTGCGAAGTTATCGTGATTGATGAAATCGGGAAATTTGCCGTCGAGAGTGAGGCATTTGTCAGCGTCGTTCGCAGTGCCCTTGAGATGGATAAACCCACTCTGCTCACACTTCACAAGAAAAGCCGACACCCTCTGCTTCAAGATATTCGCCGCCGTGATGATGGCCGTATTTTGGAAGTCACTCCAGTGAACCGCGCTCTGCTACCCTATAAGATTCACAAGTTGATGCGAGAAACATACTGACGTTCTCTGGCTGAAGCCGACGCTTTCTTGACCTTGATTGGCCTGCCCTCATCATGGCAACACCCTCCGATGCAGCAGCATCGCTTTTTCTCGGAACGGGTATCGGCTGTTTCTTAATCACCGGTTTCGGATTGTTCGAAGGTCGCATGTCGCTCGACGAAGCAAGTATTGGATGGGCGTTTCCGGTTCTGGGAGCAGTCATGATCGGACTTTCAAACGCTGTACGCTCATCCGGTGGGTTCCTGTCCACGGCGTTTCCAAAAGAAGACGAAGCTGCACTTGAGTCTCGCGTTCAAGCAGATATCGAGGCTTCGGTCAAAGATGCCAGTGTTGGTTCTGCTTGGGCTCGTTTAGAAGCCGACGTTTTGGCAACCGATCTCGGTCAAGAAGAATAAATACGTCCTTGCGTTTCTTGAATGACAGCGTTGAAAACGGTCTGCATACCTATGCTGAAGCCTGACGAAGTGATTTGACGTGCAGCGAAAGACCAATGCATGATATGGCACACGGAACCAATCCAAACCAAAGCGCAGAAAGCAACGGTTGGCTGCTGTACAACGGCACGAATCCACATGCAACACTCATCGTCAAAAGAGGGTAGATGACGAAACTCGTTTTTGGTGATGTGACATCCGATTCAATATACCAAGGAACGACGCTTCCACACGCTAAGGCAATCCATACCGCAGGAACCAAGAATACTGCAAACTGCGTGAACGGAACAAGAATCAGTGGGGAAAATGTCAGCACAATTTTCATCCACCAAATTTCAGGTCGAGGTGCTGCATCAAAGCCGATCGCTGGAAGGAATTGCACCAACACCATCATTGAAACCGCAGCCGAGGTCATCCAAGTTGCATACAGAACCGGACCAATTCCCGAGCCTAATGCGCCGTGAGCAGTCACGTGCCACGGCGTGATGAACAGCACAATGAAAGCCATTACTGCACCAGAAACCAACATCGCCTTGCTTTTTCCAACACCGTGCTTTAATTCTGCATTCTGCCCTACAGCAGGTTGAATGTTGAATCCTATGCAGACGGCCAAGTGAAGCGCGATTACGACCAGCAAGACCCGGCTTCTATCGGGGAGGTTTGCAAGCCAGTCTCCTGCGTGCGATACTTCTGAGGTGAGCCATATCAAGGCTAGAGCGGCTAGAAGGACAACCTTGATTCGCATTTTCAAGACTAAAATCGACACTCGTTTTCCGCCCAGAAACATACTTGATGCTGCAAACATTTCACCAACAAACATGATCAGTCCACCCAACAGTACCAGCGGCAGCACGTGTTCGAGGCTTGGCATTGCAGCAACGGGTTCAGTTGGAAACGTTTCTGGCCGATAGTAAGCCGACTCGGGGAAAAGGATGGGTGCTGAAAACAACAGAAGGAATGATGTGAACAACATCATGCGTACGCGAAATGTCTGTCGTAAATGTAGCTCAAGCGCTGAAAGACTTGGCAGTCGATTGGATTGAATTGCGAAGATGGTCACGACCAAGGCCATGAGTTCGCCCCCTCCATCTCCGGTGATCATCAGGCGAAGGTCAGATGTCGAAAACGAACCTTCTCCAAAATATCTCGCTATCTCCAAGTGTTCTGTATCACGGTTGAGAAGTGCCTGCAAGCGTACGATTGCCATGATGAATAGCTGCACTACCGGCAACCATCGAACCAGTACTGGAATACGGTTCCATAGAGGATTTTCATGCTTTGCAGCGTACGATTCAATCGAACCGTACATCAACCACGAAAGAAGACCGAGAACAAACAGCGGCAAAAACCACGGCATTGCGTCTCCCAACATGTACCAAACCAAACGTGCTCAGCCCTTGAGCATGGCGGAAGCAACATAGGGATGAGGCCAAACCGAGCAGACATGTCCCGCGAAGAGTGGCAAGAGCAAGATTTGCTCACAGCAGCTCGCGAGACGCCTTTGGCAAACCTCGCCCTTCATCTCGGCTATGAGATGAAGCAGTGGTTAGAGACAGCCACATCGGCTCTTCCTGAAACCCTCCGCATCACACGCGCTCGCTACGACCGCTCGTGGACCGAAGGACTGTTGCGTGAACTTGGCGGTAAACCCCTCTCATGGGGACAAGAAGAATTTGCTTGGCAGATGCCTTTCGCCCGTGGAAAAGCACCCGATGAGCGAAGCAAGTACCTCATGGCACTGCTCCATGAGACCGGCAGAATCACCCGCCAGGAAGCGGCAAGCATGCTACCAGTGGTCGTTCTTGATCCGCAGCCCGGACACATCGTTCTGGACATGTGCGCTGCTCCGGGTTCTAAGGCAACACAAATTGCTGAAGCATTAGAGCCATCGGGCATCGTGGTTGCCAACGAACCGGTATCGGGCAGAGTCAACATGCTGGTTTCCAATCGCGGGCGCCTCTCAACTGCCAATATGCTCATCAATCAACAAGATGGGCGCCATATCGGTCGAATTCCACCTCCGGGTTACGACGGAATCGTGGCCGATGTTCCGTGTACGGGTACAGCCACAACCCGAAAAAACCGCAACGTATGGTGGAACTGGACACCCAAGGACAGCCGAACTCTGTTCCGTTTGCAAGTGGACATCACCCGTCGCGGTGCGACCTTGCTTCGCCCAGGAGGTAATCTCGTCTATTCGACGTGCAGCATGGATCCTTGCGAAAACGAAGCCGTTGTCGCTCAACTTCTACGAGAACTTCCGTACTTGGAACTGGTAGATATTGACCCACACCCTCTCGAGGGTTTGACGCTTCAACCAGGCTTCGATGACTGGGACGTACTCGATCAATCAGGCACGCCATTGACTGGGGAGGAAGAGGTGCCGAAAGCTACCTTCCTTCAACCAGAACACATGAGCCCTTCAATGCGTATTCGCTGGCACGACTCGTTTGAGACTGACATCGATGAACAACTTGAATCGAACATTCGCAAGCAGTTGACGAAATGTCGCCGACTGCGCCACCACGATAACGATACCGGGGGGTTCTTCGTCGCTCGATTCCGGCACGTGCCAGAGGCAACGCCTGAAGGCATTGCTCGCACCTATATTCGCAATCGGAAGCGCATTGCTGATTCAGGCTGGGAGCCGCTGATTCTCGACCATCCCGAACCGAATCGGCACACCATTTACGCTGCGGAACCTGAGGTGATTGAAGAGGCAGCACTTCGCTATGGAATTCAATCACAACACTGGTCTTGGTGGAGCCGAGGTAAACGATTGAACATCGCTCCAACAATGGTGCATGAACGCATCTTCAACCAGCAGTGTCCGAACAAGCGGGGAAATCTTTGGCCTGCAGGGACCTTCCATCCTCTCAAGTTGATTCACGTTGGTTTGCCAGCGTTCACCAAGAAGCGTGGTGGTTGGCGTTCAAGACAAGAAGCAATTCCGTCTCTTCAGCCCCTCATTACCGAATCGAAGTATGTGGTGTCGCCTGAAATGCTGACACGCCTCCTTCAAGGATGGGCGCCACTGATGGAAGAGTTTAACGAGGAATTCATCCCGATTTTTTCTGAAGGCCCACTCTTACTTTCATGTCTACTGCCCTGCGGCGAAGCACTCGTATCGGCATGGACCGGCGCGAGGTTGACGTTGATGGTTGATGAAAAGGGCCGAGACGTTCTTCGACTCAAACTCGGAATGCCATTTGTGTCGGAGGAAGAGGAATGAGGTCCCGTGCCCGGATGGCGGTTTTTCTCACCGCAGCATTGTGCATCATTTCAGTCCCACTTGCTGCCACTGAAGAGCCGATAACCGTCACTCAAATTGCTTCGACTCCAATTCCACAACCACTGGATTCCTCCGTCGTTCTAGTCGAACATTTCATTGCTCCGAACCACACTTCAGACCCTCCTTCATCCAACGATGTTCTGTATTTTTCATGGTGGAAATGGAGTGATGAAACCAACTCGAATTGGCCTGATGACGATGCTAAAGCCCGCCTTGGGGAACTTGGCCTTGAATCGAACACCACGTTCTTGTTCAATGAAGAAGTCGGAGACGGTAAGACGTTCGAAGAAGGCATTGCTTTAGGCCAAGACCATTCGCGGACAGGCGACGTCATTGAATTGAACGGCGAGATTGAACTTGTCACCGACCTGAACGATGCGTGGTCGATTCGAGTACCGTTCGAAATGACGCCGTTGGCCAATCTTAGTTCCTCGACAGTCATGTACATGTTCATCACCGAAGATTCAGCTGTTGACCATCACGGGCGATCTGCTGAGCACCTCATCCGCGACATGCAGCCTGAAGTGAGTTTCTCTAACCAAGCCGGTAATACCACTGCCTCGGAATGGGTTATTTCTTCTGAACATCTTTTGGCTGCCGGTATCGACCTTGAATCAAATCCATATGGATGGCACATCACATTCGCCTTGTTCGGTGAGGCTGAAGGTGACGACACCAATCGATTACTTGCTCTGTATTCCACTCCATTACCATCGAGATGGAGCAGCAGTTCAATCGGAGACTTTGCACTTCCGTTGTTTTTACTCCTTCTTTCTGGAGTCCTTGCCTCCGGCGTCATCAGTAACGCCTACCGCCGCGAGAAAGGGATGCCGAGATTGAACGCAGAGTGGGTTGAAGGCGACCTACCAATCATCCATCTCACGTTCAGTTCCGGCGACCAACCTGTTGATTTGAAATCGTGTGAGGTTGACAAACCTTGGCAGATTAAAGGCGGTTTCAAAAAGAAAAAACTCCCGACCAATGGTTCGTACGAATGTTCGATACGGCTGAAGGAGTGGCACGCAAGCGACTGCTCGGTTTCGATTGCTTTGGAAGTCGAAGAACTAGGTAGTTGGACGCAGTATCTACGCCTCTCTTCTCCGTATATCTCACCTGTTGAGGACGGGCGAAGTGTTGAAGCACCCCAGTAAAGAGCAGAAATCGGTGAGCCACAATGAACCTCGATGACACAGACCGCACCCTGCTCTCTGCGCTACTCAACGACGCTCGTATCAGTCAAAGAGCGCTGGCTCGTCAAGCTGGCGTCGCCCAAGGAACTGTCCTGAACCGACTCAAGCGGATGGAAGATGCTGGCATCATCAAGGGCTACTCAGTCATGCTTGACCCTGCTGCAATGGGTTGGACAATGACCATCATGGCCGGGCTTCGAATCGTCAAGGGGCGGATGCTTGACGTACAATCTCGCATTGCTGCTGACCCGAGAGTGTTTGCAGTCTACGATGTAACCGGAGATTGGGACTCGATGGTACTGGCGAGGGTGAAAAGTCGTGAAGATTTGGATGACCTTACCAAAACCGTGTTCACACTCGAGGGCGTTTCGCGTTCTTACACGCACGTGGTACTCAACACCGTGAAGGAAGATGGAATCCCAAAACCTCCTCAAGAAGGTGGCTACGGCTCAGAAGCCTGAACAGGGTCTTCTTCATCGATGAACGGGCGAAGATTGGGAGCAAGCCCGCTGAGTGCTTCGACAACGCTTGTTTCAGGCTTGAGGGCGCGAAGGAGTTCACCTCGGAGAGTTTCTCCAACCTTGACGTCCATGCTTTCGAACCTTCTTCGCAGTTCATTTTGGAGCCTTCCGCCCGTTCGGTCCCAATCCATCAAGAGACAGATGGCGGGGCCTCCATCGTTGCCTCTGGTCCCGTATGTCTCGTACATGTGAGTGATGAACCGTTCTAAATTCCAGCCCCTGTTGAGGACTTCAATCGAACCGGTAAAACCGAGCGTTTCAAGAGCAATTTTATCTCGCCGTCCTTCGACAATGACGGGAAAACCGTTCACACGATTTTTCCCACGCACTTCTCCCAACGCAGCACCAGCTACGGCGAACCGTTCAGCAGCATTCCCCGAACCAAGCGGCGAGCGATGTTTCTGGTCTCGCATCGCTTATCCCTCCACGAGCGTTGTAATTTTTTCAATGAGATGATCGGAATGAACGCCTTCAATTCGAACTTTCTTGATTCGCGACTTGGCTCCTGAAACGACATGCATCTTTGATGTAGAAAGTGACAACGAAGTAGCCATGACGTGCACTACGGCTTGATTGGCCATGCCGTTGCGTGCTTCAGCCCTTACCGCTACGGTCAGTTTCCCCCTCCATTGATTGAATCCAATGATCCCTTGGCGCTTAGAGCCGGGGAGTACTTCAACATCGATCAAAACCGCACCGTCCAGTGTCGATTGAATGCATGATGCAAGTGCCACATTCAGCCACACGACTTGGCCGTTTATCAATCTGCATATTGGCGCTATTCGGCAGGTAATCTGACAAGTTTTTGGCCCTTTTTAAAGGGGCTTTCTTCTTTCATCCAAATGAGGTACTGCGGACTCCTTACCGCTTGAACAAACGAGGCGGTGCCGAACCCGCGGTCGCCAAGGGTTTAAGACCGGTAGTGTGGGCCCTAAATTTGAGGGTGACAATGCCTGCTGAAGACACAGTTTTCAATGTATTATATGATAAGTTCATGTTTTGGGGAATACTTGTCGGTATTTTCACATTCGGGTGGATGTTTTTGGCAATGCTGCGCTACCGCGACGGCGTTGAACCTGACACCTCGGGCATCGACCATATCGAAGTGGGTTCGTTCCCCGTCGACAGACACAATACCGGCCTTGAGGTACTGTTTTACGTCCTTCCATCAATCATTGTCGTCTGGATTACCATGCTTGCACTCGCATCCAACACAGCGGTGTGGGTGATTCCAGCAGAAGAAGACGCCTTCAGCGTTGACATTGTCGGAAAGCAGTGGTTCTGGGAATTTGAATATCAGGACAGTCTTACTTGGGAAGACGATCCTCGCACGACCTATGTTGACGTGGAATGGAACGGCAGTATGCTGACGGTCCACGCCCAAGACTCGACAGCAACCAATGTCACCGTCGAAGTTGACGGAGTGAAGAGTGAATACTCAATCGACGCCACTACCGGGATGCTGACCATCTTGAACATGTATTTTGACAGAGCACTCCACGCTGAAATCACCGTATTCGACAGCGAAGAAACTCTTCTCCACACGTGGGAGCACATCCCCGCTGCTCAGTATGATGCCCAAGGCAACGTTGTCGAGATTTACACGCTTTCAACCGCTGGAGGAGAGCACCTCATCATCCCGTGCGATGAAGCGATTCGCCTCGACATGTTCTCCCGCCCACACGACAATTCCAATCCGGCCTATGTTGGCGTACAGCACTCGTTCTGGTTGCCAGAATGGGGCGTGAAAGAAGACCTTGTACCAGGTCTTGAATCAGGCACAGTCATGACGTTCAAGCCCGATGATTTGGGCACGTTCCCAATCCGCTGCGCAGAATACTGCGGTCTTGACCATTCAAAGATGATCGGTCACATCGACATCGTTGCTCGAAATGGAGAGAATTGTGACGCAGACACGGGTGTCCTCAAGATAGACGACACCTCCTCTAGCGGAGGCGGCTACTGATGCAAAAGCGAGTTACGGTCTTGGCACTGATTTTCCTCATGCTCGTGGCTGCGCCACAGTTTGAAGCAATGCCGACCGGAATTGGCAGTAATGGTGACAACGGTTGTACCTGTCACGGCGGCGCATCACCAGACACCAAAGTTACCGTCACCGGCCTACCAGACACGTTCAACGCTAGCGAGACCTACACGTTCACAGTCACCGTGGTCAATGATGTGATGGAGCCCCACGACGGAGCAGACGGCACGGAATGGAACGGCCATAAAGGTGGTTTCCGAATTCTTTCAACATCCGGTGTTGTTTCAACGGTTGAAGATTCTCTCGGCCACGACATGGATGGGGGCTTGACGCATACCGCTGAAGGCAACGACCGACGCACGTGGGACTTTGAATGGGTTGCACCTGCCGATGACACCAAGGTCGTTGACAT
This sequence comes from Euryarchaeota archaeon UBA88, assembly GCA_002499545.1. Classification (GTDB taxonomy): domain Archaea; phylum Thermoplasmatota; class Poseidoniia; order Poseidoniales; family Poseidoniaceae; genus MGIIa-L1. The sequence continues at coordinate 18,672 of DAME01000010.1, forward strand.
CACGGTGTATGGAAACGCCGTCAACGGTGGAGCAGGCCCAGGTGGCGATTATTGGAACCAAGCAGACTTTACAATTCCAGGATTGAATGCAGGCGACGTTGGACCAACGGCGCGAGCACTTGTCGTGTTGGTGACGGCCATCGGCCTCTCCCTCGGTATGGTTCTACTCAGCGTTCTTTGGGTGTTTTACTCCCGCTCACCAGATACGTTTACGATATCGAACTTCTGGGGATACCTCAAGCCTTGGCTCACCACAACCGACCACAAAGAAGTTGGAATTCTGTACTTCTTGTTCGGTTTCACTTTCTTCCTCGTGGGTGGTGTTCTCGCACTTCTTTTCCGTATTCAACTGGCACTGCCGGAAAACTCTTTCTTGACTGAGTCGGAATACAACTCGTTCTTCACGCTGCACGGAACCACGATGATTTTCCTGGCTGCTATGCCGATGATTGCAGGATTCATGAACTACGTGTTGCCGTTGCAGATTGGTGCTAAGGACCTCGCTTTCCCTCGAATCAACGCTCTTGGACTGTGGGTTTTGGTCTTCTCAAGCCCTCTACTCTACACCGGTATTTGGTCGGGAGAGGG
>DAME01000010.1:19634-19876 GCA_002499545.1 Euryarchaeota archaeon UBA88
AGCCTCGGCGCTGAAATGGCACAATATGGTTCCAACCTAGGAACCACTGCGTTCATTTCAGGAATTCTAATGCTTGGTGCATCCTCTACCCTTGGTGGTGTGAACTTCATCACTACCGTATTCACCATGCGTGCTCCCGGAGTCGGTTTCATGAAGATGCCTCTGTTCTCTTGGTCTGTCTTCGTGAGCGTTTTCATGCTCTACATGTCGCTTCCAGCCTTCATTATCGGCGTTGCATTCCT
>DAME01000003.1:0-34358 GCA_002499545.1 Euryarchaeota archaeon UBA88
AACGCTTGACGCTCGAGGATTATCCTTGAGTGATCAAATGATAGATGGTTCGAACGTGAACACCTGTTGCACCGTTCTTGACCATGGTGTTGGTCTTGGCGCCCCAGAAGGTACCTGCAATGTCCATGTGAGCCCATGTGATTTGTTCTCCATCCTTATCGTAACCACGGTTTGGTACGAATTGCTTGAGGAATGCTGCTGCAGTGTTCGCTCCACCCCAGCGACCAGCGCCAAGGTTTCGAGTGTCTGCAATCTTAGAGTCGGTCATTTCCTTCTCAAAAGCGGGGAGCAGAGGCATAGGCCATGCGAGTTCGTCAACTGCGTTTCCTGCATCGTGGATGCGGGTGCGGAAGTCTTCATCATTTGACCACAGACCGGTTGCTTCGTGACCGAGCGCCACGACGCACGCACCGGTAAGGGTCGCAAAGTCGATGATGTATTCGGGGTCGAATTCTCCAGCCTTCCACAATCCGTCGGAAAGAACCAATCGGCCTTCAGCATCGGTGTTGAGAATTTCGATGGTCTTACCTGAGAGCGTTGTGATAACGTCTCCTGGACGTTGTGCATTGGATGATGGCATGTTTTCTGCCATGCAGGTGATCGCCACGACTTTTCCGTCATAGCCAGTTGCTGCAAGTGCTTCCATGGTACCAAAGACGGTTGCTGAGCCACCCATGTCGTACTTCATTTCGTCCATTCCAGCGCCTGGCTTGAGTGAGATACCACCCGTATCGAAGGTGATGCCCTTTCCGACAAGAACTGGACAGCGGCCCGGCTTGTCTTTGTTCATTTCAAAAATGACCATGCAGGGTTTTCGAGCTGAACCCATTCCAACAGCAACCAGTCCACCCATGCCAGCCTTCATGGCTTGGTCATAGTTGATGATGGTGACTTCCACGTTATCGTAGGCTTTGGCCCATTCCCATGCTTGGTCGGCAAAAGCTTCCGGATAGAGGTCGTTTGGAGGGCAGTTACCGAGGTCACGAGAGAGGTGCACTCCAGAAACAACGCCTTGGCAGTTGATGATTCGTGCATCCAATTCGGTTTCCATTCCTGAGTCACAGTTGAATCGAACGGAAATTTCAGCCTCCTCGTCGTCTTCATCTTGCTGCTTGTACTTGTCGTAGGAATAGTCACGAAGCATCATGCCTTCTGCAAATGCAGTCATACAATCCACTGAAACACCGGTGAACAAAACGGTGAAATCGGTGCCATGAGGTTTCTTGCGCGCTGCGATGACTGATGCGCCTGCCTTGCGGAACGCATGAGCGTCTGCTTTGTCTTCTTTACCTAGACCAACAAGCATTGCTTTTCCGCCTTCTCCACCGATTACGGAAAGAGTCGATTTTGCTTTTGCCTTGAAGTCGCCTTCGCTAAGAATTCTGTTAATTTGCGTTTTCAAGGATGTATGAAGACCTTCTTGAAGAGATTCGGGTACGGATTCAGCGCCTTGATGCAGGGGCAGAATAAGGGTTCCATTGATGTTGTGTCCGGGGCTAACGCTTACTTTCATGAGTTCACCTATCCGCTCGAAGTCGGTTCGGCACTTCAATTCTCGTGCGTAGCATTCCGTTCATCGTCTTCGATTTCGTCGGGTTTCCGACGAAGGTCGCGCTCGTTAGAGAATGCCGCAACACCGATGATGGTCGCAAGAACTGAAAGTGGATTGAACAGTCCAAATCCTGTGAGGAAGCGGTCCTGTTCACCGTCGTCATAGGTTGCAGTTACGTTCACCGTCTCGTTGACCCATGTCGCTGCGTTGATGACGCGCTTTTGATAGTTCAAGTTCCACGTTCCATCAGCGCCGAACATGCCATCGTTCACCGCAAATGATACCACAGAACTGTTGCTGGCATTCACTTCAAACAACGGTGAGGCCCATGAGACTTCGCCGTTGGCAGTGATGTATTCCAGGCTGGCGTTAGCCGTTGAAGCCATTCCATGATTGACGATGTCCAAAGTAAGCATGTCGTCTTCAACTGCAATCGACTGAACATCGAGGCGAGCGCGCCAATACCACACGTTGTTGATGAGGTACCGCATCACGTCCATCTCTTCACCCAAACGTTCGTTCAAATCTTCAAAGGAACCGGGAACAAATTGTTCATCATCGGTTTCAAAAGTGAAGGTAGGGAATCCCATAGCACCATAGCCATAGTCTCTGCTCGTACCACAATTTGGGTACAATCCCTGATTGGCGTTTTGAATTGGGATTTCTGAAATGCCGCCGTTTACATCTTCGCGAATCCCGTGAAACAATTCCCAGTCAGGTGGTTGTTCAGGCCACTTACCCCACGGGTAGAGCATGATCCAAACACCGGTGTGCATCGTGACGTACAAGTCTGCTTCGGGAACAACGGTGTTCATGTACACTGAATTTGCCAGCGTTTCAGACTCGCTGAATGCAGCACTTCCGGGCTGCGTTGTCGGGCAGGTATTCCAATAGTGGTCGTAATTTCTGTTGAGGTCGACTTGGTTGATGTTCCAGCGCGTGTCGATGTCATTTCCGTCAGGATTGAGCATGATTAAGACATGGACCTCTGAACTCTGTAGTACGTTGATGGCTTCTTCATTGCCTTCTGCCCAGCCGTTGATGTACCATTTTGCCGACAACCATGCAAGTGCCGTACCGAGGTATTCATTTCCATGATGCCCGCCATCGATGTAGATGATTTCCTTTTGCGAACCGTCAGGCTGTGTCTCTGTCGACCAATCAGACAGGCGAACTACCCACAACGCCTTTCCGAGTTCAGATTCACCAATGCTGATTAAATCGACAATCTCGGGATACGTATCTGCCCAATCGTTGACTTCCAACGTCATGGCAGCCCACGTCATGTGAACGTGATTGTCGACAGGTTCACCCGGCCAAGCTTGGTCGTGCGTTTCATCTGCCTGTACGGTAGAGAGAGGGACCAGCGGGAGAAGCATGCACATGATGAGGCAGACTGCTACTCGCATGGCTTGCGCTAATCGGCGAGAATGAAAAACGCTTGGGTTGTTTACCAATCGGAAGTGAAAGCATTCGGGTTCGAAACTTTCTCAGACTCACGAGTCCAAATAGAGCCCATCTGCGTTGGTCCACCGTAAATGTCAGCGAATGGATCGACCTCTTCCGGTTCCAGATTACGTTGCATGTAGGCTTCGACTCGCTCCCGGAGATCTGGCTTAAACTTCCAGTAGTGGATTCTCCATTCTCGACCGTCCCACAGCGTTGTCTCCTCAGACTCGGTGGTTAGAAGGTCGTAATCTTGGAACATGTAAAACAGGTTTCTGTCGGTTGGTTCCAATGCATTGTCGATGATTCGATTGTAAAATCCAAAAAAGCCCAGAGCGTGTTCTGCCATGCCCCGAGCAACTTCTTCATCCATCTCCAGATCGATGTGCTGTTGAATGGCTTGGGTCAATTCTGCTAATGTCATTGTCATTTTCCATCACCCATGTGCGCGGAATTACTCCGCAGACACTATATTGTATTGTCATCCGACCCATATAGACTCATCGCTGGAATTTCATGAAATGCATAAAAAATTCCTGATTTATCTCACGCAGACTCCAAACTGGGCCTGCCATGGTTCCCCCCCGACGTACAGGCCAGCAGGCCACTTGACTTAAACAACATCAAACAACATCCTCAAGAACACATGGGCAAAGGCAAGGGTGTGACCGAAGCATATGTCGAGGGGAATTTCCTCGGATTGTCCGAACAAGGCAGTGATGTCGATGTCGCCATTCTTCAGCTTCCATACGAGTTGACAACGTCATACGGCCAAGGAACTGGAGAAGGGCCTGCCGCCTGTATTCGAGCCAGCGGGCAGGTTGAATTGTTTGATGAACATCTTTCACAGGACTTACCCGCTGGACGGGATTTCTTCACTGTAACCCCGTGGAATGGTGGAGGTGGGAGTCTTGCCGAACAACTGGATAACATCGCCACGTACCTACAACCTTGGTTTGTCGGCGATTGCTTTCCGATGGTTCTTGGTGGAGAGCACGGACTGCTTCCACCGCTGATTCATGCTGCAAAGGACCATCCGTTGATTGATGGCGATTTGAGCCGACTCACGGTGGTACAAATCGACGCACACGCTGACTTGCGGCGTCAGCTTGCGGGGGACACCTATTCGCACGCCTGCGCTGCTGGCCGCAGTTTGGACCTCGGCATCGGACAACTGTTGCAGGTCGGCATTCGCGCTTACTCGAGAGAAGAACGCGAACTCATCAACAGCGATGAGCGAATCACGACGTTTTTTGCCAAAGATACGCAAGCAACGGGTGGAGAAAAAGTTTGGAAGCAGTGGATTGAAGTGCTTAGCACACTGTCTGGACCAGTCCACCTCACCATCGACATCGATGGACTTGATGGCAGTCTTGTTCCCGCAACGGGTACACCCGTTCCCGGAGGGCTATCGTATTGGCAAGTCGTTGAAACCATTGAAGCGGTCTTCAGCGCTCCACAAGCAACCGTCATCAGTGCAGATGTGAACGAAATCGTAGCCCATGAGGAAACGCCACTCACCGAATTCACCGCAGCAATGTTGGCAACCAAGACAATTGGAAGCCATCTGCTGGCCCGTGAGCAGGGACGATGGTCGCCAACTGCCGAACAACAAGGCAGAATTCGTACATCCCAGAGTGATGCGTATTTCCAACGGCGTATCGCAGCAGAACAAGAGTCGAGTTGAAAGCAATTCAAGGGTGATCGCATGGGCAATATCAACGCACAAGGATCCCACGTATTTCTTGATTACACTGCGTATTCAAGACCCGATGAGAATGACGGTGAGTGGATGTTGGAATTATTGGAACGGGTTGTCGACCAAAGTTCAGCTCGCAAGGTTCACGCTCACGTTGAGCAATTTGACGGACTGGTATCCCCCAACGGTTTTGCCGCTGTAGTGCTCATCGATGAGAGCCACGTCACGGCCCACTGCTACTCCGATAAAGGGTGGTTGGCGGTCGACTGCTTCACCTGCGGCACTACTAACCCGGACCAAATAGCAGACGAAATTCATCGACAACTCCTCCACAGCATACCAGCGATTCATCTCCAGCGAAGAGAACGCGTTGACCGGTTTTTACACGAAGGTGAATAGATGTCAATTAGAGCGTTTATCGATGAACACTACCGCCATTTCAATGCCGGTGAACTCGCAGCAGCAAGCCGTTCATTGACCGACTTCTTGTCACAAGGTGGCAAAGTGTTTGTCACCCTCGCTGGTGCGATGAGTACGGCCGAAATTGGACGAAGTTTGGCTCCGATGATTCGTGCTGGCCACGTTGCAGGCATCTCGTGCACGGGAGCAAATCTGGAAGAAGACGTGTTCAATCTCGTCGCCCATACATCCTATGTTCGAATTCAAAACTGGCGTGACCTTTCCCCTAACGACGAGGAAGATTTGCTCAGTCGCCACCTCAACCGAGTAACGGACACCTGCATTCCTGAAGAAGAGGCCTTTCGAAGAATTGAACGTCATATCGTCGGACTTTGGAGAAAGGCAAACGAGGAGAAGACACCACAACTGCCTCACGAATTTTTCTACCAGATGCTGTTGAGCAAGGTTTTGGAACCAGTCTATGAAGCACGACCTCAAGACTCGTGGCTGCTGGCTGCGGCTCAAGCCAACCTGCCACTGTTTGTTCCTGGCTGGGAAGACTCAACCCTCGGCAACATATTCGCTGCACATTGCATTGAATCCGACCTTGATGCTTCTACGGTCAAAAATGGAATTGAATACATGATTGGCCTCTCGCAATGGTATCAGGAAGCAACGTCGCCACTGGCATTTTTCCAAGTTGGAGGGGGAATTGCGGGGGATTTCCCAGTCTGTGTGGTGCCAATGCTGAACCAAGACTTGGAACGGGACGTCCCTTTATGGTCGTGGTTCTGTCAAATCAGTGAATCTTCAGCATCCTACGGTGGATACTCAGGCGCACCTCCTAATGAAAAAATCTCATGGGGCAAACTGGCGAAAGAAACCCCAAAATTTGTCATTGAAAGCGATGCGACGCTCGTGGTTCCGCTGATGTTTGCCTACGTCTTAGATCAGTGAACATAGGACAATTAAAATGCAGCATACCACAAGTGTTGAAAGGGAGTAGAACCTACCTTTTACCATGAGTGGCAAGGCTAGACTCTCCGTCGTACTGGTCCTGATGATGCTGTCGCCTGCGGTATTTTTAGCTGCAGCAGAAGACCAACCTGCTTCACCCGTCATCAACGCAGCATGGCTTCCAAGCCTCGATGCCATCAATCAACACGCCTACCTCCTTTCCTTTTCTGACAATGGGTCGTACGATGTTGTGGTCGATGTGATTCATCAACGCAATGGAGTCAATCTTGAAAACAACGTGTTTCTATCGTGGGACTCCCTCGACGATAACCGGATCGCTCATGCTGTGGTGAACACTTCGCTTGAATGGAACGATGCAATTTCGGTTCAGGTGACGGTGAACGGTTGGAACGGTGAGACGCTTGATTCACCGCTTAACTCTGAACGCACCTTCACCGTGGGAACGTGGAATCAGCCCATGGCTGACCATGAAATTCTTCTTTCCACCGAGTGGGAGTTGAATCAGTCGTATGCAAGTGGTGAAGGCGAGCAAGGGTTCTACCTTCAGTTTGAGGGACAGGGATGGCAGATGCGCGAAGGCACCGTCCTCAATTCCTGGGAACTCGGTAGTGGCACCCTGTCTACAATCGAAAACACCAATGACAGTTCTACCAACCTCACGCTGAACTTGGACTCTATTTGGAAAAATGAAACCATCAATTCTGGTGTTCTCACTTCACAAGTATTCGATGCTCGTGGCAGTGGCATTTTGCATTTGGTAACTTTTGAGGGCACATCTCAAACCGAGGTAGTGGCCAATGTATCGGAAGGTCACTTCAATCGCTCGATGATCGACGGTGAAGTGTCTGAACGACTTCGAATTGAAGCAACCGGACAACTGGATATTCTTGATGACACCAACCAGAGCACGCTCGACATCAGCGGAGAAGTCAGTGTATTGGTTCTCGAAACGTGGGATGAAAACGGCGTTCGTCGATTGCAGCACACGCAAATCGAAGCGATGGCAGACATGGTCTTGCTGGATGAAGATGTCAGAATGGATATCTCACTTGATGGTGTTGTTTTGGTTGAACGATGGGAAGACGGAGTTCGAACCGAACAAAAAAACGAATTGATGGGCCAAGGTACCTTTGGATTCAGCGAACAAGATGAAAATGCCAGTGTTGTCGTGAACGGAACCATCCTAGATTTCCATTCACTGGTCGAGGATGGCATCACGCTGACCGACGATTTCCACGTCGATGGCGTCATCACTGGTGATGCTCAGGGCTCATTTGGTATTGTTCGGACTATCGAAGAAACTGGAAATCAGGCCAATGCCACGCAAGAAGTGTTTTTGGTCAACGTCATACATGAAGAATCGTGGTTCAACATCACCGGTATCAACGGTGGAAACTTCTTCGACGGTCAAGGTGTTGGAGCAAACCATAACGAATCATGGAATTATCAAGTCGTACAGTCCGACTGGGACAACCGAACCGTTCGACTGGTTTGGGACGAAACCGGAGCTGAATCGTCAAGCGGAGATGAACGACCTGAAAACAGCCCAATTGAAGTCAACGTTTCACAACCTGAAACCGAAGAGATTCTCGGCAACGTCACCGTTTCAAGAGAAACTGGACTGATGCCGATTCCGATGATACCCGGTGATTCAGTACAACTGCGCGGACAAGACGGTCTGTTCATGACTGCAACCGCCGTTTCAACAGGTAACGACCTCCGAGATGGATTCAACCTTCACGTCGTCAACTGGGTTGGTAGTTACTTTGAAGGCGGCACGGCCTCGGGTTCAATCGTTGATCAAGGGCCGTTGATGGGACTGCTTTCAAGCGTACAGAGAACGCTGGAACTCCCGTACGGTGAAGGGAATGAAACTGCAAACTTTACCGAACAACAAGTGGTCGAACGAATCCTTTCTCCATCGGTGATTACCGCTGAGAATAACTCTGCGCCCCAGTTAATCGAGATGATTCTTGAAGAAGGCCTCATCTACGGTGAAGGTGGAAGTACTGGTACTCTGGTTGCCCACTTCACCGATGCTGAATTCAACATTGATTCCGTCGTTGTTGACTTATCCCCGATTGGTGGAGAAGTTGTCATCATGAACGACAGAGGACTGGATGGAGATTCCATAGTCGGTGATAATCGATTCACGACCATGGTGATGGTTCAGGGACTTGAGATCGGTAACGTTTCCTTGCAAGTGACTGCCACCGATACATGGGGCCTGTCTACAACCGGCTATGATGACATCGAAATCATGAACCAAGGCCCACGAATGTATGACTATGAAATTCTACCCTCCTCTCTCGCTCGAGGTTCAACGACGATTATCAATACTCGCGCCTACGACGGTCACGGCGTAGCATCAGTCGAAATCGACATGCGAGAATCCGGTGGCGAATTGGTGAGCCTCGATGACAGTCCAAACGGAATTTGGTCTACAGCGCTAACCCTCCCTGAATCGATGATGCCAGGCGAGTACCTGCTTCAATTCATTCTGACCGATGTTCAAGGAGCCAAACACTACACGAGCCTGTGGAGCGTTGATGGGTTTGAGACCTCTCTCCAATCCCTCTATGGACCACACCACGTTTCAGACTCCACGATGAAAGAAACCAAACTGTTCGTCCTCAATACGCCTCCAACCATCGTTGCGAGTGAAGCACTTGCACTTGAGCGAATCCCAGATGGGTCAGTTGAGCTGCTGGAAGTTTCGATTCAAGATTACGACGGTATTCAGGTTGCCCGTGCCGACGTAGGGGTCTTTCGTCCCTTGACTTCACAAGACACGTGGCAAACCTTGTACGATGATGGTTCAAACGGGGACAGAGTCGCCAACGACGGGATCTATACTACCGAGTTGCACATCCGAGCAAGCATTCCTCTTGGAACCCATAACATTCTGATTCAAGCGTCTGACGTGTACGGTGCGGTCAGTCCTACTGAATCGATTACAGTGCAACTATCTGAAGAAAACCAGCCGATTGCAGGTGTGAGTGGCTCGCTTCTTTCCACCGGTGTAATGGTGGGTGTTCTCGCCCTGTTCGCAGTGGGTGTCGGAGTGGTTATCGTCGTTTCAATTCGGAATCGGCCAGAATCAGAGGACGGTAAAGACAGATTCGGATTTCAATGACCAAACCCTCGGGCCGACAAGCGTTTATACTGCTGTACTTTGGGGTAGATTACGCCTACGGACGTAGTGTAGTGGTTATCACCGAGCGTTGCCAACGCTTGAACCCGGGTTCAAATCCCGGCGTCCGTATCTTCACACCTTTCTGGTCGTGATTCACTGTATTACTTCGCTTTTTAGAGGCGAAAAGTTATCCATTGATAGCGTTACAGCAACTTGTAGGGAGCCACATGACCGAACGCCGTTCCATCTTCATTGGAAAAAAACCACTGCATGCATACGTCCGAGCCGTTGTGATGGCGATGGAAGAAGGAAACCGTGAATTGAAGCTTGTTGCTCGTGGGGCTACAATCGGCCGAGCAGTCGATGTCGCAGAAGTATGTCGCCGTCGAAATGGAATCATTGCTCAAGGCCTTCCTTCCGAAATACGCATTGGCGAAATTGCTTGTTTTTCAGAAACCTTACCTCAAGACGACGGTCGAGACAGAACCGTGAGTGTTCTAAGCATCGAACTCGACGGTATTGGTGAAGTACCTGTGCAGGAAGAAGAGTGACTCACGATTCGAGCAACTTGAGCCTGCGTTCGATTTCATCGGCAGTTGACTCATACACTGACAACGGGTGGCCAACCGGGTCTTCAAGCCCCCAATCTTGGTCAATCCTCATTGCAGGACACGAAACTCCGCAACCCATTGAGATCACCATATCATACGTGTCTGCAGAAAATAAATCGACGCTTTTCGGTTGCATTCCCTGCGCGGATATGCCGCGCTTTTCGAGAACGACAACTGCGTTTTGAGCGATACTCGAGGCCGGATGAGTGCCCGCTGAATCTGCAATGTGACCCATGGAACGGGCGATTCCTTCAGCCATTTGAGAACGGCAGGAGTTTCCGACACAAACGAACAAGAGGCGCATGACTGTTCTAAGCATCGAGGGTATTAATACAATTTTAGGCGATAGTTTTCATACTCCATCCTCTTCTATCTACCATGGATGATGGTTGGAACAAGGCCACCATGGGCATCTGTGTTTCTGCAACCCTGTATGCCGTACTTTTTATCAGTCACATCATAGCAGCAGCACTGAACTTCGACTGGGCATTCAATGCTGTCGCAGTCATGCTGTCCATTCTTACCTTTAGCGTCGGTCCAAGCAGCGTTCTCTTAGGCAACATTTCCGTTCCGAAAGAACAACTTCAAGCGAACACCATCGGGTTTGGAATCGGTTGTCTTCTGGCATGCGGTTTAGCTTGGGCATACGCAGAACGGTCGTTTGACTTTGGGTTGACCCTCAGTTTCGTGTTGTTCACCGCAGTCATTCATTTAGCCCATCGCTCACGAGTGAAACGTATCATGGATAAAAAGATGGATTGAAGTACAGCCCTATGTTCCTATGTTCATGTCGGATTCTCCAGTGTCAACTCACGACCCAAAGGTTGCCAGCGATTCGGTCGAGGGGCCGACGCCGCAAGACCAAAAGAAAATGGAACAGGCTTACGCTCAAATGAAGCGGAAAATGTCGATGCAGGACATCAGTAAGAAAATCAAGCACAAAGTGATGGTTCTCTCTGGAAAGGGTGGTGTCGGAAAATCTACGGTCGCCACCGGACTGGCATTATCACTCGCTCAACAGGGCATGGCCGTTGGAATTCTTGACATCGATATCACCGGACCAAACGTTCCCAAAATGATGGGCCTTGAAGGTCGCCGACTCCATGTTGAGGAAGGAAGAATTCACCCCGCTCAGGGACACCTCGGTGTCAAGGTCATCTCGATGGCTTTCTTGTTGGACAATGAAGACACCCCCGTGGTATGGCGTGGACCAATCAAGCTAGGGGCTATTCAGCAATTCATCGCTGATGTCGAATGGGGGAACCTTGACTACCTCATCATCGACTTCCCCCCAGGCACGTCCGATGAGCCACTTACCGTCGCTCAATCTCTGCCCGATATCGACGGAATGGTCATTGTCACCACTCCCCAAGACGTGGCACTGCTTGACAGTCGCAAATCGATTACCTTCTCAGAATCAATCAAAGTTCCCGTTCTGGGCGTGATTGAAAACATGAGTGGCTTCACAATCAAGGGAACGACTGCTCCTGGCTCTGAAGTCGAAATCTCAGCACCTGCAGGACGAACTGAAAAAACAACAGCAGATAAAGACGGTAACTTCAGCGTCACATTGGATATATTCAAGAAGGGTGGAGGTAAGTTAACCGCTGAAGAATTTGACGTACCGTTCTTGGGTGCCCTACCGTTTGACCCCGGTTTCGTGCGGGGCGGCGATGACGGCGTTCACCGGATTGTCAGCGAACCCGAAGGCGCTTCTGCGATTGCTTTTGCAGCAGTTGTTTCTGCCGTTCAAGACCAAATTAAGGTCGATGACGGAACGAGTTTAGAAATCATCTGAGTGTGAAAAGATGACCGACGATATGCCAACCATGGTTCGCCTTGAACGCAACGAACTTGACTTCACTCTAACCTATGAGGACAGGTCTGAATTTGTAGTTTCGTACGATGATTTGCGTCACGCTTGTCCGTGCGCAAAGTGTTCACCCCTGCGCAACGATGACGAATCGAGTAAATCACTGCGCAGAGATATCGAAAAATTGCCAGCCGAGAAACCGAAGATTCGCAAAGTTGGCAAGTACGCTCTTGGTTTTGAATGGGTCGCTGGATGTTCAAGTGGAATTTATCGATTTGAACGGCTGTGGCTCTTAGCCAACCGTCTGGACCCCGACAACGGAAAGCCATACGTCCACGGCGCGTGGTAACCCTCGAAACTTTCTGGAATCGAACACGGGTTGCGAGAAGTTCATCAGCAAAGCCCGTCCACCAATGCATTGGGGTTGAGGAATGGACGGAATTTATCTTACCTGGATGGTGAGCGCATTGGCGCTCGGCGTCCTGTTACTTCCCGTTTTCAAACCGCCCTGGTCCAAAATCACGTTACCGACCTTCGTTGACTTTTTTCGACGGTACTGGATTCACATTGCCATCGTGTTCATCATTTACAATTCCAAAGACCTGCTCGATGAATTGGACAGACTCATCATCGCCAACACCGGTCTTGACATGACACCGTACATTTACGCCATCGAGGGAAGCTTGGTTCTTGAAGTTCAACAACTGTTTGAAGCGCATTGGCTTACTGTGTCCTTAACCCACTTTTACGTCTCTGGATTCATGTTTATTTGCTACGTCTCAATCTTCTACTTCGCATACTTTGACGACCGATGGATTACCGATCGAATGACACTGACCATCGCTTACGTGTATCTGTTAGCAATCCCGTTCTATCTGTTTTTCAACGTTCGAGTCACGGGAGATTATGTTCCCGGAATGAAAACATTAGCCTACGACTTAACGCCCGAAATTAGCGATTGGTTTCGTAGAATTGACCCGTTCACCAACGGAATGCCATCGCTGCACATCGGCATTCCATTCGCCGTATGGTTGTGCCTCACTCGTTTTGATGAAGACCGCCGATGGAACAGATACCGTGCACTGGTGTTGACCTATACGACCGTGACGGCTTTTGCGATTATTTACCTTGGAATTCACTGGTTTTCTGACATCGTTGGAGGAATGCTCATCGCCGCTTTGGCGGTTTCATTAGCCGGACGAACATCCGACTCTTGGTGGAAGTTGTTCGATGAACGCACCATGAATGCACGAATTGTGACGCTGCTCACCAACCCAAAACGAGCGTATGAAGTTGTCAGTGGGCGAACTGTAAGCTTTGTTCGGAAATTCAAGACGCCCACCAGCAGGGAGACTGGAATCATGGCGCTAGCAGTGTTTGTCATTTTGTTCTCCATCATTACGTGGGAATTGAGTCATCAATCGCTGCCCGCTGGTGGAATTGAAGAACCACAGGGTGTAGCTGCTGGAGATGGGTGGATGGTAACCATCGACAATCGCTCAGAAGGTCCAGTGATGATCGTTTACGACATTGGAGACTTGACGGAGAATTGGGAACTTGACGATCTCAACATATCATCTTCCTCGCCATATACGCTGTTTGGTGACATGCTTGCGGTTGCCAACGAATCGACGGTTTCACTCATCAACCTCAGCTCGCTTTCAGAATCATCTGCTCCGATGTTAACACTCGATATTGAAGCACCAGATTCGATTTTACTCACGGGTTCTGAACAAGCAGAATTTATTCTTTTGAAGCATGCTGGCGTACTCACTGGATTTGACGTACACGGTCAAGAAGTCGAACTCGGATTTGGAACCAGCGATGTCAAATTGGTGAAATCGAACGGTCTTGATGTCGCTGTTGTGATGGAGGAATCCCCCACAACTGTCCACTTTTCGCGAATAGGTACTACAGGCTCGATAGCAATCAAGGAAATCAACGCCTCCTCCACACCGGAGCAAGACGCAATCTTGGAATCGTGGGAAACACCCGTCGACCTTGAAAATGCCAGCATCGTAGAGTTTGTCTTCAATGATGAATTTTTAGCGGCCACAGTCAATGTTTCAGCCACCGACCGTTTGGTCGTGTACAACAGAACAACCGACCTACAGTGGTTAGCCAGTGACGCAAAATACGCTGTGAGCGACCCGTCGATGAAGCACGGCATCTTGGCGTGGTCAATCAGAGACCATCTCGACCCTACCAACCCGGTTGAGAAGTACATGGATCGGGAAATTCAGTACGTCAATCTCACCAATAACCACACACAATTGCTCACATCTGATGACGTGGACCAATGGGGTCCACAGGTTCTTCAGAATCATCTGGTGTACTTTGAACAATCTACTGATGGCGTCGTCACGATTCAGATTCATTCCTGGACACCTGAAATCACCATTTATTCCAACATCATACTGCAGATAGGTATGGTACTCGGGTTTGTACTCGTGTTCACTCACGTCGTACAGAGGCAATCTGAATTCCAGACAAAAAACAAGACGTTTGAAGAGGAGTAATCACTTCTTGATGCTCAGCATTCGCTCAAGCGCCAGCAAAGAACCTTCTTGAATTGAACTTGGCACGGTAATTTGATTGGGAATCTCTCCATCTACGATTCGTTCAAGGACATCCATGAGGTAAGCGGGGTGAATCATGTACATCGTCGAACATGGACAAATTTCGTCATCAAGACATTCGATATGTTTGTCGGGATGTTCTTCAGCAAGTCGAGCAACCATGTTGATTTCAGTACCTATTGCAATCTTGGAACCCGGTACTTGTTGAGCAACATAATTTCGAATGTACTGTGTTGAACCGTTTGCATCACTGGCCATAACCGTTTCAATAGGGCACTCAGGGTGGACCACGACAAGTCCGTCAGAATGCTGGTTTCGGAATTCGTCAATCTGAGCAACAGTGAATCGCTTGTGCACCGAGCAGAACCCGTGCCAGAGAATGATCCGGCTTCCTTTGACTTCACCAACGGCACCCATCTTCGGAACCCATGTCGGCATCAAGTCAGTCGAAATCCCCATCGCATGGCCGGTGTTTCGTCCGAGATGTTGATCCGGGAAAAACAGAACTGCACCGTTGGTACCTGCCCGCTCAAATGCCCAATTGAGCACACCCACAGCATTGCTTGAAGTACAGACAATTCCACCATGCCGACCGACGAAATCTTTCAAATCAGCACTGCTGTTCATGTAGGTTACAGGGACAAGGAACCGGTCATCTTGACCAGCAAGAGCTGTCGGATCTGGACGATGAATTGGGTCTTCGAGTTCAGCACTTTCAAGGATTTCTTGCCAAGCGACTTCGACTTCAGAAAGGGTAGCCATATCTGCCATTGAACATCCTGCACGCATGTTTGGCAGAACAACATACTGGTCCTCACCGGTGAGAATATCTGCGGATTCTGCCATGAAATGCACACCACAAAAAACGATGTACTTGGCTTTGGAATCAGCAGCCATTTGACTCAGCATGAATGAGTCGCCGAGAAAGTCTGCGTGCATCACAATACTGTCACGCTGATAGTGATGGCCGAGAATGAGGAGCTCGTCCCCTAGGTGAGCACGCAACTCCTCGATTCTATCGGCAATCGCCTGTTCTTCAATCGAAAGCGAAGAATCCGTGAAATCCACAGAACACATCGGCAGTGATACGGTCATGGTCCTCATCTCTTGCAGAAAGTCTTCCTTTTTGAACCAAACCTATGCTGTAGAATTGATAAATGTGGACCAAATGCGTCACTCATGTCCTTCAAACCATCACGCCAGATGCACCTCGGTGCCGAAGCGGAAGTCTGGTCCGGTTCTTGGATGGGCAGGGATGCGGTGAGCAAACTTCGTCGACCACGAAAATGGCGACATCCAGACTTGGACCACAGACTCGGTCATCGCAGGATGATGAGCGAAGCACGTTTACTGATTCGATTGAAAAACGCTGGGTTACCCGTTCCAGCGCTGTGGGATTTAGACCCTGAGGCTGGGCGAATGATTCTGGAACGAATACCCGGAAGACCACTCATCGAAGTACTCCGAGACGCCACATACACCGAATCGTTCATCGAAACTGCGTTGATTAACACCGGTGCTGTCATTCGTCAGTTGCACCGTCAAGCCATCACGCACGGCGACCTCTCGACCAACAATATCCTGGTGGATACAAATGGCAATGCTTCGCTGATTGATTTCGGTTTGGCCGTCATCGATTACGAGGTCGAACGATTCGGAATTGACCTCCACGTCATCGATGAAATTCTCGGAGCTTCGCATCCTGAACATATCGATGCAATCGAACAATTGATCAAAGGATACGCTGCGGAAGAAGAACGGCTCGGAGCACCTGCTGAACTTTCCGGTGGTGCGGTACCAACCGCTACTGAAGTACTTCGACGACTCGAAGATGTTCGCAGTCGAGTGCGTTATCACGGATAACTTACATCAGGAGACGAAGTTCTTCCAAACTCCGAAGTTCTGCAAGATAAATCTGCTCGATAGCGTCATACAGTTCCTGGTCGCCTTGCCCTTCAATTACGGCAATGATATCTCCGTATACGGAAGCCGCTTTGGTCTCCGTTTCGAGTGAAAGTTGGAGCATCTCAACATAATCAGTGGTGTGAATGATTGGATGTGGGTTGCGTTCAGTGACGGGAATACCTCCAAGTTTGACGACCGCTTTACGAACCAAGTCTGCATGTTCGTTTGACTCCGTCGCTTCAGTCGTGAACATAGGAGAAAGTTGCAGACGGTGAATCCCGCGAATGTTCGCAGCGTAATGTGCATACATGTTGGCTGCTCGCAATTCCCATCCGAGTGCGATGTTCAATTTATCGATTAAATTTGATGTATCCATGGTCTCATCTCTTAGGGCAACCGAAAACGAATGTCTCTCCCTGCCCTCATTACCACCAAGCAAGACAGCCTACATAAAGCCATTTGACTACGGCCAGTAACTTTCTCCAAACACCCAACCAAGCAGAGCCAAAAGCGGACAAAACAGCATGGTCAATCCAACGTAGAGGAACGCTGATACCGTGTGGCCTTGGTCGAACATCTGGATGGTTTCAACCGAGAAGGTGGACATGGTAGTAAAGGCGCCTAAGATTCCCGTTCCAAGCAGCAGTGCTACGTTTGTCGATACGAAGTTGTGCGATGCTGCAACGGTAAGAACACCGAGTAAAAACGAACCAATGAGGTTAACAGAAAGGGTCGAATACGGAAACGAGTCTGTTGAAAACCATACGCCAAGAAGGTACCGTAACGTCGCTCCAATCGCACCGCCTACCGCTACAAGGCCCACGTGCTGCAACATGGATATGCCTCCACCCTCATGCCTTTCAATACTGTCATAAAAGAGAGTGGGACCGAACCTTTCCGCCACATATTTCAATACGCTCACCCCCTAGCAGAACCATGAATCGGACGGTATGGTTTCTCACAGGAAACCCTGGGAAAGTACGTGAAGCAGCCCACCATCTTGCCCCCTTGGGCTACGATGTGAAACAACTGGAGGTCCCCAATGGTACGATTGTCGAGCCACAGGTCGATACGCTTGAAGAAGTAGCTCAATCGAAAATTGAGCAAGCACTGGCACACGTACCGGGCGGAACAGAGACCGAGGATTTGCTGCTGGTTGAAGATGCTGGCTTGTTCATCGACGCTCTGCAAGGATTCCCTGGTGTCTATTCTTCCTACGCTCTCAACACAATCGGCTGCACCGGTGTTCTGCGGTTACTCAATCATCTCGAGTCAGAAGATACGGTTCAATGTGCGCAACTTCGTTCTGCTCAATTTCAAGCCGTGGCTGCACTGTGGCACAAGGGTGAACTGATGTTTGGTCACGGTGTTTGTCAAGGATGGATTGCATTGAACGCCACTGAAGGAGAAGGATTTGGGTTCGACCCAATCTTTACCCCCTATGATTTAGATGAATTCGATGAACCCCTCAAACCCGGCAATTACGGCCCAATCAGCACGCACGGCAAGACTTTTGGAGCCATTTCCCTTGAAGAAAAGCAAAAGTTCAGTCATCGTCAAAAGGCATTGAATGACTTGCTTCATCAAATGCCATCAGCATGATAAGTCAAAACCAGTTGGCGTGAGGTGAGGGACATGGGATTCGCACGGTCAGTTGTTGGACTTTGTGGAGTGACTCTCAGTTTTTTCTATTTACTCACTGCAGGAAGTAATTCAGGAAGTGGGGCTGAAAATCTCAACTGGATTTTGATTGCTGGTATTTTGTTGTGCGCCTTGATTTGGATCATAATGGGAAGTCCTAAAGCGTCGAGCATACCGAAAAAAGTCAGTGTTGCTGCCAGCACCGAGGAGCAAGAAGAAGACGAAGAAGTCGAAGAAGAGTCGTCGCTCGATATTCCAGAAGTAGTGACCGAAGAAACCCTAGATGGGGCATCACTTCGAGAGCGAAAGTTGGCAAAAATTCAGGCTGCTGAAGACAAGAAAAAGGCTGCGCTTGAGGCCGAAGTGGCCGATGAAGAATCCAGTGAAGAAGAACTCGTCGAAGTCACAGTCGAAATGGAAGATGTTCATGTGGCCGATGAATTCGTAGTCGAGGTAAGTCCCGAATCGGTCGAAAACGCTGATATTGAAATGACGGTATCCCAACGAAGAGTTCAACATGATGAAATCCGAAAACGCATTGAATTGCGACGACGTGGACAGATGGCTGAAATTCGTGCATCGACCGCTCGCATGTGGGAGGACCAAACGGCTGGAGAAGATTTGGTCGCTGTTTTGCAAACTCCGGGACACGGACACACCGTCTTAGATGCACCGGAAAACCCCCCACCAGGCCACATCTACGGTGCGACTTTCATTCGCATTGATGAAGCGAGAATTCTCAAACTCCGTACTCCACTTGATGAAGGGTTTGAACAGGTCGTCAAACCGGAAAAACCGGAACCTGCACCCCTCCTTGGACCTGATGGAAATCCGCTTCCAGCACTTGTCGGTCCGGATGGAAACCCGCTTCCAGCGCTTCTGGGCCCGGATGGAAACCCTCTACCTATGCCGCTACCTATGCCTACTGCAAGCAGCGCATTAGCGGCACTAAAAGACGAAATGGATGATTGATTCACTTTCCTCCTCAACGTTCATTACCTATTGCAACGATTGGTTGATGATTACATGGAACGCAAGAACGCTCTTTCTCTGGAATTGACTGACCAGCAGCGCCGATTGGCCATCATAGGATTACTTCTTGTCGCCATAGCTCCCAGTGTATCGGTCACGACAGGGTTTGTCTTCCAAGTTGGTGCGATGGCAACGGTCGTGTTTCTCTTCACCAAGGCGTGGATGTTCGGTCTTCCCGTGGCATGGCACGTTTGGGTCGACGGTCAAGAAATCTCATGGTCGAAGCCGAACAACGGTGGATGGGGGGTTTCGGCACTGCTTGGACTTGGTATGATGGTCGTGATTGGTGGTGCGTACTTCTTACTTGGAGAAAAGATGCTCCAACCCGAAGCACTGAAAGCAATTCTGGATCCTGTCGGGCTGACTACTCCGTGGAAGCTAGCTGCAGCAATTGTGTTTTGGGTGTTCATCAACTCGGTGTTAGAAGAATACGTATTTCGATGGTTCGTGACCTCCAAAATCGAAGAAATAATTGGCGGGAAATGGCGTCCAATATTGCTCTCTGCTCTCGTCTTCACATTGCATCACTCGATTGCGCTGCTGTTTTTCCTTGACATCACTGGTGCTCTTATCGCCTCAATAGGAGTCTACATTGGAGGGGCGGTCTTCTCTTGGATTTACCTCGAGTACCGCAGCATATGGGTTGCATGGCTGGCCCACGCCATGGCCGATGTAGCGATCTTCGCCATCGCATGGAACATCGTTATAGGATTTTAGAGCAATTCAATCCTGCAGTGGGTCATCCCGTTTTTCCTCTTATATACTGTGGGCGTAATGGTAGTTTGTAGGACGTACGGCTACTGCAGAGGAATGTGAAATCATGAATATTTGAATCCGAAATTGAAGCCAGTCAAATGGACGAGCCGGAAGGCAAAGCCATAGACTGAACAACAATATCGGAGGAAAAAGATACATGAAAACCAACAGATACCTGAAGCCACACAACGGTAAGAGCCGCCGTCATCGACGACCCCTTGCGAACAAGAACCGCGCAGCGAAAGCTCCACGTTCGAACAGCGACCGTGCTGAAATGATTCGCCAAGCATGGGTTGCTGAAAAGATCGAGCAGCGCGAGAAAGCCAAGGCAATGAAAGCCGATGGTCCGTGCTGTGCAAGTCAAAAGGCGGTTCAAGAGACCAATCAGAAGTTACTTGCTGAATTGCAGTCAACCGTCTGCAACCGCGTTTGGAACAATGAACTTGGATGCTGGCAGGGCATCATGCCTCGCCGCTTCATCCAGAAAAACCTGCGCCACATGCCACACTTCGTTGAGTTCGCTCGCGAAAATGGCTACCGCCGATCCTGAACAGTGACGCTTCCGACCACACCGGGATGGCCCGGATGCTGCTGTGTCGACAGACTGAAACGATTCATTCGTGCTGCCATTCTGCCGTTTCTCGGTTGATGAAAGCATTGACACCAATGATTTGGTCCTTGGAACCGAATAAGTTTGCGAAATGCTCGAGTTCAACCCCAATACCTTCGGTAAGTCCGACGTCCAAAGCCGCACGAATCGCCGTCTTCCCAACGCCGAGTACCATGGATGATTTCGAACCGATTAAGCGAGCCATGTTGAGGGTGAAGTCGTGGAGTTCATCCGGTGAACAAACGTGGTTGACAAGACCTATTCGATGGGCTTCTGCGGCGTCTATCATTTCACCAGTCATGATCATTTCCATAGTTTTCCCGTATCCAACCAAGTGAACCAAGCGTTGGGTTGCACCATAGCCAGGTATCAATCCGAGATTGATTTCGGGTGTGCCAAATTTCGAGCGGTCACTCGATACCCGAATATCACATGAGCACGCCACTTCACATCCCCCACCGAGGGCGAACCCATCGACCATGGCGATGGTTGGCTTGTTAAGATTCCACAATGCTTCGACTGCATTATCGGTGAACTTAGTGCGGATTTGTTCGGGATTCATGCCGACAAATTCGGTGATGTCTGCACCGGCAACAAAGGCGTTTGGTTTCGCTCTTTTACCCTCCGGTGGCGGGTTCGGTTTGGCACCGGTGATGACAGCAACCCGTATGGAATTGGTTGATTGAATCCACGCTACAATCGCTTTGAGGTCGTCCATGACTTCAGCATTCAGCGAATTCAGTTTATTTGGCCGATTAATCGTCACAAGAGCGATTGAACCCAAATCCTTGGATTCATCAATTGGGACTTCTTCAACGGTTACGACATCAGATGCAGGTGCGCTCATGCGCGTTCCAACCGTTGAGAGTTCATGATTTCACCGACCGTGCCTGCTCGAAGTTCATCTCAGTAAAACCAAGAACTCAAATCCCACGACCTCGCCCTCGCACTATGGAAGTCGGTGATGCCCCACTGGTCAAAGCCGAGGACATGGCGAAGAAGTACGGTGATTTCATCGCCCTTCACCCATTGAATGTAGAAGTTCATTCCGGGGAGTTTTTCGGCGTATTTGGTCCGAATGGGGCCGGAAAATCGACCTTTATCAAACTCCTAACCGGCCAACTACGCCCTAGTAAAGGCAGCATTGAAGTGCTGGGCGTTGATGCTGTGGCTGACCCACAGAAAGTCAAAGCCAACATCGGTATTGTCCCCGAATCTGAATCACCTCCTTCGTTTCTCACCCCAGTTGAATTCCTTGAATTCGTGGCGAAACTTCGTACAGTCCCCGACATGAAAAACGAAGTCGAACATTGGATTGAGTGGTTCGGCTTGGAAGAAAAACGAGACACAATGTGCAAAGATCTCTCCAAAGGTCAGCGACAAAAAGTGATGCTAGCAGCTGCGTTTATCCACAAGCCGAAGCTGATGTTTTTGGACGAACCGTTCGCAAACCTCGACCCAATTTACCAGCGTAAATGCCGACAGTGGTTGCTTGATCACGTCAAACAAGGAGGGACAATCTTCCTCTGTTCACACGTGCTAGAGATGGCTGAACGAATGTGCAATCGAATGGCGATTATCAACAACGGCAAAGTGTTGGCTGCTGGGACTGTGAAGGGCCTCAAGCAAGCCGATGAGGAAACCTTGGAAGATGTCTTTATCCGATTAGTAGGGCATTCCATTGAGGACGCTGAGCGTCAAACTCGCACCGATGGAGACCACGAGGAGGAATAACCGTGCCCGGAGCAACCGTAGAGTCTCGCGATTGGGATGAAGTGGAGGCGACTGATTTCTCACGCAGCACTTCGCTTGGAACTTCATCGCACGGACAGGTGTTGCACGAACCGCTGCGAGGTTGGGATGCTTTCACTGCGACTTTCCGAGTGATGTTCAAAGAAGAAGGTCGAAAGAGTATAGAATTCGCCAAAAAGCGCCAAATTGTTCTCTTCCCGTTGCTGCTTACGCTGGTGACCGCATTGACAACCGTCGGCCTTCAGTTTTTGGTCGGCGATTCAGCTGCTCAAGCCTCCGACATTGAATCGAAGACATTCACGTGGCAAGAATTGAGGTTTGCTCTTCACCTTCCACTGCTGATGTTCAGTCTCGGAATGGGGACATTTGCCTTCATGGGGCACGATGCCATCGTGCATCGTGCTGGAACCAAAAACTACCTCTTAGCGGCCCCAGCACTCCAACCATTACCGAACTCCGTAGCCCACTTCGCCTACTTCATCAAGGACCTTTGCTTCTACGTCATGCTCATTCTTTCCCCAGTCGTTGCTGGAATGGCACTCGGCATTCTACTTGAGTCAATTGCCAGCATCAGTACGCCGCTGCATTGGTCCAGTTTACCTTGGACGTGGCTGGCGATGATTGTCACACTTGCACAGGGACTCGCTGTTGCTTTCCTGGCATCCTCGTTGTGGATGCGCGGCAGAC
Organism: Euryarchaeota archaeon UBA88; assembly: GCA_002499545.1. GTDB lineage: Archaea > Thermoplasmatota > Poseidoniia > Poseidoniales > Poseidoniaceae > MGIIa-L1. Next base: position 22,597 of record DAME01000003.1, read on the forward strand.
CCTACACCGTTGTCGGACCTATGGTGGTGGTTGCTGTTGGTGTCGGCATTGGAATTGGAGCATTTGATATCAACACCATGCTGTGGGGACTTGCCGTACAAAGTTCTCAAAGTATTCCCATCGCAATAACCGCACTGGGCGCCTGCATCGGAATTGGACTGGTTTCATCAGCACTGATCATCGATGATTTTGACGTCTCTGTGGTCGAACGAAAAGAAATGTTCATTCCAATGTACAACCGACTTGGATTCCTCGGAAAAGGCCAAATTCGGCTCATTGTAGCGAAGGAGTTCGTCGATTTATTCCGCTCTGGCTCCATCAAAAAAATGACCGTCTCCTATTCCATCCCCCTCTTGGTACTGCTTGGAATGGCGTGGCTGGTTGACTTCGCTGAAGCACCGATTCCGATTAATCTCCTCTCCTATGCTCCATTTTTGGGATTCTTTGGATTCAATTTTTACTCTTGGTTAACCATCTTAGATTCCCCTGAATTCATGAATGGTCTTCCGCTTGGAGTTCCGCAACTCATCCGTGCAAAGGTGATTGTGTATTTCCTCGCCACCTCGTGGATTTCTCTAACCTTTATCGTACTCATGGCTTGGAGATTGGATGAATGGAATTCACTTCCTACAAGCATCATTGTGATGTTCGCCAACTCGATTTACATCGTCGCATTAACAGCGTTTTTGATGGGCCTACGTCCAAATAAAGCCATCTTTGACGCTTCGATCATGATTTGGTTTTGGATTGGAACCGTGATACCCCTGCTCATATTGTTCCTGCTTTCGTTCACCCAAGGTGACGTTTCCTTGTACGGGAATTGGTGGGAGCGAGCATCTGAAGAAGGGCTTGCTGCTACGGCGTCCATCTATGACCAAAGCGTTGTCGAACAGGGCTATAAGGGAATGTTGTCGGTTTCCGTACTGTTGATTTTCGCATCGGGTTTATTGTGGAAACTGATGGACAGACGCTGGGGCAACGCTGAGTTTTCCAATTGAATCGCTGGTTCTGCCGCGCAATTGGAGGTATCTTGATGAGTGGATGGCTTTGCCATTGAAGCATGGCACGGGTGGTTGCGGTATGCGGAATGCCCGGCTCAGGCAAGGGTGAATTCGCCGATGTCGTGCAATCACATGGCATCCCAGTTCTATCAATGGGCGACATGGTTCGTGCGGAAGTCACTCGATTGGAATTGGATGAATCTCCAGGAATCTTTGGAGAAATCGCAGCACAATTACGTGCTAAGCACGGAGAAGATGTACTTGCAGTCCGATTGGCTGATGCGGTTGATGCGCTCCTAGAGACCAATGAAGTCGTGTTAATCGAAGGAATGCGGGGGACTGCAGAAAGGACTGTTTTCAAGCACCGATGGGGTGAACGATTCTACTCACTTGCAGTCATCGCATCAGCCGATGTCCGATTTCAACGAATTCAAAGTCGAGGACGCTCAGAAGACGGAAACAGAGCTGCATTCGAAATTCGCGACACGCGTGAACGCGGTTGGGGACTTGAAGACATCATGGCTGAAGCCGATTTTATGCTCGATAATAACGTCGATTTAAACACATTCATTGAATCCGCAAATACGTGGCATTTCGAGTTTACAAAATGAGTCTTTTCCCCGTTCTAAGGCTTTTTTTCCGAAAATGAGTTTGGAGCGCAGGGTGGCGATTTAATGGGTGAATTCCACCCAAGTGTTATAGTCAGCCATATGGTGTGATAAATTGCTTCGGCAGAGGGTGCGCACATGGCGAGAAAAAACAACAAAGGTGGAGGCAAGCGTCAGCGAGCGAAACAACGTGCTCAGTATGACGAACTTGACAAGTACCCAGTCTTGCCACCACATGCCTTTGCGCGCATCGTTCGTGACAAGCAAACTCTCAACATTATCTACCAAATCATCGAACCTCCGATGACCAAAAAAGAGCAGCAATACCGAGATGAAATCCTCGACATCTTCATTCGCTCACTGACTGCCAACATCGAAGAAATTGACGCAAACCCGGAAGCGTACATTCGCACCGCTATGGACAAAGTCATCAAGGCTTATTCGATGAAAATCAACAAAAAATCAAAATCGAAAATTTTCTACTACCTCCGCCGTGATCTCATCGGATATGGACAAATGGACGTCTTGATGAATGATGCCAACGTCGAAGATATCTCGCTCGACGGAACTGGCGTTCCTATTTTTGCATACCACCGCAAGTTCGAATCGGTGGAAACAACGTGTGTTTGGAACACTGATGACGAACTGGAATCCTATGTTATCAAGCTCGCCCAACGCTGTGGCAAGCACATTTCAGTTGCCGACCCGCTGCTGGATGCTACGCTGATGGACGGTTCGAGAATTGTCATGAAACTCGGCCATGAAATCTCAACACGTGGTTCTGCATTCTGTATTCGACGGTTCAAGGACGACCCGTTCTCGCCTGCCGACATCGTTGCTTTCCGAACCATGTCATCCCTCATGGTAGCCTATCTTTGGATTGGATTCCAGAACGAAGTACCGATGCTGTTCGTCGGCGGTACTGCGTCCGGAAAAACAACAACGCTCAACGCCATGTGTATCTTTATCCCGTGGCAGATGAAGATTGTCTCAATCGAATCAACCCGTGAAGTCAACATCCCTCAGCCAAACTGGGTTCCCGGACTCACTCGTCAAGGGTTTGGTGGAGAATCAACCGATGGTGTGATCGGAGAATTCGAGTTGCTCAAAGCAGCACTTCGTGAACGACCAGAATACATCATCGTGGGTGAGATTCGTGGTGCAGAAGCATATGTTCTGTTCCAAGCTATGGCCACGGGCCACTGCGCATACTCGACGGTTCACGCAGATTCTGTGCCTTCTCTGGTTCACCGATTGGAAAACAAACCGATCGACATCCCGCGTGTTCTTCTACCTGCTCTGGAAGCCTGTGCAATTCAGATTCAAACCCGTATTAATGGAAAGCGTGTTCGACGAACCAAGCAACTGGTTGAAATTGTTGGTATCGATCCGAATTCGCTCGAAATCATCACCAATGAAGTGTTTCGATGGGACGTTACAACGGACGATTTCATCTTTAGTGGCAAATCATACGTTTTGGAAAAGATCATGGTGAAACTCAACTATTCACAAGACGACATGCGAAGGGAATTACGAACCCGCAAGCGAATCCTTGAATGGATGGTATTGAACGATATCAGAAAGGCAGACCAAGTATCGCAAATCGTCACGGAATACTACGTACGACCGACTGAAATTATGGCGCGTGTTGACGGGCTACGCTGAAGCATGCCGGAAGTGATTCGATGGACTTGACCACATGGCAGAGGATTTGCAATCGGATTCTCGGACGTTTGTTACGCAAACGTGCTCGCCGTGACAAAACCCTGTCCGACAATTTGGTCAAGGGCTCAATGCCCATGATGCCTGAAGTCTATCTGGCAACCGCACTGATGACTACTTTGGCTATCACGTTGGTCTGTTGGGGATTTGTCTCGCTGTTCTTCATTCCGGACCTTGGAATCATTGCCTACTGGGAAGGAATTCAAGACCCAGCAACCGTTCAGTACTGCTTCGAATGGGAATATTGGAATCAAGACCTCATCGACCCAACAAAGCCCGGAAACGGGTGTGACCAATTCGCCTACCAGGTGTTCCCAGTATTCCTCAAGGCTATCATCATCTTCATCGGAGGATTACTGCTTCCTTTCCTCGCTTTCCGATACAACAAGAATGGCCCTAAGCGAGAAGCTGACCGCCGTGGCGCAATGATTGAGAAGTACCTCCCATATGCTGCTTCCTACACCGCTGCAATGTCTGCTGCTAACGCTACACCATCGAAGATTTTTAGATCATTAGCCATGAACAAAGACATCTACGGAGACGTCGCAGACGATGCTGCGATGGTGTACCGTGACGTCACACTGCTCGGCTATGACCTCATCACTGCAATGAAAATGAGTGTTGATCGTGCAGCATCGGTGTGGCTCACAGAATTCTTCCAAGGCATGGTCGGTACTTTAACCGCAGGAGGACAATTGAAATTGTACTTCTTGAATCGAGCTGAACACTACATGCGTGAGAACAGAACTCGCCTGCAAATGTTCCTCGAATCCATCGCATTGCTCGCTGAATCCTACATTGTTGTCGCAGTGGCAATGCCTCTGTTCCTGATTGTCATGCTGGTCATTATGTTCTGGGTATCTGGTTCTGGGGCGCAAATGTCAGAAGGAATGCTGTACGGAATTGTTCTTGGATTCATTCCGATGATTCACATCGCTTACGCCGTATTGGTGTACACCAGCAGCAAAGAGCAAGAAATGTAGGAGGTGAGTGTATGGCAAAGAAAGGTAAGATCACTGTCAAACTCGACCTCCCGAAGGACGACACGACACTCACCAAACTCTACGCTATTCTCTTTGTCTCTATTTTCCTCGGCTTGTGCGCTGGAACCGTCTGGGCTACAAATTCCGGATTCATTCCGACCACCAATGGCGAACCCATGTTCACCAATCTTTACTGTGGCGTGACTGCGCAAGACTCTCAAGGCAATTCGATGGGGCAAGAATTCAGTACCAACATCCAACCTGACTATGCTGCAAATGAATCCTGCTCAATTTTGCAAGATGCTCCAGACAGAGTCACGTGGGAAGACGAAGAATGGAAGTCTGTATCGAAGCGAGGCAAGAACTTCGACGTTCCTGGAGTCGATCCAACCGCAACTGGGGGGCAAACCGTTCTCCAACCCTTATGGGTGAATTGCAGTGTCAATGCTGATACTCCAACCGACTATATTGTGGCCATCCGCTCACAAGACGGTGAAATTATGGCGACGCATGATGGAACCACGGACACCGATAACGACCCAACCAACGATGGATGCGGCATTGAGATGGGCAACATACCGCCTGATAACCGCTATGAATTCCTCGTGTATTCATTGGAAGAAGGGAAGTACCTCTCCGTTGTTCAGTTTGAAATGACCGTTCACTACTTTGACGGGATTCCAAGCAACATGAACAACATGTCGTTTTGGATTGGCCCCGAAGTTGAAATGGGGCCAGTGTCGATTCGTCCGCTGATTTTCCTCAACTTCTTCGGATTGATGTTCTTCTTCTTGCTCTACCCCGCATCGTTCTATTGGGAACGTGTTCAAGAAGCACAGAACGAAGTTGAAGAAAAGTTCCCCGACTTTTTGCGTGACCTCGCAGAATATTGGAAGGGAGGTCTTTCGATGACCGTGGCGGTCCAAACGCTTGCGACTTCAGAATATGGCGCACTCAATAACGAAGTTAAGAAAATGTCAGACCAACTCAGTTGGGGTATCAAATTCAGCGACGTCATCAAGCAATTCGCTGACCGAGTTGGTACTCCCCTGGTTCAGCGTGCAATTGCGCTGATTGCTGAAGCAGACCGAGCTGGAGGTAAAATTTCAGATATTCTCGTGACGGCTGCCAACGACTCCCGTGAACTGAAGTTCCTTGAAGGTGAGCGAAGACGGGCCATTGGTTCTTACATCGCTGTTATTTGGACCTCGTACTTCGTTTTCCTAGGGGTCATTGTCACACTGGCTGTTGTCTTTATTCCAGCGATTGCTGGCTCCAACTCGAGTGGTGAAGGCGGAGGCGATAGTGGTGGACAGACCATTGGAAACATGACAATTCGTAACATTGACCCGCTGTTCTTCCTAACCGTGTTCTACTATGGCGTTACCATGCAAGCTGTTGGCAACGGCACCATGGCCGGATTGATGTCGACTGGACGATTCACGACTGGATTCAAGCACTCTGGAATGATGATTTTGGTCGCACTCGTGGTCTTCAACTTCCTCGCCTTCACACCAAATTTGATCGGCGTAACTGAGGTGCCAGGACTCAATCCATCATCAGGAACGTATGTCCCATCACCGTTGTACTTAGGTGGTTAAATGCGCCGAGACGATGAGGCTCAGATTCACATCCTCGAGATGCTCACGCTGTTTTGGCTGTTTTTCATGTCGGCAACGTTTCTGATTCGAGTTCAGGTCCCTGACGCACCGTCAGTTGCACACGACGCCGCATTGGAACTTGCCGGAGATGATGCGTTTCGCTACGGGATTGGACTTGAAGCGGAAGTGATGGGAGAAAATCGGCTCAGTGAACTTCTTGAAAACGGTGAGTTGGACGAAGCCTGTCTCCTGCTTCAAAATCAAATCATCGCTGGAAAAGAAGCGAACTGCTGGTTGGCACAAAACAGTGGAACTTCAGCACCGTACGGGACCACTGGAACACCCGCTGGCGAAACAGTCACCGTGCATCACTTACTTGCCATCGATGAACATTCGTGGACGGTCACACTGGATGTGTGGAACCGTGGAGGTGGTGCATGATGCGACATCCAAAGAAGCACTCAGATACCGATCGCGATGCAGCTCAAATGCTGCTGGCAACCGGAGTTGTCCTTCTCATGTCGTTGCTCTCAATGGCCATTTTTGGTGTCAAGGTTGCTGGACTTACGCTGCCGCACGACACCGCATCAGATGGAGTCATTGTCACCTCAGGAGAAGTCGGTGATTCCATTCCAGAATTGACCAGCGCTCGAACCCAAATATGGATTGATGGAGGAGTCGGTCCGTTGGAAGCGGGCGAACTCGCAATTTCAAGCGTCCATGACGACCTTTTGCACCATGGAGAAATCCGAGGAATCGAAATAAAAATGATCGATATTGAAGTGACACAGTCCGATAGTTCAACTTTACGTATCACGGGTGAACTAGGCGTCTCGGATGGAGTCGCTATGCTCACCATTCCACTCAATTTCACGGTCACACACGCTTAGTTTCAGCGTGTGTGTTGGTCCCATGCTTGGTCGAGTAACTGTTTGATTCGGTCGGTATCCTTGCCAACCCTCGAGAGGTCAACCACCGGCCATGAAGCGATTCGAGCACGTTCAAGCAGACCTTCCTGAATTGAACGAATCCTTGGGAATGCTGCCAAGTAACGGTCTGCTCGCCGAAATGAATGCGCATCTCGTGAGCGAATCATCGATTGATGTCGGTCTTCCTCGCTCACTGACATGACCAAGCCGAGTGCAATTCCACCTGCTTCTCTCCAACTTCGAAGCAGTCGTTCACTCGGGTTGATGTGGACACCTTCAATGAGAAGATCAATGCCTTCTCGTCGGGCTCGATCGATGGTGGCGACGATGCCTTCTTCCACAGATTGGCATGTTTCCATCCAATCCAACACTGGTTCTCCGGATGTGCCGCGAGAGAACGATGAGCGGTGAAGAGAAGGTTGGGTTCGCTCAGGGTCACAAGCCCGCATTATTTCACGAACTGCATCGGTAGAAAGCAATCGTGAAAAACCTCGTTCAGCAGCAATTTGAACCGAAGCCGTTGACTTTCCAGTCCCAGTCGCACCTGCAATGACCAAAAGTCGAGGCGCTCGGTCAGCAATGGTTCGAGCAGCAACCTCTGCGAGACCAACCTTCTGAGCCATGCCCGTTCACACTCAACCCGCTTCAAGAGTCTTCCCGCTTGCATGGGCGACTCTCACCTCGTTTGCAACCATCTTTGAACAAGCGAATACCTTTGAGGGGACGGTGCATCGGAGGAGACATGAGCGAAGAACAAATGTGGATTGCTGGAGAATGGTGCAACGCTGAAGACGGTGCGAGTGCTGAAGTACTCAATCCAGCATCGGGCGAAGTCATGGCAACCGTACCAAAGGCAACAATTGGCGATGTGAACCGATGTGTCGAAGCGTCCCGAGCTGCTTTCAACGATTCATCGTGGAAAAACATGGACCCTGCTCAACGCGGACGCATCATGAACAAGATGGCGCAAGCGACCTATGCTAAGGCTAAGGAGCTGGCAGTCATTGAATCCAACAACAACGGAAAGACCTTCCGTGAGGCGCTTTCCGAGATTCGTTACGGTGCTTGGACTTTGGAATACTTTGCAGGTCTTTCTGATAAAATCGAAGGAAGTACCATTCCTGTTCCTGGAAACCGCTTGAACTACACGTTGCGACAACCTCTCGGAGTCAGCGTTCACATCGTTCCTTGGAACTTCCCGCTGCAACTTGCGCTCCGTTCCATCGCACCGGCTCTTGCTGCTGGATGCACCGTTATTGCCAAGCCAGCATCATGGACACCTCTTTCCTTGATTGCATGGGCCAAAGCTATGGAAGAAGCAAAAACAGGGCTTCCAACCAGCGTTCTGCAGGTCATTACCGGGTCCGGAGGACTCATCGGAGATGCGCTAGCTGGTCACAAAGGCGTCGACGGAGTCGTTCTCACCGGTGGCGTACCAACCGGCCAAGCGGTGATGGCTAAAGCGAGTGAAAACCTCACACCAGTCACGCTTGAACTCGGTGGAAAAGGCGCTAATATTGTCTTCCCCGATGCCAACCTGCGCTACGCTGCCAAAGCGATTTGCTTTGGAATCTTCATGAATGCAGGTCAAATGTGCTGGGCTGGTTCAAGACTCATCGTTCACGAAGACATTCATGATGAACTGGTCGAAGCCGTCGTTACAGAAGTCAGTAAGTGGAAGGTCGGACCGGGAATGGAAGAAGGCGTTCGAATCGGAAGTTTAGTCCATGAAAACCATCGAACAGAAGTGCTTGAGAAACTCGCTGCAGGACTTGCCATGGGTGGCAAGGTAGCGTGTGGTGGAAACGCTATCGAAGGTGAAGGAGCGTTCATGGAAGCAACCGTTGTGACCGGTGTTACCAGCGAGAACCTCTTGTTCAGTGATGAATTGTTTGGACCCGTTTTATCCGTCACCTCATTCAGCGATGATGCCGAAGCACTGTCACTCGCCAACGATTCACCGTTCGGTCTGCTCAACGGAATTTGGACCAACAACCTCAGCCGTGCACACTCCATGGCACGGGACCTAGAAAGTGGGATGGTTTCAATTAACGAGTATCCAATCACCTTCCCACAAACGGCGTTCACTGGCTGGAAGCAGTCGGGTATCGGGATTGAACAGAGTCAAGATGCGATGCGATTTTACACTAAAATCAAGAACGTTAACATCAAACTTTGAGGAATTACAATGGCAGTTACTTCTACCGACCTGGATGACGGCATTCGCTTGATTCAGCTCTCAGGGCAGTCCGCGACACAATCGTTTTCTCGAGAATTTTTGCCGCAAATCGCACAGGCAATCGATGCCGGATTGATTCATCCGGACATTCGGGCTATCGTCCTAACCGGTGAAGGCAAGTTCTTCTCCGCAGGTGCTGACATCAACGCTTTTGCTCAATCGATTCTGGACCAAGATGCTCCGCAATTGATTCGAGATTTAACCGGTGTATTGCATCCGCTGCTGATGCGAATGCGACAGTCTTCAACCATGTCGATTGCTGCGATTAACGGCGCGTGTGCAGGAGGCGGACTTGGACTCGCACTCGCTTGCGATGCACGAATTGCTTCACCGGGTGCCAAGATGGCAGCATCCTACTCCAGCATGGGACTTTCGCCCGATGGAGGAACGACTTGGTTGCTCCCTCGATTGGTTGGGGACCAAGTCAGTCGTCGGTTCTTTTTTGAAAATGAGATTTGGAATGCAAAGCAATGTGTCGAAGTTGGCGCTGTTGATGCATTGGTTAGCGAAGAGGAATTGATCGAAGCAGCGTGCCAAATAGCCGCACGATGGAGTCAGTGGGGCCAGCACACCAAAGAAGCGACAAAACACTTACTCGATGTCCAATCGGTCAACGACTTTGAAACGCATCTCAAGCATGAACGAACGCTGATCGAGGCTGCAGGAACGACGGACGCGTTCAAAGAAGGCGTCACTGCTTTCATCGAGAAGCGTAAACCAACATTTCAGTGAACTTCACTCAGGAAGTTCAGTTTCGACTGCTTCGCCGCTTGTCCAGTCGTAAATCCCCTTTCCGGTCTTCTTACCGAGGCGACCCGATTCAACCATTTTCTCTAGTAGCGGATGAGGGGCATACGAATCGTCATCGAACGAAGATTGCAAGTTCTTGAGAATATCTCGCCTCACGTCAAGCCCTACTAAATCAGTCAATGCAAGCGGTCCCATCGGATGTTTGTAGCCAAGAACCATTGCTGTATCGATGTCTTTTGCACTGGCAACTCCATCCGCAAGCATTCGAATTGCTTCATTTCCAAGTACGACACCAAGGCGAGAGGTTGCAAAACCTGGAATGTCTTTGACCAGAATCGTGGTCTTCCCCATTGCCTTTCCTGCTGCTTCCGCTACGGCAATCGCACGTTCGCCGGTGGTTGAATGTCGGACCAATTCAAGAAGTTTCATGATTGGAACTGGGTTGAAAAAATGCATCCCAACGACGCTTTCGGGTCGATTGGTCGCTGCTGCGATGTCTGCGATGGATAACGAAGAAGTGTTGGTCCCCAAAATGGCGTGTGGGGGAGCGAGGCGGTCGAGGTCTGCAAAAATGGATTGCTTGAGGTCCGGTATTTCTGGAACCGCTTCGATAACCAAGTCTGCTTGACCCACTGCTTCAGCCATTTCAGATACCGCGTGAAGATTGGCTGACCACTCAACTTTTTGCTCAAGCGTCGTTTTACCTCGGGCAATCCCCTTGTCCCAAAAAGCGTCAATGCGTTGCATTCCGCGTTCCAATCCTTCGGGGAATGCATCAAAGAGGTTCGTTTTCCATCCACTTTGCGCACAGACTTGTGCAATTCCAGCACCCATGGTCCCTGCTCCAATTACGGCGACGCATCGAATCTCCATGAATCAGTCCACGGAGTTCAACTTCATGATGATTGCTCGGCCATCGCTTGCTTACTTTGTGCCAGAGCAACACCACCGACGATGAGGATGAATGCGAATACGAGGGAAGCACCAAGTTTCTCATCCAGCAAGAGATACCCGCTAAAGATTCCAAAAATTGGAACGAGATACACATACAGAGCTGCTTTCCCGGCACCAATCGCTAGAATTCCGTCTGCAAACCATACATAGGAAATCACGGTTGAAAAAACTGCTAAAAAGACGATGCTGACCCAAGCTTCGTTCGATGGAGTTGGCATTCCTACCATCCACGTTTCAACCGCTGCAATCGGCGTTAACATCACCAAGCCGATAACAGACGACCAAACTGTCAGCTGAAGCGGTGTCAAACACGATGTTGCATCAGACGCTGGAACCGTCATGGCAGTCTTCATCTGAATGGTGTTGCACGCCCAAGCAAATGCAGCGCCGGCGATCAGTATGTCGCCAAGCGCCCGTTCTGCGAAAGGAATGTCGACGTTTGGAGAATACACAAACAGCACAAAGACACCAGCAATGCCGAGGCTGAGGCCCACGCCCAGACGCCAGTGCATTGCTTCGTTGAGAAATACGATGGCGAGAAGTGCTGTGAAAAAGGGATTGAAGGTAATCATTAACGAAGCATCGCCCGCTGCAGTATACTTCATTCCAATCATGAAAAACGCTTGATACAGACACGTTGCGAAAAAACCAATCCACGCGATGCGTTTCCATTCCTGACGGGTTGGAATATTCCACTGGTCTGACATCCGAAGATACACCAAGAACATAGCCACTGCAATGATGTAACGAATCCACGATGCTGCAAAAGGCGCCATGTCCTGAGCAATAACCCGTCCTGCGGGCCATCCAAAGCCCCAGACAGCGACAACAAAAATCAGTTTACAGTGCACCCAAAGGTGCTTCATCCAAACCGCTCCAATCCAAGTTGGAGCATGCGAGAGCGCGGTAGGCCAATTTCAGGAAGACCAGCTGCCGGAGCATAAATCTTCAATCCCTCAAGACGAGATACGTACA
>DAME01000003.1:34745-67251 GCA_002499545.1 Euryarchaeota archaeon UBA88
CACGCACCTTGTGAGTAGATTGGATAGATGTTGGTGGCAAAGTGCATCCATTCGGATACGCGCTGCGCATCAACATGGTCGAGAGTGAGCAAATGTTCGAGCAGCCCTACATCTGGATAGGCGATTGTGCGTAGTGTCATCTCCACTTCGTTGGTGATGTCTTCAGGCCACGCAAACGGGTCGCGCTTCGACCATCCATCGGCCACACGAACGTGATTCAAGGAAGCATCCGACTGAATAGCGAACAGTGCTCGAGCATAGGGTTCGTCATCGACTGTATCCGCAACTAAACCAGGGAGAGCCTCGTAGAAGGCCTCACACTGTTCTACATCTATACCGTACAAAGAAACTGGAATCATCGTAACACTCCTCCGAGAGAATCTCAAGCTTTGCCGCCGATACCGGAGGCAATGAGTCGTGGAGACAGTGGTTTGTCAACAACCCATTGTTGCTTGAACAGTTCCTTGAGGGCTCCTTCGTCTTCCGGGCGAGGGAAATGGTTGTACATGTACTGATCCCACTCTTCATCAGAGCCAGTGAATTCATCACCTTCAACGGTGCATCGCTTGTTCTTGAATGCACCAATGCTTCGTTGGAAGTTTTCGTGAGGAACATAGAGAGGAGCCGCTCCTTCAGGAAGATAGCCGCACAATTTTTCTACTTCCGCAACGATCTCGTCGTGATAGTGGCCTCGTGCTTCTTCATTGAGAGTTTCCTTGTCCACTTCAAGACCTGCTTCGAGTTTCTTACGCTCGTCCCAACGGCCTTTCACTCCCCAAACATATGACCAGTGAGCGGATGATGATGCATCCACACCAAACAGGTCGTGAGCGGTGGATACCCACTTGTTCATGTAACGTTGGAGAAGGTCGAGTGGAATTACACCGGCTTTAATGACTCGGCGCAGCCCATTCGAACCCGTTCCAAGGTGGAATGATTCTTCTTTGAGCATTGGGCCCATGGAAGCCGCCAACGGCTTGAATGCCGAAGTGGACAACATTCCAAGTTGGAACTTGCCGTCTCGATCAACGAACATGGTGTAGCAGAAGAAATCGAGCCAGTGCGGCATTGGACGGTTGAATGCGCCCAAAAGTCGGTCACCGTCTTGCGCATTTCGTTCAAGCAACTTTTGTGCCTCACGACGTCCTTGTTGTCCAAAGTATGTCATCAGGAGGTAAGCCATTTGCCATCCGTGGCGCTGTTCTTCAGCCATGATACGAGCTGCTGCATACCGGTCGTATGCAGTTGGAGCAGAGGCGAGTAGGTGGCGTTGCTGTTCGACAGACGCAAACTCGGTGTCTCCTTGCACAGTAATCATACTGACAAGGGCGTCACGCATGGTTTGCTGTGGAACTTGGAGGATTCGCTCCCACTTTGGTCGTCCGGCATAATCGCCGAATTCGATTACGTCGCCCGCTCGGTCCCAGTCGAACTGGATTGAGAGGTCGTAGTCTCCCAACCAATCCGGATTGAATCCGACGCGTACTTGCCAGTCGTGAAAGTTTGAAATCCAGTCTTCCCATGTGCTCGGTAGGTTGTCCATGCAATCTTCTATGCTGGGTCGTGCTTATTGACTTTGCGAACATGTTCGTAAGAACGTCAGGGGCTACGTTTGCGAACTTCATCTGCGAAGGCGTGAACAACCGTAGACTCAATGCGCTGAAGTTGTGCAGAAAGGGTTGATTTCGCAACATTGAGTTGCGCAGCTAATTGTGTCAGATTGATTCTTCGGGGCACGTCATAGAATCCGGACTGAGTAGCAGTATCGAAGACAAAACGTTGCCGAGGCGTCAACAATCGTTCAGTCACACCCCGTGTCGAAACCAGCCTGTGTGGGATTTCGGCGGCTTTGAATTCGTTGAGCAGGTCCCGCACCTTGGTGCCAGCGCACGAAATAGTCCAATCAACCCATCCGTCTCGGACTTCGAAAGGGGTTTGAGGGATGACGCCTACTTTGAGCAGGGGTTTGAGAAATCCACCACCGCCTGCGATAATATCAACAACAAAACTTTGCTTACCAAAACTGCGAACCTCCTCCACGCCAGGGTGGTGACCCACTGTAGCGTTGATAGGTTCACTGCATGATGCCCGGGCAGTACCTCGACCTTTTTGCAGAGGCATGTGTTCTTCGATACGAAGAACGGCAGAAGGATGACTTCGGGTCACGTCACCTGCCCAATGACCTTCTGGCAACCGAACTTCAAGTCGGATTTGTTGAGCGGCCATGATGATGTGGATGCATCGCCCCACTTGAATGTCACGAAACTACACTGTGATGGTTCGTCCCCAGAATCAAATTTCAAAGACGTCGGGTCGTTTCAATTCGGCGAACGGTCCCGGTTTCAACGTCGATAACTTCGCCAAATGTCGTGGTGTGAGTCTGGCCGAGAACCGCTGCAGGAAGGTATCCATCGCACACCCCAGAGGCGGCGAAAATTGCATTTTCACTCTTGCACAAGTCGTGTGCTTCCCAGAGCCTCGTCAAGTCGTCACCAACCATCTTTTCAGCCCGAGCCTCCTCTTCGGGAGAACGAAACACGAGACGCCCTTCAAAAACGCCACCAAGGCCGCGAATTGCTGCAGCAGAAATAACACCTTCAGGAGCGGCCCCAATACCCATCAACAAGTCGAACGGTCCATCGGGTCTTGCGGCCCAAATAGCTGCGGAGACATCACCATCACCCATGAGTTCTAACTGAGCCCCAGTTGAACGAATTTTCTTGAAAAGGTCGGTGTGACGTTCCCGGTCAAGTGCGACTACGCGTACTTCTGAAACGGGCTTGTCCAATACTGCTGCGGTTTGTTCGAGGTTGTAAGCGACCCCGCCGTCCAAACTTATGTGGCCTACCAAATCAGGTCCGCCAGCAATTTTGTCCATGTAACAATCCGGTGCGTGCAAGAGAGTTCCGCGAGGAGCGGCAGCAAGCACGGCAATTGAATTGGGGGAATTCGAGGCGCAATTATTGGTGCATTCCAGAGGATCTACGGCAATGTCGATTTGTGCAGCGCCTGCAACGCCGACCATGCTGCCAATCTCTTCCCCGATGTAGAGCATAGGTGCTTCATCTCGTTCACCCTCGCCAATAGCGACTCGTCCGTCAAAAGGCACGTGGTCGAATGTCCGTCGCATGGCTTCAACTGCAGCTTCATCCGCCTTGTCTTTTTCACCAAGACCTCGCCAGGCAGCACTCGAGATTGCTGCTTGGTCAACGGCTTCTAAGAAGTGGTGGTAAAGGTCGCCAACGCTGCCCATGAAACACGACGGGCGCGCCCCATCCATGAATGAAACGGTAGAACATAAACGGCGATTCGACAAAATTCAAGTTGAAAGTGGTGAATCAAACCTGTTAACTTCTGTGAGAGCTCTTACCCGTGAATTCCAGATACACGGTGATAGAGACACCGTCATGCGGTTTCATCCATCACGACTTCGCTGTCTTCGATTCGGCATTGTTCTGCTTCACAAATCAGTGGGAGTGAGGAGGGGTCGACTGCTGTTGCGGGTGGAGTGATTGGTGAGGTAAGTTCTCCTTTGTCGACATACAAACTAGGCCCGTTGGTCATGAAGTATACCGAACCACGACCGGCTCGAGAATCTTCAGGTTGGGAATTGTTTCCTGTAGCACAAGCATCGATGCATCCGTCTGCGAATGCAATGTAGACTCTTCCATCAAGATCGATGGTTAGGTCGTTGAAATCTAAGAGGTTTCGATTTGAACCCCCGTCATCGGTGCGACAATCACCGCTGTTTAGACACATTGAACCGATTTGGACCGGATCATCTGACAATCGATAGGTGTGGAACGTTGGATTTTCATCCAGTGCGTTCAAACTGTATGTAACGTAAATGTGGTAATGTACTCCACTTGGTGCATAGTGCCCATTTCCGTTCCAATTATTGCCGTCGATGTCGGTTGTGTTGAGCAGCGATACGTTTTCGCTTCCCAGGTAGGTGACCGCAATTCTTCCAGGGTCACCAGCATCGGTTTGAGGGAAGGTCGTTGATATGACCCCCGCTGGACTGATTCGGATACTCTCTGAATCCCAAGTATCACCTGAATCGGTACTTCGAGCCATGTAGATACCTTGGTCGCCCCCAGTCCACACGTGGTATGCGTTGGATTCACTGTCGGTAGCGACTTCGGAATTTTTGCGCGGGTTTGGAGTTAACACGTCCTGGCCCATCTCCCTGGTATCCCAAGTAAGGCCGTTATCCTTGGAGAAGATTATTGCAGGTATTTCGACTCTTGGAGTCACATAAACGGTCCCATCTGGAGCAGTCGTAATGGCACCGTGCAAGCCTCCATCGCTGGTTGCGAGACCGTAAATTTGGCCTCCAGTTGGGAAAGTAGCTCCTCCGTCATAACTGGTGTAGCAAAAGATTCCAGCCAACTTATTGTAACAGAAATACACAGCTTCAGAGTAAAGTGGACTGAGTTGGCCTAATCCACCATAACCAGAATCAGTCCATGGTCCAGAACCCAATTTTATGTGATCATTCAGTGGTATAGGACCGCTGTCATACGGGTTACCCAACCATGACTCTCCGTCATCATCAGACCAACCAATCCAGGTTGTTGCAAGTCCCATCATGTGAATATTGAAAATTCTATCAGTTGCTGGGTCAACCCATCCATACGGGTCACTGGTGAATGGGGCTTGGGTGATATCTGCGGTATTTTCCCAACTTTCTCCATAATCACATGACCGCATTGGTTTCTCCATAGCGATGAAAAACATGCAACCTGTTGAAGTTATTCCAATACTGGGCTCCTTACCGGTTTCACCAACGTCACTGAAAACAAAATCCATCGGAATCGGTGATTCATCGACAGGCATACCCATTCCATCGGTAACGAAGACACGTGGGTCTACTTCTGGTTCAATTTCGACCACTTTTTCACCTTCTTCATTCCCAAAACATCCGGCCAGTGGCACGGTTATGATGAGTAGGACAAGTAGCGTGGCTTTGGCTCGCATGGAACGCCCACTCAGCTCCAGAATAATGTCTTTACCGTGCAGTATTCCCGTCTGTCCGGCGAACAATTGAAATGAGGGAACGAGTATTTCCTCTCATGAAAGAATTTATTTTGTTTGATTATCCAATCCCAAACGATTCGGAAATTCACATGATTTGGGAACAGATTTCCTCCCTTCGTCACGATGTCTATGCTGCTGAATTACAGCAGTACGATACAAACCACCAAGGACGAATTGAAGACCCTGGACATCACTTTGTAGCCTGCATGATCGATGGCAAACTCGCTGGATACATCAGCTTGAATCCACCAACTGGAAAAGGCTACCGAGTTGAGGACTATTTCTCTACCAAAACCCTCGAAAAGACGATTTTTTCAGACTGTGAAAACCGACTCCACTCAACATATGAAGTGAGGGCGTTGACCATTGCACCTGAATTTCGGGGCCAACATATTTCCTTAAAGTTAATGCGATATGCCGTGGAATTCGTCCTCCAAAAGCAAGGCACAGACATCATTGCAATGGGCCATTCAGACGTCATCGAACTGTATCGGAAAGTAGGCATGACCGTGTTTGATGGACACGCCATCAAGCATGGCGAAACAGTGTACTACCCTATGCACATTAATCCCAAGGGAGCCATAGAAAATAATTCAAAAGCGCCTCAAACCACTGATGAACCAGAAGAGGACGTATGCTATCACGGAGGTAAATCCTGGGATGCATCAAAATTTGATTTTGAAGTTCGAGATTCATTGGTGGTCGCTGACGTTCTTGACAGCCCGTTCCCACCTTGTCCCGAAGCGCTTGAAGTGCTCGGTGAACAGTTGGCCCGATGCTGCCAAGAATCACCCCCAACGCAGTGTGAGGAGTTGATAGAAACCATCGCTTCAGTTCGAGGCGTCGATTCTCGACATGTAGCGGTTTCATCGGGTTCTTCTTCACTCATGTTTTCGTTCCTGCCGCAATTGTTGAACAAAGAGTCGAAAGTGCTGGTGCTGTCACCTATGTATGGCGAATACAGCCATATTCTCACGCATGTTATTGGCTGTAAAATGACGAACTTCATTCTTCACCAAGAAGACGGGTTTCGAATCGATGCTGATGAACTTGTCAAGCAGTCCCGTGAACATGACGCTGTCATCTTCGTCAATCCAAACAGTCCGACAGGTGTTCATTGTGAGGAAATGAGTGACATCGTTCACCGAATTCAAGACGAGAAAGACGCACCAACTCGATGCAAGATGATTTGGGTTGATGAAACCTACATCGACTACATACCCGATGGACATTCGTTGGAAGCATTGGTGGCGACCACACCGAGTTTGATCGTCTGCAAAAGCATGAGCAAATGCTACGCTTTATCTGGACTTCGAGTAGCCTACACCGTTAGCCAGATGGTCGAGCAGTTGCGGCGTTTCATACCCCCGTGGGCGGTGAGCCTACCGGGTCAATTAGCAGCCATTGCAGCATTGAAGAATCCTCACTACTACGCAGAGCAGTACCAAACCATTCACGAACAGAGAGTGGTGATGAGTGAACAATTGAAGCAGCAAGAATTCAGCGTTCTGCCCGGAGTTGCGAACTTCCTTCTAACCTTCCTACCCGACCAAACAAACCACACTTCTGCAAGTTTCATTGAAGCCTGTAAAGACAGAGGCGTGTTCATCCGAGACGCCCAAAATATGGGAGTCTTACTCAAAGATAATGCAGTTAGATTTGCGATTCGCTCCAGTGAAGAAAATCAGCGCATCATTCAGTGCGTTAGCGATGTCCTCGCCATGGAATAGCCGTCATTGACCTTTGAACTTTTCAACCACTACAATGTCTGAAATCGAGGTGTTCGGGTACTGCCCTTGGTCGTCTTTTTCGAGTGATTTGACCATGTCAAGGGCGCAGAGAAGTCCGGCAGTGACGCCGGTGAGGGCTTCCATTTCAATTCCAGTTTTGTAGTGTGCACTGACTGAAACAGTGCAGCGAAGAGAACTTCCTTCCCACGACCAATTCACAGTACAGCCTTCGAGTGGAACGGGATGGCAGTGCGGCACAATTCGAGGTGTTTCTTTGACCGCTTGGATTGCTGCGATGGTTGATGCTTCAAGTACATCGCCTTTCTTGACGGCTTTGTTTTGAATTGCTTGGGCTGACTGTGCGCTAAGATTGAGCAAACCGGTTGCCTTCGCTCGACGTGCTATGACGGGTTTCGCTCCAATCTCCACAATGCCTTCAATTTCTTTGTCCATATACTCCACTCCTAGCCTAATCCAGCTTTCCAAGACTCACCTTTGTTGGTGACTTCTTTCTTCCACAGGGGGGCCTGCTTCTTGAGTTCGTCGATGAGCCATTCACACGCTTGGAAGGCCTCTTTTCGATGAGGGCTACCGACGTGGATAGAGACAATTGGATCTTGAGGGCCGACACTACCAACGCGGTGCGCCATGGCAACGGCTCGAACCCCGAAAGTGAGAATTGCTTGCTCGGCAAGAGAGTGAAGAACGGGCGACAGTTGCGCTTGCCATGCATCAAACTCCAGACGCAGAACTTCAGCGTCACCTTCCTGGGCCCGAGTGATTCCGAGAAAAGAGACAACTGCGCCACATCCATCAAGCGGTAGTGTCGACTTGAGGGCGACCTCGTCGAGAGTATCAAGCGCTTCTTCGATGTGAATGAAGCCCGACATGACTACACGAATGCAACGCATCATTCAAACCTCACGCATGTATGGGTTGAGGTATGGGCGACGATTCAGCCATCCACATCATGGGAGCGGGTCTTTCTGGACTCGCTGCCGCAACGGTGCTGGCGAAGGCTGGAAAAGAAGTCCACGTACACGATATCCGAGACGATTCCGGTGCCCGGTTTGACGGAGATTTTCAAGCATTAGAAAACTGGAGCATGGGCGTCGACTTCTTTGAACAGCTGAAACTGTGGGGATTCGACCTCAGCGAATTCAAAGCCACTGAGTTTGACACAGTCGACCTGATTCATCCTGATGATGTTATCACGCAAGCCACCACACCAAGTGTCGCTTATCGAATCGTTGAACGCGGCACTTCCGACCACACTATCGACCAGGGATTCAAGCGACAAGCTCTCGCCGCAGGGGCACAGATACACTACAAATCGAGGGTTAAGGAAGAAGATTGTACCATCATCGCCTGTGGGCCTAAAGGCACATCAGCAGTCGCCTATGGAGAAATATTTCACACCGACCATCCGAACCACATAGGGTTCCAACTCAACGATAAATTGGCTCCCGGTTCGTACTCCTACCTCATCATCATTGACGGGGTTGGATTGATTTGTACCTGCCTTTGGCGCAAGCAAAAGAAAAGCGATCGTTTCCTCAACCAGACTATCGCATGGTATGAACAGCACTATCCTGAACTCAACCGCACTCCAATCAAGCGTGTCGGTGGAAAAGGAGATTTCACGATCAATCGCAACTACAAACAGGATGGACGCTACTACGTAGGCGAATCAGGTGGACTTCAAGACTTCATGTGGGGCTTTGGAATGCGAATGGCAGTCTGGTCTGGGGTTTTAGCAGCCAATGATATTCTTGGTAAAAGCGACTACGAAGAGGATGTTCGCAAGCATTTGATGCCGTATGTTCGAACCAGTGTCGCCAATCGTTGGCTGATGAATCGTGTGGGTGACCGAACATTCAAAATGATGTGCAAACGATGGATGAAGGATCAGAAAAAGCGTGGGGACGGGTTGATTTGGATAGGTAAATTATTCCGTCCAACGTGGTATAAATCAATCATCTACCGTGTTACCAGTCCGTTCATGCTCCAAAAAGATCCGAAGGCACTTGGACGGGGTGTGCGACGAATGCCGTTCCGTAAAGCCCTCAAGCGAGACGAATGGGAACCAACCGCAGAAGCCAAGGCAATCGCCACGCAGTGGAACGATATTCGCCGAGGCGGAGCCAAAGTCTCGTTCACGAAAGACAGCGAAACGGATCTGAAGTCGCAGTAAGCGGCGGCGATTTGTTCATAATGCCAGTACCGTTGGGTTGTGCTATGAGCGACTTGTATGGACTCAAACTCGAACCTATGACCAACGGCCTTGTCAATTACGGTGTCACCACCAACGGCATTGCAGTGATTGAACTAACCTCCGATTCTGCTGGAGCACCATTGCAGGGAGAAAACGACCGCTCACCGAACACCTACACGCACGAAATGATGTGCGACATCGACGATGCAATCGTGAAGGCTCGCTTCAACGACGATGTGACGTGCATCGTGCTGACTGGAAATGGAGCTTCTTTCTTTTCCGCTGGTGCATCCATCCAAATGTTGAACAGCGTAACGCCTGGTTTCAAGTACAACTTTTGTCTTCACGCCAACGAAACACTCTCCCGGCTCGAACAAACATCGAAACTCGTGATTTGTGCAATCAACGGTCACGCTGTCGGTGGCGGACTAGAAATCGCCATGGCTGCTGACATCCGAATCGCTCGAAAGAACGCTGGAAAGGTTGGACTCCCTGAAATCAACCTTGGTGTACTCGCTGGAACAGGTGGAACCGCTCGATTGACCCGCTTGATTGGAAAGGCAAAGGCCCTTGAAATGATGGTTACTGGAGAACTCATGTCGTTTGAGGACGCACATGGATGCAACCTCATCAACCATATCTGGGAAGGTTCTGCTGATGATTTCCGCCGAGATGTCCTCGATTGGTGCACACAATTCACCCTCCCAAACAAGGCTGTCAAGGCTGTTGGAAACATCAAGCGCTCGTGCCAAACCGGTCCCGAGATTCCATTCGAATACCACTTGGCGCTTGAGCGTGAATTACAAGCATCGCTGTTCAACAGCAGCGATGCTAAGGAAGGAATTGCAGCATACGTCGAAAAGCGTGTTGCAAACTTTACCGGCCAGTGATTGAATGAACGTTTGGCAACAGCGATGGGATGAAGGTCGAATCGGCTTTCATCGCCTTGAAGCAAATGATGCATTGGTCGACCACTTCTGCCATCTAGACCTACCTATTGGCTCTACCGTCATGGTACCGTTGTGTGGTAAGTCACTCGACATGCACTGGTTAGCAGAACAGGGTCTCACTGTAGTTGGCATCGATATGGTGGAAAAAGCCGTTCTGGAGTTTTTCCAAGACAGCGCTCGAACCCCGCACATTGAACGCAGAGATACTGAAACAAAATACAGTTCCGTACCATTCCATCTCTATCATGCAGATTTCTTTGAAGTTCATCCTGATGAAGCCCCGTTTGAAGCGTGGTACGACCGGGCTGCACTGGTTGCTCTACCATCATCAATCCGAGAAGCATACGTCGAGCAATTGGTGGCCTTGACTTCTTCGGACGCAAAGGGATTGATGATCACTTTTGATTATCCACAGCACGAGATGCAGGGGCCGCCGTTTGCTTTACCCGACAGTGAAGTAGAATCACTCTTTTCGCCGTTCTTTGAGATTCAGAGGTTGCAGTTCACTGATTTAACGCTCGAAGAACAACGAGAATTTAGTCGGTGCAGTCTGTCGGTTTTTTTACTGACGCGACGATAGGTATCGGTCTACACTTCGGACTTTACCTGCTAAAATCGTCGCCTCATTGCGAAATTCTTGGCCGTAGTCTTGAAGTCCTCAGTGTGTTTCGCCCAAATCAAGGTGAGCGCATGGCCAAGTACAATGTCCCCGCAGATGTCCCTAACGATTTGATTGACACATACATCCAAAACATGGATGCTGCGACTGCAGGAACGGGAAAAATGAACCTGTTTGCATGCGATCAAAAAATCGAACATTTGAACGATGATTTCTTCGATAGCGGCAACACGATACCGCTTACTTCAAACGACCCTGGCCACCTCTTTGAAATCGGTCAGCGCTGCCACGATGCGGGGACCATTGGAGTTCTTGCTGGCCAACTGGGCCTCATCTCACAGTACGCTCGTGACTATCCAGATTTGCCCTACCTCGTGAAACTTAATTCCAAATCTCACATGGTGAAAACCAGCCAACGAGACCCCGTATCCCAGGCTATGTGGGAAATGGACGATGTGATGGCCTTAACTCACAACGGCATCAACGTCGTTGGGATCGGTTATACCGTTTACATCGGCAGCGAATACGAACATGACATGCTGACAGAAGCTGCACAGTTCATTCGCCAAGCACACGAACTCGGCATGATTGCTGTAGTTTGGATGTATCCGCGAGGACAAGCAGTGTCCGATGAAAAGGACCCGCAACTCATCTCCGGAGCTGCCGGTGTTGCGGCCTGTATTGGAGCTGACTTTGCAAAAGTCAACTACCCTCGTGCCTTTGATGGTATGACGCAGCCGCAATCCCTTGCCGTGGCAGCCCAGGCTGCAGGAAGAACCGGAATCATTTGCTCTGGCGGAGGCTCTCTTCCCGCCCGAGAATTCCTTGAACGACTTCACGCACAAATGGCTGTTGGTAACTGCATGGGTGCTGCAACTGGACGAAATATTCACCAGCGCGAAACGGAATCTGCAGTTCGTATGACAGCTGCATGCCACGCAATCATTTGCGAAGACGCATCAGTGGAACAAGCCATGGACATCTTTCAAGGCAACTGAGTTACTTCTGAATTCATTGAAGAGCGACGTGGACATCAATGATGTTCGAAATCGATAATTGGCCTTTCCCAATCTCTCTTCGAACTTTCAATTTTTAGGCCAGCCTAATTTTTATGCTAGGCTTACCTGGACAGTCCCATGCACTACTATTTCCCCGGCATGATCGTTGGATTCATTCTTTTACAAACAGCCATTGTTGCACCAACGCTGTTCAAAAAATTAGATATCAAAGATTTCGGCACCGTCATTCGTGCCCTCTGGCCGAAATTCTTTCTCTGTTTGAGCGTTTTCGGTGCTGCAACTCTGGTGACCTTGTACTTCCACGACGATCCAAGCGTGTATCATTACGGGATTGCGGGTTCGACCACCGTGTTTGCGTTCATCTGCTATGCCATCATTCCTGCCACGAACCGTGCAACTGATGAGGGAAACCAAAAACTGTTCAAGGTACTCCACAAGGTGAGCGTCTACCTCACTGTTATCGTATTGCTTCTCAATATCGCATTCCTGTTCGGCTAGTTTTTTAGCGTTGGAATGCAGTTGAACCATGCGTTCAAAATCACGTTCCTACAGTGTAGTCGTCAAGATAAGCAAGTTGTGCATCGGTCAATACATCAATACTGAAACCGAGTGTCTCAAGTTTGGTAGTCGCCAAGTCTTGGTCTTGCTCCTTGGTAATGTCGTAAACTTCTTTGCCCATCGAAGCACCTTCTTTTGCCAAACGACAAAGCGAAAGGAATTGATTTGCAAAAGACATGTCCATCACTTCGGAAGGGTGACCCTCTGCTGCTGCAAGATTGACCAATCGGCCTCGAGCAAGCAGGAATATTCGACGCCCGTCGGGCATGAGGAACTCCTCATTGTTCGGACGGATTGTTCGCACTGAAGTCGCTCGTTCTTCGAGGTCAGATATTTTGATCTCACAATCATAGTGACCTGTGTTCGCAATTATGGCGCCATCTTTCATTGAATCGAAGTGAGGGCCGAAGATGACATCTTCCATTCCTGTTGCGGTGCAGAAGATGTCACCGATCTTTGCTGCCTCTTCCATCGGCATGACACTGTAACCTTCCATTACGGCTCGAAGTGCAGGGAGTGGATCGACTTCTGTGATGATTACATTCGCACCCATTCCTCGGGCACGCATGGCCAGTCCACTGCCACAATGGCCAAAGCCAGCTACGACAAACGTCTTCCCGGCAATGAGAACTGAAGTCGCCCGAAGAATACCGTCAATGGTTGATTGACCGGTCCCGTACACGTTATCGAAATCCCACTTTGTGACCGCATCGTTCACGGCAAGAACAGGATAACGCAAATCACCTGCTGCAGCCATTGCTCGGAGTCGATGAACGCCAGTTGTAGTTTCCTCAGTCCCGCCAATGACTCCAGACGCAAATTCTGATTTCTCACCGTGCACGCGTACAATCAAATCTGCACCATCGTCCAAGGTGAGCGTCGGCTTGAACTCTAGAGTGCGGTCGATGCACCAGTAGAAATCGTCGTTGGATTGTCCGTGCCAAGCGTGAACTGAATATCCTTCAGCAGCCAACCAAGCGGCAACATCATCTTGAGTCGAGAGAGGATTGCATCCCGACCATGAGATTTCTGCTCCGGCTGCGCGGATAGTTTCAATCAAAACTGCGGTTTCTTTCGTGACGTGAAGGCACCCCGCTACGCGCATCCCTGCAAGGGGTTGAGTTTTCTCGGCTTCCGACTTGAGTTTAGCCATGACAGGCATTCGGGCTCGTGCCCAGTCGACGCGGAGGGCGCCTTGTTCAGCCAAACTCATGTCGCGAACGGTATATCTCTCAGTCTTGTCCAAGGTATCCATGCTTTCGCCAGATACTGATGGTTATTGAATCCGACGACTCGGAGTTGTCCGAGTCAATCAAAGACGGTCTGCTGGATTGGTTCCAGAAGTGACGTTTCCGTCATTGTCGATGATGATTGGAGTTCCTTCTTGCCAGCCAGGGCAGTTGGAGGAAACCCAGTTACGAGTTGCCCATTCACAAATGTCGTATCCACCAGAGAGGATTCCAGATCGCTTGATGTAACCGACCTTAACGATATCTTTGTCTTTCGAGAGCACGTTACCGAGTTGTTGGCTGGTGGTTCCATGACGCATAGTACTGTTGATGTGTTCCAAAATCTCGGCGGTGTTCCGCGGTCGGTCGCCTAAGAATTTCTTGATTTTTTCTCTGATTCTGGTTGTTTTCATGGTTTTTGCCTCCTGTCATGAAGCCGTTTCCCGCTCGGGGATTCGGCCACTAAAACAGATGACCGAGGGTGCTGATATAACCCTTGCCGTTGAAATTACTTGATAGTTACAATTGATGTCACATTTCAGTGTAAATATCACACCCCTCTGTCTAGAAGTAAGTAGAAACAAACTTTCTCCAGTGGAAATGTGTAACTAAATGTAACTTAATTAGCATTTTATGTGCAAGTATTAACAAGAAGTACCATCTCGGCAGAAACAAGGTGTCTTTTGATGTCAGCAGAAAGGATTCGCAGCAGCCATCAGCGCCGCGTGTTGGATTGGCTACTGGATGGCGGTGGCACGGTTTCAGTTATTGCTGAATCACTCCAGTTGCGAATGCCACACGCATCACTGGCCTTACGCCAATTGCGTGAACGTGAAGAAGTTGTCCGCGACGATCACGGGAGCATCCGTGGAGCCATTCATCGAATAAACGCTGTAGGGAGAAGAAGAATTGCAGGAGATGCAGTCGCCCGTGTCAGGAAGTTTGTCAAAAAAATACACCCGCTTGCTGACGCAGTCGTACTGGGCCGGGACGGCCCCAATCTCATACTTGGTTATCTGAAACCACCTCGTTCCCGGCTTCTTTCACTCCCTGAACGAGGTTTATCTGGAGAGACAGAGCAAGGCTATTTTTCCACCGGAAAGAAAGGGGGGCGGTATGCAATTCAGCGTGACGAACCAATTCGATGGTACTCGTTTCCCAAACTTGAAACATCGCAGGCACCAAACGAAGCCACGCAAGGCACTTTGGGTAATTGGTCAGAAGAAATGGACCGAATCGGAATTGTTCACGCACGCCTTTTGGATGCAACTCGCGAATGGAGCATAAGTCCCGGCACCTGGTACAGTGAACCAGCGTCGACCCCTCAACTTCCAGAGTCGTTGACAAATGGAGCATTTGTGATAGGAACGGCAACCGGTACAGATGTATCGGTTTCACCACAGACGGGCATTCATGCCCACTTCACGTTACCCGTGAATCGAACACTGATCATGAACGCATTTCGAAGGAACGCTATTTGCTTTGAAGAGCAACGCCAGCATACTGCAGCAGGATATCTCCCCGTAGAGGCACTTGAACCGTGGATACGGTCTCGCCACCCTCGCTTGAGTGAACAGAAACTCATCGCTAAGATTAGCGAATTAAGTACAGCCCTCACTTCGGAATCCAGTCAAGCTGTATCTCGAACGCTCCACAGAGAGCTCCTCTCTGATTTTGGAAAGGTAGAGTGGACGCATGGAAGTGCTGTATCAAGTATCAACCTCTCAGGAGTTTCAAGTAACGGCGCAACCGCATTAATGGAATGGTTTCTCAATCAATCCACAGAAGAGTGTATCGTAGAATGGCCGTTTGAAATCCCAAACTATACTTTGCTGCTTGAACGGCTCCTTACATCAGGACGATGCAGGCTACTGATTACATCTGCTGGAGAATATTATCCTCTACCCAGTGCCTCTACAGTTCTGCGTTCATCCAATGAATTGATGAAGGCAAGCCTCTATCTCGGTCGTGGAAAACGTATCCCTCTCACGCTCCCTCAATCAGGTGAACGTACGTTCCATGTGACACATGAAGTCGTCCCTGAGAGTGCTGATGAACTCACGGCATCTTGGAAAGACGGTGAATTGGATGCATCACTGTTTACGTTGAGAGAACCCGATGTAGAGAAACGGAAGGCGCTGTGGCAGGCCTTGTCCGCATATCCTGAAGGGGATGAAACATGGGCCAATCTCAATGAGAGCACACATCCTTTGGCCTCATGGATTGCAACTCCTACCTCCAACAGAACCTCGCGCTGGATTCGATTACGAAACAAACTTCCTCCGGGGTGGGCTGATTTGCTACCCATCGAGGATTGTGAAACGGCGACGCTGATCAGTGCCATGCCCAAAGCCTCTGAACAATGGAGTATTGCCGCCATCGAAAAAGTTCGACAGCGTTTCACGCACAACGTCGATTCAATTGTACGCTATGAACACCTTTTCCAAGACGAAGAAGTTGGACAGTGGATGGCGACTTCCGTACTGTTAGCAGCAAGTCAACTGCCAGAAGAGTTCCACGCTTTAATTGAACAAGCCTGTGGACTGTGGCTGGATGCTCCACGCCAAACAGCTAAGGTTTTACAGGCACTGTTTCCTCTCGGCGACGCACTGCCAAGCCATATCGAAGCATGTTTATCAAAATGCAAACTGGCTGCACCAAGCCACCCTCGCAACTCAATGCTCTATGTTTGGGGGGTGCTACTGAAGCGCATGGAGTCGAATGAACCTCTTTCACCGGAATTTTTGCGCCAAGTGATGTCGATTCTTCCACACCAGTGGTGGCGTCCTTGGGCAGGCGAATGGTTGCAAGTTCAACTCTCATCGGCCTCGGGACGACGCTGGTTGGTCTCGGTCGAACTGCCCTGGCCCGCACTTCTAACCCGCCCACCAGGTGAACGCTCAGGGATGCCCGCATGGCCAGTACCCTATCCGAATGCACGTACAAATGTGGATGAGTTGCTCAACATACTTCTGCTTGAGGACGGTATTGGAAAACCATCGCTGTTGGACGCTTACGATATGCTGGCGAATGCTGAGCGAAACGAACCGGTTCACTACGGTCGAATTCACCCACTTGTAGGGTGGCTACCACGTCCCGTTGAAATGTGGCCCGCCATGGAAATCGACGTCCTTCAACAAGGCGACAGAGAAGTGGGTGCTCTGTTGTTTGCTCGCTGGTTTGCTGCAAAATTGGAATGACTCGATGATTTAAGAGGGGTGGGCCAGTGGATTGTCTGCCGTACCCGCAACATCTGGCAGAGCTACTGTGAAAATTGCTGTGAAGTCCGATACCAATGGTGCGGTCCGCTATCGAAGACTGAAGGGACCCTTCGGGGAATGAACTTTGGTGCAAAAGCGGTAAACCAACCGGTAGGTTATGGGTCCTCGTGCGACGATAGGATGAACACGAGACAACCACCCAACCGGACAGACAAACCCTGACGCTGGGTCAGGCCCTCGAGCTTCGCTATGAAAAGGGCCGTTACGCGTCGGGGTACAGTCCGCTCTTTTTCGATGTTGCACAAATCGATACTTTCTCTTCTTCTCAAGCGATGCTATCAAAGAGCAGTAGAGAACACCGCAAACGATGACCCTCAACCGGCGTTTTCGCTGCTGCCTTGTTGGCGGCACCTTTGACCGGCTTCACGCAGGTCATCGTTTACTTCTCGATGCAGCCTGCAGTGATGCTGAACGAGTCGAAGTCCACATCACATCTGATGAAATAGCGCAGGCTAAATCTTCGTTTGTTCAATCCTATCAAGATCGAATGGATGGATTGTTGAATTGGGCAGAGCACCATGCATCTGCAAAACTCACTGTTCACGTATTGACCGACGCTTATGGACCTGCTCGAAGCCATGACTTTGCAGATGCAATAGTTGGAACGCCCGAAACGATTGGAATGTGCCATACAATCAACGAACAGCGTGAAAACAATGGCCTCCAACCGTTGCACGTCATTGAGGTGCAGCACCTCGAATCAATCGAAGGAGGAATCATCAGTTCCTCGGCTATTCGCAACGGTTCCATCGACCCAGAAGGTCATCCATGGATCACAAAGGAACAGCGTAACGCAACCCTTGCAATGGTTGCATCACTGAATGATGAACTGAAAACTCCAATGGGAGAATTGTTTGAGGGTCCAGAAGACGATCCCGAAGTTGGAATGTCTGCTGCGCTCGACGGTCTACCCGAACCACACGGAATCATCGTTGCAGTTGGCGATGTAACTACCAAGACCTTGCTCGACATGGGGTACACGCCTGATATTGCTCTCATTGATGGACAAACAAAACGAACCGAACTGGATGATGAATTCAAAGTTGATACCAATCTATTCCAGAACAGGATACGGGCCGTGAATCCCGCTGGAGTACTCACAGCCTCGCTCAATCAAGCGATTGAACAAGCGCTCCATTCTGATCAAACAGTTGTGATTGAAGTTGAAGGAGAAGAGGATTTAGCACCCTTACACATTCATTGCCATGCACCGCTTGGAACCGTCGTGATGTACGGTCAACCCAAGACAGGCGTTGTTGTCCAAATTACATCGATTGATGTGAAACAACGATGTCGGAACTTGATTTCAATGTTCGAGGTGAAGAAATGACAGAAAATCCACTGGTTAGCGTGACCGTCTGCGTTCGTGATGGTCTTGATTGGGTCGATGGTTGTCTGAAAGCACTCAGCGAACAAACATACCGACCAATGGAAATCATCGCGGTTGACGACGGTTCTACAGACGGTTCCAAAGAACGCCTGCTACGTTGGCATGATGAAAAAGCGGACATACCGATAAGAGTCCTTACCCAAGAGGCAAAGGGATTGTCTGCTGGACGGCAATATGCAGTCACTGAAGCGCGTGGTGAATGGGTTGCTATCACCGACATCGATGTTCGGTGTGAACAAGATTGGATTGCTAACATGGTGAAAGAAATGAATCCTGTCGATACCGTTGAGCAGGTTGTAGCCGTTACGGGACGAACCGTCTTTGAACATGCTGAGGACATCGTCAGTCGGGTTCGCTCGGTCGAAATCGCCACGAAGTATCGGTCTAGGCCTCGCAGAACAAGTCTTGCGAATGGACCATGTTCCATGTTTCACCGAAAAAGCCTGATTGATATTGGAGGATTTAACCCAGAGTGGTACCATGCCGAAGACATGGAGGTCAGTCTTCGCCTGATTGAGAACGGCGGTACCATCGTCTACGCACCCAACGCAGTAGTTCATCACGTCCCTGAAGTAAAGGCGTCTCGGTTTTTATCCAAACGACGACGAGATGCAAGAGCACACATGCGGATTGTTCGTACCTTCCCCCGACGAAAACGAAGCGGGCCTGATCTTGACTTCATCGGCAGTTCAACCTTCGTGCTCACGGTTTTTCCTCTGTGGCTGATGGTGATTCTCACCGGCATCCCATTCATCTATTCGTTCATATCCTATCCTGAATGGACTTGGGAGCTTGCACAAACTTGGTGGCAAACCAAAGTATTGGTCCTAACCGGCGTTTTGATGGTCGTTCATGAAGTCATACTTTGGAGAGGACCGTTAGGAATCGTGAACCGAGGTGCAATAAGTACCGGGAAACGTTCCTTAATTTCAATCCTCAAAGTACGAAACTTGACTCTACGTTGGAGCGTTGCATTATGGCAAGGCCTATTGTTGGGATTCATTGATGCACTTGTGGGTGCACATGGACATCCAAAATTATTTGGAAAGAAGGACAACTGAGTTCAGTCCAAGTTGTCTTCGCCTTCTGGAGCATCGGCTGCCATCTTTAGAGCAAATCCGAATGCAATCAGTGCAACGCTGACTGAATAAACACCAATGTCAATCCATCCGGTGTGCATGACACCGTAGTAGAGGTAGAACACAAGCCCGAGCAAGAGACACCAAGCACTCATGAGTTTGCTCCATCCGCCAATGTCGGGGTCGACCAAAGCCGGCCAAGTATCGTTGACGAAAAGTGCAGTGAACCATCCACCGACTCCATCATCAAAACTACCGATTGTACGGAAGCCCATGGTGAGCAGAGCAGTGCACAGACCGATGAACACGATATCGGAAAGAACAACATCGATTGAATCGGACTTGAGTTCAAATGCAGCGTTGGTTGCTTCAAAGGTGAAAAGTCCGCCCCAAGAGAGGTGATAGGTTGGATGAACAAGTCCGAGAATGTTGAGTACGGCAAGGAAAATACCGAGCATACCGATGCACACATACCAGTTAGCTAGACCGCGAGATGGGTGCATAATCATCGAAACGACGCTGGTGGAAGTCTCGGTCTCTTGGTTGCTCATGAACTCGCCACCTACCTTTTGGATATAAGCACACCGAAGCAAAGAACCTGTAATTTAAGCATCATAGACGCGCTTGATGGCGGTAAGGTCGAGCAAATATCTCTTCCATCTGAGCTTCCGAATCCACCATAATTTCTTGTGCATTAACGTTCTTTGGTATGCATGAATTGATTTGCTTCGTTCGGCCATATCGTCCTTTGTTCATGATACGAGCCGTGACCAATCCAAGCATGTCAAGATTCGATATTAATCCCGAGACTCTGCGTTGAGTCAAGGGATTGTGACCGGCATATCTGCAAGCCTGCTGATAGACATGATAGACTTCACCTGTCTGAATATTACGTAATCCATTTTTCTCATTGATGAGTACTGATGCAAGAACAAGTTTTTGTTGACTGGGAAGCGAAGCGATAACCGGAATCATTTGGTCGCGTTCGATTTGATGTTGTGCCATACGAACGTGCCGTTGGCCTACTTTTGAATCACCGCTTTGTTCAGCACGCTCGGTTGAGACGCGAAGCAAATCCAGAGCGCATCGGGCGTCGCCATGTTCCTGAGCCGCAAGGGCAGCACACAATCCAATCACGCCATCGTCGAGGATATTCTCTTTGAGAGAGCCTTCAGAACGTTGCAGTAGAATGTCTTGCAATTGCTGAGCATCGTATGGATTGAACACAACATCGAGTTGGCCCAATCGGGAACGCACTCGAGGATCGAGGAAATCGGTGAACTTCAAGTCGTTTGAAATTCCAATCACGCAAGTACGAGCGGTCTTCAAAGAGGCGTTCAGACTGGTCAAGTTGTACAGTAGGTCGTCACCAGCTTTTCGCACCAAGTGATCAATTTCATCGAGAACGAGAATGTACACGCCCCCACGTTCATCCATGCGGCGGACAAGTTCTCCGAACACTCGGTCTGTAGGCCATCCAGTGAACGGAATTTCATCAATTTCATGTTCTTCAAGCAGTGAATTTCCGAGACGGCTGAGGACGCGATATTGTGTGTCGATTTGACGGCAGTTAACCATGATAGAGCGGACATGTCGGCCCATTTGCTTACCCTTCTCCTCAAGTTGATTGCAGACAAATGAGGTCACAGCAGTTTTTCCTGCACCCGTCACACCGTACAGCGTCATGTTGGATGGGATGTGCCCGTTTAGAGCCTCGACCAGATTGAAGGAAATTGCTTCAATTTCCTTCATTCGATGCGGGAGTTGCTTTGGTAAGTGCTCATGTCGAAGGATTTCCTTGTTCAAAAACAGTGTTTGACGCGAAAGGACGGCGTCAAAAATATTTTCACTCATTTTTTGAACCTCCTTTTATCATGTTCGGACATGACCCAATTGAGCCGATGCGCGATAATGTGGGTTAGTCCGAGTCCCCCTCATAAGTATGACCGTTCCCCCCGATGGGTACCGATGTTTCATAGATGAATGAAATTCAATTTGATTATTATAAAGGGTCAGAGTTTATAGGGGGAAATCGACAAAAATATCAGTAATTTTACCGAGATATGGTCAACTGTGAAGTTTGTCTAAACTACCGACCACGATGATGAACTCTGTTGTATAAGAAGCCCGTCTTCAGCGTGAACGACGTTGCTGGGATGCTCCGGATAGACGTCGGTGACCGTTGGCACGGGGTGAATCCCTGGCTGATCGATGAACGTGTGCGTGACCACCATCAGTAAAGATGGATTGCTTTGGGCCAATGTACGTAGTTCTGTAGGTGTGTGATGATGAGGTGAATCAACCCAATCTGGGATTCCCATCTCGATGATTGCCATGTTCGTCGCTTCAAGTTCATCGTAGAGAGTTCGGCAGGGACCTGAGTCTCCACTGTGAACAAAACTTCCATCAGTTCCTGCATCGAAGTGATAGCCAAACGGGTCCACTGATTCGTCGTGCAGGACTCTGAAACGCTTCCATGTGAGGCCACTTTGTAGGGTTCCTTCGCTTTCTTCACGCCACTGTATCGTTGAAAACACCTCATCCAAACTCCCAGGATATGCGAGTTGGCACAAGTGAAGAAGATGTTCTTTGACGCCTGGGGCAGCAACCACGGTTAGCGGCTTCTCCTGTCCACGGTCTGAAATGTACCGCCGTTCCAACAGAAAGAACGGAAATCCAAACACGTGGTCTGCGTGAACATGCGTGATGAAGATGGTCTCAATATCTGAAAGAACGATTCCCTCTCTACGGAGACTGGCCAAGGCAGTTGGAGGGCAATCGATGATGTGTTTTCCATCAATCATCGCAAAGGAGTGAAGACGGCCGTATGGTAGAAAGGCATTGCCGGTACCAAGCATTCTCACCTCCTGCGCCATAACAGGCCTAATCTGACCTGATTCTTGTTTGCATCGGTTCATTGGCGAAGGGATTGAATGACCGCTTGTGCAGTATGCTCTGCTGAAAGAAGTGCTCCTTCAGCACTGCCATGCATCATGTGGTCGCCGCACTCAAACCTGTCAGTACCGAGTGATGGAGTGTCGCCGAGGTCATCCAATGGTTCAGGGAGTGCGTGTCGGATGTGCTGCACTGCAAGACATCGCCACTCGCTGCTTTGTTCACCAAACCATGATGCGAGTTCAGTCTGAACTTGAGAAAGAACATCATCACGAGTGGAGAAACCGAGAGAATCAGCGTTTGAACCCACAACGGTCACCGTAACCAGTGACCGCCCTTCAGGGGCGTAGGAAGGTTGTATGTCCGACGGAACGGCAACGTGAGCAATGAGTTGCTTCTTGAGTTTTACATCGCCATTCAAAAGAATGTGGTTTGAACCCAACGGTGAATGTTGCGCATCAAAATGCAGTGTCCAAACATGACGGTCGTTCTCTGCTGGTGATGTGGTGTATGCGTGGACGACGGCGGCGAAGGAGTGTTCTTTACCGTTGATGAGGAGGGTGTTGTCGTCTCTGACTTCAACCTTCGAGGAGAGGTGAATGCGACCGTATCCAATCCGCTGAGCGACAGATTCTGGGGCGGCCTGAATACCGTTGCGAGGAAGTACCATATCTCCTTTCGACATCATTCGGAATACGAATCGGAACATTCGTTCATTGGTCTTCAATTCATCTTCAAGAAAAATACCTGAGAACAGAGGATGAAAAAATCGGTCGACCATTGATGACGAGAAACCTCGCTTTGAGAGATATGCACTTGTTGAATCGTTTCCACCATCATAGACGGTTTCAATCGCGCCCTTTCCAGCCGAAAACCTCAGTCGAGCTACGCGTAGTAAGTCAAACGGTGATGCAAAGCGATTCAGGCCTGATGCGACCCCTTGAAACGGACGACGAAAAGGGTCTGCAAGTCGCCAAAATTTCGGCTTCGACGAGCGCTGTTGAACAACAATGGCTCCGGGTTCGAATGCTTTAGCGCCGAGTTGTGTAAAGTCAAAAGTTCGCTTTGAAGTAGGGTAGGCAGTCTGCATGACATGGAAACCATGATCGACGAGAAAGCCGTCAATTGAATCGGTTGCCATTCGCCCGCCTACACGGTTCTCTCGCTCGTAAACATGGGCATCAAAGCCGGCATCACACAACAATTCAGCACAACGAAGGCCAGCCAATCCAGCTCCGATGACGGCGATTCGACTTGACATACACCCACCTACAAATCTAATTTAGATTTAAATTCTTCAAGATAGGGCCCCATTGATTGAATCAGCAGAGCATCGGGGTGTGTACGAATGACCAATCCGTCAAGATACATCAGTGCGCGAATTATCGGGAAGGCTTCCTCTCCGAAATTTGCACCAGCATGGATTACCGCCGCTTTCACTGTATCCATCATGATGCGCGTAAGACTCTGTTCACCAACTGGCTTGAGTTCGAAATCCTTGTAGATTTCACCCATGGTTTCGTAGTACTTGTCCAACTTTTTTTGCTTCGGGGGAAGTTCGGTCATTGACAACAGGGCCGTAAATGCATCATGGCGTTCTTGTCGAGAAAGGTGGTCAAAGAACGTGAACAGGGAATGTGCAACGTTCTTGGGAGCGTGACAAATTGCACCGTTATCGATAAACACAAACTTGCCTTGCTTGTCCACGATGCAGTTTCCAGGATGCAAATCTCCGTGGAAAGTACCGATACCAAACAGATACGCCCCGTGAATTCTGAAAAACTGCAACAGGAAATCCCAACTCAGGGACTTGGTTTCAATACCTTCTTCAAGTGACATTCCTTCGATGAACTCTGAAACTAAAATGTCCTGATTGGAGAGTTCAGGGTAGTAAATAGGAAAGCGAAGAAGCGACATATCAAAATTCTCTGCGATGGAGTCTTGAATGGCTTTCAACTCGTCTGCTCCTTTGATTTCATTCCGCAGGTCGAGTTCACGAAGCGTATAATCAGCAACGTGATTGATCAGGGCCATTGGGTTCCCGACTTTGCGGAGGCGTGGGGCGAACACGAGGAAAATACGTAACCACCTTCGCATTCGAACAACTTCTTTCTTGAATTCGACGGCATTGGTTTGCTTGATGAATTTGATAACAACTTCTTCTCCAGTTTTCAACCGGGCACGGTGTACTTGTCCAACCGAAGCAGCTGCAAGCGGTTCGTCATCAATGTACTCAAACGCATCGGAGAATCCTGATGGGGCTTTCTGCTCAATCGTAACGTGAAGATTCTCTGAATCAATGGAGGCGGCATGCTGGTACAACTGTTGCAATTGTTGGCATTTTTCGGTCCCCAGTAAGTCTGGACGAAGTGCAAAAATCTGCGCTAATTTGACAGCGATAAGCCCCTGTCGTTGTATCCAATCCAAATCTGCCGGTTTTTTGCGCATGATTTGACGCATGAAGCGCAGAAACGTCAGCATTCGCATAAATTAGATTCAGGGGTACACCTTAAGAAGACATGTTTTCTTATTCGTCGTCTTCAGGTTCTTGGTCTTCAATAAAAATGAGGGTGTAGCGGAAAGTTGAGGGAGCGTTTTTGTCTTGTGGCTCACGGCGGATTCGTACGTTTCCGTCAACGGGATAGCGGGCAAGCAGGGCCCCTTCAATAATTCCGTCATCGAGTTCCCAAAGTGGTAGGACGTCTTTTTCTTGAGAACTGACAGGATGGGCGAGGTTGACGATGATGTGGAAAAACGGGTCGCTGTCATAATCCAGTTCACCGAGGCCAGCGTGCTCCCACCAATCCATGAGTTCGCTGAGAAATTCTACATGACCATCGATTTTCCTCAAGCTGAATGTGAGTTCTTCGCCAATTCGTTGACCTACTTGGCGCAGCATAGTGCCGATATCGATACCGAGTTGATTTAGACTCAGAACGGTACCATCTTGCAGTGCGGAGCGGGCTTGATTGATGCCTTTGGTCGAAGCCAAAAACGATTCAGGATTGAATGGAGTATCTTTGTCAGGAAGTTCAGTACTGACTTCGAGTGCGTCTCGGAATTGGTCGAGGAAGGACCCTTTACCAACTGTGAGGCGCAACGGGTCAACGATCCGTTCTTCAGTGAAACGCTTTTTGGCACTGTCAAAGTCAACTGCTTCATTCCAAATTGCTGAAACAAAATCTGAATGCGAACTACTGAACACATCCGAACTGATCACAAGAGCTGCATCTTCACGCCCTCGTCCAACGGGATTTTCTTCAACGTGCAGGAACTGAATGACGTTGGCTGAATCTTGTAGCACACCAAGAGAGCTGATTTCATCAGTGTGGCGGACTTCAACGAGTTCGTCAAGTTGATCAAAGAAACGAAGTGTTCGACGGTCAAGTTGTGCAAGAACGGTGACAACAACGCCACGCTT
The DNA here is from genome assembly GCA_002499545.1 of Euryarchaeota archaeon UBA88. Classification (GTDB taxonomy): domain Archaea; phylum Thermoplasmatota; class Poseidoniia; order Poseidoniales; family Poseidoniaceae; genus MGIIa-L1. Next base: position 60,172 of record DAME01000003.1, read on the forward strand.
GGCTGCGGAATTTACTTCATCCAGTCCAGAAGAGCGACAAAGGTGGAGGATGCCGAAGCGACCGAGTAACAGCGTGAGTCGCTCTTCGGCGTTTTCAGAGAAGTCAGCGATTTTTTTGTGGATATGTTCTCTTCCTTTTAGCACGGCAAACTTAGCGTTGGTTTCGAGCGAGGAAGAATCATCTTCAGCAAAATCGGGATTCGCCCCCGACATCAACTTGTCAAATGCTTGACTGGTACGGTCAATACGTTCCCGCTGGTCTTTAATCAGGCGTTTGAACAGCACCGGAAGAGAAGAGCATGAGAAACGCATTGGACGGTCGGCAGTAACGCTCACTAAACCGATCTCAGTGAGCCTGGAGAGCGAATTATAGGCGTCGAGTCGATTGGTACCAAGCTGCTTTGCAAGTTCGCTGGCCTTGAGCTCCTTCGAGCTTGAGAGAATGACGACCGAACGAGCTTCTCTCTCAGACAGCCCGGCGTCTTGGAACAATTCGATCCAGTTCATACCATCTTGCCTCCAGCGGAGAGGTTGCTGAATGCGTCAAGAATCCGAGCGACGTGACGACGTGGTCGAAACAGCCAGTCATAGCAGTAGTGGACTGTGCGGTCTGGGCCGATTAAAAATGAAGATTTTGCTGGAAAAATCCCCAAATGAACCGGTACACCGTACGCATCGGCTACTTCGCGTTCTGGGTCGCTCAAAAGGGAGAAAGGTAGCCCAAGTTCTTCCTTGAATCTCTGGTGGTCTTCCATCATATCCTGACTGATACCGATGACTTCGACTGGAGGCGTGAGGGATTGAAAAAGGTCGTACTGTTCCTTGAAGTTCAAGCATCCACGCTTACAGGTAGGAGAGCCATCTTTAGCGTAAAAAAACAAGACCTTCCACTTACCGTCGTATTCAGCAAGAGAAACGGGCTCACCGCTGGTCGAAGGGAGCGTGAAGTTTGGGGCTTTCTGGCCTACAAGTTGGCTTACCATGGTGCACCCTCCGACTTCTTTGGTATAGTCATGACTATACTTGCTCTGGTATCATGTGCCCCATCCGCTTGGCTTTGGTTGACAGATAGTGGTTGTTTAGTTGGCATCGACCCGCAATGTGAGTCAGTCGTTCATGTACGTCGATTCCGTTGGTACGAAGGCCTTCAATTTTGAGAGGATTGTTGGTCATCAATCGAACCGTGGACACCCCGACTTGTTTGAGCATGTGGGCGCTAAAGTCGTACTGGCGAGCGTCAGCAGGGAGGTTGAGGGCGAGATTCGCATCGAGAGTGTCAAGGCCTTGGTCTTGCAGAGCGTATGCACGAATCTTGGCCTCAAGTCCAATACCACGTCCTTCCTGGCGCATGTAAACAATGGCGCCGTTTCCTTCTTCTTGTATACGCGCCATGGAGGCTTGCAGTTGCGGCCCACAATCACACTTGAGCGATCCGAAGGCATCTCCAGTTAGGCATTCGGAGTGAATTCGAACCAAAGGTGGAGCGGTGCTGTCACCCAGGCCCACAGAGAGAACGGAGTGTTCTGCTCCAAATTTATCGACAAAAACGCGCATTCTGAAATTGCCGTGTTCGGTTGGAAGTACTGCATCTGATTTTACATCATTGGCGAGGGTCTTGTGATTAGACATATCACGAATTTGTTGATAGTTGATATAAAGAACTGTATGAAACCTTGAATTTTCAAAACACTTCTTTATAACCTTCTAAATTTGGTGGTTGGTCATGCACACCGTGAACTGTGACCTTGGAGTCGCTGCAATAGTACGCAGGGCACGCACGGTTCTCCTCGTGCAGGAAGCCCATGGCCGCTACAAGGGTCACTGGGGACTCCCTAAGGGGTATGTCAACGATGACGAAATGCCGAGCAAAGCAGTTCTTCGCGAGCTGAAAGAAGAATGCAACGTCCAAGGAACCGTCACTGGTGTGCAGTCAATTCGCGAACGACTCCAAGATGGTACTCCCGCCATTTTTATCGCTTATCTTGTCGAGTTGGATTCCAGTGCTACGCCAACTGCAGGAGAAGAAGTTCTCCAAACACGATTTGTCAATGCCAACGAATTTAGTTCATTGGAGTGGATCAGCGACGCCATGCACTCCATGGCAATTTCTGCAGTCAATTCCAATCAATCACTGCGAACCATCGACTACGAACGCCAACGTGGCCACCCCTACATGCTTCACACCTTGCCAAAATCATGGGGTGGAGAAGCGTGAACCCGAGACTCATTGACCGAGTACGGTCATGCAATGAACAACCCGTCAATCTCGAAGGGAAGTATGTTCTTTACTGGATGATTTCCAACCGTCGTCTCAACTACAACGCCTCCCTTGAGTACGCAGCCGAGATGGCGAAGCAACACGAAGTACCGTTGTTGGTACTGGAAGAAATTTCCACCAGCCACCGATTTGCGAATGACCGCATATGTACGTTCATGATACAAGGTATGCTCGACAACATTCGAACGTTCAGGGAACACAACATCCGCTTTATTCCATGGGTTGAGACACCGCTCAGCGGACCGAGCGGCAAACTGCACGAACTTTCACAAGACGCTGTTATGGTCGTAACCGACGACTTTCCAACATACTTTCCTCTCAAAGCAGTCAAGTACGCCAGTAAATCAATCCACCGACGAATGGTAGCTGTTGATTCAAACGGTGTATTCCCCATGTCATGGACCGACCGTATCTACACGACTGCTCACAGCTTCCGACGATTCGTGCATCAGCGTTTCGTTGAATGTCTTGAAACGTGGCCTCGAGCTAATCCTATTCCTAAACACCACTCACTATGGATGGAAGATGAAGATTACCTGCAACTTTCTAGCCAATGGAAATTCAATGTCACGCCTTTTGAGTGGTTGTGGCGCGCCAGTGAACCTGGAAGCTCGGGGCGTAATGCCCTCTCAACCATCGACATTGACCATTCTGTTCCCCCAGTCCCCCGTGCTCGTGGAGGACGGGATACCGCAGTTCGTATGCTGCGAGAATTCCTTGCCAACCGGTTGTACAGGTATGCAGACGACCGAAACGAGGTGACGAAACCTGCCACAAGTGGCTTATCCCCATGGTTCCACTTCGGTCACATCTCAACCATCGAAGTTGTCCAACGAATCTTGGATATGGGTGGCTGGGATCCCGAAACCATACAAATGGACCGGAAAGGTGCTCGTGAAGGATGGTGGAACTTAGAACGTTCTACAGAAAGTTTCCTCGACCAAATTATCACTTGGAGAGAACTTGGATTCAACAATGCATTCCACAGCCCCGAACACAACAAGTACGAATCGCTACCAGGTTGGGCAAAGACCACGCTCATGGAACACGCCAGTGATGAGCGAGTTCAATATACGCTGACGCAGATTGAACAGGCTGACACCCATGATGACATATGGAATGCTGCTCAACGTCAGCTGGTCAGAGACGGCATCATCCACAACTACCTCCGCATGCTGTGGGGTAAGCGAATTTTGGAGTGGGCACCTACACCGCAAATCGCTGCAGACTGGATGATTGAACTCAACGATCGCTATGCCCTCGATGGTCGAGATCCGAATTCGTACACCGGAATTTTCTGGGTCCTAGGACGTCACGACAGAGCATGGGGCCCTGAACGAGCCATCTTCGGTAAAATCCGGTACATGTCCTCAGCCAACACCCAACGAAAGTTCAATATCAAGCCTTATCTACAAGAGTACAAAAACTGAGGCAGTTTCATGAAATTTGAACACACAACCGAGGTCGAAGCAAAAGTTGAAGATGCCTTTGCGTGGCACGAACGTACCGGCTCATTCCGCCGCCTTATGCCAGCATGGGAAGTCGCCGAAGAAGTCCGAGCCGACCCCACGCTGGAAGATGGCGCGGAGCGAGTGTTTCGATTTCCAATGGGGCCTTTCAAGATGTCATGGGTTGCTCGTCATATGGGATACAATCCTCCACAAGCGTTTGAAGATATCATGGTCAAAGGACCGTTCAAAACATGGCACCATAAACATGCCTTTGTCGAATCTGGTAATGGGATGTGTCGCATCGAGGATAAAGTCGAGTATACGCTGCCAATGGGGGGGCTGGGGAACCTCGTCGCTGGCCGTAGCATCACCAACAGATTGACTCGCATGTTCCGCGGGAGAGAACTTCGTTTGATGCGTGACATCAAGCGCCACAACGATTTTTCACACCTCCCACGAAAGCGAATCTTGGTTGCGGGATCTTCTGGATTAATCGGCCGGCAACTGGTCGCCTTTCTCGATACCGGCCATCACGATGTTTGGCGCCTCGTTCGCAGGACACCGAAACCTGACTCTAACGAAATCGAATGGCGCCCTTCGAAAGGAAAAATCAACCCTACGGAAATTGAAAACTTCGACATCGTCATCCATCTTGGCGGTGCTGGAATCGGTGACAAACGATGGTCAAAGAAGCGAATGGAATTGATTCGCACCAGTCGTACCGAAACCACCAACCTGCTCGCCTCAACACTTGCGAACCTGACCAGTAAGCCGGACGTTTTTCTTGTCTCAAGCGCCGTAGGTTTTTACGGCCATCAAGGTGATAAAGAACTCACTGAAGATTCCCCTGCTGGCGAAGGCTACCTTCCCGAGGTATGCAAAGCCTGGGAAGAGGCATCAAAACCTGCTGAAGATGCAGGTATTCGAACCGTTCACGCTCGAACTGGACTGGTGCTTGATGCAACTGGCGGAGCGTTGGGGAAAATGCTGCTTCCCGCAAAGCTTGGAGCAGGGGGGCCAATCGGGCGAGGCCGGCAGTGGTACCCATGGATTTCAATGGAAGACCAAGTCTACGCCATCCATCATTTGGTCATGAGCGATACCTGCGAAGGTGCGTTTAATCTCACAGCACCAAACCCTGTTCAACAGAAAACATTCGCAAGAGTGCTCGGTCGGGTGCTTCGACGTCCCGGATTCATTCCCACCCCACCACTGGCAATTTGGGTGCTGTTTGGAAAGATGGGTGTCGCTCTAACAACCGACAGCAACAAGGTACTGCCACAACGACTCAAGGAAATTGGATACAAGTTCGAACATGATGAACTCGAACCCGCACTGAGAGATTCTCTCGGCCTGTGGAAGAAGAAGTAATTCTTTTCAAACAGAAGTAAATAACAAGTACTGAATGCTGCAGTTTCGCTGTATGGATTCACTCTTCCATGCACTGGTTGGTGCTATGATCGGAGAGATTGCTCCAAAGAGTATCAAGCGACGAAGACTCAAAGGTGCCCTTGCTGCAATGAGCCCTGATTTGATGAACATTCCGAGTTACCTCTACCTTGGAATCAAAACCAACAGCACACTGTGGTATCCACAACCTGATGCTTTTTATCAGAACCCGTGGATTACTGAACACTGGACCTGGTTGTGCTGGAACATGAGCCACAGTTTTCTGTTCTGGGGGCTGATAATTATGCCACTGGTGATTCGTTCTAAATGGACGCCTTTGTTCGGTATTGCCTATTTATCTCACTTAATTCTCGACCTTCCATCCCATTCTGGGATCTGGTCGGTTCAACCAATTTGGCCCTATGGTTGGTTAGCAGAAGGGTGGTTTGATGCATGGGCGTGGAACTTACGACAAATTTTCACCTACTCCACCCTACCGGCGTTCTGTTGGTTTTTGGCCTATCGAATGCGCTTACAAAAATGGATTGTGTGGCCCTCTGAGCGTCAAAATGCTCATGCTGAGGTAATTTGAGGATGAGGTTAAACGTCCAGACGAGTGTCGTTGCAAGAGAGGCGGGTTTGTTCGGCGAATCAGTCGGATGAAACAGATAAGAGATTTGAAAAAACCACTTGCATCTTGCGATAGAAATTCAGTGTTAAGCGGCGGGAAAGAACGTCGCCGTTACGACGGACTGCCTCACTTAGGATTGCATTGTATGCCATGCACATCATGCGGGGTGTTCGACGTGCATCTTTATCCAGCAACGGAATCAGCCCAAGTGCATTCTTTCTGTGAGCGTGGATGTAGTCGATGTAGTGGCGCATGAAATTTTGCCACGATTTTTGGCCAGCAAGTGAATTATCTCTGAGTTGATCTTGACGAATTCCGAACTTGGCAAGTTCTTCTGATGGAATGTAAATTCGGTTCCGGTCGAGGTCTTCCTGTACGTCCCGTAAAACGTTGACGAGTTGAAGAAAAATCCCCATGTCGATGGCGTGACGGCGAGCGTTTGGGTCGGAGTAGCCGTAAATCTCGATGAGGCACAGTCCAACCGTGGAAGCGACTCGGTAACAATATCGACGAAGGTCTTCGAAGCGTTCGTAATTGGTTTCAAATAAATCGTCTTCCATGCCATTAATCAGTTCACGAAGGTGGACAATTTCAATCGGAAAACGATTTAACGTATCTGCAAGGGCAATGAAGATTGGTTCGTTCATCTGTACACCCTGCTCAATGTTGTCGAGTGATTCTCGGAATGAATTTAGCGCTCGCAGCCTTTGGAAGTGCTCTTCATCCGTAAAAATTGGATTGAAGTTGCGCTCATCAAGCAGTTGGGACCGGTAGAGTCGAGTTTTTTCATCGAGATGCTTGAGGTCAGCGGTCGGTAGCCAGTCACCATCGACGATATCGTCAACTCGTCGGCAAAATGCATACAGTGCATTCACCGCCTTGCGCTTCGAGTCAGGAAGATGCCGGAACGACCGGAAGAAGGAGGAAGAAGAGCTTCGAGCAATCGTTTCGCATTCAAGGTAAGCAAGTTCGACTCGCTCGACCGCCTTTTGGTCTGCTTGCTCATTATACAGGAAACTCGACGTCAAACTACCACCCAACAATTTTCTTTCCATCTGTTCATATTTGAAGTATGGTTTTACTCACGGTTTCAATCAAGCAAGTTTCGTCCAATCGACTTCTGCTTCAGCCATTTCAACCTCGTCGACATCCATCTGAGCGAGCTGGAGTTTTCCGGACAGTTCGTCGTTGACTGCATGCCAGTATGAGTAGGCTTCAATGACCCAAATTCCGGATTCACGAGTGCCGTTTCCAGACCCCTTTACTCCACCAAACGGAAGGTGAGCTTCAGCTCCTGTGGTAGAATTGTTAATACCGGTCATTCCTGCTTT
>DAME01000003.1:67643-194603 GCA_002499545.1 Euryarchaeota archaeon UBA88
GCATTGGCGAGGTGAAGGGCGTGATCGAAATCTTTCGCTTTGCAAATTGTGACAGCGGGGCCAAACACTTCTTCATGGAAACATTCCATGTCTTCTGTCACTTCAGTGAACACGTGTGGCCACATGTAAACACCGTCTTCTGCAGTTCCGAGGAAGTTGGTCGGCCTGTTATCACTTGAAATTCGACCCTTGCCGAAAATTTGCTTAGCGCCTGAAGCGTTACACATCTCTAAGCCTTTGAGGAAATCCTTTGCGTATTTTTCTGAAAGCATCGGCCCGTACAAAACACCGTCATGTGCTAATGAATCACCAATGGTCGTTGATTCGACCTTTGACATGAACTTCGACATGAATTCGTCGTAAATATCTTCATGGATGATAAGGTTTCCAAGTGAGGTGCAACGCTGACCTGCGGTACCAAAAGCTCCCCAGTAAGCACCTTCAACTGCGTTGTCCAAGTTCGCACTCGGCATGACGACAAGTGGATTCTTGCCCCCAAGTTCAAGCGAGCATGAAACCAAGTTTCTGCCGCATACTTCACCAATCATCTTACCAACTTCGGTAGAACCGGTGAACGAGATTTTGTTGACTCGACCTTCATCGACTGCATCTATGAGGTGCTGGCCTGCACCACTGCCCTTTCCATGAACCAAATTGATGACACCGTCGGGCAATCCCGATTCGTGCATGATTCGTGCTAAAGCAAAGGACAAGAGTGGTGCATCTTGTGGGCTCTTCCACACGCATGTGTTACCGCACATGATTGCTGGAATCATCTTCCAGAAGGGTACGGCTGCAGGGAAGTTGCAAGCATTGATGATGCCACATACGCCTAGAGGGCGTCGATAGGTGAACAATTCCTTGTCAGGCAATTCCGAGTTCACGGTTTGACCGTATAATCGTCGGCCTTCGGATTGGAAAAACAGGCAGGTATCGATTGCTTCTTGCACAGAACCTGCGGATTCTTTGAGCGTCTTTCCGATTTCACGAGTCTCAAGCGCAACAATAGCGTCCTTGTGCTCCATCAATAGTCGTCCCATGTTTCCAATGATTTGCCCTCGGGTCGGAGCCGGGGTTGCGGCCCAAGCCGGGAATGCCGCGTGAGCAGCATCCAACGCTTCATTGACATCGGCTTTGTTCGACAAGGGAAATTCACCAAGCGTGTCGGCCAAAATCGCAGGGTTAATCGATGTAAATGATGCACCGTCGCTGGCAGATTTCAATTGCCCGTTGATGATATTGTACCCTTTAACAGCGGGTTTTCCATTTGGATTCTCTATCGCGAGAAATTCGAGTCCGGTTTCCAGTACGTGAACCATGACCCCTCCAACAAAACGCCCCTCTTCAAATTGATGGATGCTTTTGAAAGAAAAAGGACTCGTATAATCTCATCGAATCACAACTTAAGGTTAAAAGGGGGTCGGCGGGAAGATAGAAGAGAGAGGCAACGAGCCCATGATTAAATAGGCTCGATAAATCTGTAGGAAGTGAAAGCATGGCCGGGGATGAAAACACAATGTCACTACGCGTATCAAAAGCAATACCTTCGGATGTCGGGCACGGAAGAGCTCGCATATCTGGGGAAAACGATTTGGGGCTCAAGCCTGGTGACATCGTAGAAATCAAAGGTGAAAAGCGCTCAACTGCCGCGATTTACTGGCGCAGTCGCCCTGAAGACGCAAAAATGGAAATCATTCGAGTCGACGGTATCATTCGCAAAAACGCTGGCGTGAGTCTAGGAGACCGCGTCACGGTAAGCAAAGTCGATGCTAAGGAATGCACGAAACTCATCCTTTCACCGGTAATGGCCAACAAGCAAAAAGTCAAGTTCGGTCCAGGGATTGAAGGCTTTGCTCGCAGAGGCCTCTCGAAGCGGCCGGTCGTTCAAGGTGACCGAATTTTCATTCCGGGAATGACACTGTTTGCTGAGGCACTGCCGTTTGCAGTGGTTCAGACGACTCCCAAAGGCATCGTGAAAGTCACGAACGACACTGACATCGTAATCAAGGACGAAGCCGTTGATGACGTCGATGCTGGTCAGTCTGAAGGAATCACGTACGAGGACGTCGGTGGAATTGGTCAACAGTTGCAAAAAGTCCGTGAAATGATTGAACTACCCCTCAAGCATCCAGAATTATTCCGTCGTCTCGGTATCGACCCACCCAAGGGTGTCTTGCTCCACGGTCCACCGGGAACTGGAAAGACCATGATCGCCAAAGCAGTCGCCACAGAAGTGAATTCCCACTTCAAAATCATCAATGGTCCCGAAATTATTTCGAAGTACTACGGCGAATCTGAAAAACAACTGCGAGAAATTTTTGACGAGGCTGCTGAAAACGCTCCTGCAATCATCTTCATTGATGAAATCGATTCAATCTGCCCGAAGCGAGAAGACGTGAGCGGCGAGGTAGAGCGGAGAGTCGTTGCACAAATGCTGACGTTGATGGACGGAATGCAAGGTCGCGACAACGTCGTAGTCATCGGTGCTACAAACCGCCGAGATGCGCTTGACCCTGCTCTTCGCCGACCCGGTCGATTCGATCGAGAAATCGAAATCGGGGTACCTGACCGTGATGGTCGCAGTGAAATCATGGACGTCCACACTCGTCAAATGCCGATCTCAGATGACTTTGAAATCAACTGGGTTCTCGACAACACCTACGGGTTTGTTGGAGCAGACCTTGCTGCATTGGTTCGTGAGTCAGCTATGAAGGCACTGCGTAGGTACCTTCCCGAAATCGACTTGGATGAAGAGAGCATACCTCCGGAAGTTCTCGAAAAGATGGAAGTTCGAATGGATGATTTCCGTGAAGCAATCAAGGACGTTGAACCGTCTGCATTGCGTGAAATCTACGTTGAAATCCCAGAAGTGACGTGGGATGAAGTTGGTGGACTTGAAGAAGTGAAAGACCGACTGAAAGAATCTGTAGAATGGCCACTCACTAAACCTGAATTGTTTGAGCACTTCGGAATTAAACCCCCACGTGGTATCGTTTTGTTCGGTGCGCCGGGTACTGGGAAAACGTTGCTTGCTAAAGCCATCGCAAATGAAGCTCAAGCGAACTTCATCAGTATAAAGGGTCCAGAAATGATTTCCAAGTGGGTTGGAGAATCCGAACGAGGAATCCGCGAGATTTTCAAGAAAGCAAAGCAATCCTCACCAGCCATCATCTTCCTCGATGAGTTTGAATCGATTGCCAGCATGCGCTCATCTTCGAGTTCTGAAGGAAGCGATGTTGGAAACCGAGTCGTGAATCAATTGCTGGCAAGTATGGACGGTGTAGATTCCCTCGATGGCGTCATCGTTGTCGCTGCTACGAATCGGCCGGAAATGATCGACCCTGCACTACTACGAAGCGGACGCTTTGAGCGTGTTCTCCACATCCCACCACCGGACGCTGGTGCCCGTGAAGCCATCTTCAACATCCACAGCGAAGGTATGCCGTTGTCGAAGTTCTCTCTCAAAGACGTGATTGGAGGATTGGATGGATTCACAGGTGCGGACATCGAAGCAGTGTGCAGAGAAGCTGCACTCATCTGCATGCGTGCGGACAAGAAGAAAGTCACCAAAAAGCACTTTGAAGAAGCGATTAAACGAGTTCGCCCAACCGTCACTGCCGAGATGTTGAGTTACTATCAGAAGATGGAAACAACCCTGACCTCCGGACTGTCGAACATCAAGCGTAACCGTGATACTGGATTCGGAATGGAATCGATGTGAGGTCGTAGTTTGAATCGACGCATTGATGTGCTGAACCGTAATGGTGAATCGCAGTGAGCGTGGTATGAATGGCAGTCTTTGCACGTGAAATACTCGGCCGAGAAGTGGTTGACTCTCACGCACAACTTCTCGGAGTCCTGCGTGATGTTTCATTTGACAAACAGTCGGGCTCAATCACCCTCATTCAAGTTAAAATTGAAAAAAACTTGGACCCATCCGCACTGCCTTGGGAGCTTCTTGGAGGACTGATGCAAATACCCGTTGAAGAAGTATCGAGAATCGCTACAAAAGTTCACTTAAAGCGATAATTCACATATTTCGGACCGTCACGAGCGTCACCTTGACCGAGCATTCCTCGACCACAGGATAACAACCTTCTAAACCCAATGGAATGCGTAGCCTTGTCGGAACAGTGCTCCACTTGGTGATAAATTGGAAAGCGAGCGTAACATCAACTATCGCAGAATCGGCCTCCAAGCCGCATTTTGGTTCGTGATGACGCTGCTACTGATGAGTATCCTGATTAATTTCGTCAATATTTCTAACACAAACCAACTGTCAGCTTACGACGATGATTGGAACGACATGTCAGCATTCCGACAAGACATCAATGAAATGGGCATCAAAACCAGTTCACTTGTGAGCAGCCCACTGCTTCTTTCAGATATAGAAGACCCTCGGAACACAACCTACATCTTAGCTGGTGTTGAACGAGACACACTCAGCTTGCCCCAGTTTGACAGTGATGGATTCATCACTATCGCATCTGATGACGGCTATTCTCCGTCTGAAATCGACGCAATCGTCGAATTTGTCGATGCAGGTGGAACGGCATTGGTACTGGACGATTACGGATTTGCCGGTAGTATCGCCCAGGCTTACGGTGTTCGCTACACCGGATTCCAGTTGTATGACACGACCTACGTGCAAGAACTGGATTACAACTACATTTGGATGTGCGTGCAAGCGACACCATGTGGCATGAATGGGTCCGAAGTCGACCCTGAGACAATCTCAGTCCACGAACGCTGGAGTGGTAACAACGGCGACGGGGCACATCCTTGCAGTCTTTTGGACGGACAAAGCATGCCACTGGAAGATGCCGGCTTGTGCGCCCAACACTGGACCAACGGCGAGATTCAATACAATGCCACCTACCAAATGCTCCTCAACAACATCACTGCTCTGGAAATAATCCCGGGTGTCAGCGGTGCACTGTCCGAGGTGTCCATCCGGGCGGTCACCAGTAACGAAGCAACCGTAGACGTCAACGGAGACGGTGAGATTTGGGTCGGCAACGAACAGACCTCAGAAACGCCAGACTTGTGGGGACAATTCAACCTCAGTATCGAAGCATGCGCTCGCAAATCCTGCAGCCCTGACGACGGTGGCCGAATTGTCTTCATGGCCGATGGTTCAGCGCTCATCAATGCTCTGTACGACTACGAAGGGTTCAACGATCAGCAGAATCCGAAGTATGGAACCAATGATTGCGTGACGAACAACACAAAATGCATTCCCGAAAACGACAATAGAAAATGGGCATTGGACTTTATCGCCGAATCGTTGATGTCGTCCAAAGTGGATGAACTTGGACAGCCTGCAGAGAATGCTATGGTCATTTTCGATGAATCCCGCCACCCTCAAAACGCAATACTTGCTGATTCATACAATACGGTGTACTTCCTGTTGGTCTACTTCACTGGAGAAGGACTCGCAATGCTTCTGCTGTTCTTGTTGCTGTTCATCACCTTTGAAGCGGTTTTAATCAAGAAGCGTGACCCCGAACCATGGCGCCACGTGTTCAGCATCATCTACTACGGATTCGGAGATGCAAACCGATACACTTACTACGCAAAGACCGATAAAATCCGCCAAGTCTTCCTTTCCAAGGTTCGAAACCAAAATGGTTTGACTCGAGAAGAATTCCACGCCATGCCTGCCCGTGAGTTGGTCGGGCTGATCAACGACCCCGTCTTGGCCAAATTTGCGATTGAACCAACCAAGTATTCTCTTGAACAAACCGTTGCTGTTGTGAAACGTATCAAAGCGTGGGGACGCACGTGAGGTGAGCGTATGTGGACACGAAAGGCATCCTTCACCTTCACTGGTGGCATCGCTCTGATTCTGATTGGAATGATGATCGCAAACCTGCAGATGATGATTCTCGGACTTTCATTCGTTGCATTCATCGTCGTCAATTCATGGATATCAGGCCACGGTGACGTGGAAGTCCAACGAACGCTCTCAGCTGACAATCTGTACAAAGGTGACGACCTTTATGTCGAGTTACTGGTGACCAACCGCTCAAACCGCAATACGCAGTTACTGGAAGTCTACGATAACATACCGCATGAAATGAAGTTGCGAAGCGGCCTAAACCAAATGCGTCTCAACCTCCGACCTGGTGAAAGTGCACGGATTCGCTACGTTCTGCGATGCCCACTTCGCGGGCACTACTCCATCGGACCGGTCTCGTTGCGTTCCCGAAACACCTTCAATCTCGGTGTCGATGAAATGTACGTCGACCATCACAGTGACATCGTCATCTTCCCGCAAATCAAAGAAGTTGAAGAAGCGTTTCTCCGTTCACGGACACCGAAGATGTACACGGGTGCCACAACGTTGCGAACACCCGGACAAGGTTCAGAGTTCTACTCCCTTCGAGAATATGTTCCGGGCGACCCGTTCAAGAACATCAACTGGAAGGCATTCGCTCGAACCGGTGAACTGATGGTCAACGAAAAGTGCCGAGATGCGGTTACTGACTTGTACATATTGCTGGACAGTCGAGACATTGCACGGATTGGTACGGTGTTGAAAAATCCACTCGAGATGGGCACCGTTTCTGCTGCAAGCCTCGCAGCGTTCTTCCTCAAGCGACGTGATTCAGTTGCCTTAGCAATTTACGATGAAAGCCTTGCGTATCTCCCACCAGATACCGGTGACAAGCAGTACTTCAAGATCCTCAGCGCACTTGCTGGTGTCGCTCCAAAAGGTTCCATGCCGCTCCAAGCAGTGACCAACTCATTGAGTGGACGGTTCAGTAGAGGGAGCCCAGTGTTCGTCATTTCATCGTGCGAAGGTGATGGGACAGTTCCTGCTGCGGTACGTGACTTGGTTGGGCGAGGTCACGAAGTCACCGTCCTATCTCCATCAAGTATCGACTTTGAACGATTGGTCAGTCGTATTCCTCGAATGTCATATGAAGTACTCAAACTTGAACGCCAGAACCGTCTCACAACCCTTGCTGGTTCAGGGGCTCAAGTGATTGATTGGATGCCAGACATGGACTTGTCACAAGCTTTGATGCAAGTGAGGGGGTACTGAGATGGCAGAAGATGTTGGACTCCAAGGCGACGTGACCGTGGGGGGAGAGGTGCGCCCTCGAACGCTCCATCTCAAGTTACTGCGAAGGCAGTGGCAAATTATCGCACTTCAAATCATTGCTACTGTGGCACTTGTCGGAATGTACCTCGAAGTTGTGTCAACCTACGTTGTGGGTTCAATCGACCATACCATGCTGTTCGACACAATCGAGGTTCTCATTGGCGACCAACTCCCAATCGGTGATTGGCTGACGGGTGAAGGGCGAAGCGGTTTGTCTCGTTTCTTTGTACCCCTCGTATTGGGGCTTACTATTGGTGGAGGAATGGCCCTGTTAGCGTTCCAAACTCCGACGGTTCAACAGCGAGTCAAACTCGGATTCATCATCACAATGATTGTCGTTCTAGTTGGACAACTCGTTCTTTCTTGGCTCACGGGTATGCTCTTCAACTTCGAACTCCGACTGCCAAATTCGGAGGAATTGGGGACGCTAGAATGGCCTCTGCTGATGATTCTATCAATGACGATTCTGTTCATGTATCTCCTTCCTGTCATCATGGGTGCTCGTGGCATTTGGGGCTTATCTCGTCGTTCTATCGCTTGGGCAATCGGTTTCACACTGCTGTTCTTGGGAATACATGCAATTCTCGCCTTCCCCCTCATCAATGGGCAACTCGGCTCTTACGGTAATTCTGTCAACGTCATTGGAGCACAGTTCTCAGACCCAACCATCGGAATTTTCGGATTGATGCTGGTCACTGAAGAGCAGTTTGCTTTGATTATGATTGCGATCCTAATCATGGTATTCCAAGAGTCATCATACGGGGTAATTCGTTACTTGGAATACGCATATCGACTTCCAGAGTCGTGTAAGCGAGACCCGGAATATGTTCGTCAAATGGACAACATCCTCAACACACACCTCAAACACACCTTTGGATTCCTCGGATTAACTGGAATCGCGACGATGGTGGCTCTCGGTTTCCACAGTGTCTTACTCGACATCGTGGAAGGCTCGACTGGAAGTCAGTGGGCTGGACAAATTTCGGAATCGATTGAACTGTCACTGACGTATGGACTGGTCATTTCAGCGGCAATGTTCCTTAGCATCATGGCACTGTTGCGATTCTTCGTTCCATGGGAACGAATGTGGGGCCTCATTTATGCCCGAACAGCGAAAGACCAAGTGGAACAGAAAGGTAAGGAAGTTGTCGATATCGAGTTAGGCGTCGCTTCGAATTGATTGAATCATTCGTCCAATCAACTCTGCAGCCATGAGCAAGACTACTGGAAGACCGCAATAGGCAAGCACTACGCTCGTGTCGCTCACCGTTGGAACCAACAACCACATGGCGACAAGAACCATCAACAAAAGAAAGCGTTCCAGAAACAGTGGATATCTTCGGCCTTGTTCTTCTTGACGGCCGAGGAAGGGCGTTGCATCACTCACTCAAATCACCTCATAGATCCAAGCCTGAAAGGCGAGCTGAGAGGGCAGCAAGAGCGGGGTCTTCTGATTGTTCATCAACCGGCTCTTTACGATGATTCCAAGCAGCGTCGAGTCGGGCTAATTCATCTTCAAGAACCGCGCGCTCGTCGCTTTGATCGACAGATGGAATATCTGATGAAACCGCAGTTGAAGACTCAACGGGCTCTGGCTCCTCATCGACTGGAAGGGGAAGCGGTTCCCATCCGTCTTCGTCGACAACGGGCGTTTCGGTTGGAGCATCTAGAGAAACAGGCACTGGGCCAGCCAATGATGGTTCCATGGTAACGAGCATCGTTTCTTCCACAGGTGTGCGTTGGGCGTCAGGTACAGTATTTCGCTCATAAGGCAACAATCCATCTCGTTGGAATTCCCAAATCATCCCTCTCGGGACACCATCTGCGAGTCCTGATGCATCGAGTTGTGTGATCAACTCTTCAAGAACGCGAGCAGTCTCCTCAAGTGCAATCGCTTCACCAGCATCACGCTGATCTGCCTCAAGGTAGATGTCATCGAGTGCGACTTGAATCAATTTTCTGGTTGCCTTGGCGATACTAGGTAGTGCTTCTGGACGAGTGCAGTTGTTTAGCAGTGCTTCAACTTCATGAGGCGGTGCGCCTAATCGAGTCAATTGTTCCAATACATTGCGCAGTCGGCGTAGCATCGTAATGGAGCGATCGAAGTCTTCCAGAAGGTGCTCTAAATCGATGACAACATGGCCCACCGTCTCACCGAGTTGATGTTCAAGACGTTGTTGAACCGACCAACGTGCAAGGCCACGAACTGCGCCTGCTGTTTGCGGTACTTGGCGCTCAAGAAGCGTCATTACTTCACTTGACAAAAGATGACGAGGCGTCGCAGCAACGTGATCGACTGTCGATTGGATGACCTGGAGGCCGCGCTCGACTGCACGGTCGAGAAGCGTAACTGAATAGCCAAGGGCGCGTGCATGCTCGAGCCTTTCAAGTACTGGCCCGAGTCCTTCGAATGTTGTAGCGTCATCAAGCAATGCTTGTGCCAGCGGCTCCTCTGCCAAGCGCGCACGAAGTCGTTCGGCTTCTTGGATATCTGAAAGTGCATCCTCATGGGCTTGAGAAAGCGCTTCTGCTCGCTCAATCAGCGACATTAATTCTGCCTCAGCATGACCGCGGCGGGCGCCCAAGTCTCCAAGTTCACGCAATATTTGTCGACGTTCTCCCATCAGTTCTCGTATTTCGGCATGTACCTGAGCTTGTCGAGTCTCATCATTCGCAAGACGGGTGCGGTCTTCTTCCGCACGACGACGAGCCGCTTTGGCTTCAGCGTCAATGGATTCCAATTCAGATTGATTTGAATGAATTTTTTCATCGAGCAACATGACTTCTGCCTGAGCACGTGTATGGCGTTCACGAGTTGCTTCAACTTGCTCTTGGAGCACTCGTAAACGGCGTTCATCATCATCCGACTGCTGTCGAATGGTTGCCAAACGTTCACTGGCTGCTGAAAGTTCACTGTTCAATTCAGCCTCTTTAAGAGACATTTCTTCAATCG
This sequence comes from Euryarchaeota archaeon UBA88, assembly GCA_002499545.1. GTDB lineage: Archaea > Thermoplasmatota > Poseidoniia > Poseidoniales > Poseidoniaceae > MGIIa-L1. The sequence goes on from DAME01000003.1 coordinate 77,708, forward strand.
CAGATTGAAGGGCTTCACTGGAAGTAGAGTCACCAAGTGCTTTCGCCAGTTCAGCTGCACGGGTGCTGACTTGGTGTTCCAATTCGTTGACGCGTTTCACCAGTCGTTCAGCTCTGTTTTCTGCTTGTTCAGCCGTGGCCCGTGCTTCTGCTAAATCCAACTGTAAGGAATTCATATCCGCATTACTGGACTCTAACGTTGCTGTTTGCGCCATTCGAGATTCAGTTGCTTCACGAACTAGGATATCCGCTGAATTTTTCGCAGCATGCGCTTCTTCAAGGCGGCTGGCAAGTGCCGCTTTTTCTTTGATCAGTTCAGCGACCTCGTTCTGCGAAGTCTCGAGGCGACGGCGCAATCCTGAATCAATCGCTAAACTGTCCGTTGGTACTGCATCAAGTCCTTCTCCTACTTCATCAACGGTTAGAGAAAATTCTGCCGACGCCCGACCAATTCGCAGAGCTTCCATTCCGACCTCGAAGCCGAACATTTCTTTCAGTTTGGATTTCAAGTTCGCTCGACGGCTTTCAGATCGAGTGCGCAACGTGACCAACAGGTCTTGGAAATGACTGAGTGTAAATTCATCAAAAGAGCCGGATTCACGAGACACGATGGTTCCAGCCGGTAAACGGTGCAGTTTGACGACCCAACTGGAATCGGTGAATCTGAGCATCGCTTCTTCAAACGTCTCGCTGCTTGGCGCAGAAAGACCAACAGGTACTCCGCGGGACAACAACAGCGAAACAGCGTTTTCGGACTGGCCTGCCTGTATATGACCGGTCACCTGTTCAGTCACTCCAGCGCTCAACATCGACAAAATGGCATCAGGGCCTCCTCGACCTTCACGGAGAACGAAACCAGCCGGAATTTGTCCGCCTTGCGAACCGATGGCGCCCAGTTCGCCATCCAGAACTGCAGCCGTAGCTGAAAGAAGACGAGCGTGGTTGGCGTTTGCTTCAGTCCATACGCCGATGCAAATATCACCAGATTCTGCAAGCAGCAGTGCACCGTCTTTTGAGTGCAGAGTCCAATGACTCGAACCCGAAATTCCGAATCCTTCATTCAGTTCATCCATTCTTACATCTGAAAGAATCGTATGAAGTTGAGCAGCTAATTGTTCGGATTGTGCGGGAAGGTCCCCTACTGAATCGATGAGCATACCTTGGTCAACTGCGATTGCTCCTCGAACAGTGTCTTGTTTGGCAAGCTCATTGAGGACTGCAGAAAGGTCTCGGGACATGAGTCGCTCAAGTGCATCTCCGCGGGCTAAGAGACCTTGCCGCTCGATGGCGAATTCAAATGCTTCCGGAACTGCTTCGGCAACACTGCCCAATGCGGACAGTGAATAGGATGTAGCGGTATGCCGAATGCTGCCTTTGGATTCAAGTTCAGTGAGCCGTTCACGAGCCTCTTTCCCACCGAGCAAAAGCTTCCCTTTTCCGGATTCAGCCAACCATCCAACGAAGCGCCCATCTCGGACCAATCGATGGCCAGCAGGAGTTTTTCTTCGACCAACCCACGTGGTAATCGCCCCGTTGTCGAAGCTTTGTACGGCTCCTTCTTCGACGCTAATTGTGTCTTCAATTGCTGTTCCTTCTGGTAGGCTAAACATTGTATCAACTCACATTCTATGGGTGGTGGTGAGAATTCGTCGGTCACGATCAAGCGCATGACGCCATCGGGCTAAGCGTCCACCCCTACCGCTCAAAACCATGATTCTGTTGGGCAATGCAACATCAATCAACATTCTGTCCTCACTCTCGCACCATACTTCGTGAACGTTACCCAAACCAAGTGCATGACCGGTTTCTCGGGCAACTTCTATCATTTCAATGGCGTCTTCAAACGGAGGAATTTCTCCCTCGTTTCCAACGCTGGCCAGCAACTGGCCAGAATCATCGATGAGCATTGCTTGGTTTACGCCTTCTAGACGACATAAACCTGCAAGAACTCGTTGTAGCATGGTGCTCAATCTTCCTGTCAGCGCTGTAGCCTTCAAGTAGTTTTGCGCTTCTATCCCCCTAAAGGGGGATTTGCAGACCTAAATTGATTTTCCAACTGAATTTCTAAAAATCCGTCCACGCGGACAAAGTGAGTCGCTCTGTTTTCCGCGCCAATACACGGCTAAAAAACGACCAAATACTCCTTCGGCGAACAACATTGCAACACATATATTTCAATTGCAAAATCAAATATTCAATTGGAAAAAAAATACCATTGAGCGCTTCGATTAAGAAACGCCTGCCACCTGAAAGCGGTGGACTCAAACCTAAGCGTCACTCCCGTATGCCATGGCGAACGAGGGAGCGGGTGTATTTTCGATACCCCAATGCGACAGTTGTTCTCGCCCGGCCATACTCGAACAGGCCTATTCAGGGCGTGTTTTGTGTGGAGAACACATGGCGAAGTCAGTTCGTAAGAAAATCGCCAAAGAACTTCGACAACAGTTGAAACTTCCAAAAAACAGTGAAACTACCATCTTTGTGGCGATTTCTGGAGGAAAGGATTCAGCGGTTCTTCTCGAGTCACTGGTCGATCTGGTTGGCGATCGCCCCGATGTTACAATCATTGCAGGAACCGTTGACGAGGGAATCGAAGGATATCGCCCCCCGTCACTGATTTGTGCTCAAGAATTGTGCGACACCCTGGGTGTTGAATTCATCACCGTCAGTTACCCTGAGCTCAGTTTCAAAGAAATGGATGAAGTGGTCGAGCGAATACCTGCGCTTGTCAAAGAAGGCAAAAATGCTCCTCGAATGCCGTGTTCATACTGCGGAGTATTCCGTCGACAAGGGATAAATCACCTTGCTCAAAAGGTCAATGCGGACTTTATCGCCCTTGGACACAACCTCGATGATATGGCACAAACTGTTCTGATGAACATGACAAACGGCGACCTCGAACGAACGCTGCGACTTGCACCACACACCACGACTCCTGTAGACGGATTAGCACCTCGCATAGTCCCGCTGCGGTGGATTCCCGAACAGGAAGTCCATTTGTATGCTCTTCACAAAAACCTTCCAATCCATCATGAAGAATGCCCGCACGCCAAAGGCGCTCTGCGTTGGAGGCATCGCGAGATGGTGGCAACTATGGAAGAAGACGTCCCTGGGACGCGACATGGCTTACTCCGCATGGCGGACAACATCAAAGTGCTTCGAGACCAAGTCATCGATCTTGGTGGATTTGAAGCACGGCCCGATCCGCCAACTCTGTGTCCAAACTGCGGTCAAATCACTTCGGGCAATCAATGCAAGGCTTGTGACCTACGAGCACTCATGAGTGACTGATCACAGAACGTTGTTGGCTAGGTCGTTCAAATCTTGAGGGCGGCCACAGTAGTGGCATCGAAGTTGCAGGGGGTCTCGTTGAACAACCTTTAGTCGGTGGGGTAGAGGTTCACGTGAATTGATTGTGATGCAGTTCGAAAAGGTGCACCGCACCACGTTCACAACTTCATCACCCAAGTTAATGTTCAGTTTCTCGGCAACTGCATAAGCACGTATGATGGCGACATGGGCTTCGGGGGCAACCAACGCTAACCGGTCAAGCTCAGATTGAGTAAGTTCTCTGTCTTCGACTTTGATGATGTCTTTCGAACCCATCTTTTTCGAAGGGACATTCATGACCAGCGAGACTGGGACAGAGGTGTCACCAACTATGCCGAGCATCTCGAGTACTCGCATTGCTTGACCTGAAGGGATGTGGTCGATGACCGTACCATTACGGATGGCAGTGACTCGTCGCATGCTGTGTTCATTGGACATCAAAACTCACCCCCTGCGCCAGAAACATCTGCAGGCACTTCAACATGCAGCAAACGGCATAACAAGGCCATTCGAGCGACAACGCCGTTGAAGGCTTGCTCAAAATATCGTGCGTGGCGAGTTGCATCAACGCTCGGGTCGATTTCATCAACACGTGGAAGAGGGTGCATGACGATCATGTCTTGCTTTACATCAGCGAGATGGCGGGCATGGAGTTTGTACGCTCCTGCGCATCGTGCGTATTCATCTTCGTCAGCGAATCTTTCCTTCTGAATACGTGTCATGTACACCACATCTGCATCATTGATAGAACCGTACAAGTCTTCGGTTTCGATTACGTTTGCCCCGTGTTCTTGGAGATCTGAGACGATTTCTTCCGGCATCCGCAGCAACTCCGGGCTTGCGAAAATCAGTTCACAACCGAAGCGTGTAAGAGCATGTGAAAGGGAGTGTACAGTTCGGCCATAGCGAAGATCTCCTGCCAGAACAACCTTCAATCCATCGAGTCGACCGTGTGCTTGTTGAATGGTAAACAGGTCAAGCATCGTCTGTGTAGGGTGATGTCCAGCACCGTCTCCACCGTTCAGAATGGGCACACGAGCGGCGTCTTGTGCGTACTGGGCGGCACCTTGGCGAGGATGTCGCATTGCAATAATATCTGTGTAGCCATCGACCATCTGAATGGTATCGAACAGGGTTTCACCTTTGACGACCGATGAGGTCTTGACGTCACCGAGATTCACTACGTCGCCGCCTAAACGCTTCATGGCAGTCTCAAACGACATTCGAGTCCTCGTACTGGGTTCAAAGAATAAATTTCCAAGAATTCTACCTCGAAGCAAAGGGAGGTACAGTTCACCTCGAGCGACCGGTAAAAGTCGTTCTGCATCATCCAAAATGCTCAGGATTTCATCGTTTGTCAGGTCGTCCATTGTAATGAGTCCAGCCATAGTTCACCCTCAGTTCACATGGAGGCAGCGAATGACACCCATGAACATTCCCGTCGGAACTGGTGGCTGAATGGTGCTACTGAACCGATGAAAAGCAGCACTCAGAAGCAAACGAAACGGCGGAGTGATTATCAAGCGAGAGCATTGGTCTTGCGCCATGGCTCTCGATGCTTGGGCGGACGTTGATGCAGCAATTGCAGCAGCGAAAGAAGCGCAACAGAACCGTATAGACCGACTGACAACCTTCTCTGCTTTGCTTATTCTCGGTGGAGCAATTTGGTTAATGTGGCCAAATCTTCAATCTGCAATCCGAGGTGAATCAGGCTTACTTGGAGGGCTTGGCTACCCACTGGTTGTCATCGCTTACGGACTCATCATTCAAGACTTGGTCATCGACAATCCGCAGTCGAGAACGAGAATTGGTTCCTTAGCAAGCATTGCATGGCCCGTCCTTCTGATGGTAGCAGGACTCAATGTCGATGTTTCGAATGCGTCAATTCTCGCTGCAATGGTCTGCTTAGGAATCGTTGCGTTCGCATCCTACCGCACCTCCAAAAGTATACTTCGCGGAGGTCTTGACGTCCTTCGATGGAGAGCGATTATGACCGGTTTGGGGACCGTAGGAGCATTCTCGCTTCTGGCAGGAAGCATACCTGAAACGTTGTCAGTGAAATGGTTGCTTTCCATGACGATATTAGCAACCTCCTCGTTTGCAACCGGCTATATTTGGTTCGTTGGCGACGAGCATCGTGGTGAGCGAAGAATCTTCGTCAAGCGATTGGACGCATTGGAATCTCGACTTTTAGAATTGAAAGCAAACGGCTCAGCCGTCGATCAAGCTGCAAGTTTGGTCATGACGGCGAAGGAAGAGGGGCATGTGGATCCATTGCAAGGGATGAAACTCTTGGATGAAGCCGAAGAGGACATTGAGCGCTCATTGTCCCTCAGCGGCGACGTTGAAGTGATTCAAGGAGACGCACTAGAAGCGATACAAGCCGCAGAGTCAATCGCTCCGGTAGTTAAGCGCCCACGGAAGTCTTACGAAATGGGCATACGTGAGGTTAAACTTGGTTCTCTTCGAGAGGGAGAGATGCTCTTCAGACAATCCAAAAAACTCGCAAATGAAATCATTCAATGGTGGCTAAAAGCCGAGCAAGCCATTGCAGAAGCAAGCCTTCAACTCAAGGATAATGATGGAGAAAGCGTCCAACATTTGAAAGAAATGTTGCTTGACGCTAAGAAGAAATTGGCCAATGAATCTCCCGAAAAGGCTTACCAGTTCGCCGTTGTGATTCCCGACCAGTTGCTCGCTGATGAAGGAGCTCAAGACCGCGCATTGGACGCTGTCAACGAAGCAAAGAAGCAACTCAAACAAACCGACGGCCTTGATACTGCAGACATGGAAAATCGATTGGCTCAAGCAGAACAAGCAATCGAAGCAGGAAGCCCGAGCCAAGCCATCGGACTTGCTGACGGTGTTGTTCGATCTCTTGAGTCAGAACGTGAAGCGATGGACACGGTCCGTCGAGCACTGAAACAACGTAACAAACTTGTTTCACAGTACCAAAATCGTGACGATAAAACCGAGTGGGACGACCGCCTCACATCTATTGAAACAGCCGCCGATGAGAAGAAGTGGTTGCACGCATCTGAACTACTCAATCGAATGACAACGGACCTCGACAATGAAGGTCAAGCCAGTGACGAAGCACTGGAACTGTTCGACTTTGTTGTAGATGAATGGAAGATACTTCGCAACCAGTGCGATTCGGCGAACATCACGCTCGAAGATGACGACCGACGTTCAGCTGAAAAGGCAATCGCACTCGCTGGTGAAACACTTGGCGTAGGACGAATTGAAGCATGCTTGAATCATTTATCGCAAGCTGACACTGCAATGGAACGATTGCGACGACGAATCTAATCGAGGTCAAGTAAGCCCTTCTTTTCGATGTTCTTGAAGTCGAGGTTCCCAGGCAATCCGAGGTCAACAGGCATGCCCCCGACAGTCATGATGATGCCTTTCAAATGCGTATGAAGGCATATAGGCAGTCCGTTAGGCCATGCCTTCGTGAGGGTCTTCCAACCGTTCTCTTTCTTCGAAATTGCCTCCTCAAGGTTGCCTTTACCATCGTGCGCAGACCAACCATTGGAAAACCAAGAATGCTGTATGAGGAATTTCTTTCCAAAGGAAGGTGAAGGAGACACTGGATGCTTACGACCCCATGCTTCAATCCAATCCAGACCCGAATCGTTCATCCATTGTATCGGTGATGGTTCGTTTGCCATCATTTGGGTTTGACCTGCAAGCGCCATGATTCCCATCAGATTACGGACGTGGGGATGGCGTGGATACTGCTTTGCGAGACGCTCAACCAAATCTACACCCGTGTTGAGGCGCCCCGCATCGATATGGAGCAGAGCACGAACGACTTCACCGTGTGTCCAATCAACCACTTCGTGTGTCTTGATGAAGCCTTCAATCAGGTTGAGTCCATCATCTGGACGACCTTCCAACCGAAGCCGAGCAACGTCGCCGATGAGGAATGCACGACCAGCAGGCGTGTCGAGATAGGGTAATTCACTGGTTGCTTGACCGGACTGGAACCTGCGGACAAGTTCGATGTTTCGCTTCGTAACAGGATCAATAGCAAGCAGCGCCTTGTATTCCGGTTGGAGGGTTCGATGTCGAGGGTTGAACAATGCGGCAGCCCACTGCATGCGAGCTCCTTCGATGTCGTGGTTATCGAGCAAGGCGAGGCGTGGCTTAGCTTCGGCGTAGTCTCGTTGCGCTAAGCTTGCGCCTGTCAAAATCAAACGAGCGACTTGAGCTTCTCTGCCACCACGTAAAGCAAGCAGTGAAATCGCTTCTTCTTCCGCCTCATTCCACAGGCCCATCGCCGCATAGAGTTGCATCATACCCTCACCGTTTCGCACCATTGAAAGGCCATGAAGTTGCGACCCCTGCGCTTCGATTGTCTCATCAAGACGATACAGTGCCTTGGTCCACTGGTCTTCAGAAATTAACAATGTGAAAGACTTCTGCTTGAGATAAATCATATCTTCTAATCCGGTAAGTCGTTCACGGTTCTCTCCAGCGGCTGCATCGAACGTGATGTCTTCTAACTTGAGACCAATCTTGCGAGACTGGAGCCATATTAGCAGGAAAGCAACTTGACCACCTGAGGCAAGCATCCAGGTCAATTCTTCAAGGGTATCCTTCTGAAGTGTAGCACAAACGTTGTTTTCCCAAACTCCGCAACTTGCACCTTGCGGAAGGAAACTCGAGTCCCAAAACGTGATCATTGCTAGAGCGAGCAGAAGCATCGATTGGCCTGCAAAGCCCGTAAAGCAGAAATTGAGCACCTTGGCCTGCTGAGAGCGTTCTGCTCGCAACAAACGGCTGTCAGCAAGGGTAATACCGCCCTTACCGGATACAGCTTGAACATCGAGGAAGAGAATGCGAGCGACCTCATAAACGAACAAAAATCCGATTACTGCTACGTTCAGGAGCAGGAACAAAAGAACGAAGGTTACGATTGGCACGCGAATTCCCGGTTGAGGGATGAAAGAAAACAACTCAATGAGTCCAAATCCGAGTAAGCCGCCCTCTTCCATGAAGGTGCTTTGTGGTCGGTATTCAGGAAGTTCGAGCACTCTGTCCGAATGTGTAAACATCGATGGGTCGTACATCAAAACAGCTAACGAGATGAATGTATTGAAGGCGACATAGGGCATTGCTATGAGGTTGAAATTGACGATTTGAGCCACTGCTTGCTGTTTTGCATTGGGTTTGTGGTTGTGGAAAGGCGAAGGTTCGCCACGAGCGATTTGTTTGGATGATTGGCGCAATGCTTGCCAAGATGAACCGAGAATACGGCCGTAGGCGAGAACGGAGGGTGAGAACAGGGTGAAAGCTGTGAGACTGAGTTTTCTGGATTTTGAAATGTCGGTCGAGTCAAGCCAGAAATAGACCGAGAAGACAACTCCAGCCCACAGCATCATCAAGATGACAAAAGTATAGGTTCGCCATGAATTTGAATCTTGGAGGGTCGCCCGGTCTCTTCCGATGGGCTTAATCGCTTGGGCGCCCAAAGAGGTCCCAGCTGATATCATGGCTGGAAGGGCGATGAAAACCAAGGCGATGGACAGTGTATAGGTGTGGTAGCCCTCTGCGAAATTCATCTGGATCATAATGAATTCAAAGAACAGCAGAAGGGCACCAACCAAAGCAAAGATGTAGGTCATGACACCAAACCTCATGCTCTGAGAGCTCAAAAGGTCGCGAACATCTTGCGATGACGTGGTTACTTGATGGACCTCATACCGTTTTTCTCCAGTCTCAAAAGCGACTTGAAGTCCGCGTAGTTGGCGTGGAACAACGCGATTCCAAAACAGCCACGCCGTAGCGGCAGCAAGAACGAACGGTACCAAGGCTGCCATACTCCAGCCATCGATGATGTTCATATCCGCCATGTGCTCATTCCTCGGCTTCGGTTACTGCTAGATTTGGTTGTGCGACCTTCTGATCGATTTCAGAGCGAAGGTCCTTGAGGAATTGGTCAAGTGGAATTCCACTGACTTGATCACCGTTTCGAGCCCGCAGACTCACGGTTCTACCTTCGGCCTCTCCATCACCCAGAATAACCATGTAAGCAGGTTGCATTTTTCTGTGAGTGCGAATCTTCTTCCCAATCGTGTCATCTCCGTCATCGATTTCGACGCGGATATTGTTATCTCGAAGGAGGCTTGCCACTTCATGTGCATAGCCCTTGTGCTTCTCAGAAATAGTGATAATGTGGCACTGCGTTGGGGTGAGCCACGTCGGGAACTTACCAGCGAAGTGTTCGATTAAGACGCCGCAGAATCGTTCCATCGAGCCGAACGGTGCACGATGAATCATCACGGGTCGGTGAATTTCTCCATCACTGCCCTTGTATTCTAATTCGAACCGCTCAGGAAGGTTGTAGTCCACTTGGACGGTGCCGAGTTGCCACTCTCGGCCAATGACGTCTTTTACCACGAAGTCAATTTTTGGGCCGTAAAACGCAGCCTCACCTGGTTCTTCTGACCAATTGACTCCAAGCGATTCTGCTGCTGCACGACAAGCGTCTTCGGCTTTATCCCAGCGGTCTGGACTGCCGACATACTTGTCCGAATCTGCGTCTCGAAGACCGACACGGACGCGATAGTCAGTCATGCCGAGTTTCTCAAAGATGATTTGCACCAGTTCAATGCATCCAAGAACTTCCGAGGCGATTTGGTCTTCAGTCACGAACAGGTGTGCATCGTCTTGTGTGAACCCTCTGACGCGCGTCATACCCGAGATTTCACCGGACTGTTCCCAGCGATAGACCGTTCCAAATTCTGCCAATCGCAGTGGCAAGTCTCGATACGAGCGCATTTGTGATGCATAGATTTTGACGTGATGCGGGCAGTTCATCGGCTTGAGCATGTACCCGTCAATCTCGCCGAGTTCCATGAGGTTGGACAGTTCACCACAAGTACATCCCTCATCAGCCAATTTCTTCATCAAATCGCGTTCGACCAGTGGAGGATACTGGGAATCTTGGTAGTAAGGGAAATGCCCGGATGTGCGGTAGAGGTCAAGTTTTCCAACGTGGGGTGTGAACACTTGCGAATATCCTTGTCGTCGTAAATGGTGGGAAATGAAATCTTGTAATTCTTGACGAAGAATAGCACCGCGGGGGGTCCACAGAATCAGGCCTTGACCAACTTCTTCATCGATGTGAAAGAGTTGGAGGTCCTTACCAAGTTTGCGATGATCACGTTTTTTGGCTTCTTCAAGACGAGTGATGGTTGCCCGTAACGCTTCCTTGCTGGGTTCGACAATGCCGTAGATTCGGACCAGTTGTTCACGGTTTTGATCACCGCGCCAATACGCAGAAGAGATGCTGGTGAGTTTAACGTTCATCAAACGAGAAGTGTTTGGAACGTGCGGCCCGAGGCACAAGTCTGACCAGTCATCCTGCTTGTAGATGGTCGAACCACTGCCTTCTTCGATGCGCTGCTCAATGATTTCAAGCTTGTATGGATTGGAAGAAAACAGTTCTTTCAATTCAGGTTCGCTCATTTCAATTCGCTCAACAGTGAAGTTTTTGCGGGCGAGTTCCTGCATTTTCTTTTGAATTGGCTTGAGGTCTGACTCGCTGATTGACTTCATTGCAAAATCATAGTAGAAGCCTCGGTCGATGGCTGGCCCGATGGTTGGTTTAGCATCTGGATACAAGGACATTACTGCCTGAGCAAGCAAGTGAGCGGCACTGTGACGTAAAATGTACATTCCTTCATCGGATTGTGTGAGGATTCCTTCAACGGAGCAATCCTGTTCCAGTTCTCGAGAAAGGTCGCACTCGGCCCCGTCAATTCGGGCTGCTAAGCAGCCATGCTTCCGTCCTAAAGCATCAGTAATTACTTCTGCGCAGGTGATGCCAGGGGCGTATTCGTTGATTGTTCCGTCGGGTAACGTGACTTGAATCAATGCCATTTGGTCCTCTCCTTCAACCCCTACGGGGTTGGCCGTACTTCATCAAACCATCACTTGATTGTAATCAAAGAACGGCGTTCAACACTGCGAAATCTCCGTCACCATGGAAACTTGAGATTCCAATAGATTCCGTCAAAAAGAATGCATTGAATTCCGAGTAGAATCGAGCCAAGCAACATCTTTCCTCCACCGGACATCCCATCGGTGTACGCGGAATAACCGAGCAAAATCATCATGACATTCCCTAAGCATGCCAGCAATAATATTCCGATAACCAAGAACGGTGTCCAGCTGTATTCGTGTTCAATGTGGTAGATGGTCGCTTCTAACCACAGCGCAGAAGGAATGACCAGTAGTGCGAATGCCAGTAACAGTCGAGCACCTCCACCACCATCAGATTCGGCCCAAGGCCATCGCAAACTAGCGAGGTCTGAAACATCATTCTGATACAAAATAGTCCACCAGTACATCAAAAAACCAGCAGCAGCGAGGAACATGAACGGAACGATAAATTTGGCTTGCGACCAGGGAATTCCACCCCACAACGCCTCTGCGCTGGGGGCATGTGAGACGCCGTACACGTACGATACTAACACCAATGTCCCGAAGATAAGAACGAACAAGCGAAGAAAACCTCGAGTAACTACCATGAAGCGTGGTACAAGTTCGTACTGATAAGTACCTGTGTCGAGGCCTACCATTCGACATCGAAATCTTCACCCAATCCACTGGACGGAGCATCCAGAATTGCTGGTGACTTCCTCTCACTGGTTGGTTCTTGTTTTACTGGAGAAGGTTTAGTGGGCGTTACGGTGAAGGATTTGCGGTCTTCGACATGGCGAATTTGTTGGCCGTAATCGGGGCTTGAAGCGATTTGTTGTTCTGACTGAGGTAGAACTTCTGCAGGTTGAGGTTGTTCAAAGGTCTCTTCACCAGCTTTGAGTTCAGCAAAGCCAGCGGCGAGTGCATCTTCCAAACTTGGCGTGGTTGAGTCGAGCTTGCTCATACTCCAACCAGAGGACGACCACCACATCAAACCTTGCTCGTAGTGATTCATTCTTCTTCATCATCGGTCGAATCGTCAAAAATCACTTCAGGTAGGAAGGACAAGATCGTACCGAGAATTCCAAACACCAACACGTATTCCCACACCGCTGCAATGTTCAGTAGTGGGTCGCTTGTACTGGTACAAAATGCGAGCATATCAGACGTCATAGCGTTGTATGAATCCCAATCAAAGTTTGGGCCCCAAACCTGTTGCTGATATGAAATCATTTGAAACAGACCGACGAATGCTGACAAGGCGGCAAAAAATCGAAGACCCAAAACGGTACGAAACTTGTTGTGATTCCACCAAATTCGCGCCGTTACTGCTGTCACAATAAGGCACCAATACACACCGTTGTTGAATATATCAAACGCATAATGGCCGTGCATCGGACCGTCGGTATCCCAAGGTACGCTACCGATTCGAATACATGAAAATGCACCGATTAAACCGGGAAATACGGCCAAGTGATTCAAGCCGTGCCAGATATTGTGATGCTGTCCTTCCGTGATTCGTTTCATGTTCATCGAATGAATTTCCATGATAATCCAAAAAACGAGAAAACCTGAAACGAATGTTCCGACGGTGAAAATGGTGTCGCCAGGCTCGTACAAGTCAAAATCAGAGATGAACGGCATGTAAGCTTTGCATCCGTTCATTAGCCATGTAGCGTAACCCGCGATAAGCCACACCATCGTGAACACGACCATGAGCAAGATGGCTGTACGACGTCGCTGCGTAGTCTCCATGCTGCGGGCTGTAATCCACTCTTTTTGATGGCATCGATTCTATTCAGCGAATGCAGGTCTTCTTGAAGGGGAAACTCCTCGCATGGGCATGCGCATCGGCATCGTCGTAAATCCAGATGCAGGTCTCGGAGGCAGACTCGGCTTCAAGGGCAGCGATGGGCGAGCTGCAGAAGCACGTGCTGCTGGTGCACAGGACCGAGCAGGGCCACGAATGCATCAATCTCTAAACGCACTTCATGAACTCATGAACAGTTCCCTTAACCGCACTAATGCAACGGCAATTTGCGTCGGATGGAATGGGAGGATGGGCGGTTCATGGTGCCTGCAAGAAACCGAAACATTGCCCTTTGAATCAATAGGTACGACACCCGAAGAGACCTCACACAAGGACACAGCAGAACTGGTAAAGGATCTGGTCGATGCACAGGTGGAAGCGATTGTGTACGCCGGCGGTGACGGTACGACTCGTGATATCGTGAAAGCACTGGAAACGATTGGAAAGGAAGCACAAGAAATCCCGCTGATTGGTGTTCCAGGCGGTGTGAAGATGCATTCTGGCTGCTTTGCAACCACTCCTAAAGCAGCCGCAGAAGTGGTCTTGGCGTTCCTGCTTGGTGACCTTCGGTGCGCCATTACCGAAGTCATGGACTTGGATGAAGAAATCTATCAGGAAGGCATTTGGAAAGTCCGAATGTATGGTGAAGCTTGGACTCCATCCAGTCCACGATTTATGCAGGGAGCCAAAGAACAAGTGGAACGAACCAGTGAATCGGATACCATCGAGGGACTTGCCAAGCACGTTGAAACACTGATCGAGGAACAGCCTGATTTGCTGATTATTTGGGGCAGTGGCGGTACAATTCGTCGGATTGGAGAACACTGCGACCACCAACTTACGCTTCTCGGAATCGACATTTTGGGCCCCGATAGCGTGGACGGTCGTCAACTGCACGCTGACTTGAATGAACAACAATTGATCGAAATTCTGTTACAACACGTTGATTCTGAGGGGAACCCTCGACCTCGCCTACTGTTACTCTCACCTATGGGTGGTCAAGGATTCTTAATCGGTAGAGGCAATCTCCAACTTTCACCAGACGTCCTTCGAATCATCGGAATTGACAATATATTGGGTGTTGCAACCCCTGCGAAACTCATCGGACTGAGTGCTGTACGAATTGATACCGGCGACCCGTCATTGGATGATGTGTTCCAAACCAAGCGATTCATGAAGATATTGCAGGGGTTCCGAACAACGCGACTCATCAGAATTGAGATGGCGTAGACCATTTCACAATTGTCCAGTAGCTGCTTTCAACAATCCGAGGAATGGAGGGCTTGGACGCCCTGGACGGCTCTTGAATTCTGGATGATACTGGACGCCAATGTAATACGGATGGTCGTTGAGTTCGAAGATTTCACACCGCTGTCCAGTTTCGTCTTTTCCAACGAAAACCAAGCCTGCCGATTCGATGGACTCGATTAGATCAGGATTGACTTCATATCGATGACGATGTCGTTCATGGACTTCCTCACCCCCGCCGTAAAGCGTACGAATCGTGCATTCATCAACTTGCCAGATTGTTGGACGGCTACCCAAACGCATGGTTCCTCCGAGATGTGTTTTTGAAATCTCAGGCATGAACACGACTGCAGGATGCTTACAATTCTCGTCAAACTCTGTTGAGTTTGCGCCTTCCAGACCCAATACATTGCGGCAGAATTCAATTGTAGCAACTTGCAAACCAAGGCAGATCCCAAGGTAAGGCGTACGGCTGGAACGGGCATACTGGGCTGCGAGGATTTTTCCCTCCACACCACGGTCACCAAATCCACCGGGAACAAGAACGCCAGCCGATTCTTTGAGCATGGTCCATGCAGCATCGTATTCGTCAGAGTCGCCCCAGTCGTTTTCTAAGTGACTGGCTTCAATCCAATCGATAACCAATTTATGGTCGACCGCCATTGCAGCGTGTTGCAGACTCTTGATCACCGAGAGGTAAGCATCGGAAAGATCGGTGTACTTTCCAACCATAGCGATGTGAACTTCTTTGTCCAATGTATCCAAGTGGAAGGCCATGACTCTCCACTGTTCGAGTAAATCCGTTGATTCGCAATCGACATCGAGAATGTTGCACAAGCCTTGCTCATGGAGCATCAACGGAACATGGTAGATGTTTGGTACGTCGTGCGTAGACATGACTGCCTCGGGAGAGACGTGACAAAATGCAGCTAATTTTTGCCGTGTTTCTACGGTCAGTGGAGCGGTTGAACGGCAAACAAGAATATCTGGAGTAATCCCCAAGCCACGTAATTCTTTCACCGTGTGCTGTGTTGGCTTCGTCTTCTGTTCACCCACGGGGCCCATGACAGGTACCAGTGAAACGTGAACGAAGGTGACGTTCTCCCTTCCAACCCTGAATTGAAACTGACGTAGGGCTTCAATGTAAGGCGCAGATTCAATATCACCAACCGTACCACCAAGTTCGATAATGCAGGCGTCAGGAGATTGGTCACTACCGTCTGCAGGAAGGTGGGCGACCTCTTCCAACCAATCTTGTACCGCATCGGTGATGTGGGGAATGACTTGAACCGTTTTACCAAGGTAGTCACCGCGGCGTTCTGCTTCAAGCACTTTGGAATATATTTTTCCGGTTGTCAAGTTATTATTCCGCCCGAGATTGATATCGAGGAAGCGTTCATAGTTTCCAAGATCTAAATCGACTTCGCCACCATCGTCGAGAACAAATACTTCACCGTGTTCAAACGGCGACATTGTACCGGCATCGCTGTTGAGATAGGGATCAATTTTCAAAGAAGTGACTCGCAGCCCTGCGCTTTTCAGGAGTACGCCGATACTGCTGGCAGTTACTCCTTTCCCTAATCCAGAAAGGACGCCTCCGCTAACAACAACGTACTTCATGCACATCAACGGGCTTTTAGGCCGTCGCGCCTCCCATATCAACATACCTCTGAAAACTCATAATCGAAGTCCATGATGAAATGAGCGAAGAATCAAATGGTGGGTTCGATGTCTATGTTCATGGACCTACCAAGTGGACGAATTCTAGTCACTGGAGCATTAGGTCAAATTGGGACTGAACTGGTTGAAGCACTGCGGCAAAAACATGGACCTGAGGCAGTTATAGCCACTGATCTTCGAAAAGCAGAAGGCTGTCAAATTCTTGATGTAATGAATACTGATGAAATCAAGAAAGTGATGGTCGAACAGCACATTACAGAAATCTATCACTTGGCGGCATTGCTGTCGGCTACTGGAGAAAAAAACCCACACTTGTGCTGGGACATCAACGTTACGGGATTAGAAAATATGATTGCTGCTGCTAAAGAGCACGGAGCAAGATTGTTTTCCCCATCGTCAATTGCTGTTTTTGGCCCAGATTGTCCGAAGGTTGCACCACAAATCACTCCCCTGAACCCCACCACGATTTATGGAAAAACCAAGGTGGTTGGCGAACAATTAGCAGTGAGTTCAGGAATTGACATGAGAGGAATTCGATATCCAGGTCTCATCTCATACAAAGCCCCTGCCGGTGGCGGAACAACGGATTATGCGGTAGAAATTTTTCACAATGCTCTCGAAAATGGACATTACGACTGTTTTGTTCGCGAGGACACAAAATTGCCTATGATGTACATGGACGATGCAATACGGGCTACTATCGAATTAATGGATATCCCTTTTGAAAGATTAAGTGATTCAAGGGGTGGATATAATATCGCCGGATGTTCGTTTACTGCAGGAGAATTAGTACGAAGTATTCAACGCCATTTACCAGATTTCACCTGCACGTTCAATCCAGATATTCGACAGCAGTATGCAGATTCTTGGCCAGAAGAAATCGACGATGGAATTGCAATGAACGAATGGAGATGGAGTCCACGATTCAATCTCGATCGAATCGTAGATGAAATGATTACCAATCTCGAGTCCCGAAAAAATCGTAGTTGATTTCAACCGTTGATGCCGACCCACTTGTAGCGCCGTGCACCTTCATCAACACCTTCATCTCCGATTTCAACCAGCGCAAATTCACCTTGTGGCGTAACAACGCTGTCGTCTTGAAGGCCCTTGTGGAGGTTCTCATAGGTGACATGGTCAATAGCAATACGTCCAGCTAGACGCTCAAACAAATGCCAGCGAGAAACGACTTCTCTCCAACGTGGACTCACTTTGCCCTCGAACACCTTGGCTTTTGCTCCAGAACCATATCCGCAAAGTCCAAACAAGGCATTGTCGAGATTGCAGTTTTCTTCCAAATCAGATTCGAACGTTGACATCAAGGCGAGGAAAATCGAACCGGTGTATTGGTTTCCAATCAAACTGCTCGCACGCTGTCCTTTTTCGATGCGACTGGCGTGGAAATCAATGTACTCAGGTGTCTTTGAGATAGCTCGTCGATAGCCGTCCATGGCTTTCTCCCAGATCTCGATGATTTGGGGGTCGTCTGAGTTGTGCTCTTCAGGCATTGGACCGAGTTGCTCTGCGATTGATTGCCAAATTTCGGTATCCTGCCGGTCGTGCCTAAAGATGTCGGGGAACATACGCTTTGCTTGGAAGGCATAGGGGAGATGCATGATAATTCGAGACCATTGTTCAGTGAACCTCTCATCGTTTTCATGGGAATATCGACCCTGTTTTTCGGCCTTCTTGGAAAAATTATGGAATGCCTGTCGGACTGCATCTTGGTAGCATCGGTTTGAGAATTGTCCGTCGAAGATTGGGTCGTCACGATGAACGCTCACTTTCTCTTCACCATGAGCAAAAATACCGAGTTTGCGAACAGTCGATTCTGGAAGGTGCCGGATCATGCGCTCAATCAAGCCCTTTTTCATCGTTTGACCGGTTTCTTGGGCAAGCTGTAGCACGTTTGAGATTACAGATCGAATACTGACTTCTCGTCGTGGTTTGAAGAAATCATGGACGGGTGTCGTTGAAACACCGATACAGTCTGGTATTTCGAGCAAGCGTGGGTTTCGGCGAATCAACAAAGCGCCACCACCGGCTCCTTGCGTGTATTCTCCAGACGATTCAAGTGCATACTTGGCGTTGTCTGAAAAAATGACAATACCTGTCCGCTCATCGGATTCAGTGGAGCGAGCGACCCAGTCGAGGGTTGTGTGAAGAGCGTCAACCGCTCCAATACAGGCAAACGTCATGTCAACTACGTCACAATTTCTAAAACAGTCTGCACCAAATCGTTCTGAATAACGTTGAGTGAGCATATCGACAATGTAGGTCGCAGTCGGCTTCGCGCCGTCAAGGGCTGATTCTGTACCGAGATACATTCGTCCAATCGTGTTTGGGTCAAGGCCGTTGCGATCGATGATTTGCATGACGGCCATAGCACCCATTGTGGCGGTGTCTTCGTGCACGTCAGGAATCGCCATCGCTTCAAGGCCCAAGCCCTTGTTCAGCTTACCAAAATCTGCACCTCGCAGTTCTGCAAAATCCTTCATGTCCATGTAAAGACGAGGGAAATGAATTGCAATATCATCGATACCGACAGTCGCTTCACCGTTGTCACTCATCAACACTACTCGTATCGGCCCCCTATTTGAAAGAGCATCATGAAAAAAAAAACAATTCATCGTTTCAGAACATTAATCCATTTCTGGGACCTCTGCCATTGCTGGGTCTTGCCGTGCCCAAAGAACATCATCGATTCTCAGTATTGAAATTGCAGCCTCGGTAGCACCTGCAATTGACTGGAAGGCGATCCCATACGGTTCCAAAACGCCGCTTTCGACCATGTTAGATGGATTGCGAGCAAGTACATTCAATCCTATTTGGTCTGCATCTGCTCCGCCGTTTGATTGAGCAGCAACAAGTTTCAGCAAGGTATCAATCGGGTCAAGTCCGGCGTTTTCGGCAAGAACTCGCGGAATGACTTCTAGTGCGTCGGCAAATGCCTCTGCTCCGAGTTGTTCGCGACCTGGAATTGATTCAGCAAAACGGCGAAGTCGTCGAGCAAGCGCAACGTGCGTTGCCCCACCGCCAGGTAATAATCGGTCGTCTTCGACCAATCGGCACGCTACTCCAAGTGCATCTGCAAAACTTCTCTCGACTTCTCCAACAATTGTTTCAGTGCTTCCACACGCAATGAGTGTCGCACCGCCTTCTTCTGTCTCAACAATCCAATGAACGACACCTGCCCAATTCTCGTTTTTACTCGAGATGAATGCGCCCAAATCTTTCGAAGTAGAGCGTTGAACATCGTGAACTAGAGTAGCGCCACAGCCACGAGCAAGTAAATCGAGGTCGGAGCGGGCAACGCGACGGAAGGCTTGGATACCGGCTTCGTTCAAGAGTACTCGGGCTTCATCATCGACACCCTCTTTGCATGCAAGAAGAGACACACCCAGAGATTTGATATGCTCCACCTGTTGCTGGAGAAGTTCGATTTCCTTCTTACGGAACGAATCAAGCACCCCGGTTGAGGTAACATTGATTTTCATGTCGCTCATTAGTGCCCTTCGTTCGATTCCTCCATCAATCAACAGGATTTTTCCAGACCCGATGCTGCGCGGCATTTCTTGATGTATTCGATTTTTAGCTAAAACCAAGCCAGTAACAAGACGGGTATCTTGGATACTTCCGCCCGCTTGAGGCAAAACTTTCACTCGTGTCGGGTCGGCTGAAGTACCCGATGCATCGTCAAAGCGAACAGCTTGTGCAGCATCCAGAGCAAGCGTTGCCAGAAGAGACTGCATCGCTTCATGCCCCTTTCCAGATAATGAGGTCTTGGTTGCCTGAAGCAGTTGTTCCCTTGAAGAATTCAATGCCAGGCTACCAAGGAGTTCTCGAACGTGTTCTTCTGCCATACGAAAGCCACGAGCGATGATAGCTGGATGAACACCTTGGGTGACCAAATGCCACGAATTTTGAAGCATTTCTGCTGACAGTAAAACGGTCGAAGTGGTCCCGTCACGAGCAATTTTATCTTGAATCGACGAGGCGTTGATCATCATTCTGGCAACTGGATGTTCGACCTTCGCAGATTCAAGAACTGTTACACCATCGTTTGTGACCAGTGTACGGCCGTCATCATCGATGAGAAGTTTATCCAAGCCCGACGGTCCAAGTGTTGAGCGTACAGCACTGGCCAAAGCCATGGCTGCTTGGATGTTATTCTGAAGGGCAGAGCGACCCGTGGTACGCTCGGTATCCCTGAGAAGTGGAACATCGCTCATAGCATGTCCACCAATCACTTCGCCATAAGTTCAACTATGGCAGACAGTGCTCAATCTTCGTCATCTTCAACGACTTCAAAGTCAGCGTCGACGACATCGTCGCCTCCAACTTCAATGTCCCCGTCTTCAGATGATCCGTCTTGTTCTGCCATTTCGGCAGCGGCCGCTTCGTAGAGCTTAGCAGAAACTGCATGCATGGATTCTTCGATTTCCTTGACCTTTGCTTGGATTGCAGCGTCGTCAATTTCATCGATGTCAAGAGGCTTACCATCATCGTCTTGAACCATCTTTTCAAGTTCATCGAGGAAGGCCTTCACAGGGTCAACATCAGCATCATCGAGTTTGTCTGCCGATTCGTCAAGGGTTCGACGAGTTTGGTAGACCACTTGGTCTGCCATGTTTCGCAATTCTACCTTTGCTTTGCGAAGTTGGTCTTCTTCGGCAAACTTTTCGGCTTCAGCAATCTTTGCTTGGATTTCGTCTTCGGAAAGCGAGGTTTGTGACTCAATCTTGACCGATTGCTCGGTTCCAGTCCCCATGTCCTTAGCACTCACATTGACGATGCCGTTTGCATCGATGTCGAAGGTGACTTCGATTTGTGGTACGCCCCGTGGTGCTGCAGGAATTCCCATCAAAGTGAATTCACCTAGCGTTACGTTGTCCTTGGCGAAATTACGTTCTCCTTGAAGCACGTGGATGGTGACTGCAGGTTGATTGTCGCTCGCAGTTGAATAGATTTCAGAACGGCGAGCAGGGATAGTCGTGTTGCGCTCAATCATGGTCGTCATGACACCTCCGAGGGTCTCAATCCCGAGTGTCAACGGTGTGACGTCGAGCAGGAGGATGTCTGAAACACCCTCGTCGCCGGCGATGATTCCTGCTTGAAGTGCGGCGCCCATTGCCACTGCTTCGTCAGGATTGATGCCCTTGTAAGGTGCCTTACCAGCTTCCTTCTCAACGGCTTCTTGCACGGCAGGAACGCGAGTTGAACCACCGACTAAGATAACTTTGTCGACATCGCCTTTCTTGACACCAGCATCTTTCATTGCTTGGCGCGTCGGGCCCATGGTCGCTTCGATGAGTTTCGAAATCAGGTCTTCGAACTTTGCACGGCTTAGTGTCATGTCCATGTGCTCCGGTTGACCGTCCCGCATTGTAATGAACGGGAGGTTGATTTGGGTTTGTTGCGTTCCAGAAAGTTCGATCTTGGCCTTTTCAGCAGCTTCCTTGAGACGAGACATGGCTTGTGCGTCCTTGGATAGATCAATGCCCGTATCACGCTTAAACTCCGAGACCATCCAATCAATGACGTGGTCGTCGAAATCATCGCCACCCAGTTTGTTGTTACCTGCGGTTGCCTTTACTTCGATTTGGGGTTGGCCATCGACCTGGTAGATTTCAAGAACGGATACGTCAAACGTTCCGCCACCTAAATCGTACACGAGAATTGTTTGGTCTTCGCCCTTATCAACGCCGTATGCGAGTGCAGCAGCAGTCGGTTCGTTGATGATTCGGAGAACTTCCAAACCGGCAATTCGTCCAGCGTCCTTGGTTGCAGTTCGTTGGGCGTCAGTGAAATAGGCAGGACAGGTGATGACCGCTTGCTTCACTTCATGGCCGAGGTAAGCCTCTGCATCAGCTTTCAGCTTTTGCAGAATGAATGCCGAAATTTCTTGAGGCGTGTAATTGGTTCCATCAATTTCCGTGTTCCAATCAGTTCCCATGTGGCGCTTGACAGAAAGCATTGTTCGGTCGGTATTGGTGACGGCTTGACGTTTTGCCGTGACACCAATCATTCGTTCGCTGCCGTCTTTGGCAAATGCCACAACGGAAGGGGTCGTTCGTGCGCCTTCTGCATTGGCAATAACAACGGGTTCTCCGTTTTCTATCGTCGCCACACAGCTGTTTGTTGTTCCTAGATCTATTCCGATTACTTTACTCATTTTTTTCACTTCCATATTTTATCAAAAGATGGGGATTCCACCATCGTCTTCATCATCGTCACTTGAATCATCTCCAACTTCAATGTGAACATCTGTTGAGGGGAGGGGGGTGTCATCGCCTTCGTCTTCGTCGGTTGAAGCTGTTTCTACTGCTGAGCCTTGAGGAGTCAACTTGAGCGTGATGTCAAGAATACCATTGTTCAGGCTCCAATCGACAACATCGTCACAGGGATGAGGGAGTTCGACTCGAGCCAGAGGAGAAGATTGTGTCTGCTTCATGATTTCAAGTTGATTTCCATCCTTCACTAGAGAGAGTTCGACTTCGCTTTCTTCAACATCGCCTTTGAGAGTGAAATCGATGGTCACAGCCATGTTCCATCCGTCGAGATAAATGTCATCAGTTGGAAGTTTCATCACTTCGTCAGAAGAATCGCTAAGTTCTGGTGCATTGACTTCGATTGGATTTGCATCGACCTGGATGTCCATACCAAAATTTTGGAGAATGTCTTCAATCGACTTTCCTTTTTCAAACATCTTTCCGATTTGTGAGAGGTCGAAGTTGAAGTTTACGTCGCCCTTAGCAATTTTTTCAGCATCGAGGCCGAGACTTTCAAATTGCGAACGAAACTGTTCCATTAGAGCACGTATTTGCTTCTTATCGAGATTCATACCCATGTTTCGAAACATTTCAGCGAGCTGCTCAATTAATTTTTCTTCCCAATCGTCTTTATTTGACATTGCAAATCCCCACTACTGAACCATCGGTTACATAATGCCGTGGGAGTCACCCTATATCAATGTCACGAAAACACGCTTACCAATCCCACACCCTGTAAGAAAATGGCAACGAGCACCAACTTAAGACTCCTTTCAAGTGGTTATGTTGTGGAAAGTCTTTCATGTCAATGCCAACTCCAAGGCACATGACTGAGTTCGTGGAATCGGCTGAATCTGAGAGCACTACTCGAGTATCAGAAATCGTTGGTGGCCTGTTTGCGGTGTGCTTTGGATTACCGTTCACACTGGTTCCACTCATGCTTGTCCCAATCGCTTTTATTGACGCTGAAAACGGCCTGTTCATGCAAATATTTCTGATTGCTTTTTCGTTACCGTTCTTGTTTGCTGGACTTGCTGTTCAGTTTACGGGATTCCAATCTATTCGCAACGGACTGTTCCCTAAAGCGAAGGAACTTGAACACGTGGTGCAGGATGCGACCAAGGATATCTCCGCTTTTGAGCAAGCCGCACTCCAAGAAGTCGGCGATGTGGAGAAAGAAAATTTCTGGGATACGGTTTGAGCATAATCGCCGTGGCCCAATGCATGGTTTCAAAAGCCGAAGCACTGGTTTAGGGCTATGGAGGAGGTTGACGAAGTTGTTGAAAGCAACGAAAAACCTCTCAAAGCATTGTGGAAGTACATCGCTGGCTCCACTCTTATCGCTTCGATGTGTTGCCTCCCCTCGGTAGTAATGGTCATGCTGGGCTTGGCTACTGTTTCGACGGGTGCAGCACTGTCCAACACCCTGTATTGGGGTGAAGACGGATACGGCTGGTTTAGAGAAGGCATGTTGCTGGTTGCTCTACTTTGTTCGGTCATCGGATTGGTGTTCTTCTTTCGAAATCAGGGAATCTGCACATTGGACCAGGCGAAGCGAAATCGTCGGAAAATCATCAACACGTCATTACTTGTGATCAGTGTCAGTTATTTGATGTATCTCGTATTCAACTACGTGATTTTAACCGAGCTCGGTATTGCACTCGGATTGCCTTGGGAATCAAGCAGGGACAGTTACATGTTCTGGAAATAATCACACATTCCCTCTGACCGTCTTGCAACCCACGCCCCATTCCTGTTCCTGCATTGCAGAACGTGTCGCATCGAGTAACTCATCTTCTGCCGAGTATACACGCTCGCTCCCCTTCTTCCAAGCAAGCGCCATTTGAACTCCATCAAAACTCCAACTTTTCAATTGAATTTTTGATTTTTCAATTGATATTTCCTCATTTCTCTCTTCAATTGGAATTTTAATTAAGCGAGGGTTGAGATGCATCCCTAACTGCATGGCTTTTTGGACAGCTTCTTTCGAAGTCCATAGCTCAATAGCCCGGTCAGAATTAGAACGAAGCCACCGCAACTCCTCCCCCTTAGCCATCATGTCAAATGCATTGGCAGCGATACCTCGCTGAGCATCTTCTGCATCAAAACCGACCGACCAGCCATGTTCTGCCAAAGCCACATACGCCCATCCACTGGAATGGCATACGCTCATTGCAGGCAAAGGTGAATTAAGCCACACACCAGGTAGATACGAAAGCACTGGAGCCCGCTGTGACGTACGAAGGACTTCAATCGCAGAGACTTCAAGACCCCATTCTCGCAGTGCTTCACCCAATAGCCAACGCCCACTGAGATGTTCATTCATACGCTTGGCTGTGGCGAAGGTTGCCACTTCATCAATCTGGGCCAGTCCTACGAGTTCGACCGCGACTGTACGAACACGGGTCCTAAAAAGTCGCATCTGTATTGGAATAGAAAACGGAGGAAACACTTCCTCGACTGTCATAGTACCACCTCAGCGTTCAAGCGTGAACGCTTGTTCATCAGGCACTGGAGCCATACTCTTGAGCCGCAGCCCCTTCATTGCGATGACTGGAGCGTCGTCGTCCCCGATAATCACAACATCGTGTACTGTGATACCGGCATCTTCCACCGATGTGCGTAGACTTCGCATGCGGAGTACTTCATCGCGTTCAGGAACCCGAAGCATCGACGACCACTCAATCCCAACAGGCAGTGACGAGAAACCTTCAGATTCCATCGCCACCAAGCCAGCGTTCTGGAAACCAGCCTCGATCAACATCGGTAAAGCTTCCAACAACACGACCTCGCCCTGAGTCTCCAAAGCAAACTGGTCGAGAACTGGGAGTTGGTGCCGCATGAGGGCAATTCCATCTGCTCCGGGCGTCTCCACATCCCCAACACCGCGAAGGACACCTCCGTGTGATTGGAATCGAGGTCCGTGGAAGTATCGCCTGTAAATGAAGGACGGCAACTCGGAAAGTTCACCCATGGCTGGAGTACCAATGTGAGGCAGCGCATCAACCTCAGATTGTAGGAAAGGTCCAAGGTCGTCGTGCAGTTCAACGAGACGTACAACAGCGACATGATGTTCCCGTTGTCCGAACACCTCCCCTTTCGAGTTGGTGAGATCCGAAAGAAGCTGGCATGAAACCCAACTCATGCCACCTTCACTGCGGAGTAAATCACATTGTACGCGTACCGTCATCGCACCCCTTAGCAACTTTACTGGCAAACCAAAAGTGACTTCTTCAAATCCAGCCAAGCATGCGGAAGGACGCAGGAGTAAAGCCCCCTCTGCAAACATCTCCAGTGCCATTACACCAGGATGGTAGGGCACGCCATCGATGGCGTGGTCTGACAAGAATGGATGGTCAGCCACAGAGAGAGTAGATTGAGTGGTCAGTGTCGTGCCCTCCGAATAATCTAGAACCTTATCGATGAATGGGAACCTGTAAGGGTCTGCCAGTATTGCTGCCATTTCAGCAGGTAATCGAAGTGGTGATTCACGGAACACATCGTGAACGTCCATGAGACCAAGTCGCCCACATCCCAGAACCCGGCGCTTCCCACCTTTCAGAGCCTCGTCAACGAATATTTCAACGCCTTTTTCTACTGAAATAGTATCGATACCTGCTGCATCGAAAACGGCTTGGAACGACCCTCGTGTTGCCATTCCAACATCGCGCCATCCCGTCCATGCAATGGATACTGCTCTGCACGTTCCAGTTGCTGTAAGGCGGGCCATCTCTGCATCAAGTACGCTGTTCGCAGCAGCATAATCGGTCTGTCCATTGTTACCAAATCGCCCAGCTACGCTGGTGAAACATGCAGCAAAGCGTAATCCATCGCTTTGGGATGCTTCTACTGCCGCTATCAAGGCCTGCCATCCATCGACCTTCACTCGAACCACGTTGTCGAACACTTGATTGTCCTTGTCAGCGACGAGTTTCGAATCTTCAAGACCTGCGCCGTGCACTATGCCTGTGATTGGGCGACCAAGTTGACTTCCAACCTTCTTCAACCCGTCAACATCAGTTACATTCACTGAATGATAGGATGCAGTATTACCCGTATCCTCGATGGTCTTGATGGTGAGGTGCACGTCTCGGCTTCGGGTGAAGTTCTGCCAAGCGTTGTTCCATTCAACCATAGTGACCTTATCACCGTTTTTGGCATCAATCATAGAACTACGAAGAGCGTTTTTGCGGTCTGATAGTTGTTCATCAGACCAAGCAAGCCATTCGTTGGTTTCTTCGATGAGGTGTGATCGTCCAAGCAATGCAAAGTGTGCTCCGATGTTTGAAGACTGCTGAGCAACGCCAATTATTGAAGCAGCGGTAACACCAGACCCGCCTCCTGAAACAATCCACGTATCGTCGGACTTGAGAGGCGTTTCGACGTTCGACGAATCCTCGGCGAAGGCGACAAGCGTCCAACGACGTCCATCTCTATCAAGACCGATTTCGACCTCACCTCCGATATTGAACAAGTCGTGTTCAACTTGTAGCGCCGCCTCGTCTGCATCAAGAATCAATTCAGGATGAAGGTCCAGTGCGCGTGAACGGACATGCTGCCGTTCAAAGGAATACGATTTGGTCACGCCAGATGCGGCACATTGAACGGCATTGAATCGCTCACCAATATTTCCGTGCCGTCCATCAAGGGCCGTAACTGATGCAACCAAGCCATCATTGCGGGTTGAAAGGGCGGCATCGAAGCCTTTCAACAGCCCGAAGTAACCGTGTGCTGCTAAAGCGATTTGAGAGGAAGGAATGGTATCTTCAACCCACGATGCACCGGCCAGCTTGAGAGGGGCCATGTGGACAATTCCAGCCACATTGTGAGAGGAAAGTTCACTGCATACTTTCGCAATGTGTTCGGGGTTGGCAGGATCTGCACGGAAGACCGTTCGTTGACCCTCCATTTGTGTTGACATGTCACGGATATCGCTTTCAAACCCAACTCGAACAGCTGCAAGTCCGCGGGCTTCTATTTTCTGACATAGTGCCTCTGCGATGCCCCAGCCATCGTCGGTCACCACGATGGTGCCTTCCAGCGAGAGTGGCGAACTGGTACCTTGGCACTCCTCGACCTCAACTTGCCAGCGTCGGCACGGATCGGGTGAATCATCCAGCAGCAGCGTTTCAGCAACCGCGAAGTCGCTTGGTTGAGCATGTTCAACGGGTGCGATAGAAATTTCAGTCGCTGAACCTCCCCTCATAAGAACGATGTAAGCGATGAAATGATTCAATGTTGGATGGTCAGACAGAATAAATTCTTCATCGATAGGAAGTTCGAATGCATCGCGTACATCGCCCATGATTTCGGCTTGCTTGACCGTATCAATTCCCAATTCACCCTCAAGGTCTTGGTCCAACTCGATGAAATCGCTTGGGTAACCGGTGTGCTTGACAACGATTGAAACCAATTGTTCCACAATCGCTTCATCGGTATGAACGCCTACCGGAGCAGGTACTGGTTCGGGAGGTGAATCGGTCTTGACGGGTTGTGGTTCTGCTGCTGGTTCGACGACTGCTTGGACTGTTGATTTGCCCCCCGTCATGGTTTGAATGTACGCAATCATGTGGTTCAGCGTCGGATAGTCTGAGAGAACAAATGCTTCATCGACGGGAAGAGAAAACCGTTCCCTGATCTCTGCCATGATTTCTGCTTGTTTGACCGTATCAATACCTAATTCGCCTTCGAGATCTTGGTCTAATTCAATGAAGTCACTCGGATAGCCCGTATGATTGACAACGACTTCTACAACTGTAGCGATGAGTTGAGAATCATCGACTGAGGGCCTGGGCCCGGTTTGAGGAATGGTTTCCGTCGTTGGTACTTCTTTGACTGGTGATTCGGGTACTACAGGGATTTCAGCGGATTGTGAAGGTGCAGCAACTGGCGAACCAGATGTCATTCGTTCGATGTACGCAATCATGTGATTAAGGGTCGGATAGTCTGAAAGAATGAACTCTTCATCGACTGGAAGTGAGAACTTTTCTCGGATTTCAGCCATGATTTCCGCTTGCTTAACGGTGTCAATACCTAATTCACCTTCCAAGTCTTGTTCTAATTCGACAAAGTCTGCAGGATACCCCGTATGATTGACGACTACTTCTACAACCGTGGCAACCAAATCGTCAGGTGCTGAAGTCGGTAGCGTTGAGTGGACAACTGGAACTGGTTCTGGCATCGGAACTGGTTCTGGGGCAGGTGACGGTTCTGTAACTTCAGCACTCATGCTTGGCATTCCTTCCCAAGCAGCCGTGACGTCCCAAGGCAGACCCTGTACGCCGCCATGTAGGTTCTCATCCCCTTTCACATATGCAACCAATTTGTTTTCAAGAATTCGTAAGACAACGTCTTCCGTGCCTGCGAGACCTCTTGACCATGCCAAGAATTGCGCACCGTTGATTCGTTCGCCGACAACCGGCCACTTGCGAACCAAAGACAGTGCTACTTGAGACCCAAAACCTGCAGCAAAGCGTAACCCGTACTCCAAGTGCGGATATTCGCCACCCTTGGAGAGGTTCAAATTTCCGAGCTCCGGATCGGTTTCTTTATGATTCGCAATCGGAGGGATGCGCCCGGTTTCCAGTCCGTACAACATGCTTGCATCCTCGATACCTACACCCATTGGATGGCCAGTGAATCCTTTGGTGTTAGCAATGACAAGCGAGTCAGTGCTTTGGCCAAACGTATCGCGCAGAGCGCGGACTTCTGATTGGGCTGAACCCCCACGAGCAGGTGTGAATGTTTCATGCGAGAAGAACACCGTTTTTGGCGCCATTTCATGTCGGTCAAGGTCCCATTTCTGTTCCATAGAACCGATGAATTGGTCAACAATTTCAGCAACGTGATCCACGTCTAATCGGGTCCCATGGAATGCTGAATTTGCAGTCGTGGCACCAAGTAATTCTGCGATAGGTTGTACACCCCTTTCGGCTGCGACTGAATGCCGTTCAACGACGAATGCTGCAGCACCCATACCTAAGATCAACCCGTTTCGACGGCGGTCAAACGGCAAAGCAGTTTCTTCAACCACATTACCCGTGGCAGCGGCACCTGAAGCTGCAAAGCCGCTTCCAATCCATTCCCACAGATCATCGCCAGTGACATCATCTGCTGAGATGATGACAACACGGTCGACTCGATCGCTGTTCAACCAGTCTTCAGCGACACCAAATGCAGCAGTTGAGGATGCGCATGCGAGATTAATGGTCGTGTTCGGTCCGCGAATCCCAGAATATTGGGCAAATTGTGAATGACCCATGTTGAGAGTCTGGAACAAGTATCGACGGTCAAACCGTCCCTCTCCATCATCTCCGTTGGTTTTCGCATGCTGCATCGCTTTTTGCAACCCAGGGAAGCAGGATGCGAACACGACACCCGTTCGTTCACGTCGATGTTGAGGTACTTCCCAATTCCGAATTAAACGAAGGCCGCCCTTGCCAATTTGCTCGTTTGGAGTGAGCGGTATTCCGGCATCTCTCAGGGCCAAAAGCCCCGCTGCAACACCCAATTGTGTCGTGATGTCCCATGCCAATATGGATTTAGGGTCGATTCCGAATTCATCTGCTAAATCAAACGCTGCCTTCACCCCAGCAAGTTGAGGTATGTCTCCAAACTCAGTTGCTTGTTCCATGTTCACAGAACCGTCTCGGCCTTTGATGAGGCGGACGATGTTCTTGTCGAGGAGGCGTTGTTTGTATTCGTCACTGACTTCAGAGATACAGGTCTCACCTCGAATGAGACGCTCAAAGGTGTCTTCTTCAAAGACGCGTTCTCCTCCGGGTAGACCCAACGACACCCCTGTGATGACATACGGGTCTGCTTTGCGTTGTTCGTGCAGCGACGGTGAAGATGAGTGCTGAACCGATGCACTTGGGACTGCGTGTACCATTGAGGTGCGAGGCGTCCATGCTGGTGGCGGGCCCTCGACCCAAGCCATCAAGTCGGACGCGAGAACCAAACTGGAACGGTCGATGTCTGGCTTCGTAGAAGTCTCGGTAGAGATGGTATGGAGTAAGGAGGTCACCTTTTGCTCAGACAGGCCAAGGCCTGCTCGAAGGTTGACATTACCGTTACAGAATCGAGAGGGGTATCCGCTCAGTGCCGCTAATCGGTCCCCGATGTAGGCCTCTTTGGCTTCACGGGCTGCAACTTCAGGGTCGATGATTTTTGATTGTTGAACCGTGACGGTTCGAGGTAGTGCAGCAGGAGAAGAGCTTTCAACGGTGGGCAAAGGACGTGAACGGGTCCGCAAATCCTCCACGTGCGAGGACAATTTTGGTGATGGATTAGCTACGTGATAGGCTTCTAATGGCCCGGCACGGAATCCTTCAGAGAGGACGGTCGAGGTTCCAGCTGGCCAGATGGGTTGACG
The DNA here is from genome assembly GCA_002499545.1 of Euryarchaeota archaeon UBA88. GTDB lineage: Archaea > Thermoplasmatota > Poseidoniia > Poseidoniales > Poseidoniaceae > MGIIa-L1. The sequence continues at coordinate 108,359 of DAME01000003.1, forward strand.
GCCGGCTAGAGCTAGCGTACCCAATGCGGAGAGGAAAGAAGCAATACCGCCCTGCTTGGGGTGGTTTGTCATGATTGGAAGATGGGGTTGGTCTTCTAGAATTTGAACAGCAAACATTGTCAATGCCCGCTTTGGACCTACTTCAAGGAACACTCGGGCACCTGCCTCATACATGGTTTCAATTTGTGTCGTCCATTCGACCGCTGATGCCATTTGTGGTGCTAACTTTTCAAGAATACCTGCCTTCGAATCTTTTCCTTCAGTGGGATAAAATTGTCCGTCGACGTTCGCAGTGATTGGGATACTAGGCCAGCGAATCTCGAGCCCTTCGAGGAAACGGCGAAGTGGTTCGTTCGCAGGGGCGACGATGCGTGAATGGAATGCGTGAGATGTAGCGAGGGGGACGCACTGGAAACCTTTGGCATCAAACGTAGCCACGGCATTCTTGACAGCGTCGGTTTCCCCAGCAATTACGGTCATCTTCGGAGAGTTCTTGTTGGCAGCAATAACGTAGCCATCCGCTTCACTCAGCACAGCCGCAACCTCATCGTAAGGCGCCATAATACTCGCCATCAGCCCTTTATCATCGATTACGACCGAGCCCATTTCAGTACCTCGTGCCGCAGAAGCACGCAGGGCGCCGTCCATGTCAAGAATTCCTGCAGACATCAAGGCAGCGTATTCACCAAGTGAGTGCCCAGCGACCATATCGGGCTTTTGCCCATGGTCATTCAGTGCTCGTTCAATGGCTAAGTCGGCTGTAAGCATGGCAGGTTGAGTGTATTCAGTTTGCTTCAGTTTGAATTCTGCTTCTTTGAGTTGCTCTTTATCCAGATTCGCACGGAGGACGAAACTGGAAAGCGTTTCTCCGTCAAGAACCTCGACCATCGTTCTGTCAGCTTGCGCCCACACCTCTTGGACTGATGAAAAACGTTGATACAAGTCATAGGTCATACCGACATACTGACTACCCTGGCCCGGATACATGTGGGCTATCTTTGCCTGAGAAGGAAGTGGAGGATCGTTGGTAATGAGAACGCCTTGGGCCTGTAAGAACCCCCATTTCTCTGAATCGTCCATCGCTTTCAGGGCCAGAGCGGTTCGCTTGTGGAACTCGGACCATGATGTTGCAACAATGCACATTCGGAATGACGCCTTGGCATCAAATTCAGACGACATATGGTTCAATACGATCGATAATCGTTGACCGTGGGGGTCGCTGTCGAAATGTTCGCCGTCCAGTTCCAATGATTCAATCTGCGACTTCAACCCGGATAGTTCGTCTGCCGAGAGCAGGAGAATTCCCCCCTCAATCGCCTTCAACTCGTCGTGAGTCATGCTTGGTGTGGCGGTGGAATCGAGTATAGATGGTGATTCAGGCACCGTATTCGTACCAATTGTGGAAGTGTTTTTGGCATAAGCATCCCATCGATTCTGCCATTGTGAAGCAAGTTCTGCGTGATAGTCTGGCTCATATCCTTCTAGAGCGACGTGAAAATTCGTGCCCCCAAATCCGAAGGCAGAGACTCCGGCTCGGCGAGGATGACCTTCTGGACGTGGCCAGTCACGGGCCTCAGTTGGTACGAAGAACGGGATATTCCCCCAGTCGACGGTGGGATTTGGAGTCTTGAAACCGGCAGAAGGGGGGATTGTTCGATGGTGAAGGGCCATGGCTGATTTGATCAGGCCAGCGATTCCCGCAGCAGCCTTCAAGTGGCCGATTTGTGACTTTATTGAACCGACTGCGACATGGTCACCCGGTGGTGAACCATCCCATATAAGCGAAAGAGAGCCCAATTCAGTTGCGTCTCCAACCTTGGTTGAAGTCCCGTGCGCTTCGATGAGTTCCACTGTCGTAGCATTGTATCCCGCTTGCTCGTACGCACGGGCAATCGCTTGGAGTTGGCCGCGCTGACTTGGAGCAGTGATTCCCTTGCCCCTACCATCAGATGAACCACCGACGCCCCGAATGACAGCATACACTTCGTCGCCATCATGAATCGCATCGTTCAAGCGCTTGAGGACAAATGCGCCTGCACCCTCGCCCATCACGAAACCGTTTGCTCCAGCGTCAAAAGGCGTCGAATGTGTTGGTGAAAGGGCGCCAATCGCGCTGAACTTCGCGTACGTAGGGGCGTCTAAGCTTCGGTCCGTAGCGCCAGCAACCATGGTGTCGACTTGTCGCATCTGTAAGGCGCGACAAGCGTCGAGAACTGCTGCCAAGGACGAGGCACATGCCGCGTCCATTGCGTAATTGGGACCTTGGAGGTCGAGAAGATTCGCTACCCTTCCAGCAACAACGTTCGCTAATTCACCTGGCATGGTGTCTTCATTGATGCGAGGGGTGTTTTGAATCATAGAATCGACGAAAGCTTTCGCATTCGAATCCGGAAGCCCCTGTGCTTTGGCAAGTTCTGAGACGTGATTCGAATAAATCCGGATGTTGGAAAGGTTTCGGTTCTCGCCACCTAATGCATTCGCAAATGCAACTCCAGTACGCTTTCGGTCGATGTCTTTCTCAACGCCATCATACCCTGCTTGTTCAATTGCAGCGGCAGCGACGCTGACCGCCCATTGCTGGCTCAAATCGATTTGAGATAATGTTCCTGGTGGCTGCTTCCAGCGCCGCCAATCGAATTCATACCCCTCGACCATTGCACCAATTTTCGAATAAGTGAATCCTTCCTCGATATTACCCGGTCCGCCTTCGCGATAGAAATGCTTCATCGGCCCGGTCCAGCGGTCATCCCGCAGCGTCCGAATACTGACTTTGGCATCGAGAATGTTTTGCCAAAACGCATCGATATCTGGGGCATCGGGCATCAGTGCTGAAATCCCAACCACTGCAATGGGTTCAAACGGACCTTGGTCAAGGCCCTCGATTTCGTTTCCTTTCGAATCTTTAACCATAGAATCCCTCATTGGTCCATAATGCTCGGAGGCACCATCGTGATTGAGTATCCACCATCGACGTAAATGCATTGGCCGGTCACGCCACTTGCAAGAGGACTTGCAAGCCACAGCGTGGCACCTGCAACGTCTTCTTGGTTGACATTTCTCCTCAAAGGAGCGTTTTCCTCGACGTGAGCAAGGATGTTATCGAAACCAGGGACTCCGCTTGCGGCAATGGTGCGAATCGGCCCGGAAGATATGGCGTTAACTCGGTGACCTTCGGGGCCTAAATGGCATGCAAGTTCGCGAGTCCAACATTCAAGGGCTGCTTTGGCCATCGACATAATACCATAATTTGGAACGAATCTATTGGAAGCAGCGTAGGTCAGAGTGATCGTTGAAGAACCGGGGTTAAGGTACGGAAGTGCATGCTTCAAACAGCGTTGAAGTGAGTTGGCAGAAATGGTCATTGCCGTGTTAATATCGGTGTCTTCAACGAAAAGAATTGGGCGGTCGAAGCAGGCTCGAGGTGCAAAGCCGATGGCGTGAATGAGGATATCTGCCTTCTTACCAGGGTGTTCTTTCTCAAAGGCTTCGAAGAATTCACGAGTCGTTGCGTCTTCTGCAACATCCAGAGGATAAAATCCCCCTATCTGTGGAAGTTTGTCCTTCAGTTGGAAAATACGACTCATGAATCTTTTCTGATAACCGAGATACAGCGTCACACCTGCGGCAGCGAGATGTTGACAAATCGCCCAAGCAATGGAATCTTCACTGGCGACTCCGAAAACGAAGGCTGTCTTTCCTTGTAATTTGAGCATAAATGCACCAACCCAATGGGTAGATGTTGGCTGACACACCAGTCCTATGACTGTTCCCTCTCATGGAATAAAGAAAACAGTGGTTCTGCAACCCTTTTTTGACGGCCGAAACGGTCACAAATCATCGAATAAATCGTCGAATTCATCTGATTCCTCAGAATCCATGTCCAAGTCAGAGAACATATCATCGAAATCATCGTCCTCTGCCCCACTTTCTTCGGGTTCTTCTGGAAGAATGATCGGTTGTTTGAGGGTTGGTTTTTGCTGCTTTTTCGGCTTTTTGCGTACGACTCGCACAAGAACGAGCAGGAACAACACCAGGAGAAGAGAACCGCCGCCAATAGCAGCATACATTATCGTGTCATCGTCGCTGATTGAAGTCAAACCTTCCAAACCACTGGATTGACTCTGGCCTTTGACGTCAAGCTGGATCGTGACTTCGCTGAATTGGGCTGAATCATCGTTGCCACTCTGAGCGCGAATGATGAGTGGATTTCGAAGGTCTTCACTCAACTGTGAAGGAGAACGGATGCTCAATGTCTTGACAGAAGAGGTTCCTTGCGAAGGCACGTTTTCGCTGATAAATGTGCCTGCTGGGAATGAGAAACCTGCAGCTTCGAGTTCGGCAGCATTCGCTATGACAACCTCGAGTTTGTCGTCATCGTTTCCTTTATTGGTCATTTGGAAGGTGAATTCTACTTCTTCACTTGTCTCCATATACCGTGTGGTGATGTCTGAAAGTGAGAGTTCAATCATTCCGTAGGATTCGATACTAAAGTCGCCAATGTAGGTCGTGTTTGCAACCCAAGGACCTTCCGGCAACTGCCCGTACGGAAGACTGTTCCACGATTCTACCTTGGCTTCAATCACGAATTCATGCATGATTGAAGCCGAAAGCTTGGTTTGTCCAGAAAAGAGAAGCTCAAATGTATCGTCTTCACCTGCAGCGAGCGTGAACGAATCTTCTGAGAGTGAGAGTTCGACTAAAATTCCATCCCATTCGATGACCTCAATGCTGATGTCTTCACTCGCAGAAGTTGGGTTGGTTACAGTGCACACCACGGATACCTCGGCATCCGAGGTTGGCCGGACGTCCATGACAGGGTCTGAACCACAGTCCAATTCAACTGCTGGAAGCGGCGAGCCTTGTGCTGATGCGGTGGAAAGAAAGCATGGAGCAATGAACAGTGCCATCACAAGGCCGATTATCAAGGACTTATGAACGGATGACACGGTTATGGGTGAGGGCATTCACTCATGAATGTGATGGCTTTCAAGTGTCAGAATGGGCCGACTCGGTAGAATAAACGCTCGGACCGTACAATTCTTCGGCGAGATCCTGGTGAGCCAGCCAGAGGTATTCTTCATCCAATCCCGCATCAAGCAACTGCTTGGTTCGCTTTGGGACGGTCTTCGGTCCGAGGACTGCTCCTGGACGGCGGGGATCGTCCATGTAGTCTGTTTCAAGCATGAAGCCGTGGCCGCATTTTTCTACTGTCCCCATCAATTCTTCAATGGCCCCTTTGCCAATAAGAACACTTGGCGTGACGCCCTGCGTGATGGCTAAATCGACGTTTGGAGGTGAATAATGACGCACTAACCGGCGAGCCGGAAGGCCAGCTTTTGAGGCCATTTGGGAAAGGTCCCGATAGGTAGATTCGAGTTCACCTTCAACATGAAGCTGAAGTACAATACCCTCTTGATGCGCAAGGTGCATCGTTTCACTCAACAACGTATTGGAAAGTTCCCAAACTCGTGCACTCACCGGCCAGTGCGGTCGTCCAACTTCCCCTAGGGCGTGTGCTTTACCTTCATCGATATATTCGACAGCCGCATCAATGCTGTTACGGTAATTTTCCATTGCCAACTGTGCACCTTGCTCACCGTCTGAATCCAACCATGCGATGAATTGATGAGCAAACGCCGCTGGGTGAGGTCCAAGTACGACTCGAACACCAAGTCCAACATTCCTGCGAACCTGCTCTGCCATAGCCACAGTATCTGCATAGGCCTCACTGTGCCCTTGTTTTGTGGTTGGAGGGGATGAAAAATCCGGACAGTGGACCAAAACAATGTCAGTACCACCAGCGTTTTTGAAATCCTTTGCAGCATCGAGGTAGCGACCGTTCCGATTCAAATGAAAGTGGTTGTCGAGGATTGGGCCATCCCAACCTGTACCTCCCGTCATCATCGAGCCTCATCAAGCGCTACAGTTCCTGCGATTTCAACGCATGGGTAATTGCTGGGTGAAGGATTAGATTCGCTGAACAAACATTCCTTTTTCTTGAAGAATTCCGCGCCAGTAAACAGCAGCCATCGCAACCATGTTTCGATGCCGTGCATCGGTTGCCACGCAGCGACCGTTTGGCCACATGTGCAACGTGAGGTTGTGCCGGGTATCCGATACAACGCTGCAACCCAGTCGCTGGTCGTAGACAGAAGTACCGGCGTTAAAGTCGCCCACCAACTGGTTAACGTCCAAATCACTGCCAAATTCAAAAGATGCGACAACTGGTCCTAGTTCCGTTTCAAGCCCTGAATCACTGAGCCCTAAACGCAGCATCAATTCTTTGGCTGCCGCACGTGCAGATTCAACTCGATGTGTACCGTGCACGACTATTCGACCTTCTGCATCGATGACAATGGTTGCTCTTGGGTGGTCCAGCACCTTGATGACAACGCCACCAGTTTGTTGACCACCTAATTGGGCAACAACGGCTGATTGGTCAATAGGCGAGGGTGCAACAAAGCGAACAAGCTGATTTTCGATTCGTACGTCAATGGTTCCAGCTGCCATATTCACTCCTCCTCAGTATCATCGGACGGGCCCGCGTATGAAGTTATTTCCTCTGTATCTGGAAGTGATTCCAGAACCGAAAGCATAGCATTTCGATGAGGCAAGTAAAGCGGAACAAGCAAGACTGCATCGTCCCCGAACTGTTTGCGAAGCGTAGAGAGAGCCCCCCGAAGTCGGCAGCCGTACCGTTGATTGCGGGCGTGCGCAACATCCGGGCCGATAATCCATTCCGAAAGATCCCACCATGTCGCTGATAACACTGAGGCTGAACCGAAGTTAGCAGAAACCCCTTTCGGAGGTTTTTGAGCTTCGAAGATGTTTTTCTTGACCCTTTTTCTCCACTTCCCACCCAGTGAAATGAGTCCTAACAATTTCCTCCAATGCGATGCAGCCTTCGCTTCGTTGGTCAGATGCTCACCCCATAACTCGTCATCAGCAGTGGGCTCAATGAAAAACACCGGTCGCTCGTGTCGCACGGCGTTACGATGGATTCGGCGAGGTTCTGGGTCTGGGAATCGTCCACCGTTGACGTCTTCGATAAGCGTTAATTCATCGAGAAAAATTGCGAATGCACCACCAGAAATCAAGCTGTGTGAGAGGTTCACCCCAGGTGATTCAGCCTCGTCTTTTTCCTCTTGAACCCAAAGGTCAACGACATCAGGCGATTCGAGCAACCCAAGTCCGTGCCACCCAGTCCGGGGACGCATCAATCGAGGGTATACGACCGTTGGAAGGACCGGATGAAGGAGGATTCGACCACCTTCGGGGTCATCCCAATACGTGTCACCCCATTCAAGTCGAGCAGGCAAAACCTTCACCTTACTGGCTCTCTACCCACTCGAGTAACGCTTGAACGCTCCATCCTTGGTCGAAGTATCCTTGGATTTCTTCCTGAGTCCACTGAGGGAACTTCTGCATGGCATCACGCATCTCTGGTGAGAGGCTCGAGGCTGCTGGAGGCGGCCCTGAGAGAGTCGAAGATTGCTGAGGAATATCGACATAGGTTTTCGAATCTGATTCATCGTCTTCATCGAACAAGTCAGATTCTCCACTGCGACGGATCAGAACGAATACCAGTGTTCCGAGTACTGCTACGGCAATTCCGAGTATCGATGCTAACACCACGAATCCAGTCGAGTCAGACGACTGACTTTCGACCTTGACGTTGAATGATTCTCCTACAGAGGAACCGTTGAACAACAGTTCATTTGTCGTGTTGTCTGAAATCATGTAGTACATTCCAGTAGTCGCCAAATTAAACTGTTGAAGTTCAACTGAAATCCACGACTTTTGTCCAACTGCAATTTCTCCGGTAGATACGCTGCTCTCAAAGATGGGGGTACTTCCACCAATCACCGAGCGGATATTGAGGTCTGTGGATCCGTCCATAGTCCCATCGTTTCGAACTTCGATTTCAAGTGTAACCTTGTCGCCAACCTCTGGAGATGAAGGCGACATGATCACGTTATCGATGAGGAAACTGGCTTCTTCATGAATCAACTCATACATGGACTTGTGAACTGGGTCCCCTGAATTGATGAATCCAATACTTCCGTCTTCATTTGGGCCGCCGCCAAGAATTGCACGGGTACCTGCTGAATCGGTTGCATCAATCCAAAACACGATATCGACGTTGGATATTTGCTCACGTTCAGGATCATCTTGTCCTTCTGAGAGTGGCCACAAGTCGATGCAGTCACCAACTGCAGAATACGAACCACCGCTCTCACTGATGATGAGTTCATGCGACATTGGTTCATCGCCGAAAGTACTGCGGTAAATCGGCCAAGTAATGTTGTTGGACGAATCGGTGTAGAAACTCCACGAAACAAAGACGTCGCCTTGGAACATTGCTTCTCGTTCTTCGAGAGCAACTTGTACATCGACACAATGGAAGGTCGAAGTCGGCAACACATTTGCCATTGGCTCATTGGTCAATCCTTTCATTGCAGACCATGAGTTGGATGAAACCCGAGGTGCGGTTCCGTCAACTTTGATCTTGAAGTTTTGGCACCCATATGAAGCGGAGCCGGCACAGAATGCAGAGGTACTGTCAACTGCTCCCAGAGGGAGGCCAGCAATACCGTTTCCACACTCACCGTTGACTCCACCAGAACCACCGGTCGCGTCATAGGGGCACAATCTGAAGACGTAGGTGTATTCGTTGGTCACTGGAGGTGCCGTGATGTTAATGTCGAATACGCCACCAGTGAACGAGTGATATGTCACTTCACCAGGGAATGCAATGTAACCCTTGGCGCCGTCCATAGATGCAGCTTGCCGGGTAATCTCGAGCGTCAATTCGGTTTCAGGAGTGATGTAGACTTCGTTGTTAATTCCTTCAACGTAAGCGTATTGACCCTCAAATCCAATGATGTCACCGGGATAGACGAAGCCCTTGCGAACATCGTTTGTTTTCGGCTCCATGAGATCCATGAATGTAGGTGTGACCATCAAATCGTTGGCCGTATCTGCACGGAAATCAAGTTGAATTCCATCACTGTAGTACCAGTCTTGAATGTGTCGACCGGGAGCCGGCAACATGCGGTATCGTGGGTTATCCAAGTCCTGCATGTACAGCACAGGGTTGTTCAACGAACTGGAAGCACCCGGCAGCCCCCACGTCATTCGAATCGGCAGGTCGAGGTAGAAATCAGATTCAAACGGATCGATTAAGACGCCGCCATCCATTCGCAGAACTTGGGGTCCTTGTGATGTCGCCGATTCTCCGAGAATTTCGATGAATGGGCTTGAAGTCCATGCAGTTTGGTTTCGTGGGAAGAACCAGACGGTCATGTCGTCTCGGTCATCAGCCAGGTCGACTCGGAAGTAGTCAACATCACGCCATCCGTTGTCGTCGTTTGCTTCTACAATCAGGTGATATTCGTTTCCAGCGTACATGGTTTGGTTCCACTTTCCGTTGTATTGCTGTTGATTGGACTTAAGGAAGCGACTTTCCTGTGAATCTTCAACGAAGAAATTTCGGATCACTGGCGACTTAGAACTCATTGAAACATAGGTGAACTTATCGTTTTCAAATCCTGGTGCTCCACCGTTTATGGCGTTACCAGCGAGGTCAAATCCTTCAATCCAAATGCTGACTTTACCTACTGGGTCTTTACCAACGTTCGCGTAATCGTTGAACGTTGCGGTGTAGTTTGCAAATGGAGCGGCTCCATCGCTGTTTGCTGTCACCGTGATGTATTCATCAGCATCGGCTTGTCCATCACCATTCGTGTCGTGGTCGTGTTCGACCCATACCATGATGTTCAGCGACGAAGGCGGATTTGGAAGGTCGCTAGCATTCAAACGGATTTTCTGAGTTGTTGATGGAACAACCCACGTATCATCAACCATCACACGCCAGTTACTTTCCACCGATGGATCGACTTCTCCGTTAAGAATTCGCACATCGACAAGATTCGGGTCCAGTGTGTCGATTGAAAGGTTGAACGGAATAGCACAGGAACTGTCAGGTCGGTACTCTGCAGCAGGGCAAAGTGTGTCTCCACCCTCGTAACCGTCTATGCGGAAACGATAGGTGTCTTGACCAGCAGCCATGCCGAGGTCAATTTGCCAGTTGAAGTCACCGCCAATTACACCTGATTGGTTTGCAACTGTATGCCATTCAACGCTGATGTTTCCATTCGAGTTGTTGATGAACTTCTGTTCAAGCACCATAAAGTAGCCACTTGGGTCAGGTGATATCGACAGGTCTTGCAATCGGATTGAACCAGAAACAGTAACCAATTGACCGGATTTTCCGTCATCGAGGTCTTGGGCGATTCCGATGTTGTTCTCCACTTGGAAGGACGTAATTTGAGCGTCATTCTCAACAGCATTTCCGCCGTTAGGAGCCATCAAGAGCGCATCCGGCAATCCATTGATTCCGTTTGCAGTAACTAAACCAGAATAGATTCGAACTTCCTCAGTATCTTCCCAATTTGAGTTAACAGTGAATCGCCAAGTCACTTCAAGACCTTCGGAGATCGGCATGACACTGGAAGACTCTAATGTAATCAAATCGAGTTCATCATCTGCTTCAGTAAATCCAAATGAATTACTGTATGAGAGAAGAACCGAGCCCGTTTGAGATTCAAATGCGAGGATGGCTTCAGCCAAGCTCGTTCCGGTCAGTGAACTTACTGTATGGGTTGTGGAAATTTCATAAATTTCGCCGTTAGGGTACAAACCAACAGGATTTCCTGCCGCAGAAATCGTGTTCGTGTATCCTGCTGAAGTTTCGATTAGAAGGTCGGAAAATTCCAGTGTGCCGCCAGTAGAACTGGTGACCATGAGCTCAACTTCTGCAGTAGAACCACCTTGCCAAAGAGCAATTCCCTTGTTCAACTCAATATCCAATCCATCAGAAGTCCCGAGAACCACTGAATAATTGTACACAATATCAAGGCCTCGAACGGTCATCTGGGCGCCAGTTGAGGCGTTTGGAGAATTAGCCTTGAGGCGGAAAGTTTGCCACTCGTTGCCGTATTCATCATAGTAACTGGTGGGAACAAGTGGGTTGGAGAGCAGTGAATTGAGGGCTGTTTTCATGTTGATGTCTTCCGGCAAGTATTCCGGGAAAATCAGAGAAATGTTCGCAACTGAACCCATCACAACTTCTTGGGTACCTGACAGTAACGAAAGCTCGAAGCCCTCGCTCAAGTCGTTGGATGAAAAGATACCCATTTGGTCAAATGCAAAGTCAACTGAAGTGACTTCTGCACCCTTTGGAAGCATGAACATTGCACCTTCAGCAACACCAGATTGATCGATAGTGAGGTTAGAAGAACTCTGTCCGTAATTCACACCATCAATGGTTGCTTTGAGGAATTCCGTTTGACGCCCGAACGAGCCGAAAGCAGGTTCGTCAAAGCCCCAGTCTACCGTTCCGTCGTTACCAACATCGAGTTGGACGTGCGTTGCATGATGGCCGAATTCTAAGTCAAACCAGAGTCCGCCAACGTTGCATGCATTTTGGTACATCAGCTGCGCATCAAATCCAAACCATGGCTCTGCAAGTGTGTAAGTCGTACCACTCTCGGCACCGTTGATTCCGATTCCACCGAATCCCATGAGGTCCAAACTTGGAACCTCTGCACAGTCATCTTGAATCATCGGTGTGACGCTCGTAATTGGACGATCAAAGTTGCTTCGATGCAGAACAGGAGAGTAGGTATCATCCATCAGCAGAGGCGAGTACATGATTGGCATTCCTTGACCAGGCGTCTCCCAAACTCCGTTGACGACATTGTCTGTCATGTCGTCGGTTTGGTTGAAACCGGTACCGACACGTGTACCGATGCTGAATCCGTGGAGGACGGGGGATGACAAGCGGCTCGGTCCAGAATTGAACTCTATAGTGAAGTCAATGGATGGATGAGCGCTTGAATCGATGTCCCATAATTCGATGATTTTCCCCTGTAGGCCAGTCATGAGTTTTCCGTTACGGTCGGTAATCGTCTGACCAGTTGAAGAGTCGTGAACCTCGACATTCAAGGTCGCTGATGTCGTGGTTTCCGATTCGATTGTCAAAATACCGTAGCCATTTGGTTGGTTGTCGCCGGTTTGAACATAGGGTAAAAATCCGTTGATATCCATCGAGGAAGATTGAGGTAATCGGTCTCCGACCCGGAAGTTATCGATGTACCAACCGGCCTTTCCGCCGTCTGCATTGTTGACGTTGTTATCTTCGACAACGAAGCGCATTTCGATGTACTTTCCGATATAAGGAGCCAGATCAACTGCTAAACTAGCCCATCCGTTCGGGTTAGCAACCGAGGTAGATGACCCTGCAATAGCATAATCTCCGGAAGCAACGCCGCCGCAACGGTAGTCGATTTGTCCAGCGTTCGAAGCGCCGCTACTCCGTACATAGTATCCGTTGCCGTAACCGAGACCTGATGAATTTCCAAGGTCGATATCCACGTGTTCAAACCCAGTTGGGTCGGAGGTCACGAAGTCATCGTTGAACGAGGAACGTATTTCGACATACGCACAGTCTCGGTAGTTGACCGGTGGGTTTGTTTGGCCACCAGACCCAGTTTCAACATCAAGGTCGTGCCATGAATCAAAGTATGCCATGTGGTTCTTTAAGTTGGAATCAACGTATATTGAAGCGGTTGTTAACAGATAGACTCGACCATTGTTTCCGTTGACATATTCATCGGTGTAGTCTTCATCCATCAATCCAGTTCCCCAGCAGTATTCACCACTAGCGCATGGAGGGATGTTCGTATTTGGTGGAAGAGCATTTGTGTCAATCTGACCGTGGTCCCAGCCAACCCAGTCTTGGGCAAGGGCTCTGTGGTCGATGAAGCCAGAGGTCGTTTCTTCAAAATCTGTGAGGAAGCCTTCTGATTTGAGGCGGACGGGAACTGAATTCGAACCTTCCTCGTACACGAAATGGGTTTCGTTTGAAAACTTCGTGAGTTGGTTGTTGTACATGGGGTTCCACACACGGGGCATGGTCTCGATATCGACACGTGAGTGTGCTGCGTGCTCGAGCATGTCGGTGGAAACGGTCATCGAAGCATCGACAACGGTCTCATCTGCGGGGAGATTAATTATACCATCATTGGTGTTAATGAAGGGCGTTCCATCTCGGAATTCAATGTCTGCTGTAGGGTTACCATTTCCGAAATCAGTCACGGTTGCAGCACCTGCAAAGGGGGCCAATACCATTAGGAGTACGAGAAATAATGGGGTTTCTAATCGTCGATTTTCACTGTGCATAGTTTCACCGGCCCTTCATCCCAAGATTGCTTCACCTAAAACCGCATCGGGCTTTTGCCCACCATTACCCTCCTACGGAGGGTGCCAAGACCGGACGAATTCAGCAGCACGCTTGTTCAAAATAGAGCGCAAAATACGGTTTATCGCCCTTTCACCCAAATGACTTCTTGAGGGAGAACCTTCTCGTAGTGCCATGGAACCCTATTCTAAAGAACCGGCAACCTTGATTGAGGAAGTTTTCCCTGGCGACACAAACACCTACGACACGCTGTTTGGTGGAAGGCTTCTCTCCGTGATGGATAAGGCAGGCGGCATCGCTTGTTCTAAGTTCGCGCACCGCGAATTTGTCACCATTTCGATTGATACGCTTACCTTCATCGCCCCCGCACGAAAAGGAGACCTTCTCGAGGTATCTGGGAAAGTTGTGTTCACAAGCAGCCATACTGCGTGTGCCAAAGTTACTGCTTTGGCGGTTAGCAAGTCGACATGGGAAAAGAAAAAGATTTGTGAAGGGTACTTTTTCTTTGTCGCCATCGATTCAATGATGCGTCCAATCCCCATTCCCCAATTTGTTGTTGAAGAGGAAGAGGAACGTGAAGACTGGGAACGCGCCAAAGAGATTCGTGAGCACATGCTTTCGATGAAAAAGAAGAACTGATTCCAACCCCTACATTGATGTGGAACATTCGGTTGGGGGAGACATGTCTGTCCTCAACATTGCAATGATTGGTACCGATGATTTGGCACGAGAAATTGCGAAACCAACCGATCAACGGGACGTTCACACCTATGTCCACAAGGAATCAGGCCCCGACGGTCCGCGTATTCTTTCGATTATTCGGCCAGCAAAATACCCTGAGCGGTTGAGGCCCTTTCTCAATGCACTTTCTGCAGCCCGAGTCGGTATTATCGAAGTTGAGGCTGTAGATGCAACACTCGGGGAATCATTGGTCGCATTCGCCAGCGCAGGTATCACCAAGGGAATCGCAATTATCAATCCGCCAGCTGGCCAGTGGATTGACGAAGACCAGGTCAAAATGCTGTTTTCTCAAGCAGGGCTCAGCGACTGGACTTTCGGTTCAAAGGACGGTATTGAATTACGCAATCTTTTGTACTCCTTCATGGATGATATTTCAGAAATTCTAGCCTCCAACGCTGAAGCTCCTCTGGTCATCCCTGTCGACCAATATTTCAACGTCAAAGGCATTGGTTTGGTCGCCATAGGCTACGTTCAATCTGGAACCGTCAACGTTCACGATGAACTCGTACTTTTACCGGCTAACGGTACTGGAAACGCAAAATCCCTCCAAGTCATGGACGATGACGTGCCCTCTGCCGTGGCTGGAGACAGGGTTGGTCTCGCACTTCGAAATGCCAAAGAAGACCATCTGGGAAGCGGGACGCTGTTGGTGCGACCTGCAGTGGAAGACAAGAAAACAAACACCAGCATACCCCTTGCCGTTGTAGCCCACAATCGTTCGACCATGAAACTCACCCGCTCACCCTTCCAAAAGCGGGAACTGGCAGTGGGTGATGTGGTCCATGCCAGCGTCGATCTGCAATTCGTTGTAGGGAGAGTCACATCGACAGATTCTGAAACAATGGAGGTGGCTTGGGAAGTGCCGCTTTTTATCCGGAGAGAAGACCCCCAACCGACGCTGATTGCACAATTGGATTCAAAACCAAGAATCATGGGTAGTGCAACGCTTGTATTCATTGAATAATCGAGCCCACGGCGTTTCGAAAAGAGGCGCGATACCGCCCTTGAATGTCGATGAAGAATCGGTGGATTGATAACCCAGTAGACACGCTTCACCTGCTGGGATGCGCATTCATGGACAGGAGGATGGTCCAGCTGATGCAGAAGACCGTGAGGTCTTCAAAGCGCTGCATTTAGCTGGCTCTGGTAAAGTTCGAGCCACGGTCGAAGAGCGTATGCTTTGGCTCGAAAACAAGCGAGGTCACGGCCTTGATATCCAGTTATCCAACATCTCAAGAGTGCATCATCACCACACGAGATTGATTCCTTTTTCATTCGCCCTTATCGGCGCAGGCCTGATTTGGATGGCCCAACGAATCTTGATTCCTCCTAGCCTACGGATGACATCAGCTGCCATCGGTGCATGCCTCATCCTTGGATGGATTGGAACTCGAAAACCGACACTCACACTCGACACAATTTCGGGAGGATGCCACACCCTTACTGGCCATGACTCATCGTTGATGCGACTCTCAACACTATTGAAGCGGCTGCAAGACGGTATGTCGATTGAAGATGCACGTATAGGGCTGGACATTTTTGACCGAGAGACACCCTATCCACGAAATGCTTTGAGCGCACTCACAGAGGTTCCAGTAGAACCCATTCACATGAATGCCCCCGTATCAATCGGGACATTCCTCAACGAGCACTTGGATGCAGATGATGTCCCAAGTTCCGTTGCATCGTTCGATATGTTTTCTCCCGAAGGAATTGACCTCGACTTCCAGGAACCAAACCTCGATGATTCGATGCCCGGATGGATGACAGGGGAGCAGGATGTAGGTGCGGTGACCAACGTTGGACACGGCCTACTTGAACGAGGTATTGCGAATGCGCATGACCGGAGGAACAACCATTTGCAATCCGCTACCCAAGTTCAGCATCAAAACCAGTTCATAGCACACCCAAATGCACCTGTTCAAGCCTATCCTGTTCAGCAACCGATGCCGTCATATCAGCAACTGCTTCAGGCATCGCAAACACCACTGCCTACTCACAACACGCCGCAACATTCCAATCAGACACCTTCCGGATACCTACCTAGTTTTGTTGGACGAGAGGGAGCACACATACCTGGGATGCACCAGTCCATACCGCTCCAAAACGAAGCCAACGCCTTCCGCTCGCCTGATTCACTTCTGCCCTCTCCGGACATCGAAGATTCAACATCACTCATCGAAGCAGCACGAAGAGCTGAACCAATTGAAACTCCGATTGTTCAAACTGCACCTTCCCAAAAACCTGTCAAAACTAACAGCAGACTGCGTCCTAAGAGCGTTAATCGGAGTGATTCAAGGTTAAGGCCCAAAGTACGTTCTGACCGCAATCGACGTCTACGAGTTCGAGACTTGGTCATTCCATCTGCCAGCCAATTGTTGGATGATGCCTCTGAGTATGCAAGTCGAATATTCAGCGGTAAAAACAGTGGTGAGCACAAACAAACGACATCCACAACCGACCAGCTTCGTCAGCGTTCATCAGAAACTCATCAGGATGAAGCGATTGAATCAATCAAAAATTTAGCCCAAAGCAGAGGTGGAAATCTGCCAGATGAAGAAATAGGGCCAATGCTTGACCACCTGACTCGACGGCACTCACTGCTTGAGCAGCAGGAACAAGCGGAGGAAGAAACCGCTCCGGAGCTCGAAGACATCACGTTTGGTGATCTCAAAGAGAGTGAACAGCATTATGCTGATCATGCTGGAAAGGCCGGTCTTCCCCGAATCGACTTCTGATCAGCGAAGCATTGCTTCAAACGCTTCCATTCGCCGATCAAATTGTTCATCCGACATCGAATACAATGCGTCGGTGCCGAACGACTCGAGAGTGAAACTCGCTGATACGGTAGCAGCGATAAGGCCGTGACGCAGTTCATCTCTTGAAATTGGCCCGTGCCCCGATGCGAGGTGGGCTGCGAGCGATCCGGCAAATGTATCGCCACATCCAGTAGGATCAACAACCAATGAGGCGGGATAGGCGGGCAAGGCGATGGTTTGGTCACCGTGAAAAGCGATGACGCCGTGTTCTCCGCGCTTGATAATCAGCGTCGTAACACCAATCATATCGATGACCTTCTTTGAAGCCGATATCAGATTCGATTCGTCCGCCAGCATTCTCACCTCACCGTCATTGATGATTACAATGTCAACTTGATTCATCACCGCCAACAGAGGTTCACGGGCAATTTCAATCCAGAGGTTCATGCTGTCGAGCATTGAGCATCGCCGTGGAGGGGCTTGAGACAGAACACTGGCTTGTACCATGGGGTGGAGGTTTGCACAAAATGTCACGTTCGGATGCTGATGCGTCGAAGGGACCTTTGGCTCAAAATGCTCGAAGACATTGAGGTGCGTTTCGAGTGTTGTGGCTTCTGCCATCGAACCTTGATAGGAACCTTTCCAGCAGAAAGTTTCTCCCTTTGCGGTTTCAATCCCACTGAGGTCAAGACTACGAGATGCAAGGAGTTCGAGGTCCGACTGGGCAAAATCTTCACCAACCACTCCAACCAAACCAACATGAGCCAACGAAGAGCGCTGTGCGTGGAAGCCGCAAGCAAGACCACCGTAGGTTGCAGAACCGCCAAGAGCACGCTCAACACTTCCATGAGGCGAAGTCACGCTGTCGTATGCGATACTGCCAACGACCAGTACATCCATGCCACAACCAACAGGACCAACCTCATGTCCCTTTCGTTGCGAATGGATGGTCATCCGAGCAAGTCTTGGTGCATGTCGATGTATTGAATAGTGACATCACGATTCAGGAAGTCTTCCTCATCCATAATTCGTCGATGAAGTGGTATCAGATGTTCCACGCCGGTGATGATGGTCTCATCCAATGCAGTACGCATCCGCTTGATTGCGTCATCCCGGTCTCGCCCCCAGACCAACAACTTCGCTAGCAGGGAATCAAAACATCCGGGCATCTCGTAACCGGGGTGCGCATGAGTATCAACGCGAACACCGTACCCTGACGGGAAATGACACTCCCATAATCGACCCGGACTAGGGATGAATTTACGTGGGTCTTCGGCGTTGAGACGGCATTGGATTGCATGCCCTCTCCACACGATGTCGTCCTGTGAAAGTGGCAACTGTTCACCTTGCGCGACACGGATGCCGAGTTCAACCAAGTTGTGTCCGGTGATGAGTTCAGTCACGGTGTGTTCAACTTGGACACGTGGATTCACTTCGAGGAAGTAGAAGTCGCCGTTTGCATCGCGAAGAAATTCAAATGTTGCTAGGCCTTTGTAACCAACGGATTCAGCCCCTCTACAAACCAATTCACCAATTTCTGCCCGCTTTTCATCAGTCAGCCAAGGACCTTCCTCGACCAACTTCTGATGACGGCGTTGAATCGAACAGAAACGTTCGCCAAAATGAATTGCTTTTGTGCCATCTCCGAGAACTTGAAATTCGACGTGTTGAGCACCTTGAATGTATTTCTCAACGAAGACTCGCTCGTCGCCAAAGGCAGAGCGAGCTCGAGATTGGCACAGCTTTAGCGCACCTTCGAACTCGTTCGATTGTTCGACAATCTGCATACCAATTCCACCACCGCCAGCAGCGGCTTTAATGATCACGGGATAACCGATTTCTTCAGCGAGAGTAGAAGCAACAGATGCATCAGAAATGGGTTCAGAGGAACCTTTTGCAGTCGGCAGTCCGGCAGCTTCCATTGCAGCTCTCGCCTCTATTTTATCTCCGAGAAGCGTGATGACGTCTGATGAAGGCCCGATAAAGGTGATTCCTTCCTCTGCTAATCGACGCACGAAGGTAGCATTTTCAGCGAGAAAACCATATCCTGGATGTACCGCATCACAACCCATCTCCTTGGCAGCTTTAATGACAGATTCGATGTCAAGATAGGTGTCAAGTGGATTGGAGTGGTTGTTCGCATAGGCAACATCAGCAAACCGAACCGGAAGGGAAAGTCTGTCTTCTCGACCGTGAATAATGGCTGCTTCGATCCCCATGTCGCGAAGCGTTCGGAGAATCCTAAGAGCAATTTCTCCACGGTTCGCAATCAGCACTCGCTTGAAGCCCATGAGTACGTCGAAGGGGAATTACTCTATGATGCCAACGGTGCTTTCAACCGAAAAGAACCGTTTTATCTCGTCACATTTTTCTTCAATAAATCGATTGATTCCGTCATAATTTAACATCACCGGGACGGAAAATGTAGAAAAAGGCGCCTAAATTTTCTTTTTTGGGGAAACTTTGATACTTGACTACTTCGATGGCGATACATGACGCAGAGACACCAAACAGGGGCAGAGGCCCTCGACCAACTCGCTGGAATCGATTTAAACAAAGACGGCCGCATCGTGAATTTAGTGATTTGCGGTAATTCGAAATTTTACGATTATTCTTGGCTTGAAGAACAATTAGAAGAATGGGTCAAGGCTAACGGCTATCCTGATCTCGTGATTCTAGGGGGCGCCAGTGGCGTAGACTATCTGGCTGAACGATGGACGGACAACAACAACATCCGATTAGCCGTGTTCTCCGAAGCATGGTCTGCTCCGCGTCCAGACACCATGCAAGATACCGGTAGGCCACAAGCCCAAACTGATTTGGCCGACAAAATGCTCGAGCGAGCAACCCACATGTTGGCGTTTCCAGGCCCTGATTCAGTATGGACAAAGCGCATGGAAAGCCATGCAATGGAATTCGGCATACCTGTCAAGAGTGTGCCCCTGCCCGTCGAAGGCTTGGAATAACTCGTCAGTAAACGTCTCGTAAGTATCGCTTTTCTTCACGCATCATGGTCGTACCAATGAAGTGCGTCGCATCTTCTTCAGACATCCCGCCATGCTCCATAGCGATGTCAATCAGTGCGCGATGAACGTCCTTTGCCATGTAGGTTTTATCGCCACAAATGTAGAAATACGCACCGTTTTCAAACCACTGCCAAATTTCAGCACCGTGCTCGATAAGACGGTGTTGCACGTAGATTTTCTCTTTCTGGTCACGAGACCATGCTGTTGTGAAACGATACAATGAGCCATTGTCTAACCAATCTTCGATGGTTTCCTTGTAGTAGAATTCAGTTTTCGCTGATTGGTCGCCAAAGAACAACCAATTACGACCCTTTCCGCCATCGAACACACGTTGTTCCATGAATGCTCGGAACGGCGCAATTCCCGTGCCGGGCCCAACCATGATGATGTCGGTGTCTTTGTCTTCGGGAAGTATGAACGACTTCGTGGGTGACATGAACACGCCGATATCCTTGCCCGTCATGTCGATTTCATCAGCCATGTATTGTGTGCACAGCCCACCACGAGGGCGGTCATTGTACTCGAAACGGACAATACCAACAGTGAGTTCAACATAGCCGGGGTGTGCATCGTGCGATGAAGCGATTGAGTACAGACGAGGTTTCAACCGGTCAGCGAGTTCCAGAAACTCTTCAGGGGAATACTTGACGGAAAATTCTCGCATGATGTCAACGTAATCGCGGGTCCACAGATAGTCCTCAATCGCCTTCGCATCGCCAACAAGCGCTTCGACTCGCTCAACAGGGTCATTCTTGCCTTGAGCGCCGGGAAGACCGGGGGGGTTGGGCGATGATTCTGATGCAGTCCATTCGGAATCTGAGCGGTTTCGAGCGATAATTTTCACAGAAATTTTGAGACCCTTTGAGACCACCTTTCCGGCCAATGATTGAACGAACTTCTTGTTTGCTAGGTGGACTTCGAAATCCTTCTTGAGGGCAGTGTAGAGATCACGTTCTCCGTTGTGTGTGGTCACTGCATGGTTACGGTCCCATCCTTGTACCTCGATGAGTTCTTCGACAATGTGAGGTGGATTTTCTGCAATCACTCCAAGAGCATCGCCGACTTTGTAGTCAAGTCCAGAGTCACCCAGAGCGAACACGATATGACGGGTTTCTTTCCGAGACCCCTCGCCGTTGAGAATGTAATTCTCGGTGATTTGGGTTTGATATGGATTTTTATTGGTCCAAATAGACTTCGTTGAAGACGATACAGGAGCAGTTTCGACAGCGACTTCAGGCACGTCAGATGTTTCATTCACTGATTCTTCAACGACCGTTTCGGGAACTGAAAGCTCGAGTTGTGACATCACGGGCAAGACCGATTCGACCCATGTTTTCCACTCTGGTTCGAAATCGACATCGCACAATTGTATCGGATGGACACGAGTTCCACCAAGGGATTCGAACTTTTCATCCCAATCAAGACCTGCTTTACAGTATTCATCATACGAGGTATCACCGATGGCGCACACGGAGTAGTTTACGCCAGACAATGATGGGTTTTGCTCGCACACTGCAGTCCAGACGTCTTCGGAATTGTCTGGCATCTCACCGTCACCCCAAGTCGAGGTAATAATGAGGATGCGTTGATGCTTTGAAAAGTCCGCAGCGTTGAATCCTTCCATGTCATGTACGGTCGCTTCAAGATTGTGTTTAGCAGCAAGTTTACTCGTATCTTGAGCCAGTTCCTCTGCGTTACCGGTCTGTGAACCGAAAAAAATGGCTATGTTTCTATTCTGTTCGCCGGACATTGAATCACCCTGTTCACACTGAACAATCCTTTCGAATTCGTGGTACTAATTGAAGGTTCGGAAATCACCACAAACAGAGAACAGAGGTTCTCGAGCATAGTTATAATTTTGCCAACGTAATCTAACATTTAGGGATTGCCAAATTGAGCATCAATCAAGGAAAAAAACGGTTCTTTATATGGCATACCTCGTAGCCGGCTTCATGCCAACATCTCGTAAGCCTACTGCCATCATCGTTGGGTCTGGACCCGGGGGTCTTGCCAGCGCACTTTTGCTCGCACATTCAGGGGTTGACGTC
The DNA here is from genome assembly GCA_002499545.1 of Euryarchaeota archaeon UBA88. Lineage (GTDB taxonomy): Archaea > Thermoplasmatota > Poseidoniia > Poseidoniales > Poseidoniaceae > MGIIa-L1. Next base: position 130,197 of record DAME01000003.1, read on the forward strand.
ACCGTCCTCGAAAAGGAAGACAAGGTAGGCGGCCGAACCAAGTTAATCCACAAAGACGGCTTTACATTCGACCGTGGTCCAACATTCTTCCACTATCCCGAGGTAATTGAAGAGATTTTCCAAGCCATCGGCCGAGATGCTCACAAAGAACTCGGATTGATGCCACTCGACCCAATGTACCGGTTGGTATTCGGCGCTGGAGGTCACATCGATGCAACCAGCAACCTCACGGAAATGACCGAAAGAATTCGAGAACTTGCAGGTGACAAGAACGCAGATGGATTCAAGAAGTACGTTACGCAGAACCGAAAGAAACTCGATCTCTCAAAACAGTGCCTCCAAACCCCATGGACAAGCCCGCTTGATGTTCTCTCCAGGCGAGCCATCCGCGTGGCAACTGTGCTCAAACCCTGGGCCAGTGTTGCGGGCGACCTGAGCAAGCACTTCGATGACGAGCGTGTTCGTCTAGCAATGTCGTTTCAAACCAAGTATCTTGGAATGAGCCCGTTCCACGCCCCGTCGTTATTCACAATCCTCGCTTTCCTCGAATATGAGCACGGAATTTTCCACGCCAAAGGCGGACTGGGAAGCATCACCGCACGAATGGGTGAAATCGCTGAAGAAATGGGTGTTACCATTCGCTTGAACACCCCTGTCAAGCAGCTGATTTATGAGGGTAAAACCGTTGTTGGAGCGCGATTAGAAGGCGAAGAGATTCACGCTGACAAAGTCGTTGTCAATGCCGACTTCGCTCACGCCATGACGACACTTGTACCCAACGAAAAGCGTAAGAAGTGGTCGAACAAGAAACTCGAGAAAAAGGGATATTCTTGTTCAACCTTTATGCTGTACCTCGGTGTCGACAAGCAATACGATTTACCTCACCACCAAATTTACGCATCATCGTCCTACGAAAACAACTTGCGCGATATTACCAATCACAAACTTACGTTCGATGACCCCTCCGTTTATGTCCAAAATGCCAGTATCACTGACGACAGCCTAGCCCCCAAAGGGCAATCAACTGTTTACGTTCTCGTGCCAGTCCCTAACCAGCATGACTCGATTGTATGGGACGACATCAAAGACGAATACAGAGATATCATCGTCAAGCAACTCGCCAAACTCGGGTACGACGACATCGCTGACCACATCGTTTCTGAAACAGTTGTGACACCTGACGACTGGGGTGCTTCTGACATCTATCGCGGCGCTGTATTCAACCTCACCCACGACCTCAAGCAAATGCTCTGGAGACGCCCACACAACCGATTTGAAGAAGCCGACAACCTCTACATCGTCGGTGGAGGAACCCACCCCGGAAGTGGACTTCCAACAATCTTTGAAAGCGCTCGAATCAGCAGTAAACTCGTTCTTGCAGACCTCGGCATCAAGGCCGATTGGAACGGCGTTGACTCATGGTTCCAAGACGTCCGTCGGCCGCGCGTCAAAGCCCCATCATCCCAACCTATCGAGGCTGGGAAAGCGGCCGCAGGTGACGGAAATGTTGCGTGAATTGTTCGCATCTGTCGTCATGATGGTCTTGCTCATGCCAGGTTGCATGGAAAGCAGTATGATGAACGAATCCTCGGAATCTACCGAATCCAGTATCCCGTTCGAAATTACTTTCAACGCATCGACGCTCGACCGAGTCGAAGATCAGGGAGCTGATTTCAGCCTCAAAGATGACCTCTCGGACGGACCGGTCATGCTGTTGTGGATCGGAGCTGGATGCTCAGGCTGCCAAGATTGGACTGACATGATTCGAGAACAAATTGACAACGGTGAACTTGACCAAACAAACATTTCCTTCGTAAGCGTTCACCGATGGTCGGACTTTGAGACCCGTGAGAACGTAGAAGAAGCATTCGGCTCCAACTCGACTTCCTCGCACTACACCCCTTGGAAGGTCGTACTTCCAACAAGTTCTACTCTCGCACTGGATTTCTCAACTGAGCAAAATACGGACCACTCACTGTATGCTGCGTACGGAAATCCCGGGACTCCAACGTTGCAACTGGTTGCACAAAACGGCGTTGTTGCGTGGGAATCTAAGACTTACTGGGCGGATGAAAGCGTTCTTGAAGACGGCTTGACCTTCTTCAGTTCACAAGTCAACACACAGGCGGTCGAAGAGTGAACCTCAAAGACCCCAATGCGTTCCCCGTACACAGCAGCCTCACAGGCAGCCGGTGAATACCATGGGTGAAGGTATCAAACTTCCAGTCCTCAACGGTTTGGGTCGCACCAACCGAATCGACAATTGGTTGTCGAAACCTTTGGCCATGGGGATTGGTCTAACCGCAGCACTCATCTACACTGCGTGGCGGTTGTTTTTGTTTCCCGAAACGATTCATTATTCGGTTGACGGTAGCAGTGTCACATCGCCAATCTTCTCACCCAATATTTTGGAATGGGAACTCTTTGGTCTCAATGAATGGAAGCACCCCTCTTGGGTGAATGCTGCCATTTTAGTACTATGGATTCCGTTCGGATTTCGAGGGACGTGCTATTACATGCGTAGAGTGTATTACCGGACCTTTTTTGCGAGCCCGACAGCATGCTGGGTTGACGAACCCGAAATCAACAAAGTAATTGGTTACCAAGGTGAGAAACGGGTATTCATCATTAACAATCTTCACAGATACTTCCTCTATGCAGCGATGATCATCATCGTCATCAAGTGGTGGGACGTCACGCACACCATGCATTTCCATGGAGGATTCGGTATGTCAATCGGTACTTTCGTCATGGGCTTTGAAGCATTTCTGCTTACCATGTACGTCACCTCATGCCACGCACTTCGCCACCTCGCTGGAGGGAATCTCGACCGATGGACTTCTGGAATCAGTCGAATTCGGGGCATGGTATTTGGAAAACTCAGTCTCGCCAACCGTTCTCACGGGTTTTGGTTTTGGACATCGTTATCGTTCGTCTTCATTGGCGACTTGTGGGTCATCGCTGTTGGCGAAGGCCACATCAGTGACTTCGCACTGTTCATAATTTGAGGTGAAACGTATGACTGAAGACTACACCAAGCATGAATACGATGTCATCGTCATCGGAGCCGGTGGTGCCGGTCTCCGTGCTGCAATTGAGGCAGCCCGTAGCGGAGCAAAAACCGCCATTATCACCAAATCTTTGCTTGGAAAAGCGCACACGGTCATGGCTGAAGGTGGATGCGCAGCAGCACTCCGAAACGCCGACCCGCGTGATGGATGGAAGGTTCATTTTCACGACACCATGAAAGGCAGCAAGTGGCTTGCTGACTGGAGAATGGCTGAATTCCACGCGAAAGAAGCTCCTGACCGTGTCCGTGAACTGGAAACCTGGGGTGCCGTGTTTGACCGAACGGACAAGAACCTCATCAACCAACGAAACTTTGGCGGTCACACGTTCCCACGCCTTGCTCACGTCGGTGACGCGACTGGCTTGGAACTCATTCGAACACTGCAAGAGCGAGGTATCCACGAAGGTATTGACATTTTCATGGAATACACCGTTCGCCATCTCCTGAAAGAAGGCGACAGGGTCACCGGCTGTGTCGCCTACACTCGAGTGGACGGAGACTTCCACGCCTTTTCAGCAAAATCTGTTGTTCTTGCAACCGGTGGAATCACCCGATGTTGGTCGGTCTGCTCTGGATCATGGGAATATACCGGTGATGGACACGCCCTCGCACTGTGGGCTGGAGCTGAATTACGAGACATGGAGTTTGTACAATTCCACCCGACTGGAATGGTATGGCCACCCTCTGTCCGAGGGATTTTAGTTACTGAGGGGGTTCGTGGTGAAGGCGGTCGATTAACCAATTCGGAAGGCGAACGGTTCATGTTCAACTACGTCCCTGAGATGTTTGCTGGAGACCACGCTGAAACAATCGCAGAGAGTGACCAATGGGTCGAAGAAGTCGTCTCAGGTAAACTCGCTACGGTCCGACGACCACCCGAGTTACTCACCAGAGACGTCGTGGCAAAGGCGATCAATTCAGAAGTGAAAGCTGGCCGAGGGTCTCCACACGGCGGCGCATTTTTGGACATTTCTCACCGAGGCGAAGAGGCTATTTTGAAGAAATTGCCCTCAATGCACCACCAATTCAAAGAATTGGCTGGTGTTGATATTTCCAAGGAACCGATGGAAGTCGGTCCAACTGCTCACTATGTGATGGGCGGCGTTCGAGTAAACGCCGAAACTCAAGAGAGCAATGTCCCCGGATTGTACGCTTGCGGCGAAGTTGCCTCAGGACTTCATGGGGCCAACCGACTTGGCGGCAACTCATTGTCCGACCTCATCACGTTCGGTAAGCGAGCAGGAGAATTCTCTGCAAAGCGAGCCAAAGATCTAGCCCAGCCCAGCATTGATGATACGCAAGTTCAGCAAGCAATCGAAACGATGTTAGCTCCTCTTAAGCGCGAAGGTGGAGAGAACCCTGGTAAAATCTATGACGAAATGCGAGACATGATGCAGGCCAAAGTTGGCATCATCCGGGTGAAGGAAGAAATGGAAGAAGCTCTTGAAGATTTGAAAAACTTCAACCTCCGACAGATGGAGTGCTTCCCCGGAACTTCTCGCAAATACAATTCCGGTTGGCACCAGGCACTTGATCTCAAGAACATGGTCGATGTCTCACTGGCTGCAACGTTAGCAGCACTCATGCGTGAAGAAAGTCGAGGAGGTCATACACGTGATGATTTCCCCGGCGAAGTAGAGCACTGGGGTAAAATCCTCAACATCGTCTACATGGAAGATGGAGAAGTAAAAATCCGTCAAGAAGCAGTTGAAGAAATGCGAGAGGACCTGCAAGGCGCAATCAAGGAAGTTAAATCGATGATTGCAGAGCGTGCTGCAGAGCAAGCCGGAGGTGTAGAGTAATGTCACTCAAAGGTAAAATGCAAAGTTTCACCGTTTTACGCGGTGAAGACGAGGCTGCAGAACTTGAAGAATTCGCTATAGAACTCGATGAGGGCATGGTTGTTTTGGATTGTGTGCATAGAATACAACACGAACAACAACCCGACTTGGCTGTTCGCTGGAACTGTAAAGCGGGAAAGTGTGGGTCATGCTCTGCCGAAATTAACGGTAGGCCGCGATTGATGTGCATGACGCGTATGAGTGACGTCGTCGCCGAGACTCCAGAGGGACAATCCATTGAAATTCGGCCAATGAAGGCATTCCCTCACGTCAAAGACCTGGTCACCGACGTCTCATGGAATTATGAAGTAGCGCAGCGAATCAAACCAATCAACGGTCCTGAAGAGATGGATTGGGAATTCAACCAGCGCGAAGCCGACAGAGTCCAACAATTCCGAGAGTGTATCGAATGCTTCCTCTGTGTCAACACTTGCCACGTTTTACGGGACCACGCTCTCTTCGATGAATTCGGAGGGCCACGAAACCTTGTTCGTCTAGCCCAGTACGAAATGCACCCAATGGATACCGAAGACCGTATTCCTGAAATTAAGAATGAGTTTGGAGTCGAATACTGTAACATCACTCGCTGTTGTACTGAAGTATGTCCAGCTGGAATTCAAATCACCGATGACGCAATTATTCAGCTCAAGGAACGGGTTGTTGACCGGTACTATGATCCTCTGCAACGCATCTGGCGAACCCTCACACGGCAAAAAGTTCGTTATTGAGGTGAGGCTTTGGCTCACACCGTAGAACGGATTCGTGAAATTTCTGCTCTCATTTTTGGCTTAGCATTCATTTGGATTGGACTTCAGCACTTTACCAACGTCGAATTTTTCCTACCGATTGTACCAGAAATCATCGGAAACCCAACATTTTGGGTCTATCTGAGTGGTATCGTTGAAATCGGACTGGGCGTGGGTTTGATACTTCGTTTCTCTCGAAAAGCAACTGGAATTGCAACAGCGATATTTTTGGTAATCGTATACTGGGCGAATTTCAACATGTGGATCAATGATATCGCCATTGACGGGAATCGATTTTCAAACCAAGCTCACGTGGCACGAGCATTGGCTCAGGTGGCCATGATAGGCTTCGCACTGTGGATTGCAGACGTTAAAAAGAAGAGTGTTTGAGCTTCAATTCCCACCGAAGTAGGAAAAGAAGCGGCGACCCTTGCGGGAACGAATTCGATGTTTCAAACTCGGATAGCAATCAAGCAGTTCGTCGAACTCAAAGGTGTTCGATTCCGGACTTCTTGACGTTTGCCTTCTTGATCTTGTCAGGAAGCCAAGCTGGTCCATTCGCTGGCTTTGCAACCATTGCGATGCTGCCGGTGAAGACGTGGACACGCTTGGTGCCACGCTCTCGTAGGCGGATGTTCGTGTGTCCGCGGGTTGCGGCCTTTAGGGCTGCTCCACGGGGTTGTTTGCTTGCAAAAACCTGGCTCGTATCTTTTCCGTTCTCCATGAGAACAAAGTATTTTTTATCAGACATTTTGGATTTCCTCCGATAGGTGACTAAATCGTAGAGTATATAATCATTTCTCGGAAAAAAGGCATTACTGCGCCCTATAGGTCGTGCAGTGTCCCTTTCCGAGCGACAATTTAGGAAAATATCGAGCAGTGCAGCGAATGCGAAAATGCTAGCAGAAGTACGTGTTTAAAGTTCTGCACCTGCAAGAGTTTTGGTGTCGATAATACCGGGGATTTGACGGATCGATTCAACCACAGCTCGCGCTATCATTGCCAAACTGTCTGCGTTCAATTTTACGATGAGATCGTGGTCTCCGAAGAGAAGTGTAGCATCAGATACATGCTCCATGTCTTTTACTGCAAGATACACTTCGTGTTCTTTACCCGGTTCTACGTTGATGAGTACATATCCAACAGCCATGGTTCTCACCTCGACCAGCGGCTCAAGGCACATCAAGTCTTCTCTCCTCGGAGGGATGCTCGTGCAACAATTCCAGTTGCTCATCAGAGAACTCCACCCACTGCAGGAGGGTCCAGCCTTCAGGCATCTCGCCTTCAAGCCATGCTTGGTACTGTTCAGCAGTCCATCCTTGAGGGATTTGAAGTGTCTGGCCGCTGGAAATTTCGGGTTGCTCCATGGGTGATGCGAGGTCCATACTCCAGTCAATCGATGTATCTGGTACATTACGACGGCGTATCAAAACACCTCCGGTGAGAAGGGAAAGAAGAATGAACAGGACGGTGCCGTACAGCATTGAGTTGTTTGAAGACGATGGAGTAATGCGTGATGTATCATCAATCTGGCAGTCAATGCATTCCGCTGCCGGTAGAAGTGTGACGTTAATGGACGCTGAATCCGATTGCAACCATTGGTCGCTACAGGTCATCTCAACGTTGAGTACGTGAAGACTCTGCGCTCCACTCGTGGGGAATTGAAGCGAAAGCATACCTGCAGTGGAATTGATTGATTCGATTGGTAGCGACAATTCAGCTAACAAGGTTCCATTGTAGGATATAATCGATTTGCAGGTAAGGTCGTTCAGACCATCGGCGTCACGTACAGAACCATTGATCAGAAGGAATTCTCCGGCAGTAGCATTCGTCGGTTGAGTGAGATTCACGTTAGGTATTGCGTGGAAGAATGCAGTTTCAAGCGTCAGTGACTTGGATAATCCATCAATGTCCCGGACATTGAATCGAATTTGCCCCTCTCCATCGATAAAAGTCCCATCCAATCGTAATCGGAACCAGTGAATATCCGACTCATCCGCATGAGGGGCCAGGTCAATACCACATGACTGAACTGAAGGTAAATCTGTATCGTCTTGTAATAGCGGAGCGCTCACCGACCAACCCAACTGATTCATGGAGGCCTGAAGGGTCTGCACGGGGCGGTCGCTGTTGACAAAGACCAACAGATACGCTGTGCTTCCAAACCTCAACGAATCAACGGGGCCGTCTTGGCCACACATGGCAGAACCGTGAATCTCGGGAGTCGTCAGCAAAAACGGCAGCGCGTAGGTGGTCGAGAGCTGGGCACCGTTTTGTCCCGTGATATCCAAATCAATAACTAAATTGCCCGCTTCAAGAGGGCTCTCAACCCCCTCAAGTTCGATGACTATCGGTTGACTCGTATCGACTGCGTCAACCGGCAGGGTCAGAACTTCTGATCCTGGCCATTGAATGCGAACATCTCCACTCACTCCTGACAAAGGGTCGTCGGCATCGGTGATGGCGATACTGATGAACTCCCCCCCACCTCCTCGAACACTGTCCAACACCGTTCCATTGGAATTCTCAATATGAATCGATGCTTGAGGTGGAAGGTCTGTGACGAGGATACTCCGAGATGAAAGGAGAAGTCCATCAGAATCCCGAACTTCAAACCCAATCGCATCAAGACGTTCACCCACATCGAGCAGGTAGGTTCCTGTGAAGCAGTGATGACTGATGTCCGACTGAGTTTGATAGGTTGAATTCGAAACTGACCCTTTCGTTGCGGAAAGAAGCGGTTGTTGCGATACGATGTTAAAATCTGCGTCCAGAGCACAGATGGTCCAATTCAACAACTGCCCACGTACAACACCTCCCAGCGGAGAGTACTGCAGTTGACTCACGCCCGACCATGAAGGGGAATCAACGCCAGATATGTGCGGTCCAAACCATTGGGCTAAAGCATCGACAACCGTGGCGACATTGGGATTCACCAGCACTCCGACCTGCTGACTCTGGTCGTAGGCTGAAGCTCGAATCACCAGTGTTCCGAGGCTCAAGTTAGCGGGAAGAGTCAGCGAGGCTTGCCACCTTGAAGCATCGACTTGACCCGTCATTTCTGCATTCCAATTTACGTCACTGAGATTTGAAGCATCCTCAACGACTGCCCATTCTATTCCAACTGCAGTAACGTTGATGTCATCACTTGCTAAAACCGTGCAGATGAAATTATCACCTCGTGAATAAAGGCTTGAATCACAGTAAACTTCGTTCACAACCGGTGGTGAATTGACCCATACCCGCATGGTCAAGAGATTATTACTCAGTTCACGTTCAAAGGAATCATCGGTTGCATTCGTGTATCGTATTCGCAAATCCATCCAGCCAGTTCTTTGTGGAACGATGGTGAGGTTGAACAGTGTGCGGGAGCCGTTCACATCCCCGCTAGGGAGTGTCAGGTTACCGCTGTACATCTCAATGTTGCCTTGGACGTCCTGTATCAGAATACTTCCATTTGAAGCAGCCATGCCTCTGTTCTCGATAGCAATTTGCAGATGCGATGGTTGAAGATAGGAGGCATTGTTCAACTGTCGAATATCAAGGAGCGATATGTCGTGGAAACGGTTAGCGTACGGCGCCATTTTTGGGTCGCCGATAGTGACACCCATCCAGCCAGATTGAAGGTTCGCTGCAGCATGCGATTCAGCCAGGTTGAACCCGGTAGCATACATGCTCATCAGCGTACTTGGTGAGCCAACTGCTTGGAGGTATGGCTCGTACACATACCCCTTCACACCCGAAACTCCGTCTTCGAGAAGATCTGCAACCAACGATTGCCCGTACGAAGTTCCAAATTCAAACGAACGAGCTCCGGTAGAAACCGCTGTTTCGGCTATTGAACCGTTCAACCACTGGTTGTGTGGGCGCAGAGGATACAATCGCAGAGAATCGATAAAGACCGAACCATCGGTTGAAGTGGCGACTACATCCAGTGGGATTTGAATCCGAAGATGGGTTGCTGATTCATGTGGACGGAATCGTAGCGTTGTTGATTCCCACGAAGTTTCAAACATTTGGCTGCTTGAAATGTTGCGGGAAAGAACTACTCCGCTGGCATCGAGTGATTCGACTTCAAGCGTAAAGTCTCCATAAACGTCGCCAGTCCGCATACCAAATGCGTCAATCAGCCATGCATGGCCGTCATAGTGGCTTGGTAGAGGGTATATTTGCGTCAAAGATGCAACGGATTGGCCGTTGCCTGAATACGCCGAGCAATCACGGTAGATATCTCGATGGAGTGACGTGATTTCATGGTCGAGTAAGGCCTTACTCCACACTTGGACTTTGTCAATCATGCCTTCGAAATACGTACTTCCTGCACGGTTCACGCCCAGTTTATACAATTCGAAATTATTCAGTGAGCCTGTGGGAATGGTGCTGGTACGAACCAAGACGCCATCCAAATATTGCCGGGCTGTGCCGTTTTCAAATACCGTCACAAGGTGCGTCCAACGCTGTGCTTCGATATCACCGAACACGCGAGTTTGGTTGGTATGCATTCGCCACTGTCCGTCATAAACCGTATGTTGGAACGAACCGTTCGACCCAGCGCTGTTATCCACTGCAAAGGTCGAAGCATAATTTGGCAGTGTTGTTGAATTGGCCCACACCCACTGACTGAGAGTAAAATCTCCTACCCAGTCATCAACATCGACTTCTACAAAATCATTCACGCCATCAAACCACAAGCATGAACCGTCAGCGCAGTCTCTCCAATTTGTGGAGTTCATGTTGTTCAACGTAAGATTCGTTGTAGCGTTCACCGAATCGTTGGCGACCAGCCCTGAGCCCTCTTCAAAGTCCCACTGATGAAGCAGCGAGGAAGCGGAAGGAACGTATGCCCCTGCGAGGGTGAAAGCAGATGCGGGAATGAATGATTTCGATTGATTTGGACCTTCCCACGAGAGTTGAAGACCGTGAGGTCCGCCCCCTTGAAAAAACTCAATTTTGAAATCGTGCAATCCAACATCCATCGTTTTGTAATTTGAAATCTCCCTCATTCCATGAGAGCCGTAGTTTTGAATCAAACTTTGACCATCCATCCACAATTCAGAACCATCATCTGTAGTGAGATAAAATGTCCAGTTACCCGTTTCAGGTATGGTGAGAAGGCCACTGAAGCGAGCACCCCAGTCGTTCTTGAAGCGATTATCTAGACCTGGATAGGCTTGCGATGAGGAACCGTATTGCAGGTTGCTTTCAACGCGGACGTGGTCGGGGACTCGGTCGATGAGAAGCGGCATCGAACCAGTGTTGAAACTCACGCCGTTGTTGTCGAAGTATTCAGCGAGTATTCCGGGCACCATGTAGCCTGATTCATCACTACAAACAGCAGATATAGACGCCTCAATCGCCCCATTGCCATCTTTCTTTGTATCGGTCTGATAGCTCCAATTGAACGTATCACCCGATGAAAGAGTTGGCACTGTCGCATTCCAGAATTCCACACCACTTGACCACGACGTGTTCGCAGTATCAAATCCGCCATTGGGGAGTTCATTTTCCGACCACGATGCATCGTTGGAACCCCATGAAGCGTACCCCATCACATTGGAGAGGTTGGTCAAAAAGGTCGATGTCTCGTCAAAATGAGTCGGAAAGCCCATGCTACTGTTCAGAGTTCGGTTTGCCAGAGCGAGGTCATCGTTCCAAAATTGGTATCCCTGGCTGTTTCGATCAGGTGCTACATCAAGTGCAAATATACCTCTTTGACCGAGACTGTTGTTGGCTTTCTCAATCAATCCAAGTGCCGTTTCAAGCGTGTATCCAGTGAGTCGTGTGACCAAAAAGAATCCGTGTGTTTCTCGAGAAAAAGATTCCATTTGCCCACCTGCCAGAGGGCCATATCCGTGATTGAACCAATTATCAGAACCAATACTGGAGTTGTACATACCTCCGACCAGAGAAATTTCCTGATCAAAACTCGCCTTGTCATTGCCTCCGCTCACTCGAAGAGGAATACCTTTGGTCGTCACGAGGTAATTGAGTTCTGCTGTAGTATTGGATAGCATGTCAAAAAAAGGTTCTGAGAAATAGGTATTGAATTGTTCTCGATTAATGGTTTCCTTGGTCGGTGCATCACTGTTATTGAAGATAAAAATCCGGTCGCTGGAAATGTTTCGAGCCTGTACAAATGTCCAACCGATGGTCCTGCTCTCCTCTGAGTTGTTGTTGATAAGAACGCCAACATCTGAATAATCGTACAGACTTATTGCATCAAATCCGCTTGGAACCGCTACGCTTTGCCAGGGAGATTGATTCCAAACAGTGGTTGAGTTTTCACTTGAAAATCCGACAAAGGCGTCCGATAACGGCCGGAAGGAAGCATCTGTAGAGGGTTTCGAGGCAGGAGAAAAAGGTTCGACAAAAGGCACAACTGCACTGCACATAACCAGGAGAAAGGCCAACAGAAGACTTGACCCTCTCTTGTCCATGTGAACTGGTATCGGCATTAGCGTTTAGCGATACCGCCGGAGATGGGTTGCAAAAGGTACTACGGAAACGGGAATCCGCGCGAAAAAAAACCCGTTTTGAGGGGTTTTCATGGTTCTAATGCGAACTTGATAAGTAAGGCAGCCTTCCTTGGAGAGGTAATGGCCGAACTGTATATGGCGCGAACCTGTAGGTGGGGGGTTCTGCGTGTGATGGGTGGAGACATCTGGAATCACTCCGGTGATGTGCTGGTCACTCCGGCAAATAACCGCTTATCTGGTAGAGAAGGTTTGGATGCCCAAATTCATGCTAAGGCGGGACAAAAATTAACCGATGTAACCCGCAACATTTGCCTAGAGATGCGTAAAATCAACGCACCACCTTGTGCAGTCACGCATAATGTATTGACTGAGCCGTTCAACTTATCTGACAACTTTAATCACATTATTCATGCAGTGGGACCGGACTGCCGAAGACCCAATCAAGATGAAACTCGTCGAGAATTGTTGCCCGAAACCTATGCTCGACTTTTTGAGACACTTGCAGAGCTGAAGGACGTAAAGTCAGTGGTGGCTCCGCCTCTTTCCATGGGCATATTTGCTTACCCTCACCGTGAAGGTGCGCGTCTGAGCCTTGAAATCTTGCTGGGAATTCTCGACGGAAATGAAGACCCTGGTATCAATGAATATACCATGGTTGTCAAGGAACGACCATTCATCACGAACATGCGAACGGTTTACAGAGAGACTGAAGACCAACTGCCCGGTATCGACACGACATCTGCTTGAGGTTGTTGCATATGGTTGACCTCGCAAAGATGGTCATCAGCACACTTGAAGACGAACGCAGGCCTTTCCACTCAGTGTTGATGCTGGCAAACAATGTTCGGAAGGTAAAGCAGGTTGCAGACGTGTTGCCTGATGGCATACATTTCTCTGTACTATCAAGCCAAAATCGCGTGGTTGAATCGCTGCGAGAAGTTGAGATTGAGTGTGGTTTGTTAGAAGAGAGCCTGTCTTCACAAGGCCTTGGCGTGCTCAATCACGTGCATGATTTGGTGCTGCAAGCGATTGGAGAAGGAAACTTATCGAGTGGAGAGCGGTTGTTGGTGGTTCTAGCAGAACCAATCGATGGCGTGATTGTCATTGATACGACGACGCTCAATTCCAACCGTTTCGCATCCCTTGCGCATGATTTTAGCATTGAATTGGAAGTATTGAGCAAATTAATGCAGCTTTCACGCCAGATCGGTTCGCGCGGAAGAGAAGGTCACGCTGTCGGTGCATTGTTCGCCATCGGACCTCTGCCCGTTCTGAGAAAGCACAGTACTGCATTGGTGCTTAACCCGTTCAAAGGACACCCTGCAGAAAAACGAACCGTTGCTGAAGATTCAAACCATGAAACATTGGCAGAATTTGCATGGCTCGATGGAGCGATATTGTTCAATAAAGAGGGTATCGCAAGCGATGCAGGGAGATACATTCAGGTTCCAGCAGGCATTTCTGCCAAACCTGGAGAAGGGGGACGTCACTTGGCTGCGAGAGCGATATCTCAACTTGCTGAGAGTATTGCGATTTGCGTTTCGTCCTCGGGAACAATCACGCTGTATGCAAATGGACGAGACCGTTACAAAGTGAAATTGAACTGATTACTCAGATTCATCGGAGCGAATTCTCGAATCGAGCCTTCGCTCCACATCCGACATGATTTGTTCGGTCGCAATCAAGTCCATACGAACCGACTTCAAATTTGAATGGTTTAAATTACGCTCAATGCTCAATTTGGTACGGTTGATTGAAGCGATGCGTTGCGCCTTACTTTTTGGACGAAGAACGTCCCCCCGCTGGCTCATAAGCCATTCTTCCAAGAGCGCCTGTCCCCATTCTGGTGCACGAAGGTGTGCTGCGAGAAAGATTTCTAAATTACGATGACGAAAACGGACTCTTCCATCATTGGTTCGAAACGCTTGAATCGACCCGGGGTTCCATCGGTCAAGCGGGATTTGAAGGTGTTCATTGCACCGAACTTCACCGTCCGCATCAATGATGAAATCCGCAATGAGGACACTTCGATTCAAACGCATGAACACTTGAACGACCGAATCGTCAGAAAACCATTCTGAAATTGATTCTGGAACTTGTCCCCACTCCTTCTCGCACCACAATTCAAGCGCACTCAAGTGTGACTCCATAGCATGGGCTCATGTCGAAGCATCATCAACTTTGTTCATCAAACCCTTGTCAAGATTCAAGGAGAAGAAGCAAGTGCAGGTACCATGGATGGCGCATGGGGGTCGGTGCAAGCAGACTGGCGAGTCGTGCTGCTGCTGATTCTGGCGTGGTATGTTCTGCTGCGTTCATGGGAGCGAAAAGGGACACTGGACCGATGGAATGCCACCCGCGTGTTCGGCGTCATTTTGATGGTTCGCAGCCAATACGGGCTTGGGGCCTTGGAAAAAGCATCCAAGCCTCGGAAGTTCTGGCGTATCTACGGTGAAATCTCGCTTTGGGTGTGCCTCTTTTCGATGTTCCTTGTCGCCGCAACGATGCTATTGGCGTTTGTAACCGCACTACTTACACCGCCAACTGCCAACCCTCCTTCCGCAAGCGAAATGGTGGCTATACCCGGCCTCAACCCGATGATTCCGTTAGGATGGGGGGCGATGGCATTCATCATTGCACTGGTCATTCACGAATTTGGCCATGGCCTACTTGCCAGAGCCCATGGTATGCGGATTCGCTCGTTTGGTTTGCTGCAATTAGGGCCTCTGCCTCTTGGTGCCTTTGCAGAACCCCAGTACCAAGAACTGCACAAAGCGCCGCGCAAAGAACGAATGCGAATGTTTGCTGCAGGGCCTGCAACCAATCTTTTTGCAGCATTTGTGTGCCTCATGCTTCTTGGTGGACTTGCTGGAAACCTCACCTCAACAACCGAACATCCCCACGTCAGTGGCATCATCAAAGACGCAGGTGCGGACCAAGCAGGAATGCAACCGTGGGACACGATTGTCAGCATCAATGGTGACGAAGTTGTTGGGTTGCGAGGATTCCAAGACATGATGAAAACATTCAGTGCCAACCAGAGCATCACTGTCAACGTGCTTCATGAAGACGGTACACAAGAAGACCTCACGCTTGTTCTGAGTGACAAACACCAGTACTACCTCGATCTGGGGTGGACTGAAGAAAATTTGGAATTGTTTGGAATCTCTCCCGGTGACGCCTTTGTTGGGGTCGAAGGACTCGGAGATGGAACGTCCGGCATCGACCGAATCGCAGGGCCTTTTTCCCCAAGATTTGAGGGCGGGATTTTAACAAAAACGATCTACACACCGTTCCACGTCCTGAATCTCATGATTATTCCATTTGAACTTCAAGGAGTTTCGATGTACCCGGTTGAAGAATCAATGCTTGCTCCCGCCGACGGTTTTATTGGAAATACGCTTGGGATTAGTGGAATTTTATTCTTCGTAAATTTCCTGTTTTGGCTCATGTGGGTGAACATACTTCTTGGGTTCACCAACCTCATTCCGATGGTTCCTTTCGATGGAGGACATCTGTTCAAAGATTGGGTGAAAGGCAGTCTGGACAGAGTCAAACGGATTGGTCGGAAAACAAAAATGTGGAATATTCATCCAATGTGGGTCGATCATATTTCCAACAAAGCATCGAGTTTCTCATCGTTGATGCTGTTCGTTATGCTGATGTTTGTGCTGTTTATTCCTTACATCTAATCAGCATTTTCTTCGAGCAAGTTCTGCTAGAACATTGACACTGTTCAGCGATGTCTGTTTGAGAATTGTATGTGCCTCGTTTTCATCTTCTTCAAGCGGTGAAGGTACAGGAGAACGTTTGGATCGAACTTCTAGTTTGTGAAGGGATTCAGACTCTGCTCCGGCAGTTGAACACAGCAAAGAAATGAAGACATTCAACGGCATACCATCGTCCCAATTGAGGTATACTGAACCGTTTCGATTCGTTGGAAAAGCGGGTATGGAGTTCTCTAATTGACGCAGCCTTCCTGAAAGATTGGATGTTTCAACACGGAAGATTCTCCATGAATCACCTCGAACGCCTTTTCTGCGATGAGCATACAGTGGCATGAGTCGACATCGCTCGCCTTCAGCAACCATTGCCTCATACTGTAATTTGGTTCGACCGGACAAATACAGTTTGTCTGCTTTCGTAGATTTTACCTCGATGGGGAAACACAAGTCACCTCGTAATGCTAGAAGGTCTCCAGTTCCTTCCATTCCCGAACCCGCAGCTCGAACGACCAAAAATGGGCGATTGGTGATTAAACGCATCTTCTCTTTTTCTATCGGCGTGCACGAACGAATAACGGATTCTACGCCCTTCGGAACTCCGGCCAGAACCTGCCGTAATTCACGCTCATACTGGCTTGACACATACGCCCATCAATGTCAATCGTTCTTGATGACTTCGGTGAAGGTGATGTCGAAGAATCGGGTTCAACGGCGTATCTGCGCTCACCAAAGCGAAATGTTAGTTAAAGTCGGAATCTTCGTTTAACTGTGTCTCGATTTGCGGTACGGACCGTTGATTTCAGATTGGCCTATCGAATCATGCGGGAACTGCGAAAGCGTAATCTCCGATTCATTTTGCTGGACCACGATGCAGTTTTACCCAGTCACGACATGATTTGGTTTGGAAGTGAACACGAAGTCGCACGCTGCCACGATGAAGGCCAACCAATTGCTGTGACAACTGAAACCATTGAATCTGCCGTGGATGAGGGTGTTCGGCTTCAACGCGGTATCGTCGATGTCATCGAATTATGCTTTGGAGTTGATCCGGGACCTCGCCCTGGAATCGCTTGGCTCGCCGATGGTGTTGTCTTGGGGGTTTCTCAGTTGGAATTCATCGAAGATGTCGCACAGCATATCAAGACCATCGCAGAAAGAATACAGTGCAGAAGTTGGCGTGTCAGGATTGGAAATGGAGCACCGTTGATTCGGGACCAAATTATCAACGATTGCTTAACCAATTCGATGCATGTTGAGCAAGTGAATGAGGCCAAAACCTCCCGTGGATTACTTCGCCATAACCACGTAGTGTCCGCTATTCGAATCGCACTCATACGGGGTAGTGAAGTCACCGAGTTCCGTGAAATAACCCCTACAGACGGTGATATACGGGAAATTCAACGGCAAAGCCGTAAACGAAGTAACGGGAGAAAGACAATCTCTTCACAGCAAGCTTACGAAGTCGCAATTGGACAAGTCTCAATGGATGAAGCGTTGAACGAATAGAATCATTCTTCTTCGACTGGCATGTTCCTCAATCGTTCTTTCTCTGCTAGCTCGACATCGGGTGATGAAGCAATAAACCGCTTGACAATTGGTTCAAGAACCATTGGAGCCAATAAAACGCCGACAACCAGCAAGAACACGGCACCAAACGACGAAGCTGGAACGAATTCTGTGCCCGGCGTCCCAGCCCCGCTGACCATTAGTTTAACCGTTCCAAGCCAAGGAATTTCGCCTCCAGCAACCCCAATGAGCCAGCTGCTACGAATGGGTCCTACAACTCCAGATTCACTGTGAACACCCGACGAACCGTTGACAACCTGCGCACCTTGGTCAATTGAACAATTGTTGTAATCACCAAGCGTTAGGATTCCAGCATGGCGAGGAACCCAATTCCAAACGACGAGATGAGATTCTACATTGGCGTGTGCTGGGCGATGACAGTCGTAGTACCCGGCGTCTGTCCCGTCAAAGTGAACCGTTACTGTTTCGACATCGAGCACCGACGTACCAAGTACATCCCAAGTCAAGACACAGGTTCCGAGAAGGCCGTCTTCGTCGATTGATTCAGAATCGTACGTGCCGCCGTCGGGGCAATGTTCTGAATGTGAAGCAGCATCCGAAACGCTTCGATTCGGAGTGATTGTGACATGGGCTACAACTTCCATGATTGCTCGATGGATAATCGGAGTTCCAGACTCACCGTTTTTCTTGTAAATGATGACATCCCCTTCAAGTCCGTGTTGCTCATAGCCAAAATGCGAGTTGTTGGGGTTGGTTGCTTCTGCAAAAGTGATTATCGAATCATGAGAGCGGTCGTGAACCAGAATGAGGTCACCTGCGTCAATACTACCAATTTCTCCATCGATATCGTGGACCATCGATGAAGATTCTACCACCACCAACGGTGGCATGGATCCGGTGTGTGCATACAGCCCTATGATAAGGATCCCAATCATGCCGGCAGCAAGAAGGAGTTCGCGAAACAGCGTTTTCACTGGGTCGCTATCGCTCACGTGTACTCGCCTCAAGTTCACCGTCGAAGTCCTTTGCTTTCAAGGAATGCCGTCCATGCGACTGCATGCCCTGCTCCAAGCGCATCTGCGGCTTGGTTGCCCTCTGCTATTCGCCGGCGAACTTCAGATTTCGATTCGATTGATTGAATCTCTTCAAGAATTACAGTATGACTCCGCAAGCTAAAGAATTCAGGTAAAATAATCACGAGGAAAATCGAAGAAAGAACGGCTAAACCGATTGCATGGCCGGTGAAATCACCCCAACTGTAGTGATTCTGAAGAAACAACAACTGATACATTGCCAGAGCGAAAAGTACACCGGTTGCGCCGGAAAGGGTTGCTGCGATACCGAGTTGTCGTCCATGTTGCTTTTGCCACCATTTTGATATCAGTCCAGTCACCATCGTCTCACTGATACACCCTTGGGAGATGAGCCTCTTTTCTCTATCGCTTCAAAGTGTCATGACGGGGCGAAGTTGAAATGCTTTGGCGCCTGTGGGCCAAAGGCCCACTGAGGGACACGCGGTGATTTAATGAAAAAAGCACTATTCTTATCACTACTTTTTATGCTCTCAATTATGACGCCGCTGGCTTCCAGTGCAACAACTGAAACCCAATTCAACAATGGGGAAACCTCGTTCAGCCACACATTTTCTGGCTCCGGAGACGCAACAGCTGGCCACCTCACCATTCCGTATGGTGCTGAAGTCACCGCAGCTGAATTCAGACTCAGGGGCGAGGCGAGTTCAACGTCCTATGCCAACTTCACATCAAACGGCCACTTTGGTGGCAGTGGAGACGGAACATGGTCCGGCTCACCCCCCTCGCCGTTCACGTCAGGTAGCCGTTCAAACGTTGATGTCGACGCCCAACTCATGGGACTGAAAGGCAACCCAACCATTCAATCAATCGACCTTAGTCGATCTGCCCACGTTCAATCAATCGGTGCAGCGCATCAAAACACAACTGGACAATTCGCTTCCATTGGAGACCAAGGATATACCGGACTCACCAAAAACTTCCCCCAGTTCTCTGTGAGCACGAATGCTGGATGGAATTACATCGGCATCGTTGTGTTAATCGGTGATGAATACCATATCATGCGGTACACTTCTTCCAGTTTGTACACCACTCCTACCGTTCTTCGAATCAATGCAACCTCCGGCGCCTATATCGGCACCGCTACCATGAGTGCAGGCAGTTGTTCAACCAGTCAGATTTACCAAATGGTTGATGCGACCGTTGACGGAAATACCGTCTACACCGCTCACAACAGTTACTACTATCTGACAAAATGGACCGTGAACGCCCTCAAAACAACATGGACATGCTCTCAATCGTGGTCATTTAGCCCAAATTATGTGACGGGCGTAGACATTGACGATGCAACCGGTAAAATGTATGTTTCCACCTACAGTTATTCTGCAGCAGCGCATTACCTCAACGAAGTCCGAAAATCCAGCCCAAGCACAATCTTGGGGACATGGACAATGGCGACCAGTTCAACCATGGGGCGCTACGGGGCAGGGATGGTTGTCAATTTCCCGACCATAGTCTTCAACGAGTACGACCAGCAGTATGTGAGTGGAGTCGGCTACAATTATGATTCATACCACCACTACTTCACCTTCGCCAACAATTTCATTGAACACATGGGTGTTGTACCCGTCGCTGGAGTTGGACATTACGGCATGGTTGATTCAGAAGACGGAAAAATCACCTACGCCTGCCACTATTATAGCACGACATACTGCAGCACGAGTACGAGGCACAAACTGTACAATGTAGGGGATGGGGCACTGTTTGATGAGCGGACCCCAACCGCCACAACAGCAACCGTTCTTGGAAGTGCAATTTCGGTTTCTCAAGCGATTGATACTATCGAAATCAGTAGTATTCTTGGCTACATTCCATCCGGGACAAGTATCAGTGTCGATGTTTCAAACGATGGGGGCTCGACATGGATTCATGCATCATCTGGCCAAACAATGACCTTTGCACAACCTAGCACGACTATTGTATGGCGAGCAACACTCAACGGGACTTCGACCAAAACGCCAATTCTTGACGGAATTGGCATCCAATACATCACTTCCTTTGTCACCTCTGGCTACATGTACGCCTACCAATACGTTGGAACCGGGACAAAGAACACCGTCGCAGCGACCCTCACATGGGACGAGTATCGTCCTAGCGGAACCGGCATCAAGGTAAACTTCGGATTTGGTTCATCAAGCACATGCACATCAACCACTGGCGTTGTGGCGTTCACTCAATCGAATCAAACCCAGTCCATGACGGGTACTGGTTACTACATGTGCATGCGAGTTGAACTCACAGCACCTACGAGTGCCAGCGAATCTCCTTGGATTTCAAACATTTCAATTGCCCAACACGCCAACGCTCCATCTCAACCTGGTATCGATATCAACGGACTTTCCGGATGGAGTCGTAGTGCAGCAGAAGGCGCCCTTCTTGGGCCGCTTACGGTGACCCATAGTTCCAGTGGTACCAACAATCTATTGAAGAGGTTCAACGATGAAATTCCCGACACGGGTGCAGGTTTCAGTAACATCTCAATTGAACTTGTAGCCGAATCTTCTGGAATTCTGATCCTTGAGTCATTTGCCGTAACCTATACCATGAACACCGTGAATTTAGACATCTCTATTCCAGAAGGAGAGGTACTGCATGAACGTCTTGAACCTTACGAAGTAGTGACTCGCCATATCGTGGGGGAAGATGCAAGCAACATGCAAGAAGCGAGCTTGACACTGGTAACCAGTTCATTAGCAAAGAATCCAACATTTTTCTGGGAAAACGGTGACATATTCCCTGCACCTAACGACCCTGAAGACTACGTCGAACTCGATGCAAGTTCATGGTCGTCACAGTCCAACGGAATCCTAGAAATTCACTGGATTTTCCACGTCACAACCGAATTCCCCGACCAAAGCAACGTTCGATTTAGAACCGGATGTTTGGACAATACAGGCTCTGCCGGATTCGCCCCATTACCGCTCACCAGTGATATCGGGCTTGATGTCAACCAAAGTTTTGGACTTGGATGGCTCAAAGTTCGTGATAACGATGGCCCGTTGGTGATGGACGATGTCCCCGACAACTCATGGGTTGCTGCAGGCGACACGCTGCATTTCCAGGGTGCAATGTGGTTCGTGGGCACCGAAGATGCTCCAAAAGACAACGCCTTTGACGTTCGTATTTCTCGCAACGGCTGGGTTGAAAGTACCGCTCGAGACACGACCAACAACAACGGCAGTTTCTTCATTTCAGTGGATCTACCTGAAATTGATGTTGAAGATGGTCTTACCTACCAAGTTCAAACCTATAACGAGAAAGACCCGACGAAGGTACTCCAGCCGAATTCTGATTGGGAGCGCACGTTCAAAGTTGATGCTACCGCTCCTGTCCGTACGGACTTCCTTCCAGAGGACAACAGCTACGAAGCCGCCAGTACCCAGCAAGAAGTGAAAATTCTCATCAATGACGATGTTGGCCATCCAATGTCGTTGGACCTAATGTATTGGGTAGAAGCCGACCACGACCTCAATCGAAACGGAGAGGCTGACCCGCAAGAATACGTTATGAAGACTGTGCACAACTCCACGGTCACCAAAAACAAGTGGTTCATCACCACCATCGACCATTCTCGCAACCCAAACATGGGTCGTGTATCCTACTATTGGACGGGTGGAGACCAAGCCGGAAATCCGTTGTATTACACCGTTCTGGACGAAGACGAAAACCTGCTTGAATTCAATTCAGAGCCCGGCTTCGACTACGACGATGCTACGTTTAGAACTCGAAAGGACTCAAGTGCCCTGTTCACAGGGCTTGAATGGATGGGTCACGAAGACAACGAAGCAGTCTATGCGGGAATGAAGCAAACCATCACCCTTGGTTTCATCGATGCCAACACTGCAATTGACTTTGAACACATCTCACTCGTTTTCGACTTTGAAGGACCCAATCCCTTGCGAGACGTCCAACGAATTTCATATTCTGGAATCAACAACACCTTCTGGTCAGAATCTAACTTTATCACGCTCTTGACATCAAGTTCAATGACTGAAACCACCAACGAATCAGGATTGCCTTGGATCATCGTGACATTCGAATTCACCATCGGATGGGACTGGCCAGATGAAGAAATGGGCGATGTCGCTCTTTTGTACAAGGAGCGTGGTTCAAGTCACGATTCTCAAATCCTTCTGCTCGAGCACACATTCAGGGTAGAAAACGATTTGATTCTGGCGCCATCTGACTACTTGGTCGAAGACATTACAGAGCCCCGAACCGGTATCGTTGCCGATGGCAGTAGAGTGCGCAAGGACGACCGTTTAGCCTTCACAGGCCGCGTCGTCTATGAAGGCAGTAACGTTGCAGCACCTCGTGATGTTGGAATCCTCATCGAGGTGTTCGATGGAGAAAAGACGTGGAGCGACGGTTCTATTTCCGAGCTTGGAGAGTTCTCTGTTGAAGTCCCTCTCTCGTCGGCATCGACGCTACAATCATCTCCGACTCGGACGTGCTTGATTTCGATTACCAGCATCCCTGGACGCGGTGAAGACATGACTGGGACCTTGGTCTCAACCACTCTTCGAGTCATTGTTGACGATGCGGCACCGCGTGTTGTTCGCAGAATTTCACCACTCAACGTGATCGATATCTCAGCGAACAACGACTTGAGTTACGTTCCTGTCGAATTCCACGGAACAGAAGATGCCGACCTCACCGGTTCGAGCCAAATGGTGCACTGGGTGATGCGTGATGCAACACGAACGGTTACCATCGGTGCTGGCTCAACACTACTCGGAATGCAACAGGACGGACAAAGCGTCATCTGGACGGGTGCTGTTGACCTCACAGATGGAGGAAGAATTACGCCACAAGCTGGTGACTTCGTTGGATTTTATGTCACCGGATACGATGCTGCAGGAAATGAATTCCCGGTCGTATCGAATTCCGAAGCGAGCCCTATACCTGAACTAGCAGTGGATGACGTCGACTTTGAACGTCAATGGATTCGCTTGGGTGCGGTTGGACCAGAGCTTCGTGTTTCATCCATTTCTTTGTCCGATGACCACGTTGCACCCGGCTCGACCATCACCGTGAATGCAGATATATTGAACACCGGAGGAAACACCTCTGTGTTGTTCAAAGTGGCGTTTTATTCAGGTGACGACGATACACCGTTTGACACGGTTGGAGTTGCTGGAATCAGTGAAGGTGAGATTGTCAAGGTCAGTACAACGTGGACTGCTGAGAATGTTGACAGAGTGCGAGTCGTAGTGGACTATGACAATCTGATTATCGAAGTCAACGACGACGATAACAGTGCTGAACACTCACTTGAAATTGCGTATGGAGAATACTTTGGATGGTTTGATTCACCTCGTGAACAACCGCTTGCATGGATCTTCATCTTCACATCGATTCTCGTGCTCATCGTAGTTGCTACAATTGCAACTCGAACCACCATTGACCACGGAGAAGGCGCTTTCCGAGATGAAGAAGATTGGGAAGAAGACGAAGATGACGACTACGATGAAGATGACGACTACGATGACGACGACTGACCATTCGCTCTGCTAACATAAGACAAATCCTCAAAAGAGGTTGACCAAACACTGTCTCCGTTGGGGTGGGGAGAGTATGTCGAACGTATTTTCCAATCTCAGCCCTGAATTGGCTTCAGCACTGCATTCAAAGGGGTGGAAACCGACTCCTGTTCAAACCGCCGCTGTTCCTGAATTATGCAACGGCCATGACAGAATTATCGTTGCTCCGACCGGATCAGGAAAAACACTCTCTGCCGTATTACCCCTGCTTCATAGATGTTTAGAGGAGAAGTGGAATCCGCTATCAATCCTGTACATTACGCCTCTAAGGGCGCTAAACCGAGACGTGGACCGACGACTCAACGAAATTGCTGAATCGGTAGGGCTCACCGTTGGATTACGTCACGGTGATACGACTCAAAGTGAACGTGCTCGTCAGGTTCGAAGACCCCCTGACTTGTTGGTGACCACGCCTGAAACCTTTCAATTGATGTTCACAGGGAAAAATTTACGCAAACTACTGAAGGGTGTTCAGGCAGTCATTGTCGACGAAGTTCACGATTTAGCGGCCAGTGAGCGAGGGTGGCAATTAGCCGTTGGATTGGAACGATTGGAAGCCTTATCCGGTCATGCCGTTCAGCGAATTGGCCTTTCAGCCACGGTTGGAAATCCTGAGGAAGTTGCTCGATGGCTGTCACCTCAACGAGGTAAAGCATCGATAACGACCGGGGATAGAACCACCGATTTGACCATTGAATGCGCCACTGCGCTGGCGGAAGATGAAATTGGCGGACTCGAACTCAGCGTCCAACCACGTGCGCATGCAAGCTTTCGTAGACTGATTGAAGTTCTACAAAACGAGCCTCCGTGCCTCGTATTTGTTAACAGCAGGAGCGACGCTGAAACGATTGCTAACCGTCTGCAAACCATGGCCCCTAACCTCGCCATCGGCGTCCATCACGGCTCACTTGCTGCTGAAACTCGTCGAGAGATGGAAGATAAGTTGCGAAGCGGAGAACTTGCCGGTCTTGTCTGTACCTCGAGCCTTGAACTTGGAATCGATGTTGGAAAAATCCGTCGCATCATCCAAGTCAAAAGCCCTCGCTCTGTCGACCGAATGTTACAGCGAGTGGGACGAGCAGACCATCGGCTGGGTGGAGTTGGCCGTGGCCATTTGCTTTCTTGGGACCCCGATGATATCGCAGAAAGCGCCGTCATTGGTCGAAGGGCAATGGAAGGCCAGATTGAATCGATTGAGTGGAGGCACCGGCCGCTAAGCATTGCTGCAAATCAACTTGTTCTGATGGCGCATTCGTTTAACGCAGTTCCAATCGATGATGCCACCGACATTTTCGCAAGGGTTGCTCAGTTTGAGGGATGGGTGCGCGAAGACACAGAGTCTGTGCTGAAGGTTTTGGCTGATGGATGGATCCTGCGATTTACCCCGCAGCCAAGTGATATGCCGTGGTATCGATGGCCAAAAGCCGTTTACACTGCTGCACAAGCAGAGGCTGCAAAAAAGAACATCATCCTACCTGATGAACGTCCACTGTATTCAGTACCTGATGAAGAAATTCCTCGGGACGTGAAAGAACGGGTCGTCGACGTACCGCCTGCATTCAAGAACGGGTGGTTTTCAACCGCTGGGCGAACCCGTCAGTGGGTTACCAATCATCTCTCAATGATTCCCGACAAACAATCCTACCGCGTTCGTGACGCAGTAACTCGACGCAGTCTGGGAAGCGTCGATGAAGCATTCGTACTGTCGCTCAATGACAGTGGAGAAGACGATGATGGAAGTCGAAGGCAATTCGTTATGGCTGGTCGAACCTGGTTGATTATCGATGCAGACCCCGAACAATCAGAACTGTTAGTTGCACCGGTTTCTGACCGAGCACAAGCTCCAAGGTGGATGGGAGAATTACCTCCCGTCCCAAAAGCGATTGGTCGAGACATTGGCCGATTACGGCAGTTGGTGGCTGATGATTTACAACTGTTTGAAGTCGAAGAAAATGCACAGTACGACCACAAGGCACTGGACAGAGTTGGGATGTTTTCTGACCGTCATTCAACCCTCACCGACCATCCGTTTGATAACGAAGCCCTCGGATTAATGGCTGAAACAATCACTACGCATGTCGAAGCAACTGGACACATCCCAACCGACCGACTGATCACGATTGAAGCAAGAGACGATGCTTTGGTCATCAATTCCTGCCATGGTTCGAGAATAAACGAGGGATTAGGGCATTTCCTCATGGCCATGGCCACCACAAAAAGTGGAAAGTGGGGGCGACTCATCGTCGAACCCACCCGGATTGCACTTCAGGCAGGTGGTGTCGGACCCGAAGAATTGGTCGACTGGATGAAGGACACACCTCCTGACGCTATCGAAGGGGTGCTCAGCGTCACGCTACCAAACTCGCGTCAGGTTCGATGGCGCTTCGCTCAAGTCGCCAAAACATTTGGAATTCTTCGACACGGTGTTGACCCGCGTAAAATCAACCTTCAAGCCCTTTTACGAAAATACCGAGGTACGGTAGTGATGGAAGAGGTGTTGTCAAAACTGTTTCATGAGCGAATGGATGTCGTGGGAGTACGTGACCTTCTACGAGCGATACAAGACGGCTTAATCGATGTCAAAATCACTGCTTCTGGACCGCTTGGAATGTCAAACCGTTCGAGTCGAGACCTGCTGCTCCCTAATTGGGACAGCGCACAAGTACGCAACCAATTACGGGGAAGGCTGACCAATGAGCGAGCTGTTTTATGCTGCCTGAAATGCAAGGCTATTCGACGGTTTCGAGTTGCCCGATACAACGAGATTAGTGATATTTCTGTATGTCTAAAATGTAAAGGTCAAATGCAGGCCTGCGCTCCAGAAAGAATGGAGAAAATGCTCACTGACTGGGTCAAATCAGACGATGAAAAAGACCAAGCACGAATGATGAAAAATGCATCTCTTATCCAATCGAGAGGCTATGAAGCAGTCCTGTGCCTTATGGGTCGGGGTATTGGAGAAGCTACGGCGCAGCGGGTCCTTCGCAAGGTACAACGAAACAATATCGAGGGGCTTCTTGAAACGATTCATCATGCTGAAATCGAATACGCCCGAACTCGGCGGTTCTGGAATTGATTATTGCCAATCGTCCATTTGATTGATGGCCAATGCCGCTGCGACAACATCACCGTCTTCCCACCAATCCACAGCGATGAAAGTCGGCCGTTTGCCGTGCTGCTGCCAGCACTCTTTGGCACGGTCTAGTAAGAAATCAACGTCATTTGCCTCGTCACCCCGGGTGGGGTCTGATAGGCCCAAAGGACCTCGTAGCCAGTTGTTCATGTGAAACACTTCCTGCTCAACGTCGCCCCGCAGCAAATCGCAATTCATGTCTTCAGTGTTCTGTTCACCAAAATTTGTCGTCCAACTGTGGGTGAGGAAATCGTGAATCCATGGATGATTTGAATCTTCACCTTGCTCCCAAAAAACGACCAGTGTCGTGTTTTGCTCTATGAGTTCCTGCAACGTAGGCCACGGGGTATTGATTTCGTGGTAGAACACCTTCTGGTACATACCGGACATCTCGAAAACAGCTTGGAGATGGTCGGCCTGTACATAATTTTCAACCAACAGAGTAACCACGTCCCGAGGTGATTGTTCCATTTTTCCGCGTAGGTTTGACAACCATTCGACAGAGTCGACGCTTCCATAGGTGCACGGACTGAAACCTCGATCATCGTCACCGTGACAGAGACGAACAGTGTCAACACGCTCATCTCCAAGGGTCTGATAGTGCGTGTCAATCATGAATGCGCGCATACCAGCAGTCCACTGAGCATCCAATCCTGTTTGATGGTTGCTCGCCGGGTAATATATGCCGTCTTCGTGTGTTGAAAACGCGTTGTGAGTTTCGGGGAAGGTCACGTTATCATAGGTCCGTAAACAGAGGATGAGAAGCCCATTGCACGCTTCGGTAGGGGCATCATCTTCCTGCCCAACTGTTAGGTCCATCGTCTGCATGGAGGGCGTGGTACATCCAGGGAACACAAGAATGGTTACCAATAGGAACGCAACCACCGTACCTCGCATGGTGAAGCGAATCGGTATCGGTGCATCAAAGCGTCGGTTTAATTTTCGACGGTTCGAACCAAGATACCTGCTTCATTGAGCATTCCGTTGGATGTTGTGAAGTCATCGAGCCATCGTTCTGGTATGTTTTCAGGAGCGGGATACACCACTTCTTTGACTCCGGCTTGAATCAAAGAACGAGCACATCGTGAACATGGGGGCCAGGTCACAAAGGCCGTACTGCCCTTCAGTGATATGCCAATTCGAGCTGCGTGCATGATGGCATTTTCTTCTGCGTGACAAATGAGTGGATACTTTTGTTCACGGTCGGTCAAACGGTCCATGTCGTCGCTGATTCCTCGGGGGAAACCGTTGAACCCAGTCGAGCGTATCTCACGGTCTTCACCAACGACGACGCAGCCAACCTTGGTCGATGGGTCCTTGCTCCATTCGGAAATGTGCTTTGCCAGTTCCAAAAAGCGTACATCCCATTTGTCTGCCAAGTCCCTCACCGCTCTGCTCACACTGCATTGCTCTATCAGTTCTTCGCAACCAATGAAAGGTTTTCATCTGTGGACCATCCAAATGCGTTCAAAATATTGCCTTGGAGATACAGTGAACCAATACTCACAACCAGTCCAACTTCTGCAGGATTCAATTGAGCGTAGAACGTTACTGCTGAGGAGGGGTCCTCTGCAACGTGTGGACCGATTGGCCAGGGAAGAGCGAGCAACTCTTTGGTGGGGACGCCAGGATATCGTCCCCCTACTGGAACGGTCAAGACAATGTTCTGAGGTGGATTCCTACGGCAGATAGCGAGCAGGGGTTCAATGAATTCCTCGATATCATGCTGCGGCGAGGTCGCAAAAAGCAGACTCCAAACAGGTCCAGCCGCAGCACGTGGTGCTTCACTGCGGACAATGTCTTCGAGTTCTGAAGCGACTCGTAGCAGTCCAGACGGGTTGTGTGCCGCGTCCAAAAGATAGGCATGCGAGCCTGTTTCTTCAGTCGTTAAACGCTGCATTCGAGCCGGCCAACGCATGATGCTGTTCGCCTGTGCTAGCAAGTCTGTGGGAAGACCAACTGCTTTGAACATCGCCTCGGCTAGAACTACCGCCTCATCTCGAACAGAGGCTGAGTGTGGCGGTGTGACAAAAATCACTTCAGCAGGACGCATGATCTCTCCCAGTTCAGGGTTTCCAGCCCGCTGTGCTTCATCTCGAATTGCACCAGCAACCTGTTCATCACCAGGGTCTCGAACGATAAGCGGACAGTTTGGGCGGGCTATTGCCGCTTTTTCACGTGCAATCAGAGAACGGTTGTGACCGAGAATATCACGATGCTCTCGACTGATAGAAGTCAATAAGCAAGCGGTAGCAGGACCACTGCGAGTCGCATCAAGCCTTCCACCCAATCCCGTTTCAAGAATCAAAACCTCAGTGCCAGAACTGCACACCATGGCGACGAGGTAGGTTACTTCGAAGAATGTCAATTCTACTGATGGCTGGTTGGGCAAGTACGCAGCACGATGAATCAATGTCAATGCTTGGTCAAACAAATCGCTGGATATCGGTGTGCCGTTTATCCGAACCCGTTCTTCAACACGGGACACGTGAGGGGAGGTGAACAACAGGTTGGGAACGTTTTGGATGCACAATGAGGTGGCCATTAAGGCGCTCACAGTACCCTTGCCGTTACTACCGGCAACGTGGAGAATATGTTGAGGATAGGTCAATTCCAATCTTTCAAGGACGAGTTGAGTTTGAGCAAGGCCGAGTGCCATCCCACGGTTTTTGGTCGATTCCAACCACTGACGTACATCGACCACGGTAATGCGAGCCGCTGGATGAATTAGGCCTTTCCTCAGCGAACAACACCCAAAACACCGCCCCCTACGGGGGCGTATCATACGCGACGCTCTTATGGGGGTCCCAACTGGAATGCGTATGACCGAACAGGGCGATGCGCCTTCACCAAATCGAAAGGTTTCTGCTGAATTTGCCGCTGTTCAAGCAGAATTGGAAGAGGAAGACAGCCTCATGAGCATGATGATGGAACAACTTCCGTCAATGCTCGGAATGGCGTTCATGTTCATTGTGACGATTGCAATTGCGCTGTTCATTCGACCGTGGTACGATGTTGCAAATCTACAAGCGTTCGGTGAAGCAGGGGCCACTCAGGTTCGGTATATCGTACTTGAATTGGTCATGATTTTCATCTTCACTGCAGCAATTTTAGCATTGGCTCGTTACAAAAAAGAATGGGTCATCAAGTACGGTATCATGTTCGTACTCGCAATTGCCCTGATGTATTCCACCGTTCCCCTCGCTCACATGCTGGTGGTCGACCTCGAACCTGAACCGTTTGAATACCAGCAGGATTCGTCTGTCGATTCATCGTATTTGGGTCACTACGGCCTTGATACGCACCTTACACACTCGCTCATCGGTGAAGGATTCACGTGGAATGATTCGATTGAAGCGTACAGTGGTGAAGGATTCGTAGAAGGAATACCAGATTGGACAATGACGCATCAGCGACTACCCTACGCCGACCAGTCGGTGCTTCAGATGGTTGTTTCTGAAAACTATTACACGTTCTCGAACGAAGGCTACGTGTGGTACGTGGATGCAGTAACTGGTGAACTGCAAGACACATACAACTGCCACTCAGTAACTGTAAACGAAGACGAAACCACGAACTTGGCTCCTTTGGGTTCGCTGGGGAGCTTGTGCACAATGGCTTGGTATGCTGACGATGCAGTCTACGTCATCAATCAAGACAATGTCCTAACACGGTTCAACGTGTTTGAAGAGAGTCCAGGCTTACTGGCATATCAAGCAGCATGGCGCCTGCCTGAAGAAATCAATACGAACAGTCGGGTCTTGCATGCAGAACTCATCGATGATGACAAAGTGTTCATTGCATCGAGTCAAGCAATACTGGTGATTGAACTTGAACGGACCGCACCAGCCTTTGATCCCATGGCACCGTCTACCGAGATTCCTGCCAAGATTCTGCTTCAAGTGAATGCCTCCAGCAACTTTACCTCTGCTGACTTCGGACATTCCCCTTGGTCAACAGCCAACATGTCAAACGTCGATTCTGGTGAAGGATTTATCCTGTTAGGTGAAGAAAACGGTCGAGTCACCGGCATTGAATGGAACGCTACAGCTGAGGAACCGTTTACAGTACGGGAAGCCCTCAACGAGGTTGAAGTTGGAGATACTGTTCAATCCGTCCGGATTTCAGATTTGGACAACAGCGGCCTCACCGACCTGATGATTACCACTGATGATGAGACGCGCTGGCTCCACACTACCTCGCTGATCAACAGATTGACGATTCCCGTTGGTGAAAACCACGTGACTGCGTGGACGAGTGTGGACTCAAATGGCACATACCAATTCCACTCGGTCGAGATGAACGGTTCAATCACTCTGCATTCCGGAGAAGTCACAGAAGACATGTATGGAATCAACGGCCTGGTCTTGGAAGATGGTCCGCTCATCGTTGGAATGTTGGTTGCGCTGGTACTGATGATTTTGCTCTATGTGCACAGCGAATGGTACGTTGTCAACACCGTCGGAGTCCTGGTCGGTTCAGGAGTCGTGGTTATGCTAGGTGTGACGTTTGTACCGACGCTGATCATGCTGTTCATGGTCCTTGCAGCCATCTATGATGCGTGGGCCGTGTACAAATCGAAGCACATGCTCGACTTAGCTGACACGATGATTGGTCTGCGCCTCCCGATTTTACTGGTGGCTCCACAAGAAAAAGGATATTCATTCCTTGAGGAGACCACTTCTATGAAGCAAAACAATGCTCCTCAAGCAGTGAATGACGATGCCCCTCAGCGAATTGTGAAGAAGAAAAAGAAGAGCAAGGATGCCATGTTCATGGGCTTAGGTGACGTTATTTTCCCTGGAATGCTGGTACTCTCTGCAGCACAATACCTCGAAGGAAGCGAAGCGATGATTGTTGCTATGACCACCCTTATCGGTGGCCTGTTCGGCTATGTTGCTTTGATGACATATGTCGCTCGAGGACGTGCACAAGCAGGTCTTCCCCTTCTCAATGGAGGCGCAATACTGGGTTACATTATCGGCGGACTGCTGTTCATTGGAACTGGAATTTTTACGTTTGGAATCACGTTATAGGTGATAAAATATGCTCGATATTAATCTCTTCAGAAACCAACCAAATGTGATTCGGAAGGACCACGACAAGCGCGGGATTCCACACGACAAAATCGATGCTGTCATCGCTTTGGACAAGCAGTGGGTCAATTTTCAACATGAAGCAAATCAATTGCGTGCCAAGAAAAATGCCGCAGCCCGTGGAATTGGTGCTGCGAAGAAATCAGGTGACGAACAAGCCGCACGAACGATTCTGGCTGAAGTTGCAGATTTAGGTCAACAAATTTCCGCCTTGGAAAAGAAAACCGATGATGCAGTTACCGAACGTGACAGGCTACGAATGACCATTCCCAATATCCTCCATGCCGATGTACCCAAGGGTCCTGATGAATCGGGAAATACCCAACACAGCGTGCATGGAGAAAAGCCTGAATTTTCGTTTGAAGTTCGAACCCACAACCAGCTCATTGAAATGAATAAATGGGTCGATTTGAAACGAGCAGCAAAGGTTGTTGGAAGTCGCTTTTATTTCCTCAAAGGTGACCTTGCACGACTGGATTTCGCCTTGCAACAGTTCGCAATCGACTTCATTCGTGAACGAGGATACACCTTTGTTCAACCGCCAATGATGATGAATAAAGAAGCGTATGAAGGGGTTACGGACCTCGCAGATTTTGAAACGGTCATGTACGGAGTGGAACCCGACCAGTACTACATGATTGCAACATCCGAACATCCTCTAACGGCGATGTTCATGGGCGAAACAATCCCGGAAAGTGACCTTCCGTTGAGGATCGTTGGCCTGTCGCCCTGCTTCCGCCGAGAAGTTGGCTCACACGGACAATCAGACCTGGGGATTTGGCGAGTTCATCAATTCACGAAAATTGAACAAATCATTATCGCAACTCCTGAACAATCGTGGGAATTACAGGAAGAATTGCTCTCGAACTGCATTGACCTGTGGGACGCTCTTGGGATGCACTACGAAGTGGTCAACATTTGCACGGGCGATATGGGGACGGTCGCTGCCAAAAAGTACGACCTTGAAGCGTGGATTCCCGGTGCAGATCAGTACAAGGAAATCGTTTCATGCTCAAATTGTACAGACTACCAAGCCAATCGCTTACAGATTCGTTACGGGCAGCCCGGTCACGCAGGCCAACCGATTGCGCATACGCTCAATTCAACGGCTGTAGCAACCTCTCGTGCACTGGTTGCGATCATGGAACAGAACCAACTGGAAGACGGCCGAGTTCGAATTCCCGAGGTACTTCGGCCACTCATGGGTGGCCAAGAAGTCCTGAATCCTTGCACGTGGGGATAATCGCAGAGATTTGATATATCCTTGACATGATGCTGTATCATGGGTGAGGGTGACCGACTCTATTTTGGCTACGGCTCCAATCTCGATTGGGATGATTGGAAAGCATGGTGTGAACGAAGGAAGTATTCGTTCGAAGGTTTAGCTGAAGTCGGGCCGTGCTGGTTACCAGACTACTCCCTAAAGTTCCACTACTTTTCACGTGGCCGAGAAGGTGGGGCTGCTGACGTAGTTGAACTTGGAAGCGGTCACGCGGTCCCAGGAGTGTTGTTCACGATGGACGAATCTGCCTTGGAAGCAATGGACCGAAAAGAAGGGGTTCAAGCAAGAATTTACGAACGAAAAAATGTCAGCGTTTGTTTGCCAGACGGTCGCTTTACCGAAGCGATTACGTATTGCGTAACCCCCGAAAAAACTGAAGCACGATTTGTCCAACCAACGCAAGCCTATGTTCGACTCATTGAAAACGGTCTCAAGAAAAGAAATTTACCAATTGGAGAATTAAAAAATGCTATTGAAAACTTCTCACCCTCTTTCCCTCTCAATTCCCTGTTTGTGTACGGGACATTGATGAAGGGTGAAAGTCGAAACGCCACGCTTGTGGAGCACTGCCTAGAAGGCGGTGAAAAAGGCACTGTTACGGGGAATTTGGTCAATCTGGGCACGTTTCCGGGTTTACTACCAAGCAGTGAAGGAGTTGTGCACGGCGAACTGTATCAAACCGACCAAGTATTCGAAGCACTCCAAGCTCTCGATCGAGTTGAAGGGTTCTACGGTTACGGTTCCGTCGATTCACTGTATGTCCGGACCATCGTAGAGGTTGAGACTGCCAACGGCCCTCGATGGGCGTGGACATATGCCTACAATGCAGAAGACGGTATCTCTCATCCATTTATCCCGTCAGGTGATTGGCGCAAGCGATGAATGATTCCTGATGCATGAATTAAAGGAACAGTGCCAAGTTGTTCACTATGTGCCAGTAACGGTTGTGTGGTTTAAGCGAGACCTTCGCATCTCTGATCACCCGGCATTGGATTCGGCGATTAAGAGCGACCTCCCCGTTATTTGCCTGTTTAACCTTGAACCTGAACGGATTCAGAGAGACGATGTTGACAGCATACACATTGAATGGGAACTTGATTGCTTGAGGAAACTTCAACGTTCACTGGAATCAATTGGTGGAAAGCTTCTGTTCCATTATGGTCGTGCAGTTGACCGTCTCGAACAACTTCACACCGATTATCACATCGACCACCTGTACAGCAGTGAAGAAACCGGTTTGCAGTGGTCTTGGGACAGAGACAAGGATGTCGCGAAGTGGTCGAAGTCAAGTGGAGTGGAATTCACTGAGTTTCCAACCAATGGCGTGATTCGTGGATTGAAGTCGCGCGACCACTGGAAAGCACTTCGGGACCATCGTGTAGACGCCCCACTCGTCAACACACCCGTCCAAATGAAGGCACCAGACGGTCTACAGTCCGATACCGTTCCTCTACTCAGTGAACTTGGAATACCGTCACGGTCCCTGACCGACCGCCCCGAACCAGGTGAGAAGGCTGCTTTGGCAGTTCTGTTCTCATTTTTAGACGGACGAGGACGTACCTATCGCAAAAGCATGTCCAGTCCTCTATTGGGGAAGGAGGCGTGCTCTCGTCTATCGCCATACATCGCTGTTGGATGCATTTCGATTCGTCAAATCCTTCACCATACTCGCAGGAAACTTGCCAAAGTCAAGAAGCACCCACGATCTGCAGACAACCGAGGCTGGACCACGAGTTTGAGTTCTTTTCAAAGCCGACTGGCATGGCACTGTCATTTTATTCAGCGATTGGAGCATGAAGCAACCATGGATTCAATCGCCTTGAACCCTGAACTTGATGAACAATTAGAGAGGATTTTCGACCAAGAAAAGTTCGATGCTTGGGCGTATGGATTTACCGGATGGCCCTTCTTTGATGCCTGTATGCGCTCGCTGATAGCAACGGGCTGGATTAATTTCCGAATGAGAGCCATGCTTCAATCGGTTGCTTCTTACACGCTTTGGCTGCCCTGGAGAGAGACTGGAATGCACATGGCGCGGATGTTCCTCGATTACGAACCTGGCATTCACTGGTCACAAATCCACATGCAGTCAGGGGTCACCGGAATCAACTCGATACGGGCCTATTCGGTGGAAAAACAAGCAATGGATCACGACCCAACTGGGGAATTTATTCGGACCTGGGTAAAGGAATTGCGGGATGTTCCGGAACAATACATCCACCACCCTTGGCGTATGACTGAAGAACAACAGAAAACCTTCTCCTGCCGCATTGGAAAAGATTATCCTGCACCAATCGTGGATGAAAAGGAGTCCAGGAAAGAAGGTATCAGTGCTGCTTACGGTGCCAAAGGTCACCCCGCAGCGAAAACGAGAGCGACTCAAGTGTACCTCATTCACGGCAGTAGAAAACGCCAACAAAGCGCTCGACGCAGCTAGCTCATTCGACCAATTCAAGCAGAGCAGAACCTTGCTGAACTTGGTCACCTGCTGCGAAGTGCACTGCCGAAATTGTGCCATCGGTGGCTGCAACAATTCTGTGTTCCATTTTCATTGCTTCAAGAATCATCAATGCCTGACCTGCAACAACGACGTCACCTGTCTGAACGAGAACTTCCAGAACTTTACCCGGCATTGGGGCTGTGAGTCCTCCCTCATCGCCTCCATCGCTTGTACCCGGTTCAATGCGTTCCAGACAGAACGTATGGCCCTGGAAATGAACCCACCATGCATCTTTGACTTTGACAACAGTGGCTTGACCTGTAGTGCCATCGGAAAGATCGAGAGAGAGGGTGCGTGAATCTTTCACTCGTGCTGTGTGGCCGTTGAACAACCAATGATCTCCCTGTTTTTCAAGAAGTACTTCGATTAAACCATCGTGGCCCTTGAACTGGTGTTGCATCACGGATACCTCCTGTTCAATGTTAAAAATGGACTCACTGGGCCACTGTCACCGACCATTTGGTTTGAAACAGATAGCGACATGTTGAGCCCAGCACTCTCAGCAGCAGCAGCGACAAGAAGAGCGCCATCGGTAAAGTTTGGAGGCACGGCAGGCGACCAACCGTTGGGCCATAAACGGTCAATCATGGTCGTATCAGTATCTCCAGTGATCACATCGGGAACATCGCACAGTTCTCGAAGAAACCGGAGATTGGTCGTTGTTCCCAGCACAACAAAATCGTCCAATGAACGGCGCATTCGCTGGAGTGCCTCTTCTCGAGAAGGAGCCCAGACGATGAGTTTTGCAAGCATAGGATCGTAATTTGGCGTCACTTCATCTCCTTGACGAACCCCCGTATCCAGTCGGATTCCAGGGCCTTCTGGTGGTCTGAACACCGCCAAAGGCCCGATGGCGGGAAGGAAGTTATTGCTCGCATCTTCTGCGTAGAGGCGCACCTCAATTGCGTGACCACGTAAGTGCAATTCACCACACGACATGGGCTGACCGGCAGCGATTCGAAGTTGCTCTCGGACAATATCGACGCCCGTCACCAATTCCGTCACGGGATGCTCAACTTGAATTCGAGTGTTCATCTCCAAGAAGAAAAATTCACCTGATGGTGCCAGAAGGAATTCAACTGTACCTGCTCCCTCGTAATTGACCGCTTGGGCTGCTGCTACGGCTGCTTGGCCCATCGCTGAACGAATCTCTTCGGTCATCGTTGCGCATGGGGCTTCTTCGAATACTTTCTGATGACGACGCTGGACACTGCATTCACGCTCTCCGAGATGAATTGTTCGACCAGTTCGGTCAGCCAGAATTTGAATTTCAACGTGTTTTGAGCCTGTGAGCAAACGTTCGAGATAGACTCGCCCATCACCAAAAGCAGCCACTGCTTCTCGACGGGCACTTTTGGCAGCATCGAGAAGTTCATCAGGTCGTTGAACGGCACGCATTCCCTTTCCACCTCCTCCGGACGAGGCTTTCAAAAGCAGTGGATATCCAACCCGGCTACTGGCTTGTTCAATTGCACGAAGAGCTTCACCTTCGTCTTCCTGCTCAATTTCTTCACCGGGAATAACGGGAACACCTGCATGGCGCATCGTGATGCGAGCAGTCATTTTATCCCCCATCTTCTCGATGGCTTCAGGACTTGGACCGACCCACTGGATGCCCGAGTCCCCAACTGCCCGGGCAAAATCTGCACGCTCAGAGAGAAAACCAAAACCGGGATGGATTGCATCGCATCCAGATGATGAGGCGATTTCAAGAATCTGCTGTTGGTTGAGGTAGGTTTCAGAAATCGAGTCACCTTCAAGCATAATCGCTTCTGTGGCCAACTCAACAAACATCGAATCGGCATCGTTTGAAGCGTAAATAGCGACACTCTCAAGGCCCGCTTCGCTGCATGCACGGAGAATTCGGCAAGCGATTTCTCCACGATTTGCAACCAAGACCTTGCTGACCATTGGTGCCACCTCATTCCGTTTTCCAATTCGCTGGTCGTTTATCGAGGAACGAAGAAAGCCCCTCTTGCCCTTCTGCAGAACTACGCATTTTACTCGTGAAATCAAGGGTGTATAGTCGTAATTCTTCATCGGATTTATCCCAACGGTCGAAGTTCAGTGTGAGTTCTTTGGCCAATGTAACCGCACACGGTCCAGTGCTCTTCATTTCCTCGACAAGGGCGTCAACTGCTGGACCAAGGTCGTCCATCTCTGCTACAACCTGTTCGATGAAACCGGTTCGAAGTGCCTCTTCTGCTCCGATACGACTTGCTTGCATGGCAAGCCTACGAAAGCAAGCGGAACCGAGACGGCGATAGACATACGGCCCGATGACTGCTGGAAGAATGCCGAGTTTACCCTCCGACAATGCAATGTTCACATTGGATGTCGCAATTACGTGATCCAAGCATGCGACTAAACCGGCTCCACCGCCTAAAGCGACACCCTGTACTGCTCCAATGGTGAAGCAGGGGTGTGACCACAGGCCGTTGAAAAGGCGATCGAGACGCTCTGAATCTAGGCGGTTCTCTTCGGCAGAATTCGCACCCGCATCACGCATCATGTTGATGTCAGCACCGGCACAAAAATGACGACCTGCACCTGAAAGAACGATGGTTCGTAAGAACGGAGTGCCGTTTTCGTCGGTTAGGTGGCCTTGAGCCCCCACACTGCGTTGTGCAGTCCAGTCAAAGGCAGTGCAGAGTTCAGTGATCATTTGAACGTTCAAGGCATTGAACTTGTCTTCTCGGTCCAACGTGATAGAGCACGTCGAACCATCAATGGAAAGCGTGATCAATTCAGATACGGGCAGTGGGTCGTTCATCATCATATCGAAAACTCCAATTGCATTTTTAATTTTTTAATTGATATTTACATCCTAAATACGCCGAACCGGTCGTCTGGCAAAGGAGCGTTGCGCGACGCGGCTAAACACAGACCGAGTACGTCTCGTGTGTCACGCGGGTCGATGATGCCATCATCCCAAAGTCGGGCTGTTGAGTAGTACGGACTGCCCTCAGTTTCGTATTTTTCAAGAATTGGAGCCCGAAATTCGACAAGCTCTTCTCCGTCCATTGCCGGAAGTCCCTCACGCGCCCTCTGATCCTGTTTGACCGTAGCGAGTACGTCAGCGGCTTGAGGGCCACCCATCACTGAAATTCTACTGTTCGGCCACATGAAGAGGAACCTCGGGTCGTATGCTCGACCACACATGCCGTAGTTACCTGCACCGTGCGAACCACCAATGATGACCGTGAACTTAGGGACGTTCACGCAGGAAACTGCCGTAACCAGTTTTGCACCATCTTTGGCGATACCTCCGGCTTCGTATGCTTTTCCAACCATGAAGCCGGTGATGTTTTGCAAGAACACCAGTGGAATTCCACGCTGACCGCACAACTCGACGAAGTGCGCACCTTTCAAAGAGGATTCTGAAAACAAGATTCCATTGTTCGCGACGATACCAACTTTGTGGCCGTGAATATGGGCGAATCCGCATACCAGGGTTCCGCCGTACCGTGCTTTGAATTCATGGAACCTCGAACCGTCGACGATTCGCGCAATAATTTCCTTGATGTCAAACGGCGTGCGATTGTCGTTTGGTATGAGGCCGAGAAGGTCTTCAACATCGTGAGCTGGGTCTTCTGCAGGTGCGCTTGCCGCCGGCGCAAGTGATCGTGGACCAATGTTTTCAACGATGTTTCGGACCATGCGTAAAGCCTCATGTTCGTCTTCAGCATAGTGATCTGCGACGCCAGATTGAGCCGTGTGCACATCCGCTCCACCAAGGTCTTCAGCAGAGACAACCTCACCCGTAGCCGCTTTCACCAGCGGGGGTCCGGCGAGGAAAATGGTACCGTTTCCTTTGACAATGATTGATTCATCACTCATCGCAGGCACGTACGCACCGCCAGCAGTACAGGAGCCGAGTACCGCTGCAATCTGCGGAATTTTATCACCAGACATTCGAGCCTGGTTACGGAAAATTCGGCCGAAGTGTCCGATGTCGGGGAAGACTTCATCCTGCATCGGTAAGAAAGCACCTCCTGAATCAACCAGATAGATGCATGGAAGGTGGTTTTCATGGGCAACGGTTTGGGCACGAATGTGTTTTTTCACCGTCATGGGGTAGTAAGAACCGCCTTTGACCGTAGCGTCATTGGCGACAAAGAGGCACTCTCGTCCGTGAACAAGGCCGACGCCAGTTACGATTCCTGCCGAATGTGCACGGCCGTCGTACAGTTCAAATGCTGCAAGTGGCGAGAGTTCGAGAAAAGCAGTCCCGGGGTCAATGATCCGTTCGATACGTTCCCGAGCGAGGAGTTTATCGCGGCCACGATGCCGCTCTACATACTTACCACCTCCACCGTTTGATGCAACGGCAAGACGTTCTTTCAGCACTCCCACCAATTGCAGGTTCGCCGCTTTGCGTTCTGAAAAGTCGGAGTCGCTGCGATTCACTCGAGTCGGTAATCGGTCCATCTCCACCCCTCAAACCGAGGGAGGTGGAGGCCGTCTTTAACACTACTACAGTACTCTAATGGATGTGCTCATACGCCAAGCATCAATCGACCGATGTCTCGAAGACCCGGAGCAAGACCGACAATCATGACTGCGAGAACGATCAAGATACGGATGTGACGCTGCCGATTCTCAACTTTCATTTCGACAAACATCCATGTAATTGCTGCAATGAGAACCGTTTTCAGAACCACGAACAGCCATGCGCCCTCTCCCAGAGATACCCCGAGTGCATCGTTGATTTGTCCACCGTAAACAATCACTTGGTTGCTGACAACGTGCTTCTCACCGTAACCGAAGAAATCAATTCCAACCATGGTCGCAAATCCATCACACAACTGTCCGAAGACCATTACCAACACCATCGGACTTGCAAGAAGTGCTTTTCTCGAAAGCATTTCTACTGGATGGTGTTCGAGTTCGCTCCCTGCTTTTTCCCATGCTTTGATTGAAATCCCTTCAGGTAAGACACCTGCCTCATATCCAGTGAGGCGTATGTGTCGGGCATCATCGATACCTTGCTTGTACATCACATAGCAGACCAAAGCGGGAATCCCGAGAACCACAAAAATTGGCCAAATTGCGATTGATTCTGAAACTCTGGAACTTTCTTGGGCCCAAGGAGTGGAAAGAAATTGAATCCAGTGGCCCACGCCAAGAACCGATGCGGCTGAACCAAATGCGAGGAGGCTTCGAGAAATTGCCGGCCATCCT
This sequence comes from Euryarchaeota archaeon UBA88, assembly GCA_002499545.1. GTDB lineage: Archaea > Thermoplasmatota > Poseidoniia > Poseidoniales > Poseidoniaceae > MGIIa-L1. The sequence goes on from DAME01000003.1 coordinate 171,411, forward strand.
CGAGTCTTGAACACGACTCCAAACAATACGCCAAATGAGGCGAAAAGCCCAACATAGACCCACGGCATGCCCATTGTCTCATGACTCGAGTACGCCGGCTGGTACAAGTAAGCCCAGTGGAAAAACAACAGCAATGACAGAATGGGCAGCAACGACTTACGAACCATGATTTCTGCTCGATCAGAATCATCACCATTCCAACGTTGGGCGAGGTATTTGGAAACACCTCCAACGACTACCAACCAGGCTGCCAAATGCAAATGAATGATAGGGGATATGAACAACCAATCCATGTCTGAATTGAAGAAATCTGCGTCTTCGAGCACACGCAGAACGGGTGCGAGGCACACCCAAGAGGTTAGCGCAATCAACATCTTATCATCCGCAGGCAAATTCGCCTTGCGGAAGAGTGCTTGCAGAACAACAACACAAGCGAGCATGCTGAAGGTGTAAATGGCGGTATTCATGGAATTGTAGTCTGCATCTCCAGCAGCCCCCGCATCCTCAAGGATCGGATCCCAAATAATTGGTTTCAAGCCTTCAACCCACACCGTCTGGTTGGCTAGAACCAAGCCTGATGCAAGACCTGCGAAGGTGAACAAGGTTGCCCACAGTAAAATTTTCTCAACCAGTGAATATGTGTCACTGGGAAGTGATGGATGCTGGGAGGCAAGTTGCTGCTCTAACTCGTCAATGGTCGTCATACCAATCCCTGTCAAGCGCTTATGCCTCTCATCAATATCCTTTGGGGAAGGATGTGCTCAAGAAAAGCCAATCGAGACAACTTCACTGTTCGGAGAGGCGAGCCACGAGGTCTGCTTTCTTTCCACCAACTGGGAGGCCAGCAGCCTTGCATCGTTCCTTGAGTTGAGCGACGGACAACGACGAGAGATCTTCACCGTCGTCTGCTGCATCGTCAGATTGTTCGGATTCTTCTGATTCTTCAGTTTCATCGACGCCAAAGCCACGAGGTTCATGGACTTCAACAAAGGAAACCTTGCCGCATTCAACAGCGTCCCGGATGGTCGTGACCAATCGGAACTTGAGCATAGCAGCATTGGTGTCAAACAGCATTGTCTGAGGAAGAACAATCGAGAGGTCGTCGCCTGAAAAGGAGACTTCAAAGCCAGTGTGGCCAGTGTTTGCTTGAAGCAGTGCAGTGACCTTTTCTTCCTTACCTTCAATCACATCAACAACGTTGAATGAGTACTTGAGTGACTTTCCAGCCATAGGATGGTTGTAGTCAATACGAGCTCGTCCAGCTGCAAGGTACGAAAGTTGTCCTTGTCGGCCGTTGATGGTCACTGGGGCACCGATGTAGAGGGAATTCGGGTCTTGAACGGCTCGAATCAACTTGTCGATACTGATGGTCTCAATTTGTTCAGCGTCCTTCTCGCCGTATGCATCTTCCGGAGCGATGACGATTTCTGTTTCTTCACCTTTCTTAGCGTCGCTGAGTGCTGCATCGAATCCAGCGATAAGTTGTCCGCCGCCGACCACGCAAACCATTGGCTCATAGGTACGGTTCTCTTGATGAGCATCGTGTTCTTTAGCGACTGATTCACGGGTGGTCTCAATGAGTGCACCTGTTTCATTGTTGTAGAGTTCATAATCAACGTGGACAATAGTTCCGTCTTCCATGGTAATACCTCCCTTTCGGGTAGTCCGGCGACCATCGCCCCCTTGATAATTGCATTGGCGAAGTAGTTGTTCACTCTTCTTCATTTGAATCAGATGAAGTACCTTTCAGTGACCCTTTTTTACTCACATCTGCGCAAACGACCACCGCCATTCCAATCAACATGGTACTCCAGCCGAGCCAAACCAAATGAGATGCAGGAAGGTCGTAGACGGTTACTCGGACAAGTTGCACCGATTCCGCACCAGCCTGTGATGTCTGTTGCATGAGGCCATTGGCTTGACTTCCATCGAATATGAACACTAAATCTCCGCTCCACCTGGACAAAGTGTCCACTTCAGAACGAGATGTCGATTGGAGAACAAATCCGGTATCCGTGGTTGTATCAAAGCGTAGCATCCCGGGTTCAACAGTGCCGATCTTCTCACCCACCTTGTCACCGTCCATTCGATAGACGTCAATTTGAATTCCAACATAGCCGTCGCCCACTTCCAAGCCCTCACTCTCCAAGGTGAGTCCAGTGAATTCATAACCAAAATCTCCATCGATAATGATTTCGTTCTTTGGCATAGTAAGGCGGTGGCTTGCATCACCTCGATCGACAAGAACCGTTGTGAAAACGTGCCCAATAAGCAACAGTATAAGTCCGAAATGGACGAGATGGGCACCGAAAGGAATGCGCTTCCACAGAGGCGGAGATGTACGCTTCACAGCCTGCGTTACGAAGACTTCTTTCGCCATTGGGACGACAACCAACAAGAGAATCGGGAGCGTCAACCACGCCAAGACACCTCGGACGATGAGCGAAGACATGGCCGTATCCGAATCCATCCCAAGGGCGGTGGGTTGCCACACCGCTACCACAAGCGAAAGGACCAGTGTAACTAGCAGCAGCACCCCATTCTTCCGTGCTTCACCCCGACGATTCGAATACAGGAATAGCGCCCCAGCGAGTGCCACGACAAACGGAGTACCGTACAATTCATGTCCTTCAAAGTTGATTGAGTCAATGCTTGAAAGCAGCAATACTAGCGTTAGAATCAGATAGATTCCAACAACCATCACTGAAGCCCAGAGCGCTATTTTTTGCTGAGAAGCACGCGCAAAGAGAGAAAAGTTTCCAGTTTCTTGGTTTTCTGGAGCCAACAACCATGGAAGGATAAAAATCAGCATCACAATGCCGGAAGGAAGTATTCCAATCATACCAGACCAGGCACCTGCCAATCCCAGCACGACCCCAGCAGCACCCAGTGCCCAATGACGGGTGGCATCCAACGAATAGTATAACGGCGTGAAGAAAATCAAAAACAGCATGGCGAAAAATGCATTTTCAGTGAGCACCATGACACCAGCCCCCACAACAAGCAACGAGACAAAGACCAGTATGTTTTGATTCGAAGATTGAGAAAAGGCGTTGGTAAAACTCCAACCAGACGACGAGGGAGATGAGCGAAGGGGTTGTGAAAATGTTTCGACAGCTAAAGGAGCGAAGACTGATAGTGAAAAGAACAGAGTTGGTACCGTTGCGTAAATCGCAAAATCAGCATCGATAAAGCATTCACCAGTGAAACCCTCTCCACAGCCTTGCGCCCTCAGCCAAGCGACAACAATGGTCAGCAATGCTGCAATAAACGGGATTCCAAACAGCCACAGGCTTCTTCGGTCGGGTTGCCAATCGACCTCACTGCTGCGGTTGTTTTGAAGCCAGAAACCAATCAAAAACAGCAGAAGAATGAGGTATGTCATCACTTCAACACCAGCTGTAGGGTCTGATTTGAGAATCATCATTCTGGAAAACGCATCTTGAGGAGCTGCGCCTTCTGAATCAATCACGAAAGTGTGAACTGAAGAAGCCCATACACCTCCAGCCCGTGTAACAAGAGTTGCAAACAAAGCCAATCCACCTGTCGCAATTCCAGCTCCAATCCACGTTTTGGCACTGGTGGTTCCCGGTCGTGTGCGCAAATGTGACATGAACACTAAGGCCAACCATGGCAACAGGGAGCCTGTTTCAACTGGGTCCCAAGCCCAATACCCCCCCCAATCAAGGATCAAATACGCCCATAATCCACCAAGCCCAATTCCAAGGGTTGCCACAAGCAGCCCAGGACGAACAACTTGTAGCATTCGTTTTTTCAGGTTGGTCTCACCGCTAAACATTGAGGAAAGCGATACCGCGCCGAGATGAATGCAAAAGGAATAGGCGAGGAAAATCAGCGGTGGATGAATGACCATAAGGTCGGTCTGTAACAGTTCATTCAACCCCGTACCCATGCCACTTCCGACGCTTCGTTGAAACGGTTCAAGGGTTTGTGAAACGAGGAGCAGAAGAAGGCTAAAACCGTGCACAAAGCGCAGACGGAGTTGGTGAGCATCGCCCTCATCCTTCATGGGCTTACGCCAAACATAAGCAAGCAGTGTCATCCACATGACCCAGAGGAGAAGTGGCCCTTCACGTGCTGCCCAGGTGGCTGCAAAACGGAATTTTGGAGGTAGTTCTTCACCCCCGTAAGAGACGACATGCGCATACGATGTATCGTTGACTAGGAAACGACTGGCCAGTGCGAAAAACGGAGCCGCCATAAGAAGATGACACGCAACGGAACCAAGCAGGTTTGTCTCATGCATCCGGGGACGTATTAACAGCGCAATTGCGGCGAGAATCGCCAGCAACATTGTCACTCCCCACATGGTGCATGGTCGTGATGCCCCCTCAAGGAGGTTACGCGTCATTCAACGGCTGAATCAAGGTTACCAGCCAAAGAATTTGGCACGTGAATAGCCGAACGAAAGAAGCACCGGAATCACGCGCTTGGTGAAAAGAATAGGTTTGCGGTACAATATTTTGAAGCCGATTCCAATTTTTTGAAGCGGGGACATGTTGCCAAGTTCTTCGGGAAGGCAGTGAGCCATGACTGACATCTCTTCATCGGTGAGATCGTACAGGGCGGTTTTGCCTTTGAGAATCTTTGAATACGGCGGAAATGCTTTCTTCCAAGCAGCCTGGTATCCGTCAAGATGCTCTTTGGTGAGCGGGTGGTCTGCTTTGATAGCCGCAGCAATGGTTTGAGCAGCCTCGCGACCTGACCAAAGAGCGAGATGCGAGCCGCCTTCGAACAAGGGCGAAGTAAAGCCTGCTGCGTCACCAACAAGTATCAGGCCGTCGTCGACAGTGACAGAACGTGGACCGGAAATTGGAATGTTACCACCAAACGATTTCACTTTCGTCCCCTCAGGCCTCCAAGGAGGATTCACCATTGGCTTACCGTCAAGGTACGTGTCTTGGATGAAATTGTCGAGGTGTTTTCCAAGCCCCCGTGTATCGGTGGTGACCAATCCAACGTTTGCTCTACCGTCTTTCTTAGGAATCATCCAAACATACCCATGCGGTGAATACTTCGGCCAGAGATAAAAGTCGAGATAGCCGTCGTTTTCAACCTCCACAAGTTCGTACTGCAAGCCAGCAATGGTCTCAATCTTCGTCCCCATATCGAGAAGTTTCGAACTTGCCCCCTTCACGCCCGATGCGTCAATGACTGACTTACATTCCAGAGGAAACAGATCACCTCTACCATCAATTTTCCAATAGGAAAATTCATTTTCGCTATTGAAAACACGCTCCATTGAAGTAACGCGATGTTTGAGTTGAAGTTCCGCACCCTCTTTGATGGCTTCATCGCACAGCCATTGTTCAAACAGGTGCTTTTCAAGGACATAACCTTTCTCAGTGAGTAGTTTTTCAGTCCCGTCTGGAAAAATGACGCGAATACCTTTGACGTCAAGTGCCTTGACGTGTTCCGGGATCTCAAGTTCGAGATTTTGAACGGCAAGCTCACTCAGACATTCACCACAGTGCACCGGAGTACCAACTTCTTTGTCGGCTTCGACGATAAGCGTCGAGAGCCCTGCTCGTGCGGCAGCAAGGGCTGAAGAGCCGCCACCCGGGCCCGCTCCAATGACCAATACGTCGTACACTTGAACTCCCTCATGACAGAACAGACGAATTCAGTCCTTGAACGAAACGGTCGAGTTCGACGAATTTTCGTCCTCTGAACGGTACTTCACCGCAACCAGTACGAGAAGCAGAACAGAGGAAAGCATGGAAACAGCAGGTGTTTGCTCTGGCTCTGACACGGGTACTTCTTCAGCAACAATAACGGGTGCTGGTTCAACGGTGATTACACCAACCATCCCAACTGATGCGTGGGGTTCACACTCAAACGGATAGCTCCCTGCCGTGCCGATCTCAAATACTACCCGATAGTCCACGTCGCGCGCTGGTTCCCCTGAATCAAACGTACCGTCGTCCGCTACAGCGTTGTGGGGTAGGGCTTGACCGCTCCACATGAAGCGAACAGCTTGCCCTTCCTCAACGGTGACCTCAGACGGACTGAATCGGAGACTGCTGCTGTCCACGGTGATGATGACATCATCAGACGCAGCTTGGGCACCGGCCAATGGCAGGCTGATAATCAAAAAAACAACCACCGTGCTGAGTAAGCGCATGATGCTCTTACCAACTTCGAGGTTTTGAATGCATGTATTGCATTGGTGCTGAAATACCTCTTGAATACATACGATGGTTCAAAGGGAGGATGTGCCACGAACATCCAATGGCGTGGCGAACTTCTAAACGATGGATTGACCATCTCGAGCAGCGCGGCGAACTGCTGAGAATCTCCCGTCCAGTCGATGTCCAATTCGAAGCGGGTGCTATCGCTGACCTGCTTGTCAAAAACGACGGCCCAGCCGTGATGTTCGAAAAACCGAGACTGGCTGACGGTACAATCAGCAAAATCCCTCTTGCCATGAACTTGTTTGGCGGCCAGGACAGAACCTTACGCGCCCTCGGCGCAAGCCATGAAACCGAAATTGGCGACCGGATGGTTGCAATGATGAAACCCGATATTGGGCTCTACATGCGCAAACCATGGAAGGGACTACCGCTTGTTCGTGACGCACTTGCAATGCCGCCTCGGAAAAAGCGAAAAGGCAACTGCCAGCGAGTACAACTACCTGTTGATTTGACTCAACTTCCAATTCCTACAACGTGGCCAAAAGACGGTGGGCCATTTGTAACTCTACCCTTGGTGGTCACGAAGAACCCGAAAAACGGTGAACACAACCTTGGCATGTATCGCGCCCAAGTGTTTGGACCGAAGCAAATTGGACTTCACTGGCAAATCCACAAGCATGCTGCAGACCACGCAGCGGCAATCAAAGCGTCGGGGGGGGATAACCGGATGCCGGTTGCGATTTGTATGGGTGGACCTCCCGAACTCATTTTTTCTGCAATCTCTCCTCTACCTGACAACTTGAGCGAATATCAATTCGCCGGAATTCTTGGCAGGAAATCCCTCCCAATCACCAAAGCTCTGACTCAAGACCTGATGGTACCTGCTGAAGCAGACATCGTCATCGAGGGTTACTGTATCCCCGGAGAAACCCGACTGGAAGGGCCGTTTGGTGACCACTTCGGATTTTATTCACTGACTGGACAGTACCCCGTGATGCACGTGACGGCAATCACGTGCCGCAAAGATGCAGTTTTGGCCGCAACCATTGTTGGTCTACCCCCGATGGAAGATGGACATCTTGGTGAAGCCATTGGACGGCAGTTTTCCCCAGTTCTCAATTTCCAACACAGGGATGTAAGCAGCGTTCACCTACCGATGGAAACAGGATTCCACAACCTTGCCATTGTATCTTCAAAGCAGCGTTATCCACGTCAAGGTCGGAAAACCGCTCTTGGCCTGCTTGGAGCGGGTCAAATGATGTTCCTCAAAACCATGATCGCTGTTGACCAGGGTCACGATCCAAAAGACCTTGAAGCCCTACTCGATGCTCTCAACTCAAAGGTTGACATCGCTACAGACGTCCTGGTACTGGATGGAATGGTAGCGGATTCTCTTGAAGCAGCCAGCCCGTATGAAAACGTGCACAGCAAGTTACTCATCGATGCCACCACTCTCGCAGAGCGAGACCCGAGGTCGGCGAATGAACCGTTAGAAGGGTCGTATTCACAACCGACTCCTGAATGGCGACAAGGTATCTCCTCTGCTCCCGGATTCTCACAACTCGAGGACGTCAAACGAATCGAAGGTGTCGTTGATGCTCGAATGTTGAGGGACAGCATGCTGGTCGTCACGACCCACATTGAAGGTACGCCAACCAGTATTGATGGTCAATCCAAGTCGAATGACGAAGCAGAAGAAAACAGAAGAGCGATTATTTCTCAATTGAGAAGTTCAATTTGGCAATTGGATAAGCAGAAAAGTCTTCGATGGCTTTTCATCACCAATGACGACATGGATTTACACTGTAAAAAAGCCCGACGTAGGTTGCTCTGGCAACTTACTTCCAGATTCGATGTGGGTCGCGGCCTGTGTTTTGATGAAGAGAAATCCCGTCTCTGCTGGGACGCAACCACGCCCATTCCTTCCGAAGCATTCGGTGTTCGAAGATGGCCGGCCGTCACGCTACATTCGACAGAAACCCTCGAAAAAATTGCACTCCATCCAGAATTGGATAAGTATGAATGGCCCCCGCATCTTTCATTCGGGGGAACGCAGTAATGGACGTTAAGCAGATTCTTTCGTTCATTAAAATCGAGCACACCCTGTTTTCACTTCCATTCGTATTCATCGGCGCGAATCTCGCAAGCCAGCAAAATTACAGCGTTTCTTCAGCCCAGTTATTGTGGATTCTCATTGCAGCAGTTGGTGCGCGTGGTCTGGCGATGGGGCTGAATCGAATCACCGACCGTGAGATTGATGCAGCTAATCCACGTACACGGCAACGGCATCTTGCAGCGGGTACAATGTCCCTCTCCACCGCCTACGGGTTGTGCGGAATGTTTCTGGCCATGCTGTTGGTTGGTGCATGGCAGCTCAACAGTGTAGCATTGAGCATGGCGTGGCTCCCCGTGCTTGCATTCGTCGCTTACCCCTACATGAAACGGTTCACATGGGGGTGTCACTTTTGGCTTGGATTATGCCTCGGCTTGGCTCCCGCTGGAGCATGGCTAGGTATTGTAGGGGCTGACCTTGGATGGGACGCACTCACGGGAACGGCGTGGTATCCAGAAATTTTGTTCACCAGCCTCGGCGTCTTGCTGTGGATTGCATCGTTTGACCTTGGGTATGCACTGATGGACATGGACAGTGATGTCGAAAACGGAATTCATTCATTTCCTGCTGCTTTTGGCCCAACCAACACCGTTCGAACGATGGGTGTTCTAACACTGATATGGACGGGATTATTCTTCACCCTCACGCCGATATCGATACTTGTCGGTGCCATCATATTGGGCACCGTTTACCTCGCTCACCAGAACCATGATCAGTTCCAAGCGTGGTGGTTTCGGTGCCATGTTGCCACCGGATGGATTCTGCTTGCTGGTATGCAACTTTCATGAACCGTGAGATTCCACATGGAATCATGAACCCGATAGTAACCGCCCTCCTTGAATTCAATGAAGCCTTTGAGATTCCCAAGCTCGATGCTCCTGCGCTTGGCCCAGAGGAGTTGATTGAACTTCGTATCAAACTTCTTCGCGAAGAAGTCGAAGAATACGCTGAAGCCGCACGAGCAGGCGACCTCGTGGAAGTCCTTGATGCGCTGGCCGACATAGGATACATACTCGCAGGATCGATTATCAATCATGGAATGCAACATATTTACGATGATGCGTTTAACGAAGTCCATCGCTCAAACATGGCTAAATTGGTCGACGGGAAGGTCTTACGGCGAGAAGATGGAAAGGTCCTCAAGCCAGACGATTGGCAACCACCACAACTGGCTCAGTACGTTGAATGAGACTTTTCAATCAATGATGCAATGAAGGTTTCAGTCTCAAATGATTTATACAACCCTACGCTGGACATCAATCGATGGCAACCCTTGATGAAGTCATCGAAGTGATTGTTGTAAGCATGCGAGACGCTTTTCTCGCTGTGACTGTTTTCGTTGCGGCAATGGTACTTCTCTTTAGTTGGCTGCAATACATCACTGCGGGTAAATTCGTTGATGCAATCAGAGCGAACAAGCGCTGGCAGCCGGTCATTGGCGCTCTTATGGGCATCACACCTGGCTGCGGAGGCGCCATCGTGATGATGCCGATGTATGCCCGTGGCTACGTCACCTACGGCACGGTTATTGCAACGTTAATCGCAACACTTGGAGATGCTGCATTCGTGTTAATTGGTGCAGCGCTCATCGATTCATCGTTCATCGCTCCCGTGATTGCGGTTCACCTCATCTCGTTCACCGTAGGTGTTGCGTGGGGCTATCTGGTCGATGGACTGGAAGTCACCCCACAGCAACCTCTCGGTAAATTCGGTCCAAAATTCGAAGATTCTACGCCTCTGGAAAGCATGGATTTTGACCAAGAAGATCGACAAGAAGTGTTTGATGACCTTGGAAGGGAAGATGAAGGTGGTTTGGGCTATTTCCTGCTGCACCAAGGTTACTCCCTTTGGTGGCTCATAACCGCACTGGGACTCGTGTTCGCGATAATGCTGTTGGTTTGGAGTGCGCAAGACGCTGAATTCGCTCTTGAACTGAAATACAACCCCCTGACACTCCACGGGTTCATTACCTGGATTGGATTGATTGGTACGTCACTGTCGGTGATTCTTTACATCTCTCAGAGGAACTGGATTCGCGATGACACAGAAGCATCGATTGGTGATAAGCTCTATTCGATGAGAGAAACGATGATTCACTCTGCAAGCGAAACTGCCTTCGTCACTTTCTGGGTGATGGCAGCCTACCTCGTCTTTGAATTCTCGATGCTGTTTTCAGGAATGGATGAAGCCGACTTAGCCAAATACGGGGACGGAATGATTGCTGTCCTTGTCGCTTCATTCATTGGACTAATCCCCGGCTGCGGACCTCAAATCATCGCCATCACTGCTTATACCAAAGACGTCATTTCATTCCCAGCCCTTGCTGCAAATGCCATCAGTCAAGACGGAGATGCTCTGTTTCCATTGTTGGTTCGGCACCGTGCTGCAAGCCTCTGGGCAACGGTGCACACCACCATTCCTGCTCTCATCGTCGGAATCCTCCTTTTGATGTTTGATGTCTCATTTTGAATGAGGATTTCTCAAGTTGCATTGAGTTGATAAGGGGTTGAATACTGTTCAATCATGCATAAGGAAGAACCTCTAAAAGAGAAACTGAAACGCATTCGAGAGAAATTAGAACACCACATCATTTCGATCTTTGATGGAAAAGAAATGTGGTACCAGGAGAAAAAAAAGCAGTTTCGTGGAACCGTCAACATCACGACAGATGAATGGGGGGTCTCGGTTCGAATGGACTGCGATCGTCATCGCCCTATCTCATTGAGTGGCCGTTGGGATGTGATCCTCGCCTACAGCGATCACTTGGGAGCGCAGTACGCTGGATGGAGTTTAGATTTTGAATGCCCGTATCCTGAATGGGAAGAAAAAATCGATGTTTGAAGAACCGCTTTCATGGAGATTTGACATGGAGAAGAACGATACTGCGCATGCCTAGCCTTGTGGAGGTTTGATGATGGTTGGACGACAGGAACTGACATGTCGCGACCAGTCGCACTGATTACCGGAGGGGGACGCGGCATTGGTGCAGCAACCTCAAAACGCCTTGCTGAAGACGGCTATGACATACTTTTGACCTACAACACCTCATCAAAACCAGCAGAAATGGTCGTCAATGAGATCCGTGAAGCCGGTTATGATGCCCTTGCCGTCAAAGTTGATTGCTCCAATGTTGGGGAAGTCGGCTTGCTGGGAATTCATCCTTGGATGGCACGTGGGATTGATGCATTGGTCCTCAATCATGGCTCGTATGAACGAGTTGCTGCAGACAAACTCACCCTTGAATCGCTCAAAGCAACCATGGCTACCAATTTCGAGGGCGCAGTAGCTGTATGGAAGGCAGTTCAACCGTATTTAACTCCGAATGCGAGGATGGTCGTTGTCGGGTCTCAATTAGGAACCCGAGGCTCGCCACATGGTGCTGATTATGCTGCTTCAAAGGCAGCACTATCGGTCTGGGCCCGGTCGCTTGCGCAAGCAGTAGGACCCGAAGGTAAGCGAGTTAACGTCTTGGCGCCTGGCTATGTCGATACGGCAATATTGGCGGGTGACTCAGCAGAAAAAAGAGCGCAAAGAGAGGACGAAGTTCCCCTCAAGCGAGTTGGTTCGCCCGAAGACATGGCAAGTACAATTTCGTTCCTGATTGGAAAAGATTCGAGGTACATCACCGGCACAATTCTTCACGTCAACGGCGGTCTGTACCTACCTTAACGAAGCACAGGTTGATAATAGCGCAAAAGTCGAGGTTGTGTCATGGTTGAAGCGTGGGATGATGACGGTGCCTTTGAGCAATTGGCCAACGCTGACGCAGGTGAAAGCGACCTCACTCAACGTGACCCGTTCGACCTCTCAAAGGCGCTTGAAGGTGCGGCTTTAGAGCACCTTCACCCGAACATCAAGCGACTCAAATTGCATTCAAAGTTCGAACCCGCTGGCGACCAGCCAAAAGCAATTGAAAATTTAATTTCTCAATTGGAAAATGGACAAGAGCGAGCGGTGCTGCTAGGCGTGACAGGTAGTGGGAAAACCTACGCCATGGCTCAGGTGATTCAACACCTTAACATACCGACACTCATCATGAGTCATAACAAAACGCTGGCTCGACAACTCTACCAAGAGATGGCCGAGTATTTTCCTGAAAATGCAGTCGACTACTTCGTCTCACACTACGACTATTACCAGCCCGAAGCATACCTCGCCAAACGCGACCTTTACATCGACAAAGAACTGTCGATTAATGAACGAATTGAGCAGGAGCGTTTCGCTGCAGTAGCGTCCTTGGTCACTAGGCCAGACTGCGTCATCGTATCTTCAGTATCGTGCATCTACGGACTGAACCCCCCTGAAACGTTTCTCGAATACCACGTGCGAGTCCACGTTGGTCAGCATATCGAAACAAGTGATTTACTCAAAGAGTTGATCAACCTTCAATACAAGCGAACTACCCTTGACTTGAACCGAGGTGAATGCCGGCTACGAGGTGAAGTGTTGGACGTTTGGATGCCAAGTAGAGACGACCCGCTGCGAATACAATTTGATTTCGATGGTGTGGTGAAGGTTCAGGTATGCGACCCCGTTTCATGGGATGTTCTCGATAGCCTCGATGAAGCATGGATTCACCCGAAAGAATTCTTCATGACCAGCCCCGAGAGATATGAAGAGGCTCTCGTTTCAATTGAAGATGAATTGGACGATCGAATTGCTCACTATTCCAGCCAGGGAAGGGAACTTGAACGGCACCGAATCGAACAAAGAACGCGGTACGACCTCGAGATGATTCGGGAAATAGGACATTGTCAATCGATTGAGAATTACTCTCTTCATTTTGACGGGCGAGAACGTGGTCAGCGACCATATTGCTTGCTGGACTTCTTTTCAGCATGTGCGAAACAATTCCACGGCAATCCGGATAAATTTCTCGTTATCATGGACGAATCTCACGTTTCTCTTCCGCAAGTAGGTGGCATGTACTTCGGCGACCGCTCAAGGAAAGAAAGCCTCATTGAACACGGTTTTAGACTTCCAACAGCCGCTGATAATCGACCTCTAAAAATCCCTGAATTTCAGCAGTTAGTCCCTCAAATGGTCTATGTTTCTGCAACGCCCGGTGAACGTGAATTGCGGCACTTGTGTGAAATAACCGGCCAAGCACTCCCCAACGGACTCCTCCACGCACAAAGCGGCGGTGGCGCAGGCCCACCTGATCGAGATAAAAAACACCCAGACAGCGAAAGTCTCTACAAGATGGTCCAACATATCGAGGGAATTGCAAAGATGGAAATTCGCCCTACTGGCCTACTCGACCCAGAAATTGAGGTTCGTCCTACCAGCGGTCAAGTTGCTGACCTGCTTTCTGAGATCAACACCAGAACCGAACGAGGCGAGCGAACTCTGGTCACTGTACTGACCATCAAATTCGCAGAGGAAGTAGCAGATTATCTCAATCGGATGGGGGTGAAAGCGCATCACCTGCACTCCGAAATCGACACCATTGAACGAACAGAAATCATCAACGCCCTGCGAATTGGCCACATCGATGTGATTGTTGGAATCAATCTGCTTCGAGAGGGCCTGGACCTCCCCGAAGTGAGTCTGGTCGCCATATTTGATGCTGATCGACAGGGGTTCCTTCGCAATGAACGAAGTCTCCTGCAAACAATTGGGCGAGCAGCACGTAACGTCAACGGTCACGTTCTGCTGTACGCTGATGGCATGTCTCCAGCGATGCGGGCTGCAATTCAACAAACGCTGGAACGAAGAGAACGGCAACAGGCGTACAACGAAAAACACAACATTACGCCAAAAACAATCGTCAAAGCTCTACCTAAAATGAACTCTGACATCGATGACCTCATCGCTGGTACTTCAACCTCGAAAGATGGTTCAAAGCGATTGATTGCCAAAAAAGGTGGACGAAAAGATGGCGATTGGGCGCAGAATCTGAATTTGGGGGCCGGTTCGTGGGCATCGGGGAGCGGGCAGGACGGTTCGAGAGGTGTTTCTTCGAAAAGTTCAATTGAAGATTCAAATATTCAATTGACATATGACGAACCAGATGACGTGTTCAACAACCTCGAACCAAGTCAAATACAGGATTTGCTGAACGAACTACGTTCTGCGATGAAGGTTGCCGCTAAGAACCTCGATTTTGAAGAAGCTGCACGGCTTCGGGATCGAGTGTTCGAACTCGAACAAAGGTTGTGATTCACACACCCTACGGGTGTGACATATCTCGTGGGCAGGTTCTTGAGCAGGTTGTGAATCGGATGCTCATGGCGATTCAACCCGAGGACTTCGACCAGCCAGTCCTCGACTACGCATTTGAGGATATTTCCTCACCCCGCTCCTTGCTGGACCAAATGGTCACTGCTGGTGGTTTTACTGCCACAAAACTGGCCACAGCACGAGATATTCTACTTGAAATGAAGAAGCAAATTGATGCTGAAAACGGCGATGCGTCAAAGATATGCAACTGGCTTTCATTCCCTGCTTGCTTGTGTGCGACTGGAACCCGTGGTTTTTTTGTCGAAGCTCTCAAACAGCGTATGTTTAACGTCGTATCAACCACGTGTGGAATGCTTGATCACGACATCGCTCGAGCACACAAGAACTACTACCATGGCGCCTTTGAACTCGATGACATCGAACTTGGTGAGCATTCATTGATGCGATTAGGGAACGTCATCGTGCCCAATTCGTCCTACGGCGAAATTATTGAGGAAGTTCTAACACCGGTCCTCGAAGAAATGTACCAGGATCGATTGAAAGAGACTGGTAAGACTGGTGCAGACGCTTGGTTGGGATTCGGTTCAATCCATCTCGTCTGGGAACTAGGCAAGCGCATAGGAACACCTGATTCGCTGATATATTGGGCATACAAGCACCAAATTCCAGTCGTCATCCCTGGAATCACCGACGGTTCAATCGGAGCGCAATTGTTCATGCTTCGCCAGAAACACAGAGATTTTCACATTGACACGCTGGCTGACGAACAAGTCATGAGCGACATGACATGGGACGTTGAAGTATCCAATGCCCTGATGGTTGGAGGCGGTATTTCCAAGCATCACGTCATCTGGTGGAATCAATACCGAGGTGGCTTGGATGCAGCGGTGTACATCACAACTGCCCCAGAGCATGATGGAAGCCTTTCGGGTGCACGGTTACGCGAAGCGATTTCGTGGGGAAAAATGCGCCCTGAAGCCCCAAATGTCTGTGTTGAAGGAGATGCAAGTGTCCTCTTGCCTCTTCTTGGAGCGGACCTTTTTCAACGAGGTGAACAACAATGAACAAGAAACAAATAGCCTTTTTTCTGACTGCAATGATGGCACTCATGCCGCTGGCGGGATGCCTTGGAGCAAGTGATACGACTGTGAGCGAGGAAACCGATGGCGGTTTCTTTGCATTTGAGCAGGCCCTCGGCAATACAACATGGTACCACTATCCTGGAGGCATCAACGCCATGAATAACACGTCCGCTCTCGGTGGTACAAACATCCCCTACTTCAGCCAAGGAACATACTACGCAACCGGCTTCTCAACATTTGAGCCAACAATGGGGATTACATCGACTGATAACATCTACTTCACGAGTTATGGTAATGGCCCTGCAGGCTCAACCGCTATCGTACAGTGCACCAACATGATTGAAATGACCAGTCTGTCCGATTTCACTTGTCAGAACGTCTACGGGCCAGTACTACCCGTAGCGAATTCAAACGACCCGTACGTCTATGTTGACCCTTGGACGGACCGAATTATGAAATTCGACATGCACGCTTTACTCGGCATGACCGTTGAATGGAGCGATGATGAGGGTGATTCTTGGTTCGGACCCTCTGTTGCGACATCCTATTCGGTGCAGGATCATCAAACAATTGCTTCCTCTCCATACGGAGGAATCCTGCATGAAACGCTCTGGGTGTTCTGCATCAACGGAAATTATCCAGCCCCGTTGTGTTCTCAAAGTCAAGACGGTGGTCTCACTTGGGGTCCTGAACTCCCGGGAGCACCAGTAGACTGCCAAAGCGGTGGTCTTTCAGCCCACATTATCGGTGCTGATAATGGCAACTTCTATCGAGGACAAACGGGCTGCGATGGAACCGGTTATTCGATGTACAAAACTGAAGACGGGGCAATCACCTGGACCGAGCACATACTACCAACCGAAGAATCCGGTACTGCGGATACGTGGAACGCTGAAGAAGCCCAAGTGGATACTGACAGTGAAAGCAACGTCTATGCCATGTGGATGGGGATTGACAACATGCCGTATTTCTCATATTCAGTCGATGATGCTAACACGTGGTCTGAAGCAATAATGGTCGGTCCAAGCCATCTTGAAGGAACTGGGTTCCCAGTGGTGATTGCTGGAGACCCCGGTCGCGTGGCGTTTGGATACATTGGTACAGAGGGCGACGGTGTATGGCACGGCTACATTTCGGTCATCACCGATGCGTTCAACGCAACACCTCTCATCACTACCGTGCAACTGAATGCACCCAATGACCCTCTCGATGATGCAAGCCCAACCTGTGGTTACGAACGATGCGGAGGCTTTGGCGATTTCATCGACATGCAAATTGATGCCTTTGGACGCCCGTGGCTCTCACTTTCCCACAACCCCAACGGTGACACTGGTATCATGGGGACGTTCATGTCAGGACCAACCTTGGTGGGCAACGTCACCTACTTGTCCACGCTACCTGAAGGTGGGGCTCAGACGCTCGCTTGAGGTCAAAAAAGACCGGCTAAGTGATGCATTAAAGCGGTCCGAATCGGAACCAAGGGACGCCATCCATCGCCGTCTGCCCGGGCTAAAACATCGTGAAGTGGAGCGAGGTCAGGTCGGACCAACGCGTTCTCTTCAACCGACATTGGTGGTTGGTCAGTGACGATTAATGATTGAAGTTCAATGTGTGGAACAGGAGCTGAAGTCAAGTGTTCAACGCTAAATTGTCCACTCATACCTGCTTGAGTGCGGGAAAAAAGCATCTCTAATTCCTCAATGGTTTGTGTTCCGCTCCACTGACGGCGGCCTGATATCTTCAACGTTGGAGGAAAGGCTTCATCGCTCATGAGAATTCGAACCAGTGCATCAGCCACATCAATATCGCTCACCCACCAATACTGATCAGTCGGACCCAACTGCGCAGGGGAATTGGCTTGGATACTGGAAAGCCATTGAGACAACACCGGCCGGTCCCAGACCGAATCATGCGATTGTGCAAGAAGGTCATAGACGCTCACAGTGCTATCAATCCACTCTCCGTCAGCTTCGAATAGACCGTGTCCTGGCACGACAAGCACGACTTCTATTCCATCAAGAGCGAAAGCCCCATCACCGTCACGATCCTCATTAAACGGCCCGGTACCGAAAAGAAGGATTCTGTGACCAGATTCGATTGTAACAGCGTTCGATGATAGGAGTTGGCATTCACCAAAAGCCAATTCATCTGCATATCGAAGGCGCTCATCATGAATGTAACGCTCCGGTATGACAATTGTCGCATCCGTACGGACAAGGCGTTCAATGGTGGTTCTGCACAAGCTCGCTTGAAGCCCACGAAGGTGAATCACGGGGGTTCGGGCCATGATTGACCCTGAAGGTGATGGCACATCAACTTACCACTAGAGGAATTATGCGACATTTCCCAAACGACAGATTCTGCGAAAAAGTCTAAATTCCAATTGAAAATTTCAACAAGAACACCTTGAATCGCCCAAAGCCACGTAGTTTCAGATCTGTTTCGAACGCAGGACTCGCAAAAGAAGCAGCAGAAATAAATCGATCATAAATAGAATCTCTATTGGAAAAAAGGTGAATTTCAACCATTCGGCATGCTCAACGAGTTCTTCTCATCACCAGCAAAAAAATCCGCTCTTCGAATGTGAATTCAATTATAGGAATAAATTATACGACATCCCAAAAAATGAAAATAAATGCGTTTTTCAATTGAAACAGTAGTAAATTATACGACAAATACAATTGGAATTCACATTTAATTTTACGAAGAGTATAAGACCTTTCATGTGAAGCAGAGGGTAAGCCGGACACAGACTGGCCAACGAGATGGGAAAAATGACGAACGACAAATACGACATCCAGGAGTTACTCCAAAGAGATGTATATGTGAATGACAAGAAAGTAGGAACGATCGTAGGTGAACGACATCACCCGAACGAAGCACGGGTGCGCTCAATGCGCCTCCAAGTTGAATCCGACGTAGCTGATGAATTCATGCGGAAGCCCGCTGAATTAGCACCACTACCGAAAGAACTGGTACACAGTATCAGAAACGATGGGACTGTACGACTTTCGAAATCAATGCGAGAATTGCAGCGAAGATGGCGAAACACCGTCCGAATAGATGAAAAACTCTACGCACCAGATGAAATGCTAGACAGAGCAGTGCTTGACAATCAAGGCCAAGAAATCGGCGTAATCACTGACCTGTTCAAGGTTAAGCGCACCTACAAGGGCGTCATCGTAAAGACGCGAACCGGCATCCAAAGCAGCTACGGTGTTGAAGCGACCCTTCGCATCCCGATCACTGCATTCTCACGAACCCGTGAGCGCCTCGACGAAGTCGTTCTCTCACGAACCTTCGACAAAGTATTGACCTTACCCTCCTACATCACCATCAACGCGATGGATGAAGAAGAGTGAATTTCTACTGCCTAATGGTTCCGTCACTCTTATGACGGGGAGGTGAGTCGCACGGACTACAGTTGCGCGGGTGGCTTAGTCGGTTAGAGCACCCGGCTGATAACCGGGAGGTCGCAGGTTCAAGTCCTGCCTCGCGCACTTTCACCTCACCTACGCTTGCTTTGCACTCGCAAAGAACATGAAGGGGCAATGCTTCGGTAGGCACAAGGGACTACCATGGTCGTGCTGTCAGGAAGTAATTCTCGCTCACTCGCCGAGCAATTGGCGAGTACGCTAAACTGGCAGCACCACCCGTTGGAAACGCGCCGATTCCCTGACTCTGAAGGATACATTCGAATCCCCTCTGAAGTGATTCAAGCCGTGCGAAGTGAGCCTGTGGTATTGGTCTCCAACACGTTCCCCGATGCTGGAATTGTTGAAACCTTACTGATGTTGGAAGCCATCAACGATGTCCGCAGAGGCAACATGGATAATCTCAATCAAATCGGACCACAATCGATGGACGATGTCGGCCCAGGCATCCTTCTTGCCATTCCATACTTTGGATATTCAAGGCAAGACAAGCGGTTCAAGCCAGGTGAAGCCGTATCCGCCAAAGCAATCGGCCACCTGTTAGCCTCGCGATGTGATGGAATCATTGTTTTTGACCTGCACGCCCCGTCGGTTTTGCATGATTTGCCAGTCCCTGTCGCTTTCACTTCAGCCATGCCAGAACTCGCCATGCACCTAAAAGAGCACGTCGACCCAGACTTCATCCTCTCTCCTGACAAAGGCGCAATTGAACGTGCGTCTGCAGTAGCGGCCACAATCGATTGTGAATTTTCATACCTCGAAAAAACTCGAATCGATGCGCATACGATAGTTCATCAAGCAAAGGACCTTGATGTTGACGGAAAGATTGTCGCTATTGTCGATGACATGATCGCCACTGGAGGGACAATCTGCCGTGCAGCCGAAGCATTGCGAAGCCAAGGAGCGATTGAAGTCCACGCCGCTTGCTCCCACGGACTTTTCACCGGTGGAGCAATTGCGCGGTTGATTCGATACGTCGATGGAGTTCACGCCACAAGTTCGCTCTCAAACCCTCGCGATGTGATATCCGGCGGTCCGGCGCTGGCTCGAGGAGTGAAAGACCTCTTTGAGCGACTCGAGTGGACTATCTAGACTCGCAGTACATCATTTAAATCGATTTTCTGTAGCGTGAATGAGGCTTTTCGAGATAATTTAGGCTGCTGATTCCTTCCGTCGTGTTTATATCCGCGAGGTTGTGGGCAGGAACGCCTTAACATGAGGAGAGAGTGAAGTCCAATGAGTGTACACGTGCTATTTGAAACCCCAGAAGAAGTATCGAACAAGATTTACGACATGATGTCGGCCAACTCAAACGGTCGAATCAAGAAAGGTAGTAATGAAGTTACCAAGACTGCTGAACGCGGAACTGCCCAGTTCATCATTCTTGCAGAAGACGTCAACCCACCTGAACTGCTCGCTCACATCCCTCTGATCTGTGCAGAAAAAGACATTCCGTTCGGCTATGTACCATCTCAAGAACACCTCGCACAAGCTGCAGGTCTTCCAACCGGTGTCAAAGCGGCATCCATTGCAGTCATGGAAATCACCAAGGGTGCACAAGAAAAATACAACGACGTCGTTGAAGCCATCAAGGGCCTCAAGGCGTGAACCTGATACTTGGAGATGACAAAAATGAGCGAAGAACTCGGTGGATGGCCTGCTGAAGTCGTTGAGATTGTTGGTCGAACCGGCATGACAGGCGAAGCAACTCAAGTAAAGGTGCGTGTTAATGATGCGCCAAACCCTCGTGACGTTGGTCGAATTATTTCTCGCAACGTTCTCGGACCAATTCGTGTCGGCGATATTTTGATGCTGAAGGATACTGGACGAGAAGCCCGTAAATTGAATGCAAGGTGATGAACATGCCAGAACGAAGAATTTGTAATTTCTCAGGAGAAGAAATCGAACCGGGAACCGGTATGATGTACGTGCGCCGAGACGGTAGCGTGCTTTGGTTCAAGAACTCAAAGGCCCGTAAGAACATGGTCAAACTCAAGCGCAATGCTCGACGTGTCAAGTGGACACGCCATTTCGTCAAGGGCGGCGTTTGATTCTTCAGAAAACACCCTGAACATTTTGGAAGCACTGAGTGCTACCGCTGACGCCCTCATTCCGTATTGCTCATAAAGGGGAGTCGGGTGGGCTGATTCAGTGAACATCATGGAAACAACCTATGTAATGATTAAGCCAGACGGCGTACAACGTGGATTGATTGGAGAAATCGTCGGACGATTTGAGCGAAAAGGACTGAAACTTGTCGGTATGAAATCCGTCGTCCCTTCAAAACAAACCGCCGAAACCCACTACGCAGTCCATGCTGAGCGCCCATTCTATCCCGGACTCATTCAATTCGTAACCTCTGGACCTGTCGTCTGCATGGCATGGTCTGGAAAAGACGCAATCAGTGTCGCTCGCACCTTAATCGGTGCAACAAACGGTCGAGAAGCAAATCCTGGCACCATCCGTGGAGATTTCGGAATGGACATGGGGTACAACATGATTCACGGCTCAGACGCTGCAGATACTGCTGCATTTGAACTCGGATTGTGGTTCCCCGAAGGTCTAATGGACTGGGAACAAACCATCACCTCATGGGTCTACGAGTGAGTTCATCACTCTGCATCTGGAGGGAGTTGAATGGAAGACACTTCTGATGATTCAACGCCCACGGATGAACAGGAAGTCATTCGCGGCCACAATCGCCAGCCTATCGTTTCTGTGCTTGGACACGTCGACCACGGTAAAACCAGCGTACTTGATCTGGTTCGAACCCTTGGTTCAAGCAGGCAAGCCAGCGTGATGAATCGTGAGGCCGGCGGCATTACGCAACACATTGGTGCGACTGAAGTTCCAGCCGATGTTTTGAATGAAACCTGTGCAGCGATGTTGGGCGGTAAGAATTTCAAATCGCCCGGTTTGCTGTTCATTGACACTCCTGGCCATCATTCGTTCGTCAGTTTACGGAACCGAGGAGGGGCGGTATCCGATATCGCAATTTTAGTCATCGACATCATGGAAGGTTTGCAGCCTCAAACCATTGAAAGCCTTCATACGCTCAAGGAAACCAAAACTCCGTTCGTAGTTGCTGCCAACAAAATGGACAGAATACATGGATGGAAGACCGTTTCTGGCCGTTCATTCATGGAATCGTTCAAAGACCAGCGAGAAGACGTACGAGATTTGTTCAACGACCGGTACTGGAAGATGCTCGGGCAGTTTTCTGAGCACGGCTTTAACATCGAACGCTACGATCAAATCCGAGATTTTCGCCAAAATGTAGCTGTTGTACCAATGTCTGCCAAAGACGGAGAAGGGTTGCAAGATCTGTTGGCTGTCACCGTTGGTCTTGCTGAGCGCTTTCTTGAAGACCGACTCACGGACACGCTCGGCTCCGCTGAGGGAACTGTCCTTGAAATGCGGGATGAAGTCGGAATGGGCAAAACCATCGATGTAATCCTGTATCGCGGTGAATTGAAGATTGGTGACAGGTTGATGCTTGCTTCCAACAACGGTCCGTTTACAACGCATATCAAAGGTCTCAAGCGACCGAAAGGAATGTCTGAAATGCGGGATGCTGGTAAGCGCTGGGTCAATTTTGAGAAAGT
Source organism: Euryarchaeota archaeon UBA88 (assembly GCA_002499545.1). Lineage (GTDB taxonomy): Archaea > Thermoplasmatota > Poseidoniia > Poseidoniales > Poseidoniaceae > MGIIa-L1. The sequence continues at coordinate 193,983 of DAME01000003.1, forward strand.
AGAAGCAGCATGCGGTGTGAAAATCGTCGCTCCGAATCTCGAAGATACCATCGCAGGTACAACCTTGTATCGTGCCAACACGCCTGAAGAAAAAGAGTCCTCGAAAAAAGCTATTCGACAGGAATGGCGAACAATTTTTGACAAAATGCCAATGATGTGTTCAAAGTGCAATGAGGTATTTCCACGGAATGAATTCAAAGAGCACACCACTACCAAGGCGTGCAGAGGTGCAGAAGAAGACACCAACGGAGTTGTCATCAAGGCAGACACCGTTGGAGGGCTCGAAGCTCTTGCCTTTGAACTTGGAAAATTGAAAATTCCGGTTCGGCAAGCGACGGTTGGGCCGGTGAACAAACGTGATATTTTGATGGCTAAATCGGCCCAAGACCCGCTCAACAAGGTCATTCTCGGTTTCTCGGTCAAAGGAAATTCAGAGGTAGACGAGCAATTGAACAGCAAGGATGCCGAGATTGCGTTTTTCAGTGGTGAAATTATCTATCACATTCTGGATGCATACGAAGAATGGCGAAATGAAACGAAGGCTGCTCTCGATGCTGCTGCTCGTGAATCGTTGGTTTATCCGGGCCGGCTGTTGTATCTGAAAGACCACACGTTCAGAGC
>DAME01000003.1:194972-195293 GCA_002499545.1 Euryarchaeota archaeon UBA88
GGACAGCGACTGATGAAAATCGACGGGACGCCAGTGGGGCAAATCAAGAGTCTGCGCACACGTGCATCCGAGGATGTCAAAGAAGCAAATCAGGGCGACGAAATTGCAGTCGCAATTCAAGGCCCGACGGTGGGTCGTCACATTGAAGAATTAGATGAATTCTATGTTGATGTCCCTGAGTCGCATGCAAAGAGGCTGAAAAAAATTGAACTTTCACCGATTGAACAGGAGATATTGGACGAACTCATTCGTCTGCATCGCAAGGAAAACCACTTTTGGGGAAGATAACCGTTTTTGGCTCGCTATCTATCGATAAGCGCT
>DAME01000003.1:195669-208395 GCA_002499545.1 Euryarchaeota archaeon UBA88
TGAACTGTCCTTAGGAGGCACACAGCATGGAAGCAGGTTTCAATGAAGCACCCGCAATGGGTCAAAACCCCGCCGCACAAGATTTGATTGGCACAGTATCTGCCATTTCGAACAGTTTGATGAACGAAGTTGGCAAGGTTATTATTGGAAAACCACAGAACCTTCGTCGAGTCACCGTTGGTATTCTCTCCAACGGAAACATGCTTCTCGAAGATTTCCCTGGATTGGCGAAGACCCTTCTCGCCAATACATTTGCTCGAGCACTCGGGTGTAAATTCAAGCGTGTCCAATTCACCCCTGACTTGCTACCGTCTGACATCATGGGAACCTACATGTACGACCAAAAATCAGGAGAATTCAAACTTCGTGCTGGTCCACTGTTCTCAAACATTCTACTGGCTGACGAAATCAACCGTGCACCGCCAAAGACGCAAGCTGCATTGCTTGAAGCGATGGAAGAAAAGCAAGTGACCATTGAAGGAATCACGCACAAACTTCCCGCTCCTTTCGTCGTTCTCGCAACTCAAAACCCAATCGAACAAGAAGGTACATATCCACTTCCAGAAGCGCAGATGGACCGGTTTTTGATGAAAATGAGCATGGGATACCCAGACCGACCGCAAGAAAAAGCAATTCTGGCCCGAAGAAAACTTCGCGGCAAGGACGGTCACGATGTCGAACAAATCACCTCGCCAAAGAAAGTCGTTGCAATGCAAAAAGCACTTGAAACCGTGCACGTTGACCCTGCAATCCTTTCCTATATCGTCGAAATCGTTCAACGCACTCGAGAAGATCACCGTGTCACCAACGGGGCATCACCTCGTGCATCCCAATCACTGTTCAAGACGGGTCGCGCAGCTGCTGCAATCGCTGGACGAAATTACGTCATCCCTGACGACATCAAAGGAATTGCACTGCAGGTCATCTCCCATCGTATCAACATGAAGCCTGAAGCAAAGATACGAGGTATTACTGGAATGCACATTGTCCGGAAAATCCTCTCGGAAGTTCCTGTTCCGGTGATTCAACCTGCTTGATAGTGTCCTTTCGAGGACTGAATTGAAAGAGGAAGACCGTTCTGGTCCACATGTCGGAGAGGTTGCGATATGAATCCTTACAAAATGGTAGTCGCAGTCGCAAATCAAAAAGGTGGCTGTGCGAAAACAACCACTGCTGTAAACCTAGCAGCCGCATTAGCGAAAGGCTCACCCCGACAAGGGCTTCCAAAAGCGAAGGTACTGCTCATCGACCTTGACCCGCAGGGAAATTGTGCAACGTCATTCGGTGTAGAAAAGAAAAATGTCAAAAAAACCTCGTATGATTTACTGACCAATGAATCCGGAGAAGATCTGCCCTTGATGGAAGAATACCTCATTGGCCCTGAAGAACTCACTCGCTCAATGAAAGAAGCGTGGAGCATGAGAAACAATAACAAGAAACCACCAGAGAGCATCTCAGTCGGCCATCTTTGGTTGCTTCCAAGTGACATACACCTCTCGGGTGCTGAAATTGAATTGAGTCATAAAATCGGTCGTGAAACACGTCTGCGTGAAGCGCTGATGCCAATCATCGATCAATTCGATTATATCATCATCGATACGCCACCATCGCTTGGACTGCTGTCCATCAACGCGATGTGTGCAGCCAACTGGGTCATGGTTCCAGTCCAAGCAGAATACTATGCGTTAGAAGGCTTCAGCATGTTGATGAATTCAATCAAGATGATTCAACGACGAATCAACAGAAATCTGAAAATTTTTGGAATCGCTATGACTATGGTGGATGCTCGGTCGAAATTGAGCCGACACGTGTGCGATGAAGTGAATCGGAAAATGCCAAATAAACTGTTCAAGACGACAATTCGAAGGTTGGTCAAGGTTGCTGAAGCCCCCTGGAGTGGTGCACCGACGGTGCTGCTCAACAAGCCAACTAACTCAGGTGCTGGAGCTGGTTCACTTGAGTACTGGACGTTATCGAAAGAATTTCACCAGCGAGTTCAAGAAATGCGTAGAGAGTTCGGCGTCAATGAAGACCCACGGCTACTGCTTGAACGAAAAAATGCATAACATCAGATGCCGGATTTCTATAATCACCGGCTAAATCGGTGTTTTCGAGAAAAAATCCTTCGCGCAGGTTAAGTATCCTATAGAACGGAGCACCATTGGATTGCAATGACAGCAGAAGGGATGACATCGGTGAGCGTGAGTTATGAAGTTCGTAGACAACTCAATACTATGCGCTCGATGAGTGGACATAAAAGCGTGAATGAAATGCTCAGTGACATGGTTCGAGCTCATAAAATTTCAAAGATGAACGGCGAAATAGAAACGCTACGAGAACGAATGAAAGCCGTTGCTGACGTAGAGGTTGAGCATCTCGTAGACCGATTGAATCTCGCTCCATTTAAGGTCTGATCAGTATGATGGAATGGAGACCTAAAGGCTACGAGTTTGGAACCAAGAACTTGGTTCGTGCCCTGTTCAGCCAGGATACCGATGAAGGAAAGCTACTGGAAGCAGCGGCATGTGGAAGGATAGAAATTTTCGCAAAATCGACCGCTTGGAACGGGGTATTGTGGCTCATTATGAACACACTCAAGGATGACGGAAAGCCCGTCTATACCGGTGAAGAACTTGGTGCGCTGCATGCAGCACTTCCAATTGTGTGGCGATAAACCTCACGAATTCTTGTCGAGCCATTCTTGACCGTACCATTTCCATTGGTCCATCGTCCATCCTTCCGGCAGTCCACTTTCGGGTAGCGGTGGAGACGACGGTGTAGGTTCCGTTTCAACGGCAGCAGGTAGTGATACTGGTTCTGCAGGCGGAGCGTCAATTCCAGCAATGGATTCGAGACTGTCTTCATCACCATACAGTTCAGTGGCGTCAGCCACGGTTGAATCGGGAGACACGGCTTCATCGGAATCGGATTGAACCGTGAAGTTGAGTTCCTCAATGTCGTCATCCCATGCCGAATCTGAAACAACACCACCCTGTGCAGAAAGGCCGGCGGTTCCTTCAAGTGCTTCATTTTCAGCAGAATTTTCAGATGGAGGAATGAAAGGTACGCCGTACTGCTTGACAAACGAGTTGGTTTTACGTCGCTTGGCAATGAAACCGACCACCAGGATGATGACGGTCAGGAACAGGAAGGCTCCTCCACCGACGAACACCACTTGCTGTACTGTGCTGGGGTCAACCGAACTTTCATCCAAAAGGCCTGCATTCTTGCTCGCATTCCAACCACTGAAAGAAAGGTCGGTCTCGTTCGCATCTTTTTGCCGGTCCAAGTACGACTGGTACTCCGAATTTCTCCAGCCCTGGCAGGCGAGGGTTTCATCATCAAAGTTCAGCATGCAATGATCTTCTTCAGTTTGAACCAACGGGCGGCTGTCGTCGTAGTCTGCGTTCGAGCCTACACCGTCTTTATCAGCATCAAAATGCTCATCCGGGTTGGTTTCCATGCCGAGCGATTCTGTCTGGTCAACCCAGCCATCACCGTCTTCGTCTTTACAGCCGTATGAAGGGACTTCAACAAATCCAACAGATGCAGATGAATTCACAATCCATGCTTTGGTCGACGTACCTGCTTCCCATGGACAAGCGTCTGCAAGAAGACCAGTCGCGTTGTCACCATAGCCGTCCGAATCTTGGTCAAACCACTGCGTTCCTTGGTTCGGAAGCGAATCTGCACCCTGTAGTATAGTCCAGTTTTCAGTTGGGTTTGAATAACCATCTAGGTCTGAGTCGAGGCATCCGAATCGGTCGAATTTTGAGAAACCATTCACCGTCGGACACGCATCTGGAGTGATTCCGTTAGGATTGTCACCAAAACCGTCTTGATCTGTGTCTGCCCATTGAGTTGGTTCGTTTTTGAATTGGTCGCCATCGATACCTGCTCGGTTATCACCGTATCCATCAGAATCTGAGTCTTGCCACTGATCAGGATTGTTTGGGAACGCATCGCCATCAAACCCGGATGGATTATCCCCATATCCGTCCCCGTCCGTATCCGCATGTTGGCTTGGCTCGTTGGGGAACACATCTGCGAGATACCCGTTTGGATTGTCACCGTACCCATCACCATCTGCATCGACTGATTGCGTGAATTCGAGTGGGAATGCATCGAGTTGGTCGGTAACGCCATCGCCGTCTGTATCCAAATCATACAACCGAATTTTGGTAGATGAAATAAACGTACTTGCAATGTACATTTGGCCCGTGAAGGATTGAATCGACCCGATGACTGAACCAGAGGAATCAAACGTGTCTCCTTCAGTGAATGCAGTGAAATCTACTTGGGTTAACTTACCGTTCTGTGTGCCGAGGTGGTAGGTTGAATTCCCGTATTCTTCAATCGACACAATCGAAGAGCCGTGACTGATCGACAAGGTTTCAACAGCCCATGAATTGGTGTCATAGCGGTACAGCATTCCGTTTGTCGTACCGACAAGAAGGTTACCGCTGTGGTCTTCGAACACCGATGTGATAATGGCGTTAGGTTCGGTCAACGCCGTGAGACCCACTCCGTCGTTTGAAGAAATGTAGACCTTCTTGTCGTAACTTCCAATGACAATACGTCCATCGGAAAGAACGTCGAAGGCATTGAATCCCATTTGGGCTTGGGGAGATACGACTCCCGTTGAACCCTCGTAGTTGTACTCTTCAGCCCGTCGACGGCCGGCAAAATAGGCGAGCCAGATATCCCCGTCATCATCCCAGTCAGCATCGTTCACGGGGTCGTTGGTTGAGATGTTGAAGTTGGCAATTTGTAAACCGATGTGTACGACAAGAAGTCCAGAATCATGGCATACCAGTGCAAGTTGTTGTGCCGAATCAAGCCGAGCTGAATTGGCGCTGACATTCAAATCCAATGACCACAACGAAAAAACAACCCCGTTGGTGAAGGAATTTACGCTCAAATTACCGGTACTGTCTACGGTCAGAATATTGCCGTCATTCATCACTTCCCAATGCACGAGTTCCGGTTCAATCTCTTGAACAAAACCCGCGTCAACCAGTGTCGGAGTCGAAGCTGCGACTGCTGGAATACAACCTGAAAGTGGGATCATCATTGCCGCAAATAGGATGGCAAAAAATCTCTTCATACCTCCCCGAAGGGCTTGAGCAATATGAAGCGAACGGGTTAAGGCATCAATGAACGACTTTACTCGTCTTCATCGTCATCCGTTTTTTTGGTCTTCAAAACCGGAGGACTGATTTTCAGCGGAGTTAACTTTGCGACCGGTTTCAGCGTCGTTGTTTTACTCGATTTTGGCATTTCTCCAGCGTTCGAAGTTGGTGGAGGACCCCGTTGCTTAACTGGGATCAACTGAGGGGGTTTCGCAGTGAGCGTGGTCGTTGTTTTCGTTTCAGGCGAATCAACGGACTTGAGAACGGTGGTGATTGGTCGAAGAGTGGTTGACATTTCATTCTCTTGCTGTGGTTCATCCAGGACCTCCTCAAGCACTTCTTCGGTGGCTTCTGTGACTGGCTCTACGACTTGTTCCATTTGTGTTTCAGGCTCAGGCACCGCTTCTGCACTGGCCTCATTCACTGGTAGGACTGGTTTACGGACGAGCTTTTGAACCGGTTGAGGGAGGGCAGGCTCGTCACCACTTGAGAGTGGCGCCTTGATTGGTTTAGCTAACGGCACGCCTGCAAGAGGTGAAAGTGGTTTTGAACTGGTCAGAGGTGACCGCATGCCTGCAAGACCCATTCTCGGTTGCGGTGGTTGTTGACCACCAAGAACACCGCGCATTGGGCGTCCAGCTGCTGCAGCAAGTGCGTCGGGGCGCGCACCGAGGGATGCCGGGTTGGACGGGGCTGCTGGGGTCGTTGCATTTTGACCAGAGATGGATTGCATCCACATTTGTCGCTTCTCTGCACGAGTATCCGTAGATTGAAGCTCCCTAAACTCGGCTTCACGTGTACGAAGTTCTGATTCAGCCTCGGTGAGTTCGCCTTCAACCTGCTTGGTAATGGCATCTCGCATCTTGTCTTCAGCCATTTCCTTGAAAGATTCCATCTTCGAAGTTAAACCTTGCAAGCGGTTGCGAATTTCTGCTCGCTTAAGACCCAATTGTGCTTCAATTTCGGCCCGAATATGTGCTTCTCGCTTACGAACATCGATGAGGGCTTTGTTGCGCATGATCTCTTCACGCTTGTCGAGTTGGCGTTCGAGTTGGGTCGCAACTTCGTCTTCCTTCCTGACTTTGAATTCATTGAGGCGCTCTTCCATTTCAACCTCGAGTTCAAGTGAAGTTTCTTCCTTGAGGAGATCCAAATCAGTCTCAAAGGTAAGACGCTCGTTTCGCAAACCTGCATCAACCTCAGACATGATGGCCTTGCGAGCAGAGGCTTCTCGGGATTGGAACTCAAGTTCGAGACGCTCAGACCAATCAGTCTTCTTGGATTCATACTGTTGCTCGAGTTGATCGCGAAGTTCTGCTTCACGCTCGTATCGGAATCGAGCGAGGCGGTTTTGAATCTCTGCCTCTCGTGCGGTGCGATAGCTCGTGAATTCTTCATCCATGCGAACTTCAAGTTCAGTTTCCACATCTGATTTGAGTGAACGAGAAATATCGTCAACTGCTTTGGAGAACGTAATGTCGTATTTTTCTCGCAATCGGGATTTTCGTTCCGAAAGTCTCTCTGAGTGGCGCGTTTCGAGTTGCTGTTCAATCTCAACTCTCAGTTCATCACGACGTCGAGCCAAAGCAAGTTCAACATCTTCGCGCATTTGTTCTTCCAGATCATCAGTTTCTTGTCGAAGACGACCTTCGAGTTCGAGTTGGAGTTGTTCAGCGATATCCTCTTCAAGTCGAAGACTTCGACGTTCATATTCTGCTTTTAATCGAGCCTCACGCTGCTTCAATCGCGTACGAAGTTGTTGTTCAAGACGGGTTCGAATTCCGCGACGAAGTTGTTCTTCTCGTTCTGCGAGGCGAGCTGCATGCCCCTCTTCTAAACGAGAAATTTCACTGACTTCCATCTCTTTGAACCGTTCTTCCATCTCGTGTTCGATGTTTGCTTCAATCTCTCGAACTCGGCGCTGCAATTCTTGATTGTATTCAATGGACAGACGCTCTTTTTGAATATCGAGGCGCTGCCTATGTTCGTCTTGAAGTTGGGTTTCAATTTGCGCTTTCAACTGCGCTTTGTGTTCTTCAAGACGACGCTCTTGTTCAACATCGAGTTGATCTTGCATCGACTCGAGTTGACGGTTGAGGCGTAAATCCAATTCAGCCCGCATGAGTGATTCCTCTCGAGCCAAGGAATCTCTTTCAAGAGTACTCAGATCTCGTTCCATTTCCTCTCGCATCTCTTTTTCAAGTGAATCAAGCGTGAGTTCATGTTGAACTGCCAGATCAGTAGCAAGGGCGTCTTGCATAGCGGAAACTCGCTCTGCAATCGCTTGTTGACGAATCCTACGTTCGCGGCGCAAGTCGGCTCGCAGATGCTCTTCTTGACGGAAGCGAGCACTGGTCATCGTCGCTTGATCGAGCGTGGAATTCGAAGTCGACGTGAACTGTGAACGCAGTGCAGAAAGAGAAACTTTGTCAGCGTTCTCACGCTTTCTTCGAGCAGTATCGAGTGCCTCAGTACTCTTGCTTGCGCTCAGTCCCATAGTATCCCATCCAGTGATTCATGGGCATCTCATCATAGATAAGGTACGCGACAAAACAACGGACGCGAACGACGGTTTTCAGGGGTTTCAGAATCAGCGAAGTATCAATGGAAACGACAGTGAAACGGTGCTTGATTAGAACTTGACCTTGAAGACTGTCGGGCATGCCGGGCAGTCAATCTGGCGCTCACCAGGACGGCGCTTCATCCGAAGCTGACGATCGCAGCCAGGACAGGTCACCTCTACTTTGGCAACGTGTGGCATGAGAGTGAAGTGATGAGAACAAGACGCACATTGAAGATTTGCAGGACGCTTATCAACGCCCGCAATCAGAACCTTACCACATTCAGGGCAACCAACTTTTTCTTTCTTCCATTTCTCTCGAGTGAGTGGATGGTCAATACGAACACGAGCGTCACAAAGTGTACAACTGACGTCTCCCAATTCATTTGGTAGCAATCCATCACATTTGGGACAAGAAAGAGCAGGGATGGCAACACGAGATTCAACGGTTGACTCTTCGCCCATGCGATACGCTCCAGTTCTTGCTTTTTGAGGACTTTGCTTGAAATTGATGAATCACTTTTTCTTAGCAATCAAGACGATACTGTCCGGAAGGAAGTTCCACGGCAAATTCATCTCAATTCCGTGCTGCTGCGCAAGTTGCTCGAGGAGTTTTTTGGCTCCAATTTGATCACGTGAACCGTCGAGTTGAACCATGTGGACTTCATCACCGTTAGATTCTGCACCCGAAAGGACGTCGCTGTTACCGGAGGGAACGCCACCTTGGGGTGATGTAGGAGCAGCATGTGTTTCGTGAACGGGACTGGCTGTCAAGAGTTCTGGTAAGTCTACCTTGGTTGACATCTTCCACCACCGGGCACGCCCAACATCGCGGTGGTTTTCAACCAAATTCAATGATGCGAGTTTTTTCAGATGGTGATAGAGGTTGTAACGATCGACCGCTACATCCTTCTCTAATTGGACCGTACTCATTTCTTCAGATGAGCTTAATGCAACATATACAGCCCTTCGAGTAGGGTGGGCAAGAGCGGATGTAATGGGGTCTACTCTGACTCTAGCCATAGGCGCACCGAATCATCTTGTGAACCACTTAGGTTTAGAGATTACCGCGTCAAATCGGGATTTCAGCCGTATCGGAGCGGAAATATCGTTCGATGAGCAGTGAAAATGATTCCTTCGTATCGTGCCACAATGTGACGGCCATGGATGACAACAGCGAATACCAGCCTCTGCTTCCAGCCAGTCTGGCACCGTTAAGAATCACCAGCAGCACCGAAGCCTCGTGAATCAGTACGCCCACCCAAAGTTCGTCGTACAGTTCAAGAATCACGGCGATGACCAGCGCAAGCGTGATTCCAACAGAAATCAAAAGGTTGCCATTCAAGATGCGTTGAGCCTTGCGTGAGAGGTCGACCAATTCCGTGAGCATTTGTGGGTTATCGCTCGGAATGAGAACGTCAGCAGCCTCAAGGTTAACCGTTTCACCCGTCCCGACAGCAACGCCTACATCTGCAACCGCCAAAGCTGCAGCATCGTTGAAACCATCACCAACCATCATGGTGATGTGGGTTTTCGAACGACTTCGAACCCAGTTGACTTTTTGCTCTGGCGAAAAACCACCGTGAGCCGCTGAGTCTGGAAGGCCAACGCTCTTCGCAAATGCTGAAACTGCAGATTGATGGTCACCAGACAGAATTTCAACGTTGATTGAACGCCTCATCAGAGAAGAAATCAACAGATGACTTCCATCGTGGGTGTCATCATGAATGAATGTGAACAAGGCAATAGCAGTTCCATCTCGAGTCAACAGACTTGCACCATGTCCTTTGTCTTCTGCATCGTTGAATGCTTTCTTGAGTTCTGCGGGAACGTTCACCTTCAGCGACCGAGCACGGTCGAAGCGAATGAACATAACCTCCTTACCTGAAACCAGACCTTTGACACCGGCCTCGATGTCAGTGATACCTGCGACTTGAAGCGGGGTGATCTCATGTTGTTTCAGGTACCCTGAAACAGATAGCGCATACGGATGTGAGGAGCGTGCCTCAAGTCCACCAGCAAGGCGAATTGCGGCATTGCGCTGCTTACCCTTCGCTACGATCACTTCACCGATGCGAGGTTTGCCCGAAGTGAGGGTCCCAGTTTTATCAAGAAGGACGTGATTCACTTTGGACAAGCGTTCAATGACATCTCCTCCACGTGCTATGGCTCCAAAGTGTGCTGCTCGAGCGAGGGCTGCTGCATGAGGGACTGGCGTTGCCAAAAGCAGGGCACAGGGGCAGGCCACAACCCAAATCAACAAAATGATCTTCCAGTCATTCGGGAACAGAATATACCACACTGCAACTGCACCGAACAAGACGATTGGAACCCATATTGCTGTGAACAATTCAATGCTGCTTTGCAGACGAGGTGGGTCTTCTCGGAAAGTGTGAACTGCGTCGATAAGCCCCGAAAGTCTGGTTGAATCTCCAACGGCCGTAACCTCGATGATGACCGGACCGCGTGCTAATACTAAGCCGGCTTGGATTTCATCGCCTTCAGAAATTTCCACAGGAACCGATTCACCAGTGAGCGGCGCCTTATCTAACGCTCCATGTCCATCGACGATGATGCCATCGGCTGGAATTAATTCACCACTGCGTATCTCTAACTTATCGCCGATGTGAACCAGTTCGATGGGAACTGCCTCGATTTCTGCATCCGTGTCCGGTAAAGCACAACCGTCTGAAGAACCCAAGATCGGTTGGGATGGGGCTATCTGCAGCATCATATCCATGCTCGATATTTGAAGAGGACTTAGCCCTTTGATGCCTGTCACTCGTCGAGCGGTTCGTGGTAAACGGTCAAGGCCCCCCTGCATCGCTTCACGTGCTTTAATCAGTGCATCACCTTCGAGGTGAGCCGTGAAAGCAACAAGAATTGCGACGATGAGGGCTTCCTCCCACATGCCTAAAATCGCAGCGCCAATGACAGCTAAACTGGTGAGTACTTGGAACCCCATCTGCCGGTTTTGAAGGCTTGCAAGAGCTTCTTTGAACATTTGAGAACCTCCAACAACCAATCCAGGAAGAGCAATGCATCCCAGTATGAAAGAGGACAGCCCCATGATCTCGCCTAGTATCACCAACAAAAGCAGAGGTAGAGCAATCGCTCCACCCAAAAGTCGCCACTGGTCTGGCCTCAAGCGCATGGATTTAGCAGGAGTATACTGTGCCGCCGTACCCAAAATTTCCTGTAATGCCTCGTCCCTTTTTTTCATCAATTCTGAATTCCCATCAGCGGTTATTTGAACGAGAATTCGATCATCGTCAGTGAATTCTGCATCAAGAATACCGGGTTGCTGACGAAAGAGTTTTCCCAGTTTACGGGAATCGATGTTGTTTCTTTGGGCAGTGGGTTGGACTTTTACTCCGCTTAATTCATGAAATTCAAGATTTGGAGCGTGCCCCAAAGAACGCAGTACAGTGGATACTTCAGCCATCGTTCCGTGTTCAAGGTCAATGGTACACTTCATTGTACCCGCGGTCGCAGAAACGACGGGGTCGGATACTTGCTTCATCGATTTCAAGGCACGCGTTGCTTTCAATGCGCAATCAGGACAGTCCATTCCAAGTAACGGCCAGCCGATTTTATAGGACCCAGTTGCTTGTTGTATGACTGATGTCTGAACGATTTCAGCGTCGATAATAACCGTTTCAGCCAATTTTTTTGCAACTGGAGAAGACCGCGGTTCTGGTTTTTTGGTAGTTCGCAGTTTCGTGTTTTTTCGGCCTGGCTCTTCATCAAGCGAAAGAAAGACCTCATCTTCCCCTTGCTTTGACATATGCATCCGTTGAAGTGGCCCCAATTAATCCCTTCCAAGAAGGCGGCACGATTCCCTCACCGCAAGAGCGAATATTCATGCTCTGTGGACGGTTGGCTGTACCATGGAATGGCTTCCAGAAGGATGGCGACCGAAAGTTGTTGCAGTCGATATTGATGGTACATTAACCGACGGGAAAAAACAAATCAATACCGACGCAATCCACGCCCTTCGAAAATTAGAAGCTGCAGGAATCCCGGTCGTTTTAGCGACTGGAAATGTTCGAGCAATCACCTACGGATTATGGCGTTTCATTGAACTGTCTGGCCCGATATGCTGTGAGAACGGAGGAGTACTCTGGCATCCTTCATGGGGTGATGCGATTGTACGAGCCAATGGTGCAGAAGCAAAACAGGCGGCAGAATGGCTTGCAGACCGTATTCCTGGCCTTGACCCCAAAGGTATCCAAACCAATCAGTGGCGAGAAAGTGAGTGGTGCCTTTTCACCGATGAAGATTTGGAAGCGGTCACACATCACATCAAAAACAGCGAATGGTCGCATCTGTCAGTGGTACGTACTGGTTTCGCGATTCACCTCATGGAACCTCATCTTTCCAAAGGGACTGGAATGCAGCTGCTGCTTGACAAAATGGGTTGGAAGGCTGAAGACTTGCTGTGTGTTGGCGATGCTCCAAACGATCTGCCGATGTTTGAAATGGCACAATGGTCGGTCGCTGTGGGTGGCGCGTTTGATTCTGTCAAAGCTGCGGCAGACGTCTGCTCACCGTTTTTACACGGTGCGACTTTTGAGCCTCTTGTCGATGCGATTCTCCGCGCTTAACAGCAACCTTCTTGGCGAATGGGTGCACTCACAAAAGTGACTTTGTCGATGTTTGCCGTGTTCTGCATTTGTTCCATAACCCTACGGAAAGCCGCAGCCGTCCCAATGCCCTGCATGACGTCAACACATGAATGGCTGTGCTTGAGGCAGTTATGATTGTATGAAGTAAATTCAAGATCGGGAGAATGGCGAATTCCAGCCAATTTATGTTCTACGTCATGTTGGAAATATACGATTAAGTGCCCCTCTATAATCGTATCATCAGCCATCGTAGTTAGTTCTCCACGTTGCTGCATTTCAGCGAAATACAAGGATGCATCTCGGAGAAATTGACTTCGGTTATTATACCCTGATTTTTGAATCATCGCATCAAAATCTTCTGCAAATTTTTGGTCAGCACTGAAGGTAATTATCTTGCTCATATTCA
>DAME01000003.1:208828-209525 GCA_002499545.1 Euryarchaeota archaeon UBA88
GTTTTCGTAAGCCTAATCATGATTTTTTCGAGCCTTGCAGGATGCATTGGTGACGAATCCATGGAAAATATCAGCGACGATTTGACAGACATCATCATCCCAGATGAAGGAAACATTACCGTCGATGAAAACTCTTCAATCGATATTGGAATGCTGGGGTCTGTCATGGTTTCAACATACCACGTCGGTGAACTTGTGAAAGCAATCGCTGGCGATCATGTCGATTTGCAGTACATGAGCACTCAAAACATTCCGGTCCACGATTACGATCCAACGGCTGTTGATTTGATTCGACTCTCTGAGTCTGACGTATTCTTTTACCACGGTCTCGGACTTGAGCCATGGGTTGATGAAGCAATTTCATCACTTGGAGCTAATGCCCCTACTGCAATTCAGGTTCACACCATGCCCACTGGAGAAGAAACCCTCGACTACGAATCCTTGCTCGTAACGGATTTGTGTGAAACCCTCTCCATGGGGCCGTATGAAACCGTCGAACTAGTCGACGAAGAAGAACACGCCGATGATGTCGAAATTCACGCTGAGTTCACTGCCCACAACATCACCTTCCCTGATGAAGAGCATGACGACCATGCGGACGAAGACGGTCACGATGACCACAACGAAACCGAGGACCACGCTGACGAAGAAGGCCACGATGACCACAACGAAACCGAGGACCACGCTGACGAAGAAG
>DAME01000041.1:0-10593 GCA_002499545.1 Euryarchaeota archaeon UBA88
CGGATAGGATGCATGATCACCGCCAGTCACAATCCTGCAACCGATTCAGGAATCAAGGTGTTTGATGCACACGGGTACAAATCGACACCGGCGTTTGAGGACCGTATTTCCGAACTTGTCGACGCACTTAGCCAGGAGGACCGCGAGGTCGACTCCATTGACGTTCACGCCCTTTCGCAACCGTCGCAAGTCGGCGTACAATCATCCTCACACTCTCACCAAGACTGGCTTACACAGCGGCTTCATTCCTTCAAACGCAGACTCTATTCCGAATCATTCGCAACGTCGAAAATCGCCCATCCTCTTCTGTTGGACTGTTCGAAAGGATCAGCAAGTGGATGGTTTTCTGGCTGGCTTACCCAGCATGGACTCGAAGCCCAAGAAGTCAGCCTTCATGCAGAACAGATCAACAAGAACTGTGGCGCAGGAGACTTTTCTCCGACTGCAGAATGGTCTATTGAGGAAGCCGCTTCATCATCACATGAACTTCTCAAACGCTTGAAGCATGCCCCTGAGGGGACGGTTGTAGGCGCTGCTTTGGACGGGGATGGAGACCGGTGCCTCGTGGTGGAAACGACTCACACTGGCTACAAAATTATTGACGGAGATGCGATGGCGGATGCAATATTGGTAGCAGGAGGCTTCAATGAGCCTGGCTGGGTTATTGCTGCAAGCATCGAGTCCGATTTGGCGCTTTTATCAACCACCAACCGTTTCCCCAATGCAGTCCAAACCGCAGAGACTGCAGTTGGTGACCGCTGGCTTTCTCATGCACTGCGAACGCATCTTTCTTCATCAGTCACAATGCCCACCGTTCTAGGCGTGGAGGATTCGGGCCACATCGTTCTTCCATCACCCCATCCAAGCATTCCGCATCAATGGTCATTGGTTGGCGACGGAGCGGCAACGCTCGTAGCCTATCTTCTTGCACGCGCTCATGAAGGAGAAAAATCTTTTTCGCGCGGCTGGAAACAGCGAATATCTGTCACGGACGTCGACCGTTCTCGATGGGACGGCGTCAACGCACTGTCCGATGAAATCGAGCGCATTGCTCGTATGCATATCGATCAGAGTGGAAGCGTATCGCAGTGGCATCGACACGGATTGGAAGGTGAGCCAAACCTCATGCTCATCGAAACCTACGTCGATGGAAAACCACTCTCCCTCGGCATTCGAAACAGCGGGACTCAACCAAAAATCAGTGTTTCGTTGCGACTTTCCAAATCAATGGACGCCAACGTATTATCGAACATGCTTCCATTAATTGCCGAACATCTCAACCGTTTCATGCATTGACCGATGGCGAAGACTGCCTTCCTTCGATTGCGAGAATCAGCAGCGATACTGCCACAATGAGGCGACGATCAAGTGAATGATTCGGAGGAATCATTACGTGAACACGGGGTACAAAGATATTCAAATTTTGACGCAGGAGAATATGCGGTTGCTGTTTGGATTCAATATGAAATTTCTGCGGAATGAGCGGAATAATTCTCCGAAGAATGGCGATGCTATCTTCTTTTAATTCTCCACACGCGTTCCCTCCTGCGTCTCGTATGGTCCATGAATCTTTGAATATCGAACGAATCCCCTTCCGCTTTGCGGAACCGATGAGTTCACCCGTTTGAGAGTCCATGATATCATAGGTCATTCCAAAGTCAATCACTCCTCTGGCTTTGATTCGAAGTAGGGCAGTTGACTGTGAAGCATCAGAATAGAGCGTGATGTCTTCTCGGAGTCTGAACGCTTTTTGTTTTGAATAGCCGACAATGTTTCCTTGGAGGTCTTCGAAAAAGAATGTTCCACCGAATATTTTGAAAATCTTTGCTCGAATTTTGAATTGGTCCATCGAATAAAGTTCAGTCATGGCCTTAATTCTCGTTTCCCAGTCTTAACTCTTCTCCAGTTTTAGTAAAAAATGAGCGATGTGAAAATGTCATATTGCTTTCTCTGGTAACGGCGTGAAATGCGAGGTTACCGGTTGAAACGTGAGCACCAACCAGTATTGTGCTCACTCGTTCGCCATATCTCCCTCATAGGTTTGGGTGAGATAGGTTACAAGTCCTAGTAACAGAGCCGAGGCCATGAGAATAATCAGTAATCCTTCAATAGCCGCACCCTGAACAATGAGAATTCCTGCGACAATCCACGCTAATACGAGGTCCAGTGCCCCAATAATTCGCCATGCTTTACGTAGCGTCAGCACTCCGCTGACCCATGCAGTTGTTGAACAGAGTAGAATGAATACGACCGCAAACGTGAGATTCCCATACCCCCATCCAGAGCCAAGCAGTAACAAGTGCACTGCCCACAAACCTGCGGGGAGCCACAATCCATTGCGGGTTTGAACAACCCATGCCACGAAACCGATCGAAACAAACCCAAGTGCTGATGCGATGACAGAACCACTAGGAAGGGCCAATCCAGTCATTTCTCCCGCCCACACACTCGTCGAAACATAGGCTACAGGAACCATCACCCAAGCAAGAAGGGATACCGCTGGTTGCTTCCACCAAATGCTTCTTCGAGCGCTCGATGCAATTACAAACAAACTCGCCGGGCCAACCGAGATGATGCAGACGGCCATCAACCATGCCGAACGCCCACCTGCGCCGCGATGATCAGACATTTTGTGGTGTATCCGCTTCCCTTCAACCCAGTCGAATCCAAACACGGAACCTATCGCAACAAGTTCGATGAGCAAAAGCGGTACCACCCAGGTCATTAATGCACCATCAAACGGATCGGTTGCGAAAGGAATGGGCACTTCACCACCCGCAACTAAACAGATGCAGCGGTCGATGACTGCGAGAAATACGACTCCTTCTAACGCATTTGGAATACGAATTCCGAGGTCATTTCGTCCTAGCAACCCAAGACCTGCAAGCATCACAAGCCCTCCGAAGAACACGATCAAATGCGTCGCATCTTCCAAAACTACGACCGAGTTCGAAGCCCGACCAGCAACGTGGACTAAGACCAACCCCGCCATACCCAACGCAATTGGTGCTTCGATTCCCAAGACATCGGGGAGCCTTAACCCGATTTGATTCGCTCTGATTCTTGCCAGACCCACGAACAACATCGTCACAAGAACGCTAAACACCAATGACGCCAATGTCGCCCCTGAGGTGAATGAAAAGAAGGTTGTCGCCAAGATTGTGGTCACCAAGAAAACCATCACAATCGTAGGTTGGTGATGTATATCGCCGGTCTCCAAGTCCAGCGAGCCTGAGGTTCCGGCCCGTTTGGACCGCTTACGCTGCTTTTCTGCTAAATTCAGCAATTCTGTATCGATGAGTCGAAGGTTTGAGCGCGGTAGCGACGTCCCATCTTGGTCAACCACGTCCACCGTGGTATCTACACCGGCCGAGAGTCCCGATGAATCGATGTATGCCTGCATTCGCTCCTGCTTTTCTTTGATTCTTTGGAGGCGGTTTTCTTTTTTGGTGAGTGCTCGTACACCGGCCCTGAACTCTCCTTGAACAGCCAAATAAGCTCCAGAAATAACAAACGCAAACACCGCAGCAAGAACTACCAAGTCGACGGAAATTGATCTTCCTGCAAGTGCCATTGCAACAATTAATCCGACCGCCATTATGGCTGGAGGTAGGAGCTTTTCGAGCGTTGCTGCTCGCTGCAAGTAAAGGGCCAGTGCTACCAGTCCAACGGCCATCAAAACCAGCAAGTTCTGTTCTTTTTGCAGCATGTATTCAGTACCAGTTAGTTGAACTGTTGTTAGTGGATCAAGGGCGATGAGGACGAAAAAGGCCGTCATGAAACCCATCATCATGGTCAGTAATTGACCTGGTAGTGCTTCAGCTCGCTCCATGTCAACTTCGCTTGCACCCGCTGCTTTTTTGCGGTCAGAAGCAAGAAGGAGAACTGCTGATGAAACCACCAACGCAATGGCCCAAAGAGACGATTGCCCATAGGACCATGAGAGAACAAGTGCGACAATTCCCCACAAAGACATGAGGGTTTGAGGCTTTCCGAGATGCTTTTCAAAGTACACCATCAGTGAATGCCCAATGAGCAAACTGCTCATGACGACGATGACTCCGTACATCGGTAAAGCACCGGGTCGAACGATAGCCCAAGTGACGATTAAGGAGAAGATAAAACTAAGATTCCATAATTTTGCTAAACCAGAGTCGCGTAAGCGTGCCCCGATTTCTGAAAAACCAACGAGACGTGCTGCGAGGTTTAGGCCAGTTTCTCCGTGACGAATGTTGACCAAAATTTGCTGGATGACCAACAAACTCATCCATGCAAAGAGGTCGATCTCGCCAATTTCAATGGAGATGAGATCGGTTGAAATCAAGCGTGCATCTGCATCTGTCGCGAACATCAAGAGCCAAACCCATGGGCCTAGTACGGCGGTTCCAGCGATTGACGGAGACCCTCTGTACACGGCCAGCCCTGACAAACCAACCCACACAATTCCCTGCGTTACCAGAAGCAGCCGTGCACCGTCCCCGGTACTTCCAGCAGGGATTAGCAGCGTGAGCAGAAGTACGATTGCAAGACCCCCCATCCAAATGACGTGGTCTGAAACTGCGGTCTGGTTCCGTAAAAGAGCCGCAGCAGTGAACAGGGAAGTCAGACCAGCATAGACGCTGTACCCATCTAGGTTGAACGGTAATTCAATCCCACTTGCCCCAGAAGAGTACAGCGAGAGCCCGATGAGAAGAAACGGTGCTGGGGCGATAAGGTAGGGCGCCAAATCTTTGAGGTGTACGCCTCGAACGATGAGGTATGAGCCGCTAAATGCAGAAATCAGCAACACCAGCTGAGCCAGTGCATAACCTGTTTCGGTTCTATGTGAGGCGATTGCCAGCAGTGCCCCGATCATCCCCAGCCCGACCGAAACCGACCAGAGCGCAGGTTTGCCCAAGCCCATTGACTCAAATGCTTGAGAGAACCAATTGTCTTCTCGAACAAATTTAGCAGCGATGGTTGCGTTGGTGGCAGTGATACCAGCCATCAAGAGGAACAAGAGTAAGTCATCCTCAAACGGTACGACATCGATTCCAAACAAAACCCAATGATTGGATAACGCATGGACCCCAACCCACAGATACGATGAAGCGATACCAAGGCTGGCAAGGTTGCCAGAGTTCCGGTACAGTGCAAGCCCATGCATCAACAGTGTCCCAATACCGACCATTGCTGCCACGCCAATCTGTCCGTACAATGCTCCAGCAGCGCTTCCTACCAGCAGCAAAATCAGCGTGGCCTGGGCTGCAATCGCGTCTTCGTTATGGCGCTGAGCGATTGTAATGTTCATGGCCACCAGACCGAGCAAAATCACCCCGAGTGTATCGCTCGCTCCCAGAGGCGAGTTCTCAAACCAACCCCAATGCCACGCATCAAGTGCAAGTCCGTAAAATAATTTCATTGATATGATAACCCAAGTTACGCCCAGAAGCCTCATGTTTGGATTCGGAATCCACCGTTCACCGAGGTACAAACCGAACAAACCCATGGCCAACAACCCTAGCCCGCTTGGGATTTCTGGTAGCACAGTTCCGACTATCGCTCCAATCGCCGACCATGTGAGCACCATGGCGACTAAAAGTCCGACACCGAGCCGCTTTTCTCCTTCAACAGCGAGGTCAGATACACTGTCTATTTCCGGAGCGGATAGAACGGTACCGTCGCGCTGAACTGCGCCAGGTTGGAGGTGTTCATCTTCTTCCGCCGAAAACAGAGAAACGATTTCACCAACCGCAATGTCTTCAACGCGGGGCTTGATTTTTGGATCTGACACTTCACTGTTTTCACCGGGAGAATCGACCATGAAAGAACTCACATCGAATCCCTTGGCTCTTTGAAAGTCACGCTTTCTCACAACCTCGTCGCGAGATTTCGAGGCGCTCGTATCAGACTGGCTTTCATCATCTCCCCCAGTCATGACCTCATAGTGTTGAGGCCTGCCCTTCAATCCTTTCGATGATTGAACCGCTCGGCTGCAATTTGCCGAGAAATTGAATTTTTCCAGAACCAAACCGCTCATCCTCTCAATACCTCGTTTTTCATAATTCAAATACCAACTATCTGTAAGTCATCAGCCAAAAGGGACAAAGAGGGTCCGCGAAACGCAAGTGTATGGCGGCCACCCACGGGACTCCTTCCGGAGACCTCGATGCGTACGGAATTTCACCATCGGGCGACGTCTACTGGAACCATGAAGTCAGTACTCTTGTGGAACTTGCGGTGGCCCGTGGTGAAGGCACGTTCAGCGCTCACCGCGCACTTGTAACAGAGACCGGCGACCGCACAGGGCGCTCTCCAAACGACAAATTTGTCGTCGATGAACCGTCGGTTTCCAGTGACATAAACTGGGGCGAGGTCAACGTTTCGACCACGCCTGAAGTCTTTCAGCGAATGCGCGCTAAGGTAATCGACTATCTTTCGATACAGGGCGATCTTTTCGTACAAGATTTGTACTGTGGTGCTGATTTCAGCGAAGCCCTTCCAATCCGAGTCATCAATCAAAACGCTTGGCACAATGCCTTTGCGCGAAACATGTTTATTCGCCCTTCCGCAGAACAGCTTGCCAAACACTCCCCCGAATTCACCGTATTTCACGCACCGCATTTCCAAGCCGATGCCAGTGAAGAAGGGTTGAATTCAGAATGCTTTGTTATTGTGAACTATGATGCCAAAGAAGTGATTATCGGCGGAACCCGTTACGCTGGAGAAATTAAAAAGTCGATTTTCTCGGTTATGAACCTCATTCTTCCAAAGAAGGGAATACTTCCTATGCACTGTTCAGCGAACACAACTGGTGAAAATACCGCCGTCTTTTTCGGACTTTCGGGCACCGGGAAAACCACACTCTCTGCAGACCCAAAGCGGGCGTTAATCGGGGATGATGAGCACGGCTGGGGCGCAAATGGCGTGTTCAATTTCGAAGGAGGCTGCTATGCAAAACTCATCGATTTGTCTGAAGAAGATGAACCAGCGATTTTTGGAACCACTCGAAAGTTTGGAACCGTTCTTGAAAACATCGTGATGGATTCCGATGGAGTCCCCGATTTTACAGATACGAGTAAAACGCAAAACACCCGCGGTTCGTATCCAATTGAATTCATTGAGAACCGTACCATGGATTCCAAAGGTGGCCACCCACAAAACGTGATTTTCCTGACCTGTGATGCATTTGGTGTTCTCCCTCCAATCTCCCGATTGACTCCCGACCAAGCCGCATACCACTTCATCTCAGGCTATACTGCCAAAGTAGCGGGAACCGAAATTGGGGTCAAAGAACCCCAAGCAACGTTTTCTGCATGCTTTGGTGAACCGTTCATGCCAATGCACCCAGGAGTATATGCTGACCTTCTGTCCAAGAAAATGGAAGAACACGGCGCCACAGCATGGCTCATCAACACCGGTTGGTCTGGTGGCTCGTACGGTGTAGGAAATCGGATGAAAATCCGCTTCACACGTGCAATGCTCAATGCAGCAATGGACGGCGACTTAGATGATGTCGAATTCATCACCGATTCACGATTTGGCTTCGATGTCCCCGCTATATGTCCCGGCGTACCATCTGAACTTCTTCAGCCCCGAAACACGTGGTCCGATACGTCCGAATTCGACCGAACAGCAGACAAACTCGCCGATATGTTCAACGTGAATTTCGCCCGATATGCAGAAGGCGTTTCAGCACAAGTGAACGCATCGGCACCAACGCCTTTGTCTTGAATTAGACTTTCAAAGGAAGTCGGAAAGCGAGAGTTGTCGTGCTCTGTCATTGTTGAACAGCGAATCGGCACTGTCCGACAACCATTCGACGTTTTGTTTCGTGTAGTTGTCGACACCGTAGGTCGCCATAACGTGCTTTGTGACCTTGATATATTTCCGAACAGCACCTTCTGAAACAGTTAGTGCCAAGTTGCCTTGACAAAGACCGCCTTCAGTCTTTGCAACGCCGACGCTCGCCAATCCGCGACCGGTCTCCTTTTTCGGCTGAATACAATTGCCTGAAACCGGCATTCTACGGTACGAGTGACCACACTTGAGACATCGAACTTTCTGACGCGCGTAAGCATTCAAATTACCACGTAAATCTGGTAGGAAGTGTGAACGGACAACGCTTGAAGCAACCGTTCGAACATTGACACCGCGCAGTCGATGTCCGAGGTCGAGCTGCCCATTCATCTTGTCAATCATGGTGTCGAGGGTTTTGTAGGCTGAAAAGGCAGGGCCTTCGTCAAGTGAGTTGCATCCGTGCGTGTAACCATAACCTCGTACTGCGGCAACTGAACCGAGCCGACGCTCGACAAAATCCATTCGCTCAGCGCATTCCTTTGGATGGACTTGAGACTGAGTTGCTTCGTAGAAGTCACGGGTGTAAAACCATCCCGAATCGACGTTGAGAGCTTCTTTGTCAACTTCTGTCGGGTTGAGCCGAGTGGTCAAGACAAGCGGAGCATCCATCAGTCCGCCCCGATTTGCAGGCAGAATTTCTCTGCTGAAGTTGAGCAACCCATCCATTAAGAGCATGATCGCATCTTCATCGCCGTCACAATTTCGACGCTTTGCAGCGTGGAACAAAGGATGCGCATATCCACCTGAACAGTCGGCCCAACCGATGATGCGGCTGAGCACACCACCAGACGTGTGAGGTGCCAGCGCACAGATAAGATGGCCAACCAGATCATCGGGCGTATCAACGTTGTAATACGGCTCCATGTCATAGTATCGAACCAGTAAATCATCGATGAATTTTGCCGTGCGGACAAAGAATTCTCCGGCACTTTTTGCAACGATGAAATCTTGTGGAAAGAGCTCCAACATTTGTTCGTTGTGTGTGAGCGGGACTCCGTCGCAATCATGCGTATAGCCGAGTGAGTGAAGTTGCTGCCACGTGACATCGATTTCTCTGGGAGTGAAGTGAGTTACCGGCACGTCACTCATGTCGTATCGAACCGTTCCGTCCCTAAATACCGGAAGTTCATACTTCGCCCGTAACAGGCCTTTCTCGATTGCTTCTGGAGTTTGGTCTCGGCTGGCGATTTTTTTCATGCACTTCACTTGGCGAGGCAATCGGTCCATTCCAAGCCTCACCCTTGCATCTTCAATCATGGTGTCGAGTCGTACAGTTTGAATCTCTCCTCGCCGTCTACGCTGAGTGTTTTCAGTGGGCCGCATGGCGGTCCGACCTCCGCATGCAAGAGGTGCTCCACTCACAGAGACGTTGCCCGTATCTTTGTGATGGCACAGTATAAACGGAGATTCTCGGCCGCATTTTTTGCACAGACGTTTGCCCATTTGAACGCGAATACTTTGCTTTTGAGCAGCGTTCGCTAACAATCGCTGATTGCCTCCGTTCAGGTCGATAGGAAACAGTGCATGGGTCATCGGATTCATGATTCTCGGTGCCGCCTTTTCCGGCCGACCCATGCGACATCCGATGCGCACGGGTGCAGCATGCTCCCAACGCAAATCGGAAATTTTACGGACTTGTAACAGAATACCGTCTACGGCGTGATCGTCTTCATGAAGTTGAGCGGCAAGATATTCATCAGGGTCAACAGGGCCCTTGTCTTCGACCTTTTCGACCGCCTGCCGTCCGACGACATCAGTTTCTGAGATGCCAAGGCCTCTTTGACGAGCATCCGTTTCCGCAGCGATTCGAACAGTCGCTCGAGCTTTTGACAATTCATCTTGCCGTTGACGCTCGGCATTTAGCGTGGCATGGCACGTTCTTAGCTGCTCAATGCGCGCTTCAAAGCGAGCCTTGGCGTCAACGATTCGCAGTGGCTTGGCACCTTCAAACGAAAATCCAAATCCTTCCAACACAGCAGGCCACCCGCTGGTGATGACCAAGTCATTCCCGTCATGGTGATGGCGCAGACCCAATATCATGGCTGCTCCTTTGGCAAGTCCGTGTTGAACATAGGCCCACGCTTCTGGAACTTCAGTGGCGAAGACGGGGGCTACAGGCTTCGCATCCAGCCCAGGGATGTCAAAATCTTCGAACCGTTCGATGAGCTCAGGCTGAAGAATATCCATTGTCGCTTGATTCCAATTTTTTACACCATCAACGATGCGCAGTTGGCGCTGCTCCTGCAACGGCTTTGCAACCAATCCTTCTTCGTCACCTGTCTGCGAACCGAGTGGCTCAATTGCAGCACCTTCAATGATATCGAGGAATGGAGGAACCCATTCTATGGGCAGGTCTCGAAACCAGGGATTGTGTGGTGGAGTGAGTGATGTTTTGAACCGAACCGCAGTCGCTTTTCCTTGCTGCCAATTCATAGGAACTGTGGTCAAAAAACGATGCCATTTCCTTCGAGTGTGGAACTGTGCATCGGGGTCATCTGCATCTTCGGGCTGTATCCCCGGAACGCCATCAGGAAGTACTTCTTTCAATTCGGGGAATATTTCGAGAAATGCCTTGACCGCAGAGCTGGAATTCAATTCTTCGAGAAGGTCGCTTGCCCACCAGTCGATTGAGTAACCTGCTGGAACCAACTTCTTGTTGTTCTCCATGAATTCACCGTAGCCGAGAACCAGTTCTCCGTTATCCCATACCGAGCCTACTTTCTTACGAACAGCCGTGTAACTTTGCGCGTCATC
>DAME01000041.1:11001-16264 GCA_002499545.1 Euryarchaeota archaeon UBA88
CGTTCAATCTTCATTTGCGTCCCGATGGTAATGAAATCATCCATCGCAAGCATCGATGCAGTGTTGGTTGATGCAGCAGCGAGGCCAGAGGGGCGAGCCCGTCCATAGCGCAAACGAAAGCCACCGGGTTGCAATGGGGCTCCAAAAACCGGCCTACCTGCGATGATATCTTTCATGAACTTGTTAATGACGGGGACTTTTCTTGACTTGAATGATGGACCGCCTCCATCGCCGTCATCTTCCTTTCCTTTCGAGGCGAATTTCGATATGAAGTCCCAGCCGGGAACGTTGAGTCGTTCAGTGTGTTTCTGAATTTTCGGAGCCTTCAAGCACATTCCTTCTCCAATGACAAGCAGCACTCCACCGCGAATCCTCGGTTCGTCGATGTTCCGAACTCGACCGTAGCCTGAACACTCTATTTTTTCAGTCGACTCACCGTTGATCATAATCGGGCACGCCCGTACAATTTCATCAATCTCCTCTGGTGGGGGCCTGTACTGGAGATTGCCGCGATAAAGTCCAAACTCCTCTTTCACACGTTCTACTTCAGGGTCAGTGGGTTGGTAGTGGCCGATGTTGAGTTCACGACGAATCATGTCTGCGATGAGAACGGCAAGAGCCTGTGCAGTCCCTCCCGCTGCACGAATTGGACCGGCGAAGTGGACCGATACGAATTGCGAACCATCGACGTTGTTCAGCAGCCTGACCTCGCTGATGCCTTCCAATGGAGCGACAAGTACTGCCTCGGTTAGAATGGCAAGACCAACCCGTAGCCCGACATCGATTGCAGTAATCAGGTCGTAGCCCTTGTCACGGAAGCCACGAGCGACGCGTTGCGCCATAATCATCGAAGTTGTTTCCCGGTCATTTTCTGCCAACATCAACCTGATATCATCTGCAACCTCGTATCCGTCGAGATATTCAACAAGGAGTTTTTCCGTTCTTCCCGCCAAGTCAGCAGCCCTGGGAATTTCGACAAATTCTTTGTGATCATACCCAAGACTTCGTGCTTTTTCGGCTACAGCATAGGCTTCATCTGCACGCTCATCCAGCCAACGCTGGTAGGCTGACATCTCGGCTTCAAGACGTTCAACATCGATGCCCAATAAGGGGTTGTGACCTCGTTTTTGACCGTCACGAACTCTCACGGTCATCTGAATCTTTTATCTCTTAGAGGCGACCGTTTATCAGTGGCGCGATTGATTTACATGGCCGGGTTCAGCCATCGGTTAAGCAAAGTTCATTGATGCGAGGCCAAACCAGTCTTTGATGACCGTCCATTCAAGCGTCCGAGAACACCCAAGTTGGCCGCAACTCGTTTCGTTGGTACGGGAACTTGCCTTCATTGACGGGGGTTCAGACGATGCTTTCACGCTTGCAAGCGGTCGAAACTCTCGCTGGTTTTTTGATACCAAGCCCGTGATGATGCATGCGGAATCGACCCACCATCTCGGTGCACTGTTCAACCTTCGAATGGATGCGCTCGGTGCAGATTTCGTAGGGGGGTTGGAACTCGGCGCAGTTCCGCTGACTGCTATCGCCGTGGCGACATCCGACCCATTGACACACCGCCGTGGTTTTATGGTCCGTAAAGAGCCGAAGGGCCGCGGTGGACGTAAAACGAACAATCCACCAGGCATCGAAGGTTCTTCTCTTGAGGGCGGCGGCTCAATTGTCATCGTCGAAGACGTAACAACCACTGGTGGGTCTGCCATCAAAGCAGTTCAAAGAATTCACAACGACACTTCGTGCAACGTCATCGCCGTCATTAGCATTGTTGACCGAGAAGAGGGCGCAGCAGAAGCTTTCGCAGAAGCAGGCATACACTTCGAGAGCATCATGACGCGCAGCGATGTCGCAGGTCAATGAGGCAGCACCATGGTCAAAATATTCAATCCCGCCACGGTTTCAAATGACGGCCTCACCGAACTTTCACCCGACCCAACCTCAGCAGGGCGAATCGTGTTGTACCATGCCAGTGAAGGCAAACCTCTCGCCACCCCTTGGCAGGTGGCACTCACGCGGTCACGGATGCTGTCTGAATGCGATTTGCCGGAGGGTTTTGTTCTCGATTGTGCTTGTGGTAGCGGCATCCAGCTCGCAGCGCACATGGCCATTTTACAACGCCCCGGCATCGGCATTGAACTCGATGAACAGCGTGCTCAAGCAAGCGCTTTCAACCTGAAAACCATCGCCCTTCATCGCAACGAATCCGAGGCAGAATACATGGAATTTTCACGAATTATCTCCGGTGACGGGAGGGATGGCGAAGCGGCCTCTAGCGCCATTGCCGAGCATTTTCAGCGTGAAGAATACCCTGCCATTGCTTTGCTGCACCTCGACCCCGCTCGACCGCGAAACAGCCGCACACACGGCCTAGAAGAGATGGCGCCGCGTCTCGATGAAGTGTTTGCAGGATGGTCGCCGTTTCTTGAAGACGGGCCAAACGGCCCAGCACTGTTGCTTGATTTATCACCCCGGCTCTCGAACCAACAACAAATCGATGTTGAGCGACTGGTTGACTTGGTCTGGCCAAAGATTGCTCGTACCTGGGTTTGGACTTCCCGGGGCAGGGGGAGAGTTGACCGACTGGCACTTTGGCTCGGCAGTGCTGCCATCAAAGGGGTAGCACGGCGCTTTGTTCGCATCCCTCCAAACATCGCTGAAGAAGCGCACATCGTATCCGGGGGTTCGCCGCTCTCTACTGATCTTTCACCGGTCGCCAAACGACAACCACCTCGGCGAGGTGAGCGAATCAGCATCCTGGATGCTGCATTGGTTGAAAGCGGCCTTGCGGAGGAATGGCTTCAAACCGTCACGAAATCTGAAAAAATATCGTGGGGTGTTGCCGGAGGGCGACGTCCGCAAATCCACCATGATCATCCACTTAGGTTAGAAAGTCCTGCAGATCGGCACCTCGTTCAGGCGACTGGACGAGTGGTCGCACTGGTCCGAATGAAGCTTGAACTTTCCACGGTTGACCAACTGGTTGAAACGCTTCTTGAACACGATATTTCGAAACTCACGTTGAGGACAAACCTCGACCCTGACCTTCAACCAAAATTACAGGGAGCGCTTGACCGACAACTGTCCAGAAGGCACGGACGGAGGGACGCTTTCCTCGTTCAGCAATCTGGCGACGAGATGTTGCTGATTTGCGTGGCTGAATAATTCATATTGTGCCGGTGTCCCGAATCTCAGAAACACCGACGAGAGTTGGGTGTTGTTTTCGGCGCTCAGTATCGCGAAGCCACATCGCGGTCTTGATATAGGGGAGGTTAGTCGGGAACCTGCTTGACACTCTGTGTTAAGGAAGAGGTGATTCACAATGGCACGACCGAAAGATGAAGATTTAGGAGATGATTTCTCGTACATCTTGCGTATGGCAGATACCGATATGGATGGGCAAAAGACACTTGCAACCGCATTGACGGCTGTCAAAGGCGTCGGTGCCCGAACTGCAGTACAGATTTGCAAGAACACCGGATTCGAACCTTCCTCCCTCGCCGGACACCTCTCGGCTGAGGAACAAGAGACGCTCCGCCTCGCAATCGAGGGCTATGCTGAAACCGTTCCGCTTTGGATGCTCAACCGTCAACGAGACCTTGAGACCGGAGACGAACTCCATCTCACTGGACAACAAGTTTCGTTCACCTTGAGCGACGACATTAACCGTCTTCGAACCATGAAGTGCTATCGCGGTGTTCGTCACGCAAGCGGCAACAAGGTTCGCGGACAGCGTGGCCGCTCCAACGGACGCGGTGGACTCACACTTGGTGTGAACCGAAAGAAGTGATTGGAGGGATGATGAATGGGAGAACCAAAATTTGCTCGGCCTAAGTTTGACACCCCTTCCCACCCGTGGAAGGCTGCTCGAATTGAAGAAGAACACATGATTCGCAACAATCACGGACTCAAAACCATGCGTGAGATTTGGAAGGCCAAGTCTCAACTTCGACGACATCGACGTCAGGCAATGCGCTTGATTGGTATGTCAGAGACTTCTGAAGGACACGGAAAGCGAGAGATGGACGATCTTCTTCGCTCACTCCACAACAAAGGCCTCATCGCATCCGATGCGACACTCGACGATATTTTGTCGCTCAGCACCGAAGACATTCTCAATCGCCGACTTCAAGCTCAAGTGTACTACAAAGGTCTCGCAATTTCAATGAAGCAAGCCCGCCAGTTTATCACTCACGGAAAGATTGTCATCGGCAACCAAAAAGTCACAATTCCGTCTTATCCAATTTCCCGAGACGAAGAGGAACATCTTACCTGGCACCCAAGTTGCCCGTGGACATCCAATCCCGACCACCCAATTCGTCAAGCAATCGACGGACGAGCATCCTCCGCAGAATACGGCGTTGAAGAAGAAGAAGTCGATCCTGAAGCAACTCCTGAGTTCGCTGAAGTTGTGAAGGCTGCAGCAGAAGAAGCCCCTTCCGCAGAAGCCACTGGAGGTGACGAATGATGACTCGCCGAGCAATCGTGAACATTTTCAGTTCGTACAACAACATTTTGATGACGGCTACGGACTTGACTGGTGCTGAAACCATCACCACCTGTTCAGGTGGCCAAGTGGTCAAATCCTCCAAAGATAGCGGCGGACAATTCGCTGCAACTCGAGCTGCTGAGAAGATGGCTGATGAACTGAAGGACAAGGAATTCACTCAGCTGATTATCAAGTACCGCGCACCAGGTGGCAACCTCTCAAACAATACCGGTCCTGGAGCACAGGCAGCCATTCGTGCACTCACTCGTGCAGGCATGACAATTACTCGTATCGAAGACGTTACGCCAATTGCTCACGATGGAACCAAGAAAAAAGGTGGCCGCCGTGGTCGCCGAGTCTGATTGAGGTGGAATATATGGATGTACAAATCGTTGATGGCTGGCCTCGTGGTAATGAAATTCGAATTCTTTTGACCAACACAGACGCTGCTCAAGTGAACGCAGTTCGCCGAGCATTGATTGCTGACGTTCCTAAACTTGCAATCGACCGCGTGGACTTAACCCAAGGAGTCAATCAAGACAACAAGGGCGAAGTTCTTGAATCGGTCAACGTACTTCCAGATGAAGTGCTCGCTCACCGACTCGCAATGCTTCCAATTCCAACGCATCCTGAGGAAGGTATTGCCTTCCCAGATGTCTGCCCGAACTGCATTGACCTCGCAGAAGAATCGAAAGGCTGCCCCTCATGCCAGGTGCTATACTCACTTTCAGCTCGCGGTCCAAACGAAGACGCTGATGAAGAATACCG
>DAME01000041.1:16683-21459 GCA_002499545.1 Euryarchaeota archaeon UBA88
CAGTTCCTCGAATTCTACGCATTCGCAACCCTTGGCCGAGGCCGTGATCACGCCAAGTGGTCGCCGGTGGCAGCAGTCGGCTTCCGCCAACACTGTATTGCAAAGCTCAACAAGCCAAAGAAAGCAAACACCCTTTTCGACCTCAACCTTTCAACGACTGACGGAAAGCCAATCGATGCAAAATTATTCGGCAAGGACAAGACAATCTCTGATGTAAACTACGTTATGGACCTCGAAACCGCTCTTCACCAAGTCGGCGAAGGCACAACCCGAGAAACTGATTTTGACGATGCAATCACGCTAGAACCGGTAGACGGAGCCTACGTTTTCACGTATGAAACCGATGGTAGCCTCACACCGCAACAAGCATTCAACATTGCAATGGATGAGTTACAATCCCGTTTCGAGAACCTTTCTGGAGACATCGAGCGTGCCTTTGCTTGATTGACCCGTAGTCCGAGGTTTGATAACGGAGCGAGTCGCACATTAATCCATGCAGAACGCCCGTTATACCGCAGTTTGCCTAATTTTTCTTTTTCTTCTAGCCCCCATCCTCCCGATGGCGGCGGCTTTGAATGCCGATGATTTTTCGAAAGAACCCCTCGCAGAAATTAACACTGATGTTGAGGCTGAAGAATCGGTTTTTTCTCCAAATAAATTGATGTTCAAAACATCACTTTCTGAATCGAAAACCAGTGGTCGAGCAGCCTGTGTGGCGCAATCAGACGCAGGAACGCCAGGAGATGCAGGAAACACAACCACCACGTCTCGAAGTCTTGGAACGAATCCGAACAGCGGACAATCAGGTGTGAGTGGATGTATTGATTCCAACGACCTTGAAGACTGGTATGAGATTACCAAGACCGACGGAAAAGATGTCGATGTCGAACTGGTTGTTCCAGCAGGGGCTGATTTCGACTTATATCTTCGAGATTCGAACGGTGGATATGAAGATTTTTCGGAATCCGTGACATCGCTTGAGCAAGTATCCACTGCAGGTACTGCATTTGCAGGTATTGCTAGCACCTTTTGGGTGCAGGTGACAGTCTATTCGGGCGACGGTCAGTATTCACTGCGCACCTGGACGAACAACACCCCCCCGCGTCCTGACTTGACCATTACTTCAATCAGCGAGCCAGCATCAGGTCAAGCAGGCTCGACGGTGAGTATCGAGTACGTTGTCGAAAATATCTACAACACGACATCGGATTCATTCGAAGTTCAATTCGTTCTCTCTGCTGACCAGACGTACTCTTCTTTCACCGACGAATTGATTGAGGTATCGCAGTCAGAAAACGCACTCGCCGAGAACACCAGTCGAACAACAACTGCTCAAGTCCTCCTACCGTCAACATTGAGCAATGGCACCTACTACTGGTTGTTATTTGCAGATGGTTACGGTAACGTGACAGAGCATAACGAATCCAATAACTTCCTCGCCTCTGACGGCGTCATGCTTGTTGGACAGTCGTGCGACGACCTGCATCCAAACGGCCAAGATGATGCCGGCCTGGGAGCAGACGCAGCGAGTAACGAGTCCACAGCAGCCAATCTCGGCTCGAATGTCACAGCCACATATACTGGTTGCATCGACGGAGTCGATGCCAACGACGTGATGGCTTTTGACGTACCGGCGAACCATACGATCACCGCCGGACTCACTCTCAACGATTCACAAACCGTCTATCTCGATTTGACTGACTTTTCCCAGTCGTCAGTTGATATCGATGCAACCTTCTCCACTCTCAACGCAGAAGTCACGTCGGTCGGTACTCCGAACGACGGGGTTGGCGGTACGTATTACATCAATCTCTCGAGCACAACAACGGGTGTAGACTGGACGCTTGACATATGGACAAACTATTCGACGCCAATGCCAAACTTGGTGGTTGAAAACGTGAGTACTCCGCCTTCGGCCAATGCAGGAGATGTTGTGCTTGTCGATGTTGAAATCAACAACACCGGCACCCAATCCTCTCCAGGAGCACTCCTTACAGCATGGCTTTCCGTTGACGGCACCATGGCAGACCACGACGTTGAAATTGGCAACATGTCGATCTCCAGCCTTTCTGTGAACCAAACCGATATATTCCAACTTTCAACGACAATTCCTTCAACAGCACAAGGCGGCAATTACACCGTCATTGTTATGATTGACTCAGATGAACAAATCACCGAGAAGAAAGAAAACGATAACATCGGATTCTCGATCGCCCAACTTCTTGTCGATGTCAAAGCCACTGCGTGCCCATCTCAAGACGATGCTCTCTCTGGTGGAGACGTTGGGGACGATGCTGCCGGCTCATACATGCTTGGCACTGACATCTCACTCACCTTAACGGGATGCCTCCACAAAGACATCGATGATGCAGATTGGTATGAAATCTCAGTTTCACCAGGCCTGAACCTCACTGTCACGTTGGTGAACTCTCCTGACCAAGACGCTGACCTCTTCCTGCGTGACGACCAAGGCGTATGGTTCGATCGCGGCTATCTTTCAACACCGATAGATGAAACGGTCACTACGGTCGATGACGATGATTTCGCAGGTGTTGGCGGCACATTCTACATCAGCGTAGAAGCATGGGAGAGTCTCGGCGTGTACACCCTCATCATCGAAACCGAAGGTGTCGACCCGAATTCATTCAATTGCGGTCAACAAAATGACTTGAACACCGGCCAAGACGCACCTGGAAGCGGTATTAGCCTCGGACAGAATCCAACCATGTCCGGGCAAGGATGTCTGAGTGCTGTAGATGAATCTGACGTGTACACCTTCACAGTTAACGATGGGCTCAACTTCGAAGTTAGCTTCGATGCAGAACCCAGCCTTCCATTCATCGCAACACTCGCAGATGCGAGCGGTACGGTTATTGCAACGGTTGACAACACCTCATATGGGGTGTTTTTCACTTCATTTGATACCGAATATGAAGGCCAATCAAAGGATTACGTGCTGACTGTAGAGGGCCAAGGGGCTGCCGAATATTACAGCCTTGACATCACGTCTTTGGATTCTGCACCCGCAGATATCGCCATCCGTTCTTTGGTGTGTCCAACCGAACACACTTCAGGTACCGAGACTCAAACTACTTGGGAACTTGTTAGCCTTCGTGGATCGGCGAACAGCGCAACCATCACCCTTCAACTCGACTTGATTGATGAAAACGGAACGGTTGTCGACCAGATGGCAACAAAAACGACGGTCGTATCAGGCGAGTATAACACAACATTCGGCTCCGGATCGACATTTTTCTCAACCGAAGATGAACTCTCCTCTGGAATGTACAATTGCCGACTCACCATTGACGCTGATGAAGTATTGATCGAGTCCAATGAAACGAACAACGTTCAAGAAGGCACGCCGTTCTATGTTCAAAATGAAGAAGAACTCTGGGCCAACGACGTTGACCGCGACAACTTCAACACCACTGACCAAGGTGATGGAATCATTGACGACTGTCCGACAACATACGGAACATCCACGATTGACCGTATTGGCTGTGCTGACGTCGACGATGACGGTGTTTCGAATCTCAACGACCTTTGGCCACTCGATGCCACGCAAGCTCTCGACTCCGATGGAGACAGTTACGGAGATGACCCAGCAGGAACCGATGGTGATGCTTGCCCCGATGAACCCGGCGTCCCAAACGGCGTAGGAGGTAATGGATGCCCACCGGCTCAAGTCGATTCAGATGGCGACGGAGTGTTTGATGCTGAAGACCAATGCCCGTCTACGCCGGCAGGCGCTGAAGTCGATGAAACCGGCTGCGTTGAACCCGATGATGCGGACCCAACAACCAACGATTCGACCACACCAGGGACAGATATCGGCGATACTGATGATGGTGAGGAAACGGTGATCGACACCGGAGACGAAGATTCTGAAGCCCAAGATGATGACGCAATCACAGACTCGGAGACCACGCAGTCGAGTTCTGAAGTGTTTGGAATGTCCTTTACCATGCTTGGACTCATTGTCGGAATCATCGTCATACTCTTGCTTACTGTCGTGTTCATGCGAGGCCGAGGTACGTCCAGTGAAGACGGTCTATTCGAACAGCAACAAGCGGCCTTTGCTGCAGTGGGAGGCGGAATGCCGCCACAAGATGGGACCATCACGCCTGAACAAATTGCTTACGAGCAGCAACTGATTGCTGCAGGTTATCCTGCTGACTATGCACGAACGTATGCGGACCAACATTTCCGCCCGTGGCTCAAGAATTGATTGTTGGCAATCCCAACAACTGGGAGCCAAATACTCTTGACCCTCCTCCACTTAGCCGTGCCATGCATGCACTCATGGAGACCAGCGCAGGAAACATCAAGATCGAACTTTACCACGGTAGTGCGCCCGATACAGTCGCAAATTTCGTGCGACTCATTGAAGCGGGTCACTACGACGGACTTCACTTCCATCGAGTGATTGAAGACTTCATGATTCAAGGGGGATGCCCTCATTCCAGCGACCCAACATCTCGCCGTGCAGGTACCGGTGGACCGGGTTGGCAGATTCCTTGCGAAGACTCTGCTCTACGACTCAAGCACGACAAACCAGGAATCCTCTCGATGGCCAACGCAGGTCGTAACACTGGCGGGTCCCAATTTTTCCTCACGACTATCGCCACACCTTGGTTGAATGGAAACCATGCCGTCTTTGGCGAAGTTGTCGAAGGAATGGACGTTGTCAAGAAAATCGAAAAGTGTGACAAGATGCCAGGCGACCGGCCCGTAGTCCCTCAAAAAATCATCAGCGTCACAATGCTTTGATCG
>DAME01000041.1:21857-39452 GCA_002499545.1 Euryarchaeota archaeon UBA88
CACATGTCGAATCAGACTACTGCACTGCATTACACCGCTTGAGGCTTTGAAACCATCGAATACTTGCTTTTCGTGCGAACTGTGAAGAAGTTAGGCCCCAAGGCCGTACCATGGCCGATGTTCGTATCGAAGCCGACACCATGGGCGAGTTGGAAGTTCCTGCCGACAAATACTACGGCTGCCAGACTGCACGTTCACTGATTAATTTCGACATTGGCCAGGACACCATGCCAAAGGGCGTCATTCGTGCATTCGGAATTCTCAAACAAGCCGCAGCAAAGACCAATGTTGCCTTGAAACAACTCGATCCAGAAGTTGGAGACTTGATTATTGCAGCGTCGCAAGAAGTTCTCGAGAATCGTCTCGACGACCATTTCCCGTTGCGAATATGGCAGACTGGAAGTGGCACGCAGTCGAACATGAATACCAACGAAGTCATCGCCAACCGCGGCATTGAGATCGCTGGCGGCGTCCTCGGCTCAAAAGAACCAGTCCATCCAAACGACCACGTTAACCGCGCACAATCTTCGAACGATACGTTCCCGACTGCCATGCACATTTCTGCTGCAGAAGCCATCACCCATGACCTCCTCCCCAGTGTGCGCGCACTCCGTGATGCTCTGGCTGCTAAATCTCAGGAATGGAGCGACATTGTGAAAATTGGCCGCACCCATCTCATGGACGCTGTGCCGTTAACGCTCGGACAAGAAGCATCGGGATGGGTTGCACAACTCGATGCAGACCTCCGCCGCATTGACTTTGCTCTCGATGATTTGTTTGAACTTGCTCTTGGCGGGACCGCTGTTGGAACGGGCTTGAACACACACCCCTTGTTCGCTCAGATGGTTGCAGATGAAATTGCAAACATCACCGGACTCACGTTTTGTACTGCGGAAAATAAGTTCGCACAGCTGGCAGCTCATGACGCGGTTGTTGCTGCGTCTGGGGCACTCAACACTCTCGCAGTCTCGCTGATGAAAATTGCCAACGATGTTCGCTGGCTTGGTTCAGGTCCGCGCTGCGGCATTGGGGAACTCGCCTTACCTGCGAATGAACCCGGCTCTTCAATCATGCCAGGAAAAGTCAATCCAACCCAAGCCGAAGCTCTGACCATGGTTTGCTGTCAAGTGATGGGCAACAATACGGCCATCACTGTGGGAGGCAGTCAAGGGAATTTTGAACTCAACGTCTTCAAGCCAATGATGATTCACAACCTTCTTCATTCGATACAGTTGCTCACTGACTCATGCCGAGCATTCAGGACAAAGTGTGTGGAAGGATTGGAGCCTGTGCCTGAGGCTATCGACCGTCACCTCGAGAATTCACTGATGCTTGTTACCGCACTCAACAATCACATTGGATACGATAAGGCAGCGAAGATAGCAAAAAACGCCCACGAGAAGGGCACAACACTTCGTGAATCAGCACTTGAACTGGACTACCTGACAAATGAACAATTCGACGCCTGGGTGCGGCCTGAAGAAATGACTGGACCGCGCTCTTCAAACTGAAGTTCACCTATCGTGATCCTTCGACGAATATAAAGTTCACAATGACCTGGAAAATGAGAAACCATCCAACGATCATCCCGAACATCGCAAGGCCACCCGGGTCATTACCTGCAACGAGGTTGTAGCCAATAATGAGTGCCATAAGACCCATCAAGAAGAAGACTCGATACAGAATTTGAGTAAAGATCCGTGCCTTTACAGACATTGTCCGCCATCCGGCAAAGCCAAACCAACGTGCGATAAAACGAGCCTCCTGCTCTTCATATTCCTTCTCTTGATTCATGGTTTACTCACCTCGCTGTTCGATGATTGCTTTTTTCAATAGAAACTCGATTTGTCCATTCACCGAGCGCATATCACGTTCCGCCATACGCCGGAGAACCTCGTGCAATTCGGGGTCGATACGAAGTAATATCCTTTTTTTCAATTCAATTCACCTAATCAAATTAAAATACACTGTGGAGAAGAGATTCCCAACCCCGATCACAATCAATAGAATGATGGTCAGATAGAACGCACGAGGCGCTTCTTCTTTTGTCCTCCACCCCTTGCCGCGCACGTGCACTCTCTGTCGCACCCAACAATACCCTACGTATGTAAACACCATGATTGAAATCACTACAGATGGTATGACAGAAACCAGTACTCGTATTTCCATCTCTTCACATCACTGGTAGAGTGTTCCAGTATTGACAATTGGGGTTGTATCTGTCTCTGAGCAAAGTACGACGAGCAGGTTGCTGACCATCGAGGCTTTTTTGTCTTCATCCAATTCGATGATGTTCTTGGCACTCAGTTGCTCAAGAGCAAGCTCGACCATACCCACTGCACCTTTGACAATCTCGCTGCGAGCGGCTACGACAGCACTTGCTTGCTGACGTCGAAGCATTGCTTGAGCGATTTCTTGGGAGTAAGCAAGGTGGCTGATTCGTGCTTCAAGCACCTGAATTCCAGCGCGCTTGAGGCGGTCTTCAACCGACAGTTGCAACTCTTGGGCGATGACTTCTTGATGACTGGAAAGAGCAATCCCTCCAACGTCTTTGTCTTCGATGATGTCGTACGGGTACTTTGTAGCCATTGCTCGAAGGGCAGCCTCGCTCTGAATCTGTACGTAGTCATGGTAGTTGTCAACTTCAAACAGTGCTTCTGCCGTATCAACGACTTTCCACACGACCACCGCAGCAATTTCAATCGGGTTAGCATTCACGTCGTTGACTTTGAGTTTGGTTGATTCAAAATTCCGAATTCGGAGCGAAATCTTCTGCTTCTCATACAGCGGGTTGATGAGAAAGTGAAAACCTTCTTCGTCAACAGTTCCCGCATATTTTCCGAAAAACTGTAGCGCAGCACCTTCATTCGGGTTGATAACGAGGTAGCTGTTAAACATGACAAACCAAAGTATGGCAATAAAAATCTGAAGTAGGATCCCAAGTGCGACACCCAATCCTCCAGCTGCATAAAGAACAAACGTAGCGAGGAAGATTGCTGGCACTACGAGAATGTGAATCGCAAGTCCGAGGAAACCGTTCAATGTCGATCTCGATACGTCTTTGAACATCACTTCGTCAGACGGGGGCTGTATTTGGCTGGGGGCTGGTGCTGGTTGCATGGCTCTCACATCAGCGGTATCATAGTGATATCATAAAGATATCGCACAGAATGAATAACACCAATGTTTTTGTTTAAGCAGAATGTTAAACACCCACGCCTCATTTCAGTTTTACCAAATTGAATAGAAAAAGTTGATATCGTATTAAAATTACGAGTACTTATGAATATCACCCAAAAGACCCCGAGTGTTGTTTTAACTGCCCTTTTCTTGGTAGCCCTGGTTCCAATCGGAGCAGTGAATGCGGTACCAACTGTAGCTTCCGAGTTTTACTATGGCGTTGAGTACGATTGGAGCAGCGTAGATACCGACCTTGAAAACCTCACAGGCCTCGACGTACCTGAAATATTTGGTGAAGTGATGGGGGCAGCAGACGATGCAGGTCTTCATTTGATTCTAGGCCAATTACAAACTGGCTCTTCAAATGTCTATATCCATCATACGGAAAACATCATGCCCCAAACCATTCAAGACAATGATGGAAAGAACGTTTCAGTATGGAGTAGAACTGATGACGTGACCCTAAGGCACGGTATTCTGGCCGATTCAATTCTTCAAACTGACTGGTCTGAAACCATCTTTGGAACCGAACCAAAAAGTTTCGACATCAATATGTTCCAAAGTCTTGAGCAAGTATTAACTGTGGATATGACATATACCGAATACCTCGATACTAACAGTGACCTTGTCGGGGCTGATATGATATTTAGCATGGCGACATCGATTGAATTTGACCTCAATGTTGATGCTCTCTTCGAAGGCGGTGGAGAAGAATTCCCTATTGATTTTGATTCCACTTTATCAGCTGGTTATTCCATCACTGATTCAACATCGCAATGGCGGCTCAACTCTCCGGATTCAATATATGTTGATATTTCTTCAAATGATAATTTCAATTGGGACTGCCACGACTGTGGAAGCATTGATGGAAATTATACTGGTACTTTCGATTACCTGTTTTCTCTGAACGGAATCCCTACTGAGGATTTTGGTCTAGATGTAGGCGAATTTGATCTTGATGTTTCTGATTCACTCACAAACTCCGGAACGTTCGATATGGATGTAAATGGAGAATATGATTTTGATATGGGCGAATCGCTGACTGTTGACTTAGGTGATGGAGAAGGCATGACTACTCAAGTGCAGTCATGCGAGTCTTGCCTTCCTGGAAATCCACTGATGTTCTTAATGATGGGTCATGTATTGGCAG
Organism: Euryarchaeota archaeon UBA88; assembly: GCA_002499545.1. GTDB lineage: Archaea > Thermoplasmatota > Poseidoniia > Poseidoniales > Poseidoniaceae > MGIIa-L1. The sequence goes on from DAME01000041.1 coordinate 26,188, forward strand.
GCTCTGGAGAATCATTCGCTCAACAAATTACTGATGACATTGGAGAAGAACTCTCTGATGGTCTTGCAAGTACTTTGAACAGTGTGTTGGGCGGGTTCAATGCAGAAGGTAACACGGATGGAAACCTTGCACTCTACGTCTTTGACGGCGAAGATGCAAGCGGATCTCCATCTGACGGAACCGACGACAACCTTATTCGAATTACTATGACCCAAGGAGGTGACATTAACTGGGAGGCAGTCTCTGTGAATATTTCAGTCAATAACGGCGCACCTATCACCTGTGGCAATACTCCAAGCAGTACTGCTGGCTGCGTGCTAGTTGAGTACGGCGACGTCGGCGACCAAGTTTGGTCCGTTGGTGACGGCGTTACCATCAAGGAAAACGGCGTGGACATCTGTTCGATTGGATGTGATATTGAATTTACCATTACCGATACCTGGGAAGGCAAGACTCTCGACGAAAGTAGCGGTATACAAGCCCGCAGCATGTCGTCAAATGATTCAAGGTTTATCTGCGATAACGGAAATGATATTCCTTTGTATTGGTATGATGATGGGTATGATGACTGTGGTGACAGATCAGATGAACCGAATATGCCGTATCCAAGCGATAAACTTGAAACAATTGCACGCGCTCTTTCAGACTCAAACCTTCAAGATGTGCTTGAACAATTTGCTCTTAATCTCGAGAATCGCCTTGAACTCATTGAACCATTCGACACACTTCCCTACAATGATGCTATGTGGGCGCCTCTGTGGAGCAACGAACACGCGAGCATGGTGGGCGTTGGGGTGTATGTCATGAATGAAACTGGTTCTTACACTATGGCGGGGCCTGTGACTGAAGGTTACTCTGATGATTTACCTGCAAAACTGAGTATTCGGTATCTAAGCGGCCTCGATGCAAACACTGCCACCAACGGAATGGAAGATGCAGTGAGTCTTTCGACTATCGTCGACGTGAAAGAACATGACTTGGCCGATATTGTTGATGATCTTGAATCCGCAGGAATCGACGTAACAAACTTCCTTCTTCCACCGATTTCAAACACTACGGATGATATTGACGACCAAGCTTCTCCAACTGCCGAAGAACTCGCAGAGGAGGCTGGAATAGTGCCTTTCCTTTCACCAATAACAATGATTGCAATTATCGCCCTAGCTGGCGTAGTAGCGGGAAATCGACAGAAAGAACATCGTGAAGAAGACGATTATTGAATGCTCAAGTATGAGTTGTAGGTGGGCAAATTATGTCCCTAAGGCCTCACCATACCCGGGCCGGAGATTGTTTGAGGACACTCGGTACAATCCTCATAGCGATTCATCTTTTCCTCTCTGCTTGGCTAGTAATTCAATTTGAAGGACAATATACTGAAGGCCAACCTTCTCCGACAGAAGTACAAGCACTGATTGCTATTGATAAAGAGCAGACTTTGATTGATGTAGAAATGAAAAATTCAACTTCTTTTCTGTTGTATATCATTCTTCGAGACTATGATGATTCGATAGCTCTCAACCAGGGAGTATCAGACAACACTTCCTCAGAAAACGATTCAGAATCATTGAACGATTCACAGGAGTCCAATCAAAAGAGTAATCAGAGGTCATCCATGATATCTGAGTCGGAACAACATGAACCAGTCGAATGGTTAAAAAGTGGGCGAAAGGCAACATTGGCTGCGCTTGTATTGGTCTGTCTAAGTGAACTAATCTGTCTGATTTCTATTCCTTTTAACACAACTTTACGTGCAGTTTTATGGATGGGTGTAGTCATATGCTTCTCGGTTGTCATCCCTGCTACATATGTTTTAGACCTCGGAGAAGATAATTCCAGAGGTGATGATGGACCGGAAGAATCAGATGGAAGTGGTGCACTTGCTCGTGAGACATTTATCACTCAAACTGAAGATGGAGCCATCGCACATGAGCGTACGAGTATTGAAAATTCACTTATTCGCAATGGTATCCGATTTGAAATGATGTTTAGCGGATATGATCTCGGGTTAATTGAACCTGAGAACTATTCTCACGTGCGGAGTGAAATTCCCAACCAAAACAGTTCACATGCGAATTCATATGTAGAGTTTCAGTCGAACTTAGAGTTAAGATATGGGAAAAATATTCCTTCTGTGTTTCTTATTCCACTATTGTGGTTTTTCTTTCCAGCGAAATCAGAAGCCAAATCTGTGATTGATTCCAATGTTCTTGAAGCTGAGTGAATTACTGTTTATCGCGTGCTTTTCGGCACACTTCTACAAAATTCTCAAACATTTCTTTACCGAACTCCGAGTCGTTGACTTCGGGGTGAAATTGCAGGCCAAAACGAGTTCCTTGCGTATTTTCCATTCCCTGAACTCTGCATGAATCACTGCCTGCCGTGATAAAAAATCCTTCAGGGACTTCGTGGACTTCATCGTTGTGCGATTCCCACACAGTCTGTGACTGTGCGGTTCTGTTGAAGATTACACCGCCGCCATTTTCCAGTTCAATCTGCATAGCGCCAAACTCTGGTTCAGGCGATTCACGAGCGTCGCCACCGTAGAATCGGGCCATGAACTGATGTCCAGCACAGATTCCAAGAATCGGAACATCCAGTTCGAGGTACGCTCCGCAATTGCCTAATTCTCCGGTGAGACCGACTCGAGCAGCTCCACCTGACAAGATGATTCCATCAACGTCTCGTAGCTCTTCAACCGGCGTCATATTGTCGATAATTTGGGTATCGACTTTCAGGTATCGCAGCATTCGCCACTCGCGATGCGTCCATTGTCCGCCGTTGTCAACAACATCAATGACGAGTGGTTTTTCTTCCATAATCTCACCTGTAATTTGCCGTGTTAGCCGAATAACCATGAACATGCCGCCCAAAATCACAGGAGAATGGTTTCATGATGCAGGAGAAGAACCGGAGAGCATGGTCCGAGTGTTGGTCATTGGTGCAGGGCTCGCGGGCCTTGCGTGCGCACTCGAGGCAACCACTGCTGGCCACCACGTCGTGTTGCTCGAGCGTTCGAGTAGAATTGGCGGTAGAGGTACAACTCAGAATTTGGACGGTTTCGCTATGGGGTATGGCCCACACCTGTTTGTTGAGAAGGGTCCGCTTCATTCCTTGGTTCGGAAACTGAGCCGTGTTCGTATTTCGACTTCCCCGGTGAAACTCCATCGTCTCGAAGTAGTAGGTCACGGCGTTGTGCGACCGATCGATGACACTACAACAGCCGTACTCAACAAGCGAGCACTCAAGCAACGCAATCCAAACAACCCGCTTGTTAAAGCGTGCGATTTTTTTTCAACCTGGGGTGGAGGACAGAACGAACAACGCGCTCTTGCCCTACGAAAGGAACGGCTGCTCGTCTGTAATGAAGGATGGGCTGGTTTGGTTGGAAGGCTTGCTGCTGCGTTGGACGAGGTTGGCGTATTTGTTGAATGTGGGCCAGAGGTTGTACGTATCGAGAAGGGGAGCGTTCATCTTCGTGATGGGAGGATGATTGAAACCGATGTCGTTGTTCTTGCGTGCGGGGTTGTCAGTGCGCGTAAACTTCTTTCGTCACTGGATGACGAACTCTCGGGCGCTCTGTTTTCGAAAGTTAAGCGCGTATCCGCCAGCATCATTGAAGCCGGCCTTGATGCGAAGCCACTTTCAGGCCGTCATGCGGTTGTTGATGCAGAAGGCGGTTTTTCGATCCTAGATTATCACGCCATTCATCCACTACTCGGCCCTGGGGGCAGTCATCTCTCCGCTTTATCGGTGGGAGGCCTTGCAGGTGATGCAGGCGAAACTCGGTATGAGTCGGCTTCCCACCGCCTCGAAGCCCTGAAGGCATTCCTCGGGCAACGTGCCAGCGGCTGGAACGACCACATTATTCACTATTCGCAACAAGAAAAAATCACCCTTCACGAGACGGTAGGTGGTCGTATACCAGTTGATGCAGCGGCACATAAAGGCGTCCTTTTCGCTGGGCCTTGGACTGAAAGTGCCTTCATCTTAGCCGATGCAGCCATCGATTCAGGTCGCCAAGCCGGACGTTCGGTTTCTTCAGCACTGCGTTGAACTTATTGGCCGCCGCTCAGTGCGAAGCATATGCGGTTTGTATCGTGGAACGTGAACGGAATTCGTGCAGCGATTCGGAAAGGAATCGACGGCTATTTTTCATCACTTGATGCAGATATCATCATGCTGCAAGAAGTTCGTGCACTGCCCGAACAGCTTCCAAAAGATTGGAATTGGCCAGAAGGCTACGCGCTTCATTTACATCCTGCAGAAAAAAAGGGATACTCCGGTGTTGCAACGCTCGCTCGGCCGGGATTTGATTCAGTCGAAACTGGAATGGGCGGTTCCCTCGACAAAGGCGATACGGAGGGACGAGTAATCGTTTCGCAACACGGAGACGTGACGTGCGTGAACACATATCTGCCCAGTGGCTCGAACAAAGAAGAACGCCAACGTTTCAAAGAAGGGTGGATGGAAGAGTGGCGCGCATTTCTCAAACCGCTGTTGGAACTTGACACCCCGGTCATCGTGTGTGGCGATTTGAACATCGCTCACACAGAAGACGACATCTGGAATCCCAAAGGAAATGCTCGCTCAAGTGGATTTCTGCCCCACGAGCGCGCGTGGTTTAGCGAACTGCTTAACGACGGATGGATCGATGCATTTCGACATCACGTTGGGGAAGGAGAGAAAATTTACTCGTGGTGGTCGAATCGCGGTCAAGCGAGAGCGTTGAATCGTGGTTGGCGCATTGATTACTTTCTTCTCAACAAAGTTGCAGCAGACTGCTTGACCGATGTTCGTATCGAACGCCAAGGTGGATTGGATGTTTCAGACCACGCACCCGTCATCCTCGACCTTGCGCTGTAATCACTCACCTTCGATATCGGCAAAGGCAACCAATAAACGGTCGACAATGTCGCGAAGTTCTTGCAATGACTCGTGCTCAACAACTACGGTAAGATGCGCTTGCTCACCGGATTCAGTGATCTGAGCAGAGCAGTTTGGGCGACTGGCTGCGGCAAGAAACACCGTTGCTAAGGTCCTGTCCCCGGACCATTCGACCGTTGCTTGATGTAACTCGGCCATGGAACTACGTGGAGGTGGGCTATTATGAGGATGACCCAGTCGCAGAATCATGGCGAAGGACGACGGCGAGTTTCCGGTTCTTGCCGGAACCGGTGGAGTGGCCCTAGGTGAGGCCAGAACCAACCATCAAGGCCGGAAGGCCGTTCTTCTTCTACGCGGTGAACACGATGCGACAGAATTTATTTCGCTTGTCGCTACAATGGGTATTGACATCATCGAAACGCTTCATCAACCCGGCCGAGAAGACCAGCGAGGTTTCTTTGGCAAAGGGAGGCTGCAGGACGTCGCTGACGAACTGTCAACCCGTACGCCCGGCCATCCGTGGCAAAACGTCGACCTTGTTTTACTTCACACCAATGCCTCGCCCCGTCAATTGGTCGCCGTGAGCGATGCAGTTCAGATTGAAGTATGGGACAGGGTCCGCTTACTCCTCTCTCTTTTCACGTCACATGCTGCTTCAATCGAAGCGCGTACGCAGGTTCGAATTGCTCGGTTGCAGAGTGACAGGACTGTGCTGCGCGAACTTGCAAATCAGGATACAACCGGTGAACGAGCAGGGTACGGTGGAGGAGGAATCACGGCTTTAGAAGCGAGCATTGTGAACATCAATCGTGAATTGACGCAGCTGCGTCGCCGGCAGAAGCGCCACGCATCAGCACAATCCGAACGTCGTCGTCAACGTTCCCGAAGTGGAGCGATGACGGTGGGTCTTGCAGGGTATACCAATGCAGGGAAATCCAGCCTTTTTCTTTCGTTATCGGGCAAAGATGTACTGGTCAAAGACATGCTCTTTTCAACACTTGAAACCACAATCGGGCGGATGGAAGCGAGCCCCCGAGTTTTACTGGCAGACACGATTGGGTTTATCGATCATCTCCCAAGTGCGACTCTCGACGCCTTTCGAGCAACGCTTGCAGAAGCATTGGAGAGCGATCTACTCCTTGTCTTGGCCGATGTGAGCGATGAACCCGAGGAACTTGAACGCAAACTGTTCACCTCGAGAAATGAAATTTTCAATCGCTTTTACGGCGAGGAAATCGATGACGATTTCCAGTGGCAAACTCCCGATTCTTCCGCAGTACATCACGTCATCACCGTCCTCACTAAATCGGACCAATCCACCGAGGCGCAAAGAGAGGAAGCCATCGCTACGGTTGCAGCGCTTGGCCTACCTGAGCCGTACATCATCTCTTCACACAGCGGAGCAGGTATGCAGTCGCTGAAGGATGCGATTTTGTTCCATCTCTTTGGCCCGCCAGTTGACCTCCTCTTGCTTCCAGTCCCACCAGAGGGTGGGCGGGCTGTCGAAGGGTTGGTTGCGGACGTCTATGAAGCAGGATTGGTGGCGAACCGTCTCGACCATCCCGACGGTATTGTCGAGATGCGAGTGTGGATGCATGAACAGGCGCTTGCCAAACTCTTGGCGCGCTCACGCGACCGCATTGAGATGAAGTAGGACGGAGGATTGGGATTCACATGGTCGAAGCATCGCCGCCCTTCGAACCAGAGGATAAGCCGACGGATTACATCGATGAGATGACTGGCTTATCCGAGCCTTCAGGCTCGATGATGTTCGCATCCACGGGCACGGTCCTCACCATCCCAGACCCCGAAATGCACCCGATGGGACGAGCAATTGCTACCCTCATTCTCTTCGTCTGCCTTCTTGGTTTTCTCAACGGCGTTGACTATGCGTCGCCGGATTCTGGTTTGGTTCGCCCCGATGAATTCGTCTACCGTCTCTCGACCACGGCTCCAGATGAAACGGCAACTTTCCGAGGTACTGTGTACGATCACAACGGGGATGCTCTGGAAAACGCAACCGTCTACGTATCGTGGGATGACGGCGGAGAATGGAACTATTCAGAGATGTTCACTGACGCTTTAGGGGCCTTTGAATTTGAACGATTAGACCCCGGCCTTGCGCGGGTTGACATCATTGTCGAGCGTGACAATCACCGCGACGTGTACGCAAATCGTGTTTTACTTTCACCACCTGCAATGATTGAACCTATTGGTTTTACAACCATCGATTTTACCGTCCCCGCACAATCTGATTTCGCAGAGCAACCTTGTTCAAACGGTGCTGATGAATGCGAGATTCGAACCATCGATATGACGCCTGAGCAAATGGACCATCCGTTGATGGACCCGGGTGCTGCTAGCATTTACATCACGGTCGGTTTCGGTTTTATGGGCATTGCATTGATTGGTGCAGGGTTCTCTATCTGGTCGTTGAAATCAGGTTCACTCCCAGTTTTACGAACGGCTGCAGCCCTCTCAGTGTTCGGAATGGGCCACTATTATACTGCGTGCTGTTTTGGCATACTCGCTTTTCTGCTGACCTTTGCAGTACCTCGCCGGCATATTCCTCTTACCGGTAACGAAGCTCAAAATGAACTCCAATGAAGCATGAACTCCGTCCATGTTAAGGGGTGTCCATACAGCCATTGAGCATGGACCTGCTTTCAGCTGTCTGGATGGAACGGTCGCTGAACCAATCCATATCAGCCCTGCACGTTGATGCCGAGGGGGGGATTTTGGCTGGCGGATGGGACGGGGCTCTGAAGCGTTGGAATGCAGCAGGAGACGTTCTGTGGGCCGCTTCCCTTCCAGACAGGATCACCACCATTGTCGTTCACGGAGAGCGAATTTTAGCGACATCTGGTCTGCATATCGTTTGTGTTGAACATCATTCAGGACAGCTCGTCTGGAGTCACCCGTTGGAAGGGAGTGCTGATGCACTGATCGTCGTTGAAGATGCAGTCTATGCAGTATCATCGGTGTATGACATCGAGCACAATGATTTCATCGAGTCAGCGGTTTGGAAATATTCACTTCTCGGAGAACTCGAATGGACGATACGCATGGATGAACGGCCCTGGGTTCTTGTTGAGCACGCCCGTCTACCTTGGATTGGCCTTGGCAGACCGAAGTGTGGGTTTTCCAGTATCGAAGAGAACGGCGAACTCACACACCACAACTCCCAAGCAGACTCACCAATCACGTGCGGAACTCCTGCCTTGGGAAGTCTACTTTTCGGGCATGCAGATGGAACAATCAGCGACCTCAAAGGGTCTTCATTGGTGAAGCAAACCGACGCAGTTGAATCGCTTTCACCACTGGGTGATGGATTCGTCACTGCACTTGAAAACGGGACGCTGACCGCTTGCAACGGTTCGGGTGAAGAGCGCTGGAATTCAAAGGGCGATCCAATTTCAACTCAGTCACCCGGCTTTCATATCGGTGACGAACAGACGCACTGGGTTGCGCGGGGGGCGGGTCAAACCGACACCATCGAAATGCGCCAAGCCAGTAAGGGCGTCGTTCTCGCCTCTTCTGAGATTCAATCGGTCACTTCCATGGCGTACAATTCCAATCATCGTTTTGCCGTAGGTTGCGATGATGGCCGCTTGGTTGTCTGGGACAGTGCGATGCTGGAACGACGGATGAATGATTCATCCTCCGCAACGGCTTCACAACCGAAGAAATCAGCACTGCAGGAAAAACTTCGCGCACTACGCGACCGTTAACCAATCGCTTGTAGAGTTCATGCTAGGCCCATTAGGAGAACCACGCTTGATGCAACGACGATCAGCACGTTATCATCGATCGGTCCGAATTCATAGCGTTCGACAAACGATGCCACTGCTCCAGAGGCTAGCCCCCACCAGGCCATTGCTGGGCTCAAAGTTGCGCCTACAAACCATCCAAGCGGGAGGCAAACACACGCCATTCCAAGATTCCCCCATGCGCTTTTGGTTCGTTTTGCGAACATTTTGTTTCGAATAATTCCCGTGACACCGTCGCCAAATGCCATGTAGCATGCAGGAAGGATAGAAAGCCATGGCTCACCACTGTATGTCCACAAGGCATAGACAGAGATTCCAAGCATGAGTGCGAACGTTGCATCGTTCATGTTCTGCTCGGTCTGCATCCACCACAATCGCCGGTCCGTGATATGGGTAGTTGTCAAAACAGCCGCTCCAACGACGCCTCCAATCAGTGTCCAAAATGGGGTTGAAAACACCAGTGGCGACAGTACAATGGGCACGCCACCAGCAAGCATGTGTGCTACCTTGCGGTTGTAATACACCGCGACCATGTGATCACATCCCCGCCGCACGAAGACATCGTACAGCGGTTTAATCGCGAGGACAACAACTGCTGACCATAGCCCCAATCCGAAAAACCACAGTATGTCGGAATCCAAGGCCATACCTGTGCCTTCGCGCCATCAGTCATAGCCCTAAGGGTCGACAACGATGGTAAGTGCCTTTTTGCAGGGTTGTGCGAGATACTCAATACTTGATTGCCGTTCCGTATGCGAGAATTTCAACGCCGGATGTTTTGTCTTCGCCGCGCCTCGCCCGTGTGAGCATGGTGGTTTCCAATCGCATGTTGATGAGTTCATCGAATCCGGCTGCAGCGACGCTTTCACGTAGGCGTTGTTGTGCCTCGCAACGCGCCCAATCAACCACTTTGGTGAAGACGCGAATTTCTCCTCCGAAGATTGAGATGAAGAAACCGATGAAGAGTTGGACCCAGCTTGGTGACATGACGACGTTCGCCATCACCATCTGCGAGTGTTTGACCTCTTTTCCGGACAGGGGTTTGCTCAACGTGCTCAAATTATCGCCTCCCCGAACACTGTTCTGCACCCGCTGTTCGAGTTTCTTCTTTTTCGCTGGCTGATACAGCAGCGTGCCGATGAAACTGAGAATCCATGGCGATAAGGACAGGAGGGAATAGATCACAATCATCAAAACGACTTCAATCATTTTGTCACCTCATTGAACGGTTACGGCGGTGCCATACGCCAACAATTCAGAAGCTCCACCTGCAACCGACGAGGTTGCAAAGCGAACGTTGACCACTGCATTTGCACCTCGGCTCTGTGCTTCGCTCAACATGCGGTACAATGCTTCATTTCGAGATTCTTGCAGGAGTTCAGTGTACGCTTTTAATTCTCCGCCCACGATGTTTTTCAATCCAGCACCGATGTCTTTGAAGACATTTTTTGCTCGAACAGTCGACCCTGTGACAACTCCCATCGACTCGACGATGGTTGTGCCGGGGATTGTTTCGGTATTGGAGAACATCAAATTCAGTGCTGGTTGCATATTGCTCCTTCGGTGAACTGTCTAATAACTCTTTTACACATTTGTATGAGATGCCCAACCTTTGGGCGCTCGCCCGGTTTTCCGCCCGTCTGTTTCAAACAGAGGTATAAATGCGGTTTGTTCGATTCTTCACCATGGCACACTCATACCTCATCGTCGGCGGCAGCAGTGATATCGCACTTGAGCTCGGTAAAAACCTCCTTGCAAACGGTCACAAATTGACCCTTCTCGCACGAGATGTACAGCGAACTCAGCACCTCGTCGAGCAAGGCGCAACCCTCATTGAAGGAGACGCCCTCGACAAAGAAGCAGTCCAACAAGCGGTCGATGCAGCGAAAGAATCGGGCGACGGCGCTCTGTCTGGCGTTGCCCACCTGGTTGGCTCTCTCGTACTCCGCCCACCGCATGCACTTTCACTGGACGCGTTCAATGAAGTACTTCACACCAACTTGTCAAGTGCCTTTCTCACGCTTTCAGTTGCAAGCAAAACCATGCTTCGCAGCGGTGGGGGGCGGTTGGTGTTCACGTCCAGCGTAGCGGCAAGTCAAGGCTTGCTCAACCATGAAGCGATGGCGGCCGCTAAAGGAGGTATTGAAGCGATGGTGCGCTCAGCCGCAGCCACGTACGGACAACGCCACATTCGCGTCAACGCAGTAGCACCTGGACTGACTGAAACACGAATGGCAGAACCTATTCTACGCTCCGAAGCGAGTCGAGAAGCAGCCATCTCCATGATACCCCGCAAACTCATCAATCAACCAGCAGAAATCGCATCGTCCATGCAATGGCTCTTATGCGACGCGCCTGACAACATGACGGGACAAGTTCTTCACCTTGATGGTGGAATGGCCAACGCGCGAGGGTGAACCGATGGCCTGGAAAAATGCACTCAAAAGCAAGCGACTTAAGCCGGGTAAATCCAAAATGGTCACCATCGGCCTCAATACATTCATGGTTGGCCAACTCGATGATACCTATTTCGCGACAGAAGGATTGTGCCGACACATGCGATGGCCACTCGCGTGGGGTGGGAAGATTAAGGACGGCTGCATTCGATGCCCTCTTCATCAAACCACGCACCATCTCTCCGATGGTTCACTGGTCGAATGGTCGCCCTTCCCCTTGATTCCAGCTTACGGTAAACTTCTTGGAAAACTCTCCAAGCCGAAAGATTTGAAGATTTTCGAAACTCGCGTTGAAGGAGACTATATCCAAATTCAACTTGACGAAATCAAATCTTGAGGTTTGCTTGCCGAGCAAGCAACACGATACGCATACTGTGTTCAAGCATTGCCGCATTGGCCCATGCCTGGTCGAGATCTGCTCCGACTGCATACGCACCCATACCTCGAATAACAACGCAACGCATACCGCCTTGATTGAGTGCTTCAGCGATTTGGCGAAGGAAATCTTCCGGATTATCGTAGTCGGGGTCAACGATGATGACCTTGCCGATGTGTTTTTTACCAATTTCATCAATCGGTTGCACCAAAACCAAATCTTTCTCGCAACTTGCAGCCGTAGTATAGGCGCCATGCGAGTGAATCACAGCAGCAGGGCCGCCGGTGACCAGACTCACTGATGCGAGTACGACTTCCAAGATGCGCCAATCTTGAGGGGCACCGCGTGGTGGATTTCGACCGAGATATCCGCCACACAAACCGCGTTCATCCAAGCGAGGCAACATGGTCATGTTCCGGGTTGAGATGAGCACTCCAAGATTGTCGGGGTGAAGCATTGCGATGGTCCCCATGGTTGCACGAATCAATTGTTCACGATCGAGCTGCCGAGCAAGGCGGGCAAAGTCACTGACGATGTGCGCAGCGATGACGATGTCCTCAAGTACGACGGGTGGCATTGGAGGGGTTTCTAATTCTTCGATGACTTCAGCGGCTCCTGCCATTGATTGACGCAGTCGTTCAACCTCTGCGTTGAGCCGAGCAATTTCTTGTTCTGCAAGCATCTTTTGTTCATCAAGTTCAATGTCAGAAGGCTGGTCCTGCTCCGACGCATCATGAGGTGCTGCCACTTCTTCAGCATCGTGTTCTTCTTCGGTCTCATTCACGATTTCTTGTTCATGCATTTCGCTCGAACTCTCTTCTTCGTGTGGCTCATCGACTTGAACTTCATCGAGCGTGATGTGCTCTTCAACTGTTTCTTCAGCCTCTTCTTCAAGCTCTTCTTGGCTTTCATTTACCGCTTCTTCGACAGACACAGGAGGGGAATCGGCTTCAGTGGGATCTGGAGTTACGGTTGGAATTGAACTTAGTGGTGGCCCGGATGGTTGTGGGCTAGTCGGTGGTGAGGACGGGCCGGGGGGAGAACTTGGAGGAGGGCCGGTTGGAGGACCCGATGGTGGACTGGAGGGTGGTGGTCCGACCGGAGCTATGGACGGAGGTGAGGACGGGCCGGGCGGAGAACTTGGAGGTGGGCCGGTTGGAGGTCCAGATGGTGGTGGGCCAGTTGGAGGACCAGATGGTGGACTGGAGGGTGGTGGTCCGGCCGGAGCTATGGACGGAGGTGAGGACGGACCGGGGGGAGAACTTGGAGGTGGGCCAGTTTGAGGTCCAGATGGTGGAGGGCTTGTAGGACCTCCTTCTGATGCAGGCGTAGGCTCTTGTTCAACGTTGCTCGCGCCTTCTTCAGCAGTTCCTTCGTGAATTCCTTCTTCGTTGACAGGCTCTTCGACCCGTACTTCAGAATCCTGTTCCGGAAGAGTGTCGGCTACCTCTTCGGGAGGCGATTGCAGCCCCCCAACGTCACCAAATGCAGCATCCAACATGTTGCCAAGTTGTGCCTCTTTTTGCTCTTCACGGGTCTGTTCAGCAGATGTTTTCTTCGCTTCCACGATTAACGCCCCACCCCACCCACATGGCGCGGCTTAAATAGCCGTTCCGTAACGGAGGCTTTGTTTAGGCCCGCTTGGTGTAGAGGTTATCATGCAGGATTGTCATTCCTGCGACCCGGGTTCAATTCCCGGAGTGGGCGCCTATTTCTTTCAACCCTCATTCGTTGATATACTCTGGAATTATAACATAGTTCAGGAGACTTACACATGAG
>DAME01000024.1:0-63432 GCA_002499545.1 Euryarchaeota archaeon UBA88
AATTATCGCTCTTTGAATCAATGAATGAATTCAGCCGAATACCCTATGTCCTCTGCAACTTTCGAAGGTGTATGGCGCGTATTGCAATGGTCGTATCCAACGGCTGTTCACCGGACCCAAGGGTACTGCGACACGCTAGATGGTTGGTCGAGTCGGGCCATGAAGTAACTGTGCACGCGTTTGATCGACTCCAGCTGTATCCTAAGAGCGAAGACAGGTATGGAGTTCGAATCATGCGATACCATCTAGGTGAATATTCATATGGTGCCCGATTCAAAACACTCCGTGGTATTCGTGAATTCAAGAAGCAAGTACTACGTGGCTTAATGCACAGGACTCCTGACATTCTCTATTGCCATGATGCTGACACGTTGAGTCTTGGAATGAGACTGAATCGTCAACGTTCAATCCCAGTGGTTTTTGATATGCACGACCTTCACCATACTTGGGTTCGAATGCATGCGCCACGTTCACTGCTTCGGAAGTTAGTGAGCAGTATACAACAGCGTTCAATGCTTAAGATGTTAAGAGATACAGATCTCATCATCGTATCAAGCGGAAAAATCAACTCTGAATCCAAGCATCCTGGATTCCGGGAATATCTCTCGAACCGTGGGTTTCAATCACTGGTAGTCGAAAACAGAACTGACACATTGAGTCATCGCCAACCGAACGATTCCAAAGAGTGGACTGTAGGTTATGCCGGTAGAATCAGAGAAACTGAATCGTTCCAATTCCTGCTTCAGACCGTCGAGAGTTTCGACTTAGAAAATAGGCCAAAGGTTCGAATCGCTGGAGACGGAATTTCATCCCTCAATGTTAAACGAATGCTGTCCGAATTTGAAAAAAAGGGAATCCGTACTGAGTTTTCTGAAGGCTTTCAAGAAAGCGAACTGGAGGGCATCCTCGAAGGTATTGATGTAATGTTTGCAATGTATTCACCTGAGCGTGGAAACATACTACAAGGAGCGTTACCAGTCAAGATGTTTGATGCGGCAGCTCGTGGGATACCTTCAGTCGTGAACAGTGGGTGCTTAATGGGTGAAATAGCTCAACATGAGCGGATAGGTGTTGCTGTGGAATGGATGAATACTGAATCGCTCAAAAATGCGCTGACAGCTGCTCGAACTATGACAGTTGAGTCGCACGACATGAGTGCAAAACAACGGAATGAACTCGTTGATTCGATTCAAAAAATACTCACACGAACGGTGGACGAACAACCACTGCTCTGACCGATTTTCGAGGGCTTGCGACGATAAGCACTTCGTCACCTTCACTCACTGAGTGCATGTATCCGATTCCGATACCGATGTTGTCAAGGCTTGGAGCTGGCGCTCCAGAACTCAAACGGCCAATCAAGGTGCCATCGAGTGTGGTGACTTCTTTTCCTGGACGAGGTAGAGGTCCTTTCTCCGTGTAGCGAATACCCCACCATCGAGCATCGTTTGCATCATGGCTTACGACGCGGTGTTTTCCGATAAATTCGTGTTCGAGATCAAGGCCAAATGGAACATTGGTTTCCCACGAATCACGGCGCAAGAATCCATCCGAATCAGGTTCATCCAATGGTGGCCAACAAAAGTCAACCCCCGAGAGGAGGAATCCTTTCTCTAGTCTTAGCGTGTCACGTGCTCCGAGGCCGACTGGGACTGCATTTGCTTTGATGAGGTGACTCCACAGGAGCGGAGCCTGATGATTAGGCACGAAGATTTCATATCCGGCCTCACCGGTATATCCAGTTCCTTGAATCCACCCCTGGATACCGAGATTGTTCTCTGAAATCTGCTGCCACTTGAAGCGTGCAACGTGATTTTCAGAACCGAGAACACTGCCGAGGATATCTTGAGCTGACGGGCCTTGAAGAGCAAGAATTGAGGTGGCATCCGAGAGGTTTTCCAGTACAATCGAGCCGTCACTGGGCAAGTGACTGGTGAACCAATCCCACATGACATCAATCATCGAAGCATTGGGGACGCCGAGTATCTCAGTATCGGATACGACAGCGAAAATCATGTCGTCAATGAGTTGACCTTGTTCATCAAGGAAGTGCGTGTAAGCGCATCGAGGTGCCGAAATACCCGTTACTTTCTGAGTCGCCAGTGATTCCAACCACGCCTTCACATTCGCTCCAGTGAACCGGAACGAGCCCATGTGTGAGACGTCGAACAAGCCAGCAGACGATCGTGTCGACAGGTGTTCTTCTTTGATACTTGAATACCAAATTGGAAGTTCAAATCCATGAAAGTCGACGAGGTTTGCATCGAGTTTCACGTGTTCATCATACAATGCCGTCCTGACCGGTGCACCATCGCTCATGGCTCGTGGATATCGAGGCACTCCTTAAACTCAAGCAGGATGATACCACACTCTTCAGCACGGACAAAACTCTCACAATCAATTCAATGCCGGGATACCACGAATGACGTCGTCGCCAATTGCAAGTATTTCCTCAACCAAATTATCGAGAGTTGTTGTAGTGATTTCGGGATTCGTGATGACGGAGCGCAGGATGACATCGTTACCAATGTTTGATCGACTGACCATGAAATTCCCGTTTCGCATCAGACGACTTCGGAGTTCAGAGTTGAGTTCGTTCAAGTCCCCGTCGTAGTCGTCAGGAGCGAAGCGAAAGCAGACATTGGTCCACATTCGAGAAGACATCATGCGAAGATGAGAAGAGGATTCTACTTTCTCGACTAGATATCCTGCAAGGTCTTGGTATCTTTCAACCAATTGAGCCCATCCCTCATCCCCGCATTCCCTCCATGCAAGCCATAACTTCAGTGCATCATTTCTTCGACCGCATTGCAGTGAATATCGGCCTAAATCGACATCACGGGATTCTTCGTGAAACAGATAATGAGCCACATCACCGTGCGAACACACGCTCGACAGCACGTCTGAATTCTTGACCAGGAACGCACTGCAGATCAGCGGCAATCCCATCATTTTGTGAGCATCCCAACAGACACTGTCTGCGAACTCAACACCGTCCATCAGCGAACGATGTGTTGCGGAAAACAGGGCACTCCCTCCCCATGCTGCATCTACGTGATGCCAGAGACCTTCAGCATGTGCAACATCACCAATTTCACGTATCGGGTCAAATGCACCGCGAACGGTTGTGCCCGCAGTAGATACAACACAGAAAGGAATGTCGCCGTTTCTGCGACTTCGATCAACTTCATCTTTCAAAGCATCGGGTCGCATTCGGCCATCGTCGTCGCAGGCCACTTTCACGAGGTTTTGATGGCCGATGCCGATAACGTTCGCTGACATTAAGACAGAATAATGCGCTTCTTGGGAAACATAAGCCACCATATTGGTGCCGTTCATCCCGGTCCGAGTTGAATTAGGCACCATGATTTCACGAGCGCACAACATCCCGAGCATGTTGCCGTTTGAACCCCCAGTGGTGAGTGTGCCGGCACCGTCGGTGAATCCAACGAGCTCCCCCATTCGTTTGAGGAGGGTTTGTTCGATCAGCGTCGCCATTGGGGCAAGCTCGTACGTATACATCGAAGTGTTGGTGAGAGCAGCAATAATTTCACCCGCTAAACCAACCGTATTGATGCCTCCCCAAAGAGGATTCATGAATTCCGCACGGTTGGTTTTGACGCACGCTAGTAGATATGCATCGATGTCATCAAGAACAGAGCCCATGCCGTTGCCACTCAAGGGTAGTTGTACATCAGAAGTCCTTGCAAGCGAAGCAAACGGAAGCGGAGAAGCAACCTTTCCAGGTGATTTTCCAGATTCCAGGTAGTCGACCATTCGGTCTGCAATTGCCGATATGAACTCGTCCAGCTTCATGGTCCTCAACATGGCTAACTTGAGGGGGCTTTTAGTGTTCATGAGAAAAAGGCTCCTAAACAAGCACTCAAGTGAGGTTTTTCCATCAACCAATTCCTAGATATGAACATATATTAGGTATATATGCAATCTGAATATTCGATTTGCTACGACTCACATCACTCAGAAAAATTATGGAAAAACGTCGAATTGGAAGGGAAAATTCGTGTAATTCAATCATAGAAACGAAAACGCTCAATATTCCGATCAAGAACACTGATATCGATGTTCTGATACCGTCCATCCTACTTCTCTCCCCGCGTTTCAGCATGCATAGTGCATATATCTCCAGCAACATTGAATAAGCAATTACTGGAGCGAAGGCCATGCTTGGCGAAGTAGGCGACAAATGGATAGGAAGATTACAGCAGCACGTGGCGAAGGATTTGAGAACAAATGGTTGGTCGCAGACAGAGATTGCAGACATTCTAGGTTCTACTCAAAGTACGGTTTCTCGCCAAATGCAAAAAACACCCGTTGAACTCAAAGCAAGCGCTGATGAAGCAACCATCGACGGTTGGGGACACGAACTCTCACAAGCGCTGTCCTCGATGGGGCCGGGTGCAAAGGTGCTTCGACAGCGATTGGTTGTCGAATTTCAGTTCACTGGAAACAACACGCTCCGATTCGATAAAACACTCACAGGAATGGACTTGGATGCCGGGCAAGAACAAACAGCCTTACTACGTCGACTCGAATGGGCAGCAGGACGCCTTGATGTTCGTCGCATAGAGCAAGCAATTCCTGCGGTTGGGCTCAACATTGCATCCTGTAATGTGGGTGCATCTGAACCATCGGACATAGCCGCATTCCCTGGAAGAATCACGCTGGTTGATGGAGTACTTCGACACCATGAAACACCTAGCTTTGGCTCCTCCAAGCATCTAGCCAATCTCCTCCTTGCTGTTCACAGCCTTGATGAAAGCAAAACAGCAGTGCTGAACATTCGACCACCGACAGAATCTGGTGCAGTGAAAACCGAACTCATTCAGCGGGCGTGTGAGCAACTTGGATTTACGTTTTCTTTCGCCCCAAAAGCCAAGGTTGATGAGTCGATTGGTCGATACGATGTACTGCTTGACGTAGGCGACTTTGGATGGGAGCCAACCACCTATGTTTGTGCTCACAATGCCCTCGAATTGGTTGATAGAACCCATCAGTTGATCAGCGTCATCAAGGAGTTGGAAGCATGAATCTCAAAGTATTCAGCATCCTTGGAATTCTTCTCTTGAGTTCGCTGAGTGGATGCCTCTCTGGTGATTCAAACGATGAGGAAGTGACCCTCAAAATCCTCACCTATGACATCAATGCACTCTCAGATGAACTCATTGGGCAGTTCACCAATCAGACCGGTATTCAAGTCGAATTTATTCGAACGGATGATGCAGGTGGCATTTTGGACCAAATGATGCTCACTCAATCTGCTCCTTTAGCAGACCTGATGATCGGTCTTGACAACACCTACTTACCAACCGCAATTGAAAATGGTTTGCTCATGGAACATTCCGCATCGATGGACAACTTCACCAGTTCGTCGCTTGAATTCTATCAGGGGCCATTGGCAATTCCCTTTGACGAAGGCGATGTGTGCCTCAATTATGACGAAGATGCTCTGGCTGCTGCAAACATGACGGTACCCACTTCATTGTGGAACCTCACTGAACCAGAATGGAACGGTAAAATGGCATTCCCCTCGCCGATGACCTCTTCACCTGGACGAGCATTCTTGACTGCAACTGTTGATTATTTCAGCCACGCCCCCGGTAACGAAAGTGGCAACATGAGCCAATGGTGGTCAAGCATTGCGGACAATAATGCCATTTTTACGTCCGGTTGGACCGAAGCATACGAGACATACTATACTGGAGGGTATGGTATATGGAGTGAAGGATACCTTGGAGGTGCTTACCTTACTGTATCCTACTGCCATTCTCCTGGAGTCGAAGCCTTCTATTCAGAAAACTACACGCATTCGACGTCATTGGTACTTCCAAGAGCGTCGTTCCATCAAGTAGAATATGCCGGGATTATCAACGGAGCTTCCGAAGTGGAAGCGGCGAACCTCTTCATCGAATTTTTGACATCGAGTGAAGTGAATGTTAACATGCCTGAGAACAACTTGATGTATTCAATTCTCGAAGGTACAGACCTTCCTGAAACAAATGGATACAGGTTCCATGCAGATGATGCCATTCAGAGCAATGCCATCACACAAGCCATGATTGAACAGAGCATGGACGATTGGCTTGCTGAGTGGCAAGAAGCCGTCCGGACCAATTGAGGATGAGTTCGGCGTGGAATTCGTTGCCAATTCACGAGATGTTCGCCTCTTCCAGCGTTCTTCAAACGTGGTTCGAACGGTTGCTGCCGTCGTTTTTCTTGTCGGCTCAACAGTGCCGTTCATGTACGCTCTAGCTCGACTTGAACTGGTGACTGAATGGTCTGCATGGGAGGCTTTGATTCGCTTCTCGAGCGTTGATGGGGCAGTGCAGGCTCTGCAGTTCACCCTGTTGGAATCTCTTGCCTCATCGCTGCTCACCGTGGCATTCGGCCTTCCCATCGCATGGTGTTTAAGCCGCTACCAGTGGAGAAGAATCCGTCTGTTGCGGGCCATGTTGGCCGTACCATTTGTCACACCAGCCATCGTCGCCTCTATGGGTTTTCTCAGCCTCTTACGGCCGGATGGGGTGCTAGCGAAGTGCGGTATCGACCTGCGGCTTGAAACCGGTATAATTGGTTGGTTTGCAGACGCTTCAGGTTGGGCTAATCCGGGCCATTTCGTGGCGTTAATTCTCGCACATGCATGGTTCAACCTTTCGTTGATGATCCGTTTTGTCGAACCTATGCTCGCCTCACTGGACCCTGCATGGGAAGAGCAACTGTCCCTGCTACCAGCCGGACAACGAAGGTTAACACGCATTCGTACGTTGTGGCTACCAATTCTTGGCCCCGCTGTCCTGTGCGCTGCAGCGCTCAGTTTCCTGTTCTCTTTCACCTCTTTTGCACTGGTCAAATGGCTCACACCAAACAACAGTAATCTCGAATCACTGATGGCTGAGGCTGGCTCATCAGCAGGCATTATTGGGTACAGAGTTGATTCGAGTGAACTCATTTACTCGACCGCCTTGGTCCAATTTCTGATTTTGTTGCTGACCTTGTGGCTCACTGCTCAATTTCAAAAACAATATTCTCAGCGTCTTTCGCTGCTGAGTGAGGTCGATGTTCGCAAGCACCATGGCACCCCACCTCTGGCGGCGAAGCTCACCATTCTAGCGGGTGGTGTGTTCACCCTTTCTCCGTTCATATCGACCTTGTTTTCTTCATTTCGAATTCGTCAAATCACGGATGGTGCAACTGAACATGTATGGACCTTGGATGGATGGAGAAATGCTTGGAGCGGCGACCTCTCTACCATGGGAGCCCAAGAAGCGATGACACATTCACTCATCTACGCAGTATGCACACTGATTGTCGCACTACCCCTGGGATGGATTTTAGCATCAACAATCTACCATCTTGAACAGAGTGGCTGGTCGAAATCGTCCAAAGGCTTGGACTTGATGTGTATGCTTCCCTTGGCGGTTTCTGCATTGATGATTGGCTTGGGAGTACTTCTAGGTGGGTTGCGATGGTATCCTGGAATGTTCGACTGGTTCTTACTGCCTGTTTATCCTCATGTGCTGTTAACCGTGCCGTTCGTCGTCAGAGTCATGCTACCTGCTTACCATTCACTCGATCCTGCTTTCCATGAACAGTGTAGAATGCTCAATCTTTCACATATCCGTTCATGGTATCATGGAAAACTCATGTTCATGCGAGGTCATGCCGTAGTTGCAGGCTCTCTCACGCTGGCTTTCTCCCTTGGTGAATTCGGCGCGTCGTGGCTGCTCGTGAGGTCTGGATCGTGGGATACCCTCTCGATTGTTATCGACCAACTGATGGGTCGTCCAAAATTTGACCCGTTGGTGAATCCTACAGCAATGGCTGCCGCAAGTATGTTGATGATGCTCACCTTCGGATTGTTCGTACTGGCCGAACGATTCCGACCGCACGATGACAGGAGTGGATTCTAATCAGCGAACAATCTTCCGTAGTAAAGATACGCAACCTCTCCAAAAGCTTCGACGGGGTGATGATCTTCAACGAATTGAGCCTCACGCTACACAGTGACGAAATCATCGCTTTGATTGGACCGAGTGGGTGTGGTAAATCCACGCTTTTACGTATGATTTCGGGTCTCGAATCCGTCGACGAGGGTGCTATTGAGTTTCAAAATCCTGAGCAATCAACCGTTGGTTACGTTTTCCAAAAGCCAATCCTGTACCCGCACCTCACCGTTGAAGGGAATGCAGCACTGGGAATTTCTGAAAAACTGAGCAAGGCAGAGCGTTCTCAACGAATTGCTCATGAATTACAGCAAGTTGGGCTTGAGGGTTTCGCACAACGAAAACCCGACTCATTATCAGGCGGAGAAGCGCAGCGTGTCACAGTGGTTCGTGCATTGTTGAATCAACCGGATGTCTTGCTCTTGGATGAACCGTTTTCAGCACTCGACTTACCCACTCGACGAAAAATAGCAAAGGATACTCGAGCTTTTCTAAAATCCAAACATACCGCTGCTATTCACGTCACGCACGACCCTGAAGAAGCGAGTATTCTTGCAGACAGAGTCATTGAGTGGTCGCATTTAATGCCAGATGTTTCAGATAAAGAGTGATTTCCACGGTACGGATAGCATAATAAGTGGCTGTGTTTACCTTCAACTGGTCATTATGGTCGGAACTCCCTTCGATGTACTCCCCTACATTCGGGGAATACAAATCGTTCTTTCAGGTTATGAAGGGTACACTAAGGGAAAGAGGCGTTCAGCAGACCAAGCGATTCGTGAAGAAATTCAGCGGTGCTGTAACCGTGCTCGTTCGCATTTGATGAACGTTCATGACAGTGCATTTCAAGACAAAAAAATCGATGTAGCAAAGGCAGCAAAAAATTGCTGCAACAGAATCGATCAGTTTATTGAAAGCGTGAATAAATCACCTTCTGGGATGAATCATGCTTTTTTCTCCGGCCAACGTTCCGCATCAAATTCCGTACTCAAGAAACTCATCGTTCACGACCATGACGTCATTGAAATGGTGACCAAAGCAGTCAATGTATCCAACAGCGTCGAACATGCATTTGCAACGAAGGCTTCGAACGACGACGTTATTTCCCTCATCCGACAGTGTGAACAAAAAATTACCAGTTCAGACGGGTACTTTAGTGCCCGCAATACGGTACTTGACGGATTGAGACAGAAAAAGAAGGTGTGAAGATGACAACGATGTTCAAATGGAGGAGCAATCCAAACGTGCTTGCCCGATTGGTTGATGGAAACGATATCAAAACATGGACGGCACGTCAAGTAGTCTTGAAGCCCAATGAAGCATGTGCCTTCATCGTCGATGGAAGAATCGGAGATATTGTTTCAGAGAAAGTTGTCCGAAACATCGGCGGCGGTCTTTCACGACACATTGCAGACATGATGGGAGCGACGGCCACCGACCGACGCATGTTGTTCGCCATGACTGGCCCGGTGGATATCTTGGTGCCGTTCGAAGCTTCACTTGCAGATGGTTCAAGCGTTCTTGGATACACCAATCTTCGGTTACAACTTCGCAAAGATGACATCCCGAAATTACTGAATGTTTTCGCTAACCATGCACCTTTGTTGGACAAAGATGCTTTGGTGAAACTGGTTAAGACGGAATTGATCACTCGCATAGTCGTACCAACTATGGCAGGGTGCGCTTCACAAGAACAGTTGAGAAGCGCTGCGTTTCAAGAACACCTTGAGATGCATACGGAAGTCGAGATGCGTCAAACGCTTTCATCAATTGGATTCACGTTCCTACGAGCATTTATTTCGACCAACAAAACAGACCAAGAGAAACTTTCGAAATTGAGAAACGACTTGGCGTTTGCAACCCAAACCGAAGGGGCAAATTCCGAAGCAGTCATGGAACGTATTGCCATTCGTGAGGCAACAACGCTGCGTCGAATCGAATGTGAGATCAACGTTAAGCAGGCAAAAGCACGCGGCGAGGTGACCGTTCAGGCTGAATCCGAACTTTTACAATTACGAAAGCAGGAAGCAGTCTGGGAAGCAGAATTGAAACGTGACCAAGGCCAAGCCGACCTCCGAATGCAGGAATCAAGCCATCAAACAACCAAAGCAATGGACTTGTTTGAGCAGGTCCAAGCTCGTAAACGCGACCGTATACAACAGCAACAAGATTTCCAAGACAAACGCATGGACACGCAGAATGAACTGCAGATGAAAATGATGGAAATGGCAGCTCAAAATGGGGCATTGACCCCTGAAGTAATGCAAGAATTCCTTCGCCAACAAACTGCTCAAAAAGCAATTGATGGAGAAAGTCAGGGTTCAACTCCCGCTAGCCCTCCACCCATGGCACCGCCTGCAAACCAGTGTCAATCGTGCAACGCTGTGATGATGCCTGATTGGAAGGCCTGCCCACATTGCGGTTGGACACGATAGGCCTTGGTTCATGAATCGCTGGGGAAAGTACTACTTCCTCTCACTCTTGTTTTCACTTTATGGCGATAACTTGGGCTTCGAAACCGTGGTCTTTCTGGAAGACTCACTGGCAGAATCGAACCGACTTCAAACATCGAAGAATCAGTTTGATGATTATCGGTTTCTTCGTGGTCGGAGCAGCCATACCGTACTTAATCATCAACAGAATTGCAGATTACTTCGGTCGCCGGGCATTCAATCCCGAAATTCCATTTGATGTCGACCTGCCGTTCATGGCATGGATGGTAATACCGTACTTATCCCTGTACCTTTACTATCCTGCAGCGGCATGGCTAGGAAATAAGAACGATGTTATGTGGCGGCAAAACATCGTGTTTCATCAAATGATGATCACTTCGAATTGGATGTGTTTCGCAGTATTTCTCATCTTCCCAGTGGAAATTGATTTGCGGCATCTCGTCGTTGGAATCGAGGGAAGTGGATGGGAGGCGTGGTATGTCTTGGTTCATGGCGTTGACAAACCTTGGAATTCGTGGCCATCTCTCCACGTCGTTCAAAGCACTCAGATTGTCATGATTTTGAGGTACTGGTATCCTTCCACGACGCGTAAAGTCTGGGTCTTGCAGACGCTCCTTGTTATCTGCTGCGCCCTGCTCGTGATTTCGACATTGACCATCAAGCAGCACTACCTCTGGGACGCAATCACTGGACTTACCTTCACCGCAGTCACATGGAAGTTTTGGATGAAGCCGTGCCTCGACCGTCTCAAAGAAGCTGGGGCTCAAAAAGAATTTGACACCCTCATGAATGCTTAACCAAACAGGGTTCCAACCAAATCTGGGCGAGTGAGGTAGAGAGTGAGGCTCACTCCTGCCATAATCATCATCCACGAACCGACGAGTTTGATCATTCCAGTTGCCCGTTTGAGGAAATTAATCATCACTTGTCGTCCCAGTCCAACCATCACCGTAACAAGCACCATCAGCACAAGAAGTCCAACCATCAGCCCACCAATGCCGACCCCGGTTGCAGTTCCACCAAGTGTACTCAAATACAGGACGAACGGTAAAACAGCAGCAGCAGTGCAGTCGATGGATGCTGCCGCATACCCAATTCCGTACAGATACATGTTCCTCCTCGGAGTGAATGTCTCGTCTGCTTCAGTTGTACTGTATTTGCGAACAAACTTATCGACAAAGCCCATCAGATGCGAAGTGATACCAATGAGCATCATTGAACCCAATATGACCAGTAAGACTGCGATGAAAATTGCAATGTAGTGCACTAAACCGGACTTTGTGAATGCTTCACCCATCAAAATGGCTACAACACCAATGAGGGCAAAGAATGTCCACATACCGAATCCCGAAAGTGTTCCAATCACCCATGAACTTGGCATTTTCGAGTTGAGCTTTCCTTCTGCAATGAGTTCGTCTTCACGCGCTCCAAGGGATAAATAATACGATATGAAGCCTGGTAGTACCGGGAATGCGCAAGGAGAAAAGTACACCAAAATAGACAGAACCATTCCCAGTACGAACACTGCAACATACGATGTTGACGGTTCTTCCCAGGCAAGCCTTGAATCAAGAAGTTGCTTTGTTTCGCTCGAAGAAGGGTTTGCTTCGAGTGCTAATTCTAAGGTTCCATCGAAACTCGACCAACCATCGGTGGGAGTTCCAGTCGATTGTTTTTCGATGATGTATCCTTCTTCATCGATGATTAAAACCACGGGAATTTGACCCGTACCACCCGTCGTGAACAATCTGACAGGATCGGTTGTAGATCCATCTTCAAGGATGGCTGAGTTCGTGCTTCCAATACCAGTCGCATAATACGGCACGTGGTATGAACCGGATGTCTCATTCAGATATGGGATGTCTTCACTGTACCAAGCACCGTAGGCAAATATTTCAAGCGCTTTTCCCGAATTATTCGCCATCTGCAACCAGGAATCCATGTTTGCTTCGATGTGTTCTTGAACTGCGTGACAATTACTACAATCGTGTGCCATCAGGTCTAAGATGATGATACTACCACGGAAATCATCGAGTGAAATCCAGCCGGTATCATTTGCTAGAGGCCCCTCGACCGAAGAGCGATTAAGAGATTCAAAGACGATGTTTGGGATTGGAGCAGGGTCTGCATCGGATGCGAACACTTCATCCATACTGTCGAACATCGACAGGGCCGCGTAGGAAATTGCAACGAACATCACGGCAGCAATACCGAATGCTTTCCATGTTTCAGTCTGTTTGAAGACTGAAAAATCTGCCTGACCCAGTAGCCCCACTGGTGACCTTAGCAGCGGTTGTGGTTTGAACCTAATCATTCGATGAGTTGGAGATACAATCCTAAATCTGCAATCAAACAAAATACCACTGTACGAACACACGACCATGGAGTATGGATATTTTTCACTTGCACTCATTGTAGGATTTGCTTTGACTCGGATCATTACCGAGCGAACGAACTTCCATTTGAGATTCAAAGGATTGTGGATTCATCATTGGATTCTGGCTGCAGCCGCAATGCTGGTACTTTTGCAGTTCGGCATCGACGAGCCGCTCCTTTGGGGTAGCCTAACCGGCGCATCATTGGAAGGATTGGTTCGGAAGAACTGGTCAATCATCGACCGTACCTGATCACGATATGTTTTCTTCAAGAACATAGATGATTCCGGCCCAACTGAAGATGAGTAAATCATCATTGAGACTGTGTCCAAAACCGACAATCATGGTACCAGTTTGTGCAATGAGTTCAGCATCCCATGCTGAACCGTTTGCCTTCGCAAGCCAAATACTTCCGGTGCAGAAGTCACCGTACAGATAGCCGTCACGAAGTGCAGGCGCTCCCCAATCCATCCACTCCCCACCAGAAATTGAACAATTACCACCTTCATGTGGATAGGTAACGACTGGGTCAGTGTAGTTCGAATCAGTGTTCAGGGGCGTTGAACCACACTCTTCTGTTGGATTAAATTGGTGCATGCCTTCATTCACTGACCACCCTAAATTGCTCGGTTCATGAAGGGGGACGTAATTGACTTCTTCGTAGCAGTTCTGACCGACATCGGTAATCCAGAGGCCGTTGTTTGGGTCAACATCGAACCGCCATGGATTGCGAAGTCCGCTGTGCAAAATATACGGATTGGTATCCGTCGAGTTGCTTACTGGGCTAATCGTACCGTTTGCGTACTCCATGAGATGGATAGCTCCCAACGGAGATGAGAGGTTCTGCGCGTTCTTAAACGGAGAGTTTGAACCGCCACCATCACCAAGACCCCATAAGTATTGGTTGTTCCCAATACCGAGTAAATGGCCGCCGTTGTGGTTCCGGTACGGTTGCGAAATTTCCCGGAGTGGACGAACTGATGCGATATCGATGGTCCCGTTGACGACCGTTGAGTCTGCAATAATGAGGTTTGAATCGTTTGAACCCTCGCAGGTACTGGTTCCTACTGTACCGTTTCCTATGTACGAGAGAAGAACGGTTTGGGTTGTATTGAAGTTCTCTTCAAAGACGAAACTGAGTAACCCCTGCTCTATGTGGCATCGGCTCACAATGGAGGAAAGGTTCGCAACAGTTCGAAGTTCTTCTCCATCCCATGCAGAGATGACTCCGCTCAAATCTGCAATCCATATTTCATCTTCAGATGGGTGATGGATACTGGCAATTGGAGTTTCAAAACCGGTAAGGTATTCTTTGCAGATAAGATCATCACGCAAATCGAGATTACACGAAACCTCAACCCTTTCTGGCCACTCATATCCAGTGTCTTCTTCCTCAGAAGACAGGCATCCAACCAACGAACAGTTCAACAACAGAATGCACGCCAAAAGCGTTCGAGTTACCAAGTTACGCACCTCAAAGGTCGTATTTGTCGCTAAAGTATGCTTGAATCCCTGGAACACCTTCAATCAGCGTCCCGTAGTTTCCAAGATGGTCGGTGGTGTTGACGATTGTAATTCCGGGTGTGCTCAGGACATCGTCGAGGACGTCAAGCCCTGAATCAGACTGCGACATTTGTGCCAGCGCATCTTGCAGTGCTGTCACATTGGTGGTGTCGAGGAAGTCGGGATTGAACATGATTGGATGGCTCGGAGCCTTTCCAAACGTTGGAAGAGCGTAGTAATCATCGATGGTTTGGAAATCACCGGTGAAGCACCAGTCTTCGTTATCGTTTGAATCTTCATTGCCACAATAACTTGGAACTGTGGGATCTTTGGCAAATGAAATGTAGTCCATACCACCTTCTGCAAGGCATCGCAAGGAGCCAATGTATCGGTAGTACTTACCTCCGCTCTCTGGAATGCTGGAATCTTCTGAGAAGTGACCAGTCACAGTGTCGTGCAATGAATCAATCTCATTGGGGTCGCCGACCACTTCGATGTATCCGTTGGTAATCATGTAGCCCATGGGCAAGAGCATTCCGGAGCTTCCAAGAGCCGAGGTGTGACACGATGTCTTTCCTGCCATCAATTCAAATGGGTCGGTTGAGTTGTCGCCATCTTTGTCAGCCATGGCCATGTCAGAATCTTGGTGAACCCAAGCGATTGCATTGTAGAACGGTCGGCCATCTGCCTTTTGTTCCGCACCAAGAACTTCCAGTCCATAGAGTTGCCAACTGAGCCAGGCAGCTCCACCGTCAAGGAAACCAATGTCAGCATGTCCAAATCGGAGAGCTTCAATGGTTGCAGCTGGGCTGCTAACGGGATAGATTTCAACTTCCTTACCCAAGATATCTGAGAGATGATCTGCCAATTTTTGTGGGTTTTCGTCACTGTTTCGGTATTCTTCCTTTGCTTCAAAGGCAATGGTTAAGCAGTTGGAATCATCCTCACACTTTTCAAAAGAGACAGGATTTGAGAGGCATCCGGAGAGCCCTGCTGATGCAACGAAAAACACGAGTAGAAAACTTTGAGCAATTTTAGATAAGGTTGGTTTGAAAGTCGGTCCGGTCATGCTAATGCCCCTATTTAGGCCTCCCTAAATACCGACGTACATAAAGTTTCGGCGCACCTAAAAATCGTAATCCCGTCTTGATGTCGCAAATGGGCTCGGCCGGAATTGAACCGGCGATCTTCGCCATGTGAAGGCGACATCATAACCCCTAGACCACGAGCCCTAAGGTAAATCGTCGTAAAGCATCGCTGATATAAGCCTCGCCGTTGAGAGAATTCAGCGATGGTCGTTCAGATGGACAAGGCCTACTTCGAGTCGGTCGTGGGTTGGATGAACCTCAACAAGTTGGACTGGAACGTGAACGACCTCCGAAAGTTCCTCAGCAAGAGCAAGCGGTAATTCAATTCGTTTGTGTTGAGCATCGTACCGTATCCAACCCTCGGCGATTCCCATTTCTCGTCGTAGTTCAGCGATGTCGTCATGCGCATCGTCCAAATCTGTTGGGATTGCACCAAAAGCAATGGTGTCATCGTTGGTGAGAACCTCGTATGGTCTTAGTGTTGCTTGACCGCGACGGCGAAAACGTGCACGGAGTTGACCTGCGTCCTTGAAACGAGCTGAACAAAACTTGAGATGGAAATCAAGCGGTTGAGATGCCTCTTTGAGTCGAAGAGCTAACTCCGCTGAACCTTCGGCTGCTGCGGTAATTCCACCACTCAGGTTGAATCCTCGAACGTCCATGTTTTCTTGGTTTCCAACGGTAATTTCCAGTTCGTTAAGGTTCAAAAATTGAACAGGGGATGAATCAAGTTCATCAAGCAAAGCGAACAATTGATTCTCTTTGTCCGGTTCGCAAGGAAGTTCTACACCGACATTGATGTCTGCATCTCTGCATGCTTGCATCACTGAGAGGTACTTTCCAACTGTTCCATCCAGTAAATGGAAACGAATTTCATCAAGACCAGCCTCACCAAAATCCTTTGCCCTCTCTGCCTTGAACGGTATTGAAGTATAGATGTGGACGTGATGCGTTTCACCAAAAGCAGACTTGAGTTGACGCACCGCTTCGAGTGACTTCTCTAGGTCAAGCATCGGGTCTCCGCCAGTGATTCCCGTCCCCGTAGCATTCATGGCATGGCCTTCTTCGATGACTTCGTCCCACGTGGTACATCGGCGCTCATTAGCAAACATGTCAGGTGACTCACGTCGGTTATCGGAGAGAGGACAATAATCGCATCCCCAGTGGCACTTCCCCGTCACGAAAAGCACCATCTTACTGCCTCGCTGGCACTGGACACAACCCTCTGCTTCACCTGCTTCGGCAGGCAAAATTTCGGTAGCCATCGGCAGGGACATCGTCATGTGGAACATACAGCCCTGCGGACATCGTGGTTTCAAACCCTCGCAACAATACTCAATTTCATTGAGAATCGGCTTGTAGTATCAGCCAACGGTGGAATCGATAATCGTTGGTCAGTTCGGGATGGAAAGTGAGTGCTAACTTCGACCCGTCCAACACCCCAACGGTTTCTTGTTCAAGTTCAACCACTTTCGTGCATTGAATCGTGTCTTGCTCAAAGCGTGGTGCACGGATGAAAAGGCCGTGGAAACGGTTTTTTTCTCCGTTGAATGACGCATTGGATACGGGTAGCGGTTGATGATTAAAACGGTCGCGAGGTAACTGAGCAACGGCGTCAAGATGTGATGACGGTGTCTCCAAAGACACCTGAAGCATAGCCTCGAATGATTCCCGTTGACGGCCCCAAGCATTTCGGGCGATTGACGCTTGAATGAACGGTTGGTAATCGCGTCCAGGTGATGCAAGTAAGATTGCCCCCGCACAGGTTCCAAGTACTGGCCTACCTGCGTGCTGAGTCATCCACGAAAACAATGCAGCCAACAACGCTTCACTCTCGCTTGCTTTACGCATGGCAGTCGACTCACCACCGGGTAACACCAATGCGTCGAGGGTTTCATCGACGTCTTTTCCACTGCGAAGTTCGACAACTTCGACGGGTATTCCGAGTTGTTCGGAGGCTGTACGAAGTGCTTGAGTATGCTCATGACGGGCGCCTTGAAGCATCGCAATACCGACACGCATCATGGTCTACCCTTGAGGCCATACCCTATGAGGGCAACGACATCAGCAGATGAACGACGGTGGAGCAGGCCGTAGAGCCACGGAGTTGAAAAACCGCCGTGTACAGCACACCACATGGAACACAGCGACGACTGCTTCCTTGTCCCGGGACCTGTACGGATGGGAAAGCCATGTTTGGAGGCACTCGCCACTCCCGTTATGACCGCTCGGGGGCCCGAATTTCGGGACGTAATGGCCACGTTAAATTCAGGTCTTCGTAACGCCTTTAATCTCGCCCCATCCAAACCCGTTCGTGGAGTTCAATCATGGTCCGGTGAAGATGATTACAAGGTTGTGGTTGTTTCAGGCAGCGGTACTGCTGCAATGGAGATGGTAATTGCCAATCGATTCAGATCCAATGATTTGGTACTTGTTCCAACCAACGGAAAGTTTGGAGAACGCGTCGCTGAAATGTGTAAACGGTTTTGCAATGTTAAGCACTTAAAGTACGAGTGGGGAAGAGCGTTTGACTTGTACGAGCTTGAGCAACAACTTGCCCGTGGATGCTATGAATCGTTGTTGATTTGTCATAATGAGACCAGTACAGGAATCACCCAGGATGCAGCTGCCATCGCAGAAATGTGTTCTCGACACAAGACATCGTTCATACTTGACGGCATTACCTCTGTGGGTGGAATGCCCGTACATCCGGAAGAATGGAACGCTGAAGCCGTCGTTGTTGGCTCACAAAAGTGTACGGCTGGTCCGTCGGGTATCGCAGCCATAGCGTTCAATTCCAATTTTGAAGAGCGTGTGCATGCCATCCGTGAACAAGGTGATTCAAATCCAAATTATTACTTTGATCTTGTTTCTGCAATCAAGAAAGGCGGTGATGATCAAACACCATGGACTCCTGCCATAAATTTGGCATTGGGTTGGGGTGCTGCTCTTGAAGTTCTGTCACATGAGACCAATGAAGGTCGGTGGAAACGATGCGCACACATGGCCCATGGAGTTCGTGAACTGTTCACTGATTTAGGGTTCGAATTACTTGCAGACAGAGAACAACGAAGCGATACTGTCACTGCCATCATGTATCCTGAAGGAATCGATGATGCGTGGAGAACCCGATTGAAAGATGACTACAACACCCAAGTCATCGGAGCACAGGACCACCTCAAGGGTAAGATGTTCCGTGTTGGATCGATGGGTGAAACGCCCGTTGCCGAAATGGTTGAGGGTTGCAAGAGAATGATTGCATGCTTCAAGTCCTTCGGTCACGAGCTTCCCGAAGTGAGCGTCGAAACATACTTTGCGTGAGGGCTGTCAATGAGGTACATTGTACTGGGCCGATTCCAACCTTTCCATAAAGGACACGAACACTTGGTCCAGTCGGCAGCACAGATGGCATCAACCGAAGACACCGTCGTTGTCGCCATTGGTTCCAAACAAGCAGAATGGGAGCCAAACAATCCCTGGACGGCTTCTGAACGACGTTCAATGATTGAGCGGTGGGCTGAAAAGAAATCGCTCGCAGTAGAGATTGTCGCTATTGATGACATCAACGACCCGCCAAATTGGGTAGAACATGCTACCACAATTCACGGCCACGGCACTCTGGTTACTTCTGATGATGCGACTGAGAAACTGTATACTCAAGCCGCATTTCCTACGTTGAAAGTCAGCTTAGAACAAAGGGATGCACTGGAAGGGTGGCGCGTCCGCCAAACAGCCAAAATGCTGTCAACCGTTTACGATGATGAAGCGGTGCGTGAAGTTTTGAAAGCGAGCATTCCTACCGAGGTCATTGAATGGCTTATTGAAAACGATGCGTTGTATCGCTTGTCAACCTTTGAAACCGGCGTCTATGCTGGATGATTATTGCTTCTGAAATTTCTTTTTCAAACTCTTTTTCGCCTGGTCTTTGATGATGGTTTGTACCTTTTTGTCCGCTTTGGCTTTCAGGTTTTCAGCCATTCCCGACAGACGCTCCTTGGCAGCATCTTTGACCGGACGTGTGGCCTCATCGACAACTTGACGAGAAACGCTCTTTGCTGCTTCTTTGGCCGCCTTACCTGCTGCACCTGCCGCCTTGCCTGCTAGTTTCTTCACCATATGTTCTACATTGTAGCACGACACATGAAGGTTCCGTCATCACTCTTCGGATGCTACAACAACCCTTGAGGCGAGAATGACCCGTTTCTTATACATGTAACCGGCTTCCAAAACATCGACAACTTTGCCGGCTGGAAATGCCTCAGAGGCGGGTATTGTGGTGATAGCTTCCATTTTTGCTGGGTCAAAGACTTGCCCTTTGGCATCAATTTCTGAAACACCGTCTGCTGAAAGTTCATGCCACATTTTGTTTCGGAGCAAACGCAATCCTTGTGCAACAGCGGATTCATCGCCTTCTGCAATGTTTGATACGGCACGATCTACGTCTCCCAATACGGTTAACATTCTTCGTGCAATCCCCATACCACCGTACTGAATTAATTCAGACTTTTCAGCCATCAAGCGCTTTCGTACGTTTTGAATCTCTGCATCCTTGTATGCGATCTCTTTTTCTGCCGTTTCAGCACGAGAAAGTGCTTCCTCAAGTGGGTCAACGGGCTCTGGCTCAACGAACTCTCCAGCATCCAATGTTTCCATTCCGTCTTCGACGACTGGAACCAAATCGTCTTCTTCATCCAACGGCATGTCTTCACTCATCAACCCTGCGTTAGGCAAGTGGTCTTTGAACCCCTCGTTTCATTTTGCAAGATACCGTTGAAGGTTCCACTCTCCATGGCCCCAATGTTTTGCATCGAGATGCTCCCGACCAACAATCGGAACGAGTTGTGGCTGTGTTAAAGATTGGTTAATGGTGTGAATCAATGTACGGCATGAACGGTCGTGCGCTTCATAGGTCGGAACGATTTTTGGGTCCTTCGTTTCGTCGATTGTTTCACCAAGCTGCTTGCGTCGGTCCATCCAATCAAGACAAACACGCTCTGCGAATTCCTCTTCGGGGATTCCTTTCAAACGAGCAAAAACTTCAATCCATGTATCTTCAGAATAAAGGTCTTCACTTCCGTCAATGGTTCGTTGCAATGCCACGTCGAGGTACAAGAATGCTCGACCTTCCCACACCTCCCACGAACCTGGACTCGACCAGTTCATGAGGTGAAGCAGTCCAGTCGCCCCGTCTTCAATATCATTCAGAACCTCATGGGTGATCATGCCCTTGCGATTTCCAATTGAATCCATCCAATCGAGAAGTTCGGCTTCACAGTCAATCGAAAAGTCACGGTTGAGCCGTATATCAGGATCAGGGCGCATCGAACGGAATGATGCTTTTTCCATACCCCTGTACAATTCATCCCACGGAATTTTGAGTATTGATTCCAGCGAGGGCACATCGACGAGAAGTACGACCAACTCAATGCCCATGGCTTGTCGAGAACGGCAAGTGGTTTGAGGGCATCGGCTGAACTGGCTCAATGAACCATGTCGATAAAGGCCTGAAGAGAAGAGGATTGAATAAGAACAGGCGCTCGCGAGCAATTGGAGGCTTTGAGGTGGCGACAATCAAGGAACAAATCGAATTGATACGCGCTGAGATTGACAAAACTCAAAAGAACAAAGCCACAAACGCACACATAGGTAAACTGAAAGCAAAGATTGCACAGTTGAAAATCAAAGAAGAACGAGCTCATGCTCACTCAAAAGCCAGCGGAGGCGGCAAAGGGTTTGAAGTCAAAAAGTCGGGTGACGCCACCGTCGCACTGGTTGGGTTTCCATCGGTTGGTAAATCAACGCTGATTTCCAAAGTAACCGACGCCCACTCCGAAGTGGCAGGATACGCCTTCACAACGTTGACTTGTATTCCTGGAGTTATGGAGCATCGTGGAGCGAGAATCCAAATTCTGGACCTGCCCGGACTGATTAAGGGTGCTGCTGAAGGAAAAGGAAGAGGGCGAGAAATCCTCAACGTAATTCGAAGTGCTGACATGGTACTCTACATCGTTGACCCTTTCCAAGATGCTCACTTCAATGTCCTCCATCGTGAACTGCACAATGCTGGGCTACGATTGAATGAAACTAAACCTCCAGTGTTCATCAAGCGCACTGAACGAGGGGGAATTGATGTTCGAACCACGGTTGAACAAACACACCTCACCGATGAGGAAATGAGCGACATCATTCGGTCGTTTGGATACACTTCAGCCATCGTCACTCTCCGAAACAACACCACTGCGGAGCAGATTGTGGATTGCTTGGCTGAAAATCGAATCTATGAAAAAGCCGTTGTTGCCATCAATAAAATCGATATTGCTACTGAAGACGACCTGATTCGAGCACGCTCGACGCTCCCTGCCGATTGGCCAGTGATGCGAATTTCTGCATTCAAGGACATCGGACTTGAAGAACTGAAAGATTTCATTTACGACAACCTTGGGTTCATGCGAGTCTTCCTCAAGCCACAAGGTCAAGAAGCCGACTTAGAGGAACCACTCATCGTCAAAGACGATTCAACTGTTGAGCACATCTGCAACAAGTTGCACCGTGATTTCGTAAGGAAATTCCGATATGCTCGAGTCAAAGGACCGAGTGCTAAATTCGACTGGCAGCGAGTTGGATTGGACCATTTATTGCAAGATGGAGACTTGATGACAATTGTCGTTCGACGCTGATCAGTCCCAGATACCCATGTCCATACGGGCATCTTCTGAAGCGTGCTTCTTGGGATCCCAACGCGGCGTCCAAACCAAGTTGATGTGAACGCTTTCAAGACCTTCAGTGTTCAGTGCTGCCCGATGGGCAGCCGCCATGATCTCTGGAGCTGCTGGACAACCGGGAGAAGTCAAGGTAAGGTCGATTTCAGCGTGCAGACCCTCATCTTTTTGTTCAAAGCGAACGTCATAAACCAAGCCAAGTTCAACAATGGAGAGTTCCAATTCGGGGTCCTCAACTTCGTCCAATTGCGTTAATACTTCTTCCTTCTCAACCATTACCTCACCTCAATGTAGACTTCGAATATCCCGCATCACCTTATCAAACATGTTTCGAAAACCGTTGGAGCGGCTCGGTGAAAGAGAATTGAGAATACCCATCTCTTCTGCAAATTCCGGTGAAAGGAGAAGTGCTTGAGCAGGAGCAGTGCCGTTGAGGGCCAGAGTCAGTATCCCCATCAAACCTTGAACAAGTTTCGCATCGGCACCCGACCGTAGAATAATTTTTCCATCTTCAAAATCGACGCGTACGTGAGCTTCCGACTGACAGCCAACCACACGTGAGCCATCGTCCCACTGATCAATTGGTAGAGGCACAACTTCATCAGCCATGTCAAAGACCATTTCAAGGCGTTCCAATTTATCTTCGACTTCGGAGAATTCTTCAATCAATTCGACAAGAATCTCTGGGTATGTCATCCAAACCTCTCCGTAATGTCTCGAAGTTGAACGATGAACCGTTGAGCTTCATCCATCGTATTGTAGAGATAAAACGATGCGCGAACTGCGCTTGAGATGCCGAAACGATTCAACAACGGCTGGGCGCAGTGGTGACCGGTTCGAACTGCAAAGCCTCGTGCATCAAGCAGGTGGGCGAGGTCTTCGGTGTGAATAGTTGGATGGAGGAATGAAACAACTGCGCCATCTTTGGGGCCGTGCCGCCCATAAACGGTGATATCCATACTTCGCAATTCGTCAGCAACCCACCGAGCAATTCCGATGAGACGTTCGTGTTCCTTTTCCAGGTCAAGTTTCGACATCCAATCAAATGCTGCACACCAGCCGATGGCCTCAGCAATTTTAGGCGTACCAGCTTCGAATTTATGCTCGTTCGTTTGGTAGGTTGAACCTTCTGTAGTGACCGTTGAAATCATGTCACCGCCGCCCATGAACGGTTGCATTGTCTGGAATACCTCTTCCTTGATGAGAAGTGCTCCAATTCCGGTTGGACCACACATCTTGTGTGCAGAGAATGCCATGAAATCGGCATCAAATTGCTTGAAATCGATTCGGTCGTGAGGTACACCCTGCGCAGCGTCAATCAGGACGAGCGCCTCATTTTCGTGAGCGATGCCAATGATTTCTTCCAAAGGATTGCGTACGCCTAGGACGTTGGACGTGTGAACAACACAGACGAGTTTGGCTCCTTCCAACGATGCGGCATACACGTCCATGTCGAGTGTGAAATCATCCAATACAGGTACGTATCGCAACTCCACACCTCGCTCTTCTGCGAGCATTTGCCAAGGTACGATATCGGAATGATGTTCCATTTCAGTCAGGACAATCACATCACCAGACTTCAAGTTCGCTCTTCCCCAACCGTGAGCAACCAGATTGATTGCCTCTGTGGTGCCACTGGTTATGACCGCACGCTCTGCATTGAACCACGACTTAAGGCGAGTTCTGCACAGCTCATATCCTTCGGTTGCTTCCCCAGCAAGGGTATGGACTGCTCTGTGAACATTGGCGTTGGAGAGTGTGTAGTAGTCATTCATCGCATCGAGGACCACTTGCGGCTTTTGCGTCGTTGCAGCGTTGTCAAGATAGACCAGTGGATGGCCGTTTACTTCACGCTTGAGTATTGGAAAATCATCACGGAGTGCCATTTATTCACCCCGATAGTTCATCTTCCAGATGGATGTTTAGTTGATGTTGCATTTCTTCAGCGAGTCGCTGGTTGTTCAAGTTGGAAAAAGCACTGAGTAAAAAACCGCTGACAATCAAAGATTGAGATTCTTCATGATTCAAGCCTCTTGACATCAAGTAGTGCATTTGTGATTCATCGACAGGAGCACTTGCTGCACCGTGAGCTGCTGAAACATCGTCTGCCAAGACTTCCAATTCAGGGATTGCTTCAGCACGTGCTTTGTCTGAGAGCAAAAGGTTCCGGAACACTTGCCCAGCATGTGAATGGTTGGCATTACGAGCGATCGTGAGCAGCCCAGTTCCAATGAAGTGACTCCGTCCATCACATGCAGAATTCATCACTAAATCCGAGTCTGTGTGTGAATGAAGGTGATGAATTTCGACATGCTGGTCTTCATGACGCTTCTCATCAGCGCTGACCGTGACCGACGTTCGAACCGAAGCACCAGACTGGTTGAGGTAACTGCGAACATCCGACTTGCACCGCTGTCCCCCGATGGAAAGAGTTGCGTGTTCGACACTTGCATCTCGAGCGATATGCCAATCCTCACAACGCAGCAAATTGCACGATGAACCGAGGTCATTGATGAAACCGAAACCGACATGCGCATTGGGGTTCACGTTCGCAGTTAGATGCAGACCGCACCAAGAACCCTCACCAGAAAGGTGGACGAACACCGTGGCTGAACCTTTGAACTCAATGTGAAGGGTTCCAACGGTGGTCTCAGCATTGGAAACAGCATGTATGTGAATTGGTTCTGCTGTCTCCTCGATGGCAACAGAGACATTTTCACCGTTGCAAGCGAGTAAAAAAGCGCGAGCAATGTCGGTGTGTTCAATTTGCTCCAATGGATTCACCAAAAGCGTTACTTGAGACGGAGTGGAAAACGTCAACCCCTCAACATCAGGGACTTCACCGTTCTTTGTGGGTTGAATTCGTGACCAAGGAGTATATCGCCACAAATGTTCAGAACGAGGTGGAATTGGCATTTGATGGTACATCATCCAATGGAACCCTCCATTTCCAATTCCAACAACTTGTTCAGTTCGACAGCGTATTCCATAGGCAATTCGCGGGTGAAAGGTTCGAAGAAACCATTGACGATTAAGCCCATTGCCTCGTCTTCAGTGAAACCACGGCTCATGAGATAGAACAGTTGATCCCCCGACACTTTGGAAACACTTGCTTCGTGTTCCAAGTCTGATGAAGGATTACCGATTTCCATGGTAGGATAGGTGTCGGAGCGGGAGGTCCCGTCAAGAATAAGTGCATCGCAGACGACTTTGGAGCGGCACCCCTTCGAACGGGGAGTGACTTGAAGTAAGCCTCGATACGAAGAGCGCCCGCCGTTCTTAGAAATCGATTTTGAAAGGATGTTGGAGGTCGTATTTGAAGCCAAATGGTGGACTTTCGCTCCGGTATCTTGGTGCTGACCTTTGCCTGCGTACGCCACAGAGATGACTTCAGCGTGAGCCCCTTCTCCAAGCAACATCACGGATGGATACTTCATGGTCAGTTTCGAACCAATATTTCCATCAACCCATTCAACGACTGCATTTTTGTAAGCGTGAGCTCGCTTGGTCACTAGATTGTACACGTTGCTCGACCAGTTTTGTACAGTCGAATACCGAATTGATGCGCCTTCAAGGGCGATGAGTTCGACCACGGCAGAATGCAGAGAATCCGTCGAGTAACTGGGTGCGGTGCATCCTTCGACATAATGAATGGTGCTTCCTTCATCAGCGATGATGAGGGTTCGTTCAAACTGTCCCATGTTTTTGGCATTAATTCGGAAGTACGCTTGAACCGGCATTTCGACTGAAACGCCTTTCGGGATGTAGAGGAACGAACCACCCGACCAAACCGCCGTGTTAAGGGCAGCGAATTTGTTGTCACTGTGGGGAATAACGCTGCCAAAGTATTTTTTGACGATTTCCGGATACTGCTTGAGTCCACTGTCCATGTCGAGGAAAATGACACCTTGTTCTTCTAAATCCTCTCGAATTGAGTGGTAGACAGCTTCGGACTCATACTGGGCGGTCACGCCACCGAGCCACTTTTGCTCTGCTTCGGGAATACCTAGGCGGTCGAAGGTGTTCTTGATATCGGCTGGAACATCGTCCCACGATTTTTCGGTCTGATCTGATGAACGGAGGAAGTAAGTGATGCTTTCAAAATCAATCGACTCGAGCATTGGGCAGTTACCCCATTCCGGCATAGCACGTTCCATGAAGTGGTTGTATGCTTTAACCCGAAGTTCAGTCATCCACTCAGGTTCATTCTTCAGTTCTGAAATATCACGAACGACTTGTTCAGACAATCCCTTATCAAAACGGATGGTCGAGTTCTCTGGGTCGTGAAAACCGTACTGGTAATCGCCGATTAATTCTTGTGCTTCATCCGACATTCAATCACCTCATGCTGCTACGTCAAGCCAGTCGTATCCTCGTGCTTCGAGTTCGTGCGCCAACTCCGCACCACCAGAATGAACAATAGCACCGTCAATCATGGCGTGAACAAAATGTGGTTTCACCAAATCGAGCAAGCGCTGATAGTGCGTGATAACCAGGCAACCGGCATCAACTGCGATTTCATTGATACCCTGTGAAACAATTCGCAATGCATCAATGTCCAGTCCTGAGTCAGTTTCGTCGAGGAGGGCCAGTTGTGGCTGGAGAAGCAGCATCTGTAAGATTTCAAGTCGCTTTTTCTCTCCACCGCTGAAGCCATCGTTGACATATCGAGAGAGAACAGCTTTTTCCATCGATAGTTTCTCCATGGCAGTGGTGAGTTCCTTACGGAAAGCGCGACCCTTCGGGGGTTCATCTCGAACAGAGGCAACAGCCTTTTTCAGGAACGTTCCAACTTGAACACCGGGAATTGAAGCGGGGTACTGGAACGACAAAAACATCCCGTTGCGAGCGCGCTCGAAAACGTCGAGATCCTCAAGAGGCTCGCCTTTGTAGAACACCTTACCCTCAGTAATTTCGTAGGCAGGATGCCCCATCAGAGCATTCGCCAGTGTAGATTTACCTGCCCCGTTTCGGCCCATTAGGGCGTGGATTTCACCGCGATGAATAACCAAGTTAACCCCTTTAAGAATTGGCGTACCTGCAACGCTAACATGAAGATTTTCGATGCGTAAGATTTCCTCTGACACTACCCTCACCCAATATACCCTTGAAGCACTCCTTTATCAAGTGGTGTAAGGGTATTTTGACAGTTTCTTAAAATTCCGTGATTTTTACGCTCACTCGTGATGGCATCATTGAAGAAGAAGCGCAGAGAGCGAGGGATATGACCGACGACGACCTTGTTGCTCAGTATGCAGCGGAAGCGAAGGCCGCAATGTCTGAAGAAGCCATGCGCAGGGTCGCTGAATCCACCGACTCCGAAGTCGAAGCGAAACTGCGTTCGACTTCGCTTCTTGAACTGCTTCACACTGAAGAATTTGTGCCAGCACTACTTGCTCGACTTGGCGACGTCCGAGCAGCACTCGATGGGCATGGAGGCGGCATTAAAACCACATCTGTCGGGTGGGGGCAAACTGAACATCCAAGCCTCGACCTCGTTCTAGACCTCACCGGTGCATGCCTCTCATGCGGAGCAGCACCTGGTACGCTTGAAGGGGTGAAAACGGATCTTGAAAACGATGAAGAAATAACTCGAATCCGATTTTCATCCGCTCTTCTCGATACTTTTGACGAGTTGGGACGAGAATTCATTCTCGCACATGGCGCTGTAGAGTTCGTCTGAGTGGATGAATTGAAAGGTGCGATGAGTGAGGTCTGCAATATGGGTGCGTGGAGCGAGCAACGGAGAGACGACCCGCAACCGTGCCGCGACAGCGACAAAGGGCGGTTTGAAGTTATTTCACGTGACGGTCGGGCTCGAATTGGACGGCTTCACACCACCCATGGAATTCTTGAAACACCCGCACTGCTCCCTGTCATCAATCCAAACATTCGAACGATTGAACCACGGGTGCTTTGGGATCGATACGGTATCGGAGCCCTCATCACCAATTCATACATTATCTGGAAGCATGAGGAACTCAAAAATGCGGCCCTGAATGATGGAGTTCACGCTCTCATTGATTACCCAGGCGTCATTATGACCGATTCGGGGACCTTTCAGTCGTATATTTACGGTGACGTAGAGGTTGGTGTTGAAGAAATCGTCTCGTTCCAAACCAGTATTGGTGTGGATATTGCAACCATGCTGGACGTGTTCTCGCGCCCCGACATGACCGAAGAAGAGGTCGACCACTGCGTTGAAGAAACTGTTCGCAGAGCGCAAGCGAGTGTTGATGCATCGGGCGAAACAATGCTAAATGGGCCCATTCAAGGTGGCGTGTTCAAGTCCTTGAGAACCAAATCCGCCCAGCAAATGGGAGCCTTTGACTTCTCAGTTCACCCAATAGGAGGTATTGTCCCGATCATGGAACGGCAACGGTACAAAGACTACGCAAAAGTCATGATGGCAACTCTCCCTCACCTTCCCCCACATCGTCCAGTGCACATGTTTGGGTGTGGCCATCCGATGCTGTTTCCGATGTCTGTAGCCCTCGGCGCCGACTTGTTTGATTCAGCAGCCTACGCTTTGTTTGCACGAGATGGACGACTGCTCACCCCATGGGGTACACAAAGGCTTGAGACGCTAACTGAATGGCCTGAACGAATGCCGTGCGTGGCGTTCACTACGCCCGCAGAAGTTCGAAAACTCGATTCTGATGCTCGTTGTGAACTCTTAGCGCATTACAATCTTGAAGTGACCTTAGCCGAAATCGACCGATGCAAGCAAGCGGTGAGAGATGGGACAATATGGCGCCTTGCAGAGCGCAGAAGCCACCAACATCCTGCGCTTCGAGAAGCGTTCTTGTGGATTTCGACCAACCCACACTCCGCCACCTTTGATGCCCAATTTGTCAAGGACATGGTGTTCGATGACCGTGCTGCTGCTCGTGACCAAGCACCAAACGTTGGACAATGGGAAGATGCGTGGGATTGGTTGGTGGACGCTCAAGAATATCCGCGCAAAGGAGGAGAGC
Organism: Euryarchaeota archaeon UBA88; assembly: GCA_002499545.1. Lineage (GTDB taxonomy): Archaea > Thermoplasmatota > Poseidoniia > Poseidoniales > Poseidoniaceae > MGIIa-L1. The sequence goes on from DAME01000024.1 coordinate 29,077, forward strand.
CTTGGGGGGGGGAAGATACGCTCATGCGACCGCATATACTGGCTGCCAAAGGAGCGTTACAGCGTCGCTGGATGCCTCGCCGAAGTCAGACTGTTGGAAGCGATTCACTGTTGTTGATGCACGGCAGCTCAGGGCCGTGGCGTGACAGGCTCAGCGACCTCATGCCCAGACTGGAACATCATTGTCCCGGCCTAGAAGTTATGATTCAGACGCCGGTTGGGCTGCTACCGTACTCGCTAGAAGACCTCAGTCCATTCGCCCACATCGACGGTCCGGATTGGCTATGGAAACGAAGGCCGAATCTCGCAGAAATCCGTGAAGAATTGTCGTTGTATGGTATGGAACATCGCAACATTATCCCCGTAGATTTGGCAGGTGAGGGGATTCAGTCACGCGTGCTGGCAGCTCTTCAATCTGCAGGCGTTGTTGCAGGCGTTACCAATGAAGATGCGAGCGAAGTGCCGCTGACCAAAGAACGACGAGATGAGGCGAAAATGCGCATTTACAGACGCCATGTTCGTGACAAAATGGTGGTGCTGTTCAACTGTTCTGTCCCCGATGCCGATGCATTGCTGGAAGGATGTAGTTTTGTTGTCAATCGGGTTGGACGGGTGAAGAATGCACTTTCCTCACAAGGCCATCACATTGCCAGTCCCCGATTGAAAGACGGGGGTCTATCACTCACTGACAACGGGGCCCTTGCCTTGCACCAACACCGTAAACAACAGTGCCCATCAGGATTTAACGACCAACAGCGACTCTTGGACGGAGAAGGTCTGGCGTGGGTCGTTGTTGATGAGGATGCTGAACCCTTTGTGCTTCAAGGCCGAAACGTGTTCCACGGATTTATCCTTGGATGCGATGCGGGCATATCACCAGGAGATACGTGTCTAATCGTTAACGCAAAGGGGGCGCTGCTCGGTCACGGAATTTCAACACGAACCTCAAACGAACTCCAATCCTTCCAAAAAGGGGTTGCAATCAAAACACGTGGCGGTATGAAATCTCCATCGCAGTGACTCCTGCCGTGGGATACTTCAAAGGGCGTCTCGTCTCTCGTTTTCATGAGGGAGCCTTAGTTGAACGACGACCTCATAATAAAAACCGTGGATTTGACCAAATCGTACGGGCCGCATGTTGCCTTGAATAAACTCAATCTCTCCGTTCCAAAGGGTGCTACGGGACTGCTTGGACCGAACGGTGCGGGAAAATCGACGTTTTTGAAAACAATTCTAGGGTTAATCCAGGCCACTGAAGGTGATGGAACCGTTTTAGGGTTGGACATCCGCACTCAAGGCGACCTCATTCGTTCACGCATCGGATACATGCCAGAGTACGACTCGTTAAACCCTGATATGGAGGCGATCTATCAAGTCAAATATTCGGGAGAATTGCTTGGGATGAACCCCATCATTGCCCAAGCTAGAGCCCATGAAACTCTGCAGTATGTCGGTTTAGGAGAACAACGCTATCGTACGATTGGAAGTTATTCAACCGGTATGAAGCAAGCGACGAAGTTGGCATGTGCCCTCATTCACGACCCTGAATTAGTGATTGCTGACGAACCCTCAAACGGGCTTGATGCAAGTGCTCGTAAATACATGATTGAAACGCTCAACAACACGGTTGTAACGGGGAAGCGTTCAGTCTTGATGGCATCCCACCTGATGGATGATGTCGAACAGGTCTGTGACAACTTTATCCTACTTCACAAGGGGAAACTCGCTGCACAGGGTAGAATTGCCGACCTCAAAGCGTTCGATCGTGAAATCGAAATTCACGTCTGGGGTGGAGCATCACGGCTTGCCGAAGCAATGGAAAAAGCTGGACTTAGCGTCCGAAGGGAAGGCAGAGTGATGCGTATCCTTCACCAAGATGAAGACACGACGCACACGATTCTCAAGTGCGCTGCTGATGTTGGAGCACAAGTACGAAGGATGCACGAGTATGAAGCATCGCTGGAAGACCTGTTCTTGTCGATTATGGAAAATCTCGGTTACGATGTCAAGAGCAGTGATGACCTGCTGGCATCTCCCGCGCAAGCACGCAAGGTCGATGCACCAGAACACATGGGAGGTGGCGCAGCATGAGTGAAAACCCCGCTGCAAATCATCGCCCACCACCCCCAAACAGTGAAGAATTCGCTGCTGAATCACCCGTGACTGGTAAAGGCAGGATGGAAGCGGCCTGGGGGTCAACGGAAGGTGATGAAGACATCACCGTTCAAGCCTCAGCACCCCAACGGGGTGACGGGCACATTTTCCAGCAAATCTACAAGCCATGGGACGGCCAACTCAATCCGCGTTGGATGAGGAATTGGTCGATTTTGCGTCACCATTTGCTGGGTATTTTCAAGAAGGGACATCGGCCTTGGGGGGTACCAATACGGCTGTTTTTGTTGATTGTGTTCATCGCCTCACTGTCCGATGTTGGACTGACCATTATCTCCGGTCTCATCGGTGATTCAGGCTTGCACTCGATGTGGGGTATCAGCAGGGATAACCTGTACGCTCACGTCCTTGGATTCCTTCCACGAAACATGCTCTATTATCCGGTTGTAGCCGCTCTTTTGGTAGGTGGGGTGATTTCAGAAGACCGGCAACATGGTACTTCTGCGCTCTACTTTTCACGTCCGATTACGCGCTTCGATTACATTGCAATGAAGTTCATTTCAGTTGCCATGATACAAGCCCTGATTATTTTGGTCACATTGGCGCTCTACTATTTCGCAGAAATCGCTACAATGGGGCGTGGATGGGCGTGGATTATCGACACATTCCCCATGTTTTTGGCTGCAATGGGAAGCGGTATTTTACTCATATTCACTTACACGAGCATCGGATTGGCACTTTCAAGCGTATCGAGTGGGAAGTTTTTCCCCGGAATCGCCCTGTTATCAATCATCCTTGGAACCAAAACATTGGCCTTCATCGCGAGCAACCTGTTTGATCGTGAAATCCTCTACCTAATCTCTCCGTATGACTGCCTAGCACACGTTGGACAAGCCATTATCGGTGTCGAGCCGACCTACGATCAGTACTCGTGGACATGGTCATTAGCCATGCTGGTTGCCATGAACGGGCTTGCACTCTATGTCTTGAGTTCGAGGGTTTCATCCATGGAGGTGACTCGCGAATGATTCCAGATTTTGACCAGCAAGGTAAGGCGGAAACGACAGCGTGGCAACCTGAGGTGAACGTTCCAGCAATTTTGCTTGAGAATGTATCAAAGAGTTATGGCCGAATATTTGCGCTATCCAACATCACTCTTGCACTCAACGGTGGGGTGACGGGTATTTTGGGCATGAATGGGGCTGGAAAATCAACCTTGTTCAACATCTTGATGGGTAAACTCAAACCCAGCCAAGGCTCGGTGAAATTGTTTGGAACCGACCCGTGGAAAAATCCCGCACCCTATGTCAGAGTTGGGTATGTGCCAGAACATGAAAAAATGTACGATTGGATGACCAGTTATGAATTCGTTTCAACATTTGCGCGTCTCAACGGACTCACTCGTGCAGAGGCAGGTGTCGAAGCAGAACGCGTCTTAGAATTCGTCGGACTCAGCGATGTAGCGCACAAGAAAATTGGCCAATATTCGAAAGGAATGCGGCAGCGTGCGAAGATTGCTCATGCACTTGTCAACGACCCAGAACTAATCATTCTTGACGAACCGTTGCAGGGTTGCGACCCGTTAGCTCGAACGACAATCATGAACGTGATTCGTGAACTTGGTAGGCAGGGTAGAACCGTCTTAGTGAGCAGCCACATCCTGCAAGAAATCGAACGAATCACTGAACAAATCGTGATTCTTCACCACGGGAGGTTGTTGGCGCTGGGCAACCTTCACGCAATCCGAGAGCGACTGGACCAAATCCCACATCGCATTTCGATCCAAACACCAACACCAAAACAACTCGCTAAAGACGTCATTGATATCGATGAAGTCTATGGAATCTCGTTTCCGGACGGTCAAAACATTTCAATCCAGACACACAACCTCGCAGCCATTCACTCACAACTCCCTCGAATCATTGTAGAGAACGGGCACACCGTCACGGCGATTGACAATCCCGACGACGACCTTGCGTCGATTCTGGGATACCTCACCGGCGGAGGTGGCAAGTGATGGCAACCAAACCGGACTCCGTGTATCGCGGCATGGACCGAAAGGCTGCAGCAATCGTCGAATTCACACTTCGTCAATATCGAACGAAAAATTCCACTTGGGTCGTACTCGGGGTTGGTTTCACCGCTCTAGCTCTCATTTTCATGATTTACATCGCAGCGATGACCGATGTTGTTGAAGCGGTGGACAACGATGGAGATTCGTATGATTACGATAACGATGGCTACCCGACAGGGCAAGAAGTACGGTTAGGGACAGACCCATTCGACGGTTCGTCGCATCCAGGATTGTTCGACCCACCGGTTGTTCCTGACCCCGCTTCAATGTACGTGAATGAGGACGGTTTTGATTGGGATTTATCCGCAAGTGGACCGACGGCCACCATGGGATTCGATGATGATGGCGACTGCCTTGATGAGAATCGGACCGCTTCGCAAAAAGACCAGAACGACAACGGCATTCCGTGTGATATCCTTCTTGTATACTACCAATCTGTGCTAACCAGCGGTGGTGATTGGGAGGTATTGGCGGATAATGGCGTCGATGAAGACCCAGACGAAAACGAGTACGCTCAGGAAGCCATCCACGTTGCGTTCGTACTTTCAATTGGGAAACTTGGATTCGTACTCTTGCTTGGAATCTTCTTGCCGTTGTTCATGGCAACTGGATTAATTCGCGATGAAATGTCATCCGGCACGATGCATTTCTTGATCGCAAAGCCAATTTCGAGAACTGAAATTTTCCTGTATAGGGTGTTGGGATACCTCGGAATCGTATGGCCATACATCATTGCACTTGGTCTGCTTGGCGCACTGATTACTGGATTCCTCGGCCCCAGTGACGGGTTCTTCAGATTCCAAGATTTAGGGGTTTGGCTTTCCATCATCTTTGCAACGATGTTGGCGACACTGGTCTACGGAATGTTGTTCAATGCACTTGGAGTTTTATGGAAGTACGGAATCATTCTGGCCATTCCGTTTGCAGCATGGGAACTCGGTATGGCGCTGCTTTCGATGGGGGCACCTGAAACCACCCTACTTCGCTTCTCTGTAATTGGATGGGCGTTGATGATTATCGACTCAGCCGCAATGTTTGTTTGGCCGAACCTCGATTTGTTCATCGCCATGGGCAACTGGGGTGGAAATGGTGACGGAGGCTGGCTTGGAGATTCCTCGCTGGAAGGGTCAAACGCTCTCGCCTTTGCTGCATCCAAGCCCGGTCTTGGTCTCTCTGCATTTTGGTCACTGACCGTATCCAGCCTCGTATTGCTGTTCCAAGCCGTCATGCTCTGGTTTATCGGCGGGGCTTTGTTCAAAGGGAAGGAAATTCAATGACGCGGGAGACCTTCACGGGAGATTTATCCCAAATGTGGTCGTTGCAAAATCGGCCGCCACTTCACCACCTCACCTGGGATTGGTGGTGGTGGTTGGTAATGCTGGACGACCCCGAAGGCCGTCCAAGTGGTAGACAACTGATGGTATTGTGGTCGACTAAGGACAACCCGCTGGTCAATGTCAACGGTATGCCTTGGACACCTGAAGGCCGTCCCGGTTTCGATGAAAACAGGGCAATGGCACTGGATGGGATGGTGTGTGCGTGGTGGTTTGATGGAAAGCGAATGCACGAACCGGTGATACAACGCATCTGCCGAATTCTCGCACTCCCCGATTCACACCCTCAATGGCCCGGTAAGGAAGCGAGCACAGGCAACGGAGGCGGAGCAGTGGTTCCGCTCACTGATGATGACTTGTCGATGGGATTGAAGAGCGATCTTTCCTCGTTCTGGATTAACCTGCACACCGATGAATCCGCCGCCCATCCAGACGTTCCCAAGAAATTTCAATTGGAACTCACCCCGTGGACTGAAGCGACTTCCACTGCACAGCACGCAACGGCAACTTATGCGGCTAATATGGGCTATGACATCCTTCGTTTGCACGGTACCAAGGTCAAAGGAATGCTTGACAATGAACATGTCAACGGTACTGCTTACTTCCAAAAGGTATGCGTTCAAGCACCGTCAGTACCGTGGTATTGGGGTATGCTTCACCTCGATGATGGATCGTATATCGACTGGTTTTTGCCACATGTATCGTTTACTGTGAGTGCTCATGATAATCGTCCGTGGAAGCGGCGTGATTTTGGTCATCTCGGTCTTTCTCAAGGTGGTTTATTCCACGACCCTGTACATGGTCGAAGTGTACGATTCAATCGTGTCAAGATCAAGAAAACAGCATCCGAGCTTGTTGAAGGTGATCACGCACATTTTCCTGGTGCACCTCTACCGGTGTTTGAAATCCATATGTTGAGCGACACGACATCGATAGAATTGACCGTCAAAGCCATCGAACGAGCACACTGGGCCTTTGACCAGCCTACCCGTGGCGGGCTCTCTTCACACCTAACATACAATGAATATCCTTTGAAACTTGAGCGCCTCCGGATTCGCGATGAATTTGGAACACGAAAGGAAACTGATTATCAGTGGGCCCGTGGAAATGCAGAACATTCATGGGGATTATTGCATTGAATCACTCATTTCTATCTAAACTACCGCTTGTGTGAAGGTTTATGTGCGTGAAGTGACAGACACGCCATGGGAGAGGTTGCTGTGAGCGAAGAATCCGAGTCCGTAGAAGAACAACCCGAGGCAGAAGCAGCCGGTGAAACATCCGAAACAAGTGCTCCTGAAACACCAACAACTTCCGATACACAAACCACCAGTGAATCGAAGAAAGAGGCAGAACAGGCCCGCCTTTCCAAGACCTTCCGCCTCATTCCTGGCGAAGATGTGCTGCTCACAAAGCGACCGAGCGTGTTTGCATTCATTCCAATGTACATTGTCGGAATTCTTTCTCTCGGCATTCACTTCTTGTTCAACCGGGCTGGAAGCATGGCAAGTGATAACTTCGCACTCGACCTCCTGTACGCAGCGATGGATCTCGATTTTAACGAAACCCTCCCTATAGGGTTCGTGTTCACAATGATACTGCTCGCATGGTTAAACCGATTGCTGAACGTGTCAACTTCTGGCCGGTGGGTCACGGTCTACCTCCTCATTGTCGCAATCACGCCAATCATCATCCAAATTGATTATGTTGTGAGTCTAATTGCAGGCGACAGTTATGATGAACTCATTCCTATTGACTACAGTTACACTCTGTTTGGAATGCTCTACTTTGCCATTTTCATGGGACTAACCTATTACTATCAGCGAAGTTTCCATTACGCCATCACCTCGGATGCAGTCATTTTCGAACACAGTTTCCTGCTCTCTCGTTCACACCGACGCATTTTGTTCGATCGCATTTCGGAAGTCTTGGTTGAACGAACTCCAATCGGCACTTTGGTTGGATTCGCCACGGTTACGATTCTCACAGATTCAGGCGTAGGAATTGTTGAGGAAAACACTGGCTCGAGTATCCCAAATTCGATCCCTGGCACCCAAGAGAACGCCAACGACTCGAACGTCGAAAAGGCTGGAAAAGGCATCATTCGGTCAGTACTTGGGCTTCTCACCTACCAGCGAACCATTCGCACTGTTCGCCCTGACCCAAAACACTGCATGTACAACATCCAGAACTGGGAAAAAGCAAAGCTACTGCTCAATGAAATGCACAAGAAAAACAGCCAATCTCATCTTCTAAGCGATTTGAAGAAGACAATGGAAGCATCGACCAAAGACTAATCCACCAACTGAATGAGAGACTGATACAGCGAGTGTTTCAAAAAGCGCAATGATGCGCAAACTAACGAGGCGATGATATGAGCGATGACAAAGTACTGCAAGGACCCATTGAGAAACTACGTAGCGGTGACCTCGACGGTGCCCTAACCGAACTTGACGAATTGATGGGCTCGCACAAGAAAAACGCCCAAGTTCATCACATGTACGCTGAATTTGCGAACATGAAAAACACGGAAGCTCAGGAAGACGTCATCCCCGGCGGTAAAATCATGATGGCTTACAAGAAAGCCATGCAACTGGATGAGGAAAACGTCGAATACATCGGAGATTTCGCCACCTTTGCACTCGAGTGCCGTCGAATACCCGTTGCAGTGAAAGAATTCCAGCGCTATGCCCGCCGCCTCGAAATCGAGGATATTCCAGTCGACGAAGTCTTGTTCAATGCAAGTCGTAACATCGTTGATGCTATTGAAGTCATGGACCCAACAAAGCAAAACCCAATGGTCCAGCCTTGGTTGAAGCAAGCGCTCATCTGGTCAGTTGGTGGCTTAGGTTACAACGCTGAAGAAGCCATTGAAATGCTCTCTCGTGAAGATTGAGGTGAGCCGATGACGAACGATACTGTTCGTCTTGCATTCCGAATAGGCTACCTCGGTGATTCGTTTCACGGTAGCCAAATCCAACCAAATGTGGCCACTGTACAAGGCGAACTCATTCGCGTCTTTGAAAGTCTCAAATGGCTTGATAAATCTGATGAACATCATAATTTAGTGCTCTCAAGCCGAACCGATGCTGGTGTGCACGTGCGACTGAATGGCGGCGTAGTTCGAATTGAACGGTCGTTGTGGGCTGTTCTCACACCTCGTAAGATGGTTCGTGCACTTGATGACAGGCTTCCAAAAGAAATTGCATTTCTTGATGTTCGAGAAGTCGATGAAGAATGGAATCCGCGTATGGCGAATCATCGAACCTATCGCTACAGGCTTGAGGGTATCGAATTCTGGAACTACCCCGGCGACCAGTTCAATGAATGGCTTGGCATGTTTGAGGGAACCTACAACGCAACCAATTTTGCTCGTCTCGAGGAAGGGAAAAATCCAATCCGAACGATCCTCTCGTGTACGCCTTGGATTGTGAACGGCAGAACCATTGGATTTGAGATCGTTGGCGAAGCTTTTCTTTGGAATCAAGTTCGACGTACTGCAATGGCTCTGCACAGAATGTCGATTGGAGAACTGACAGTCGAGCAAGTGCGTGCCGCTAAAGAGCATCCTGAAACCCCTGCTGACTTTGGAGTTGCACCAGCAGATTGGTTAATTTTGTGGGGGGTCGATTGGGATGAAATGCACATTCCAGCGTCAAATCATTCCATTGAACACCTTTCCAGTCCTCCTACAGGACCGGCTGTAGAACGCACAATGAGGAAGCGATGGAGGGAAGCCGCTCGCATGGAGATGAAAAGTCTCCTGTACAGTGAATGGGCAGCGATAGGTGAACTTCCAATCGTTCAACATCGAATCAGTTAGACAGTTCGATTTCGAGTAAATCACCGTCTTCCAATGAAAGACGTTCACGCAAGAACGAACTCGCGATGATTTCTACAACATCAATGTGACGGGTCAGGTCTGGAATGAGGAGCGCACAGTCAATCGAGTGGCCTTGGAACTTGAGTGCACCAGAGAATGCTGTTGCGCCTCCGAACGAGACACCATCTCGAAGAAAACCTCGGATCCGGTGAGCGTCGTACTGCGTGACTTCGACATCGACAGCCGCCGAACGGTCATCGTCTGATGCGTCCAGTGTATCAATTCCAGATTTCTTCCTCAATGCGATATAGTGTACGAGATCTGAACCCTCTATTTTGAGATTTAAGGTACCGGGCCAGGCAGAACCTCCCAAGATGTGCTTGAACTGTTCTTGATAGTGTGGCTGGGCCATGAACACGTGAGCCCTACCGAGTCCACTGCTAACCGTTCCAGAAAGTCGCATGAGCCCTACGAGCAACGCTCCCTTTTTGATTGCATGGTTTCGTCCGTGGAATCTGGGCACGGAGCCCGAAAGAACTTGAAGGTTGAATGCATGCGTGTGTTTGAGGAGATTGTATGCCAGGTGATATGTCATGGATGAAACAGCGTTTTGACGACCTTTCTGAAAAATCATTGTTGTGGGAACCACCCACGCTGGAGAGTCCAAACGAACCGCGATGCCGCATGAATGGAAAACCAACTATCATGCTTTCAGCCAACAATTATCTCAACCTCACGACCCATCCAAAGGTCAAGCAAGCGATGGTAGATGCAACAGAAAAGTATGGCGCAGGAAGTGGAAGTGTTCGTGCAATTGCAGGTACGATGGACGTCCATCTTGAAGCAGAAAAAAAGGTTGCAGAATTCAAAGGCGTCGAAGCATCGCTCATTTATTCGGCAGGCTACACCGTCAATGTCGGACTAATTCCTGCGTTGGTGACTGGACCCAAAGACGTCATCATCAGTGATTCATTGAATCATGGTTCCATCATCGATGGAGTTCGCCTTACCAAAGCAAGCCGTGGAGTGTACGCTCACAACGACATGGGCGAACTTGAAGCTGTGCTCAAGTCACACGAGTCCTCAGACCGCAAGCTCATCATTACGGACGGCGTATTCTCGATGGATGGTGACATAGCACCTCTTGATGAAGTGAACAAACTCGCTGAAGAATACGGCGCAATGGTGTACGTGGACGACTGTCACGGTGAGGGAGTTCTTGGAGAAAAAGGCGCAGGAATTGTCGCTCACTTCAATCTGCAAGGCAAAGTTGACTTCGAAACCGGTTCATTCTCCAAAGCACTTGGTGTTCAAGGAGGAATATTGGCCGGTACAGAAATGACGCGAACCCATGCCTTGAACCATTCACGTTCATGGCTCCTTTCAGGCTCACAACCACCCGGCGTTGCCGCAGCCCAGAAAGCCGCCATCGAAGTATTGATGGACGAGCCACAACACCATGCGCGGCTGTGGGAAAACACGGACTACTTCCGTAAAGAACTGCAATCGCTCGGATTCGACACTGGAGACTCTGTAACCCCGATTATTCCAGTCATGTGCGGGGAATCAAGCGTCGCCAAAGCAATGACCAAAGCTCTTGCGGAAGAAGGTGTTATGGCAGGAGCCATCGTTTTCCCGATGGTTGGACGAGACAAAGCACGAATCCGAACCCAAATGTCAGCAGGACTCACCCGAGAAGATCTCGATGAAGTTCTTCGATTGTTTGAGAAGGTAGGTCCACGGCTCAACCTCGTTTGAGATTACTCTTCTTCAAATGAATCCACGACAGAAAGCAACTCTTCATCAGTTCCGGCAATAGATTCAGCACCGGTTTCGATATCCGAAACCGTTGATTCCATTCCTTCAAACGGGTTCACTCCGTCATCCAACATGCACAACAGCCGCCACCGAGGAGCCCACGACAAATGGACGTACATCGGCCCGGGAAGCAGTAGAAGGAACCACGTGAGTCCCGCAGGGACAGTCAACAAGTCGGTTCCTGAAACGGTCAAGCAAGCCAGACCGACGAATGGCATTGGGTAGAGCAAGAAACGGGGAGGGGCGACGGGAAGTCGCTTCGATATACCGACGATCACCAACGATACCATCCCCAACAACAAGCAGGAGAGCATAATCAGCGTTCCATGAAACGCCCAGTTGGCAAACCATCGGTCGTCTACCTGAGCGAAGCGATACGGAAGCAGTAAGGCTAAAGCAACCAAGAATCCATAAAATGCAGAAATATTCGACGGGTGCGAAAGCCACAATGGAAGTTGAGTAAAACGTCGTGAAAGTGATGTACCCAGCAGTGTATCCTGCTCTTTTGGATTAAGAGACTCAAGCCTCCCATGCCACTTTGGTGATGATTCCACGGTTTGCCGTGTATGTTCAGTCTTTCAATATGAAGGTTAATTCAGGGCGAAAAACGACTAATCCCGACGGAATTTCGAAAACAGGCCCTCGGGTTCTATCTCTATGCTTTCCTCGTCTTCAAACCATGACCGCTCTAGAAGCCCCGTGTCTGCACCTTCTCTCTCTCGAGCCGATTCAATCGAGTCTTCTTCACCGTTGACTGCATCTCGTAGGGCAATGGCTTGATTGATGAGGGTGATGTAACGCTTGAGGGACGTGTTGGATTGTCTGTCTGCGCTAAAATGACCTAAAGGTGCGAAATCTCCATCATCGCGCACCAGGCACGAACCGCCAAGTAATTCATCAGCAATCAGACGAACCCGCCCATCTCCGGCATCCATCCAAGCACCTGATGAAAGACGAACCATCACTTTGGCCACACCTAATCCCGCCTCGCCCATGAATGGATGGTTCAAATTCACCGCCAACGGGACTCGCAGGAGTGGGGATTGTTGATGAATCAGTTTCACTCCAACAACCCCAGAGAGTATTAAAATCAAAACATTCACGTTGTTGAGCACACCGGTCGAAGAAAGAAACCAAACCATCAGCAAGAAAACCACGAACAGTGCACTACAATACATCCAAAATCGAAGCAGAAACGGTCGAGCGATATCCAGCGAGTTGAAGCGACGCATCTCTACGGGCAGCTCACCGTCCTCTCCGCTCATAAATACAGGTCATCAACGATGTCCTTCAACTTCACGCTCCCGTGAATTCACGGCAATCGGCATCAGAGTTCAGCATTCAAAAAACCCATCAGCACACAAAATCAGCCGCACCCTTCAAGAACAGTCCAGTGAACATCCCTGCGAGGGGTGAGTACCAATGGTTGAATTGTCGCAAGGAGATGTTACGGAAGTTCGGCGAGGCGGGCCGGAATCTCTTCGAATTCTTTCGACTGATATTGCCCGTCTCCAAACCACGGGTTACATACGAATCGAGCGCCGTCCGAAAGACGAAATGCCGCGAGTCGGCCACGTTGTATTCAAACACGGAAAACCCCTTATGGCCGTGTACGAGCACGATTCAATCACCATGGCTCTCGAAGCGCTTCTCGATGTTGAAAGTGATGCTGCTCACATCGATGCTTTGCTGGCCGTACATGAACTCCCACTTGCAGACATTGACCGTATTCTCGCACTCCACGGTGAAGCACAATTCCAGGTGAATGAAGAAACCAAACAGCGAGACAGTACGCATCAGTGGTGGTCGCAAAGGCAACTTCGACCCAGTACCTGGAGAAGAGAGGAACGTTTACCAGAACTAGAAACTGTTGTCGAAGCACCTGAAGCGATTCGCATGCGCAGCAAGGCAATGATGCAGCGTCATGAAGGACGCGAAAAAATGATGCGCCCCGGTGACGCATACCTCCTGGATTCTGTTGACCCCTCTCCATTGTTCATTCTTGCTGGACACCTCGCAGTCCACGGTCGTCCAATGCTGGTCATCGCTCGGCATGACATCGAAACACTGAATGTCAAGCATAACATTCCAACGGCATCATGTTCCTGGCTTTCGCAAAGTCCACACAAAAACTCAATCGAACCGGCGCTAGAAAATTTACGCCGAAAGATCGACGCCTTTCTCTGGGAAAATCTACGTGCAGTCGTGGTGATTGAAGGAATCGAATACCTTGCCAGCCTCCACGGCGATGAAAGAGTTGTCAATTTCTTACGCGACATTGTCGACGGAGTCCGTTTAGAAGACCACGTTTTGCTCACAACTGTAGATTCGAATGCGTTCTCTCTCACGACCAGGGAGCGTCTAGTGCGTGACATAACTCCGCTGAGCATCGAGCACATCGAACACTGGAATTTAGAACCAGATTTGATTCTCGACCATCCCTTGTGTGCACTACCAAACGAGGAAGAAAAGCACTGGATTGACCAACAACTACAGCAAGCCATAGCTCGGACAGAAGTCCCTGATAGCAACCTCTACGCCTCGTCGATGCTTGGGGTTATGGAAGGTGGCGTTGAACCTCCCGAAATCAGTGAAGTCCTTGAAGCGACTTCCGACCTTGGTTCGCTGGTTGATGAATGGGTGACTTCTTCGCAACCCTCTCACAGTCAAGAGCCACTGCTTGAGGATGCAGAGAAAGCGTTGCAATCAGTCAGTGTGACAGAACCTTTAGAGCTACACGAACAAGAGGTTGATTCGGTTGTCGATTCATCTGAAGCAACAGAACCGATCGAAGACATTGTCCAAATGCCGGTGGACCAGCCCACTGAGATTGACACACCCGTACCAGTGCGTGGCCCTCGTCGAGCAACACGAATCAAGCGAAAGAAAAAATTGCCCCACACCTCACCTACCGACACATACAAGCTCAGAATCCAAGCCGCAGTTGACCACAAGGCAGAAGCACCTGAACTTTCACACATCCCCCTCAAACCCAGCCCACCACGAGCTGGATTTTCTACTTCAGTCGTCCTAAACCAGGACGTGTCCTCCCCAAATAAAACACCATCAAAGCATCAAAGCGCTGCACTCACACGTCGAGTCGAGAGTAGAAATGCACTCAGTCCTTCTTTAGCGTTGAGTATCGACCCGAACCAAAGAACACCACGCAAACATCAACGAGAAAACGCTCAGCGAAAACAAACACATTCACCTCTCGATGACACCCTCAGTATTTGGGACCTCGAAGACATGCAGCGACTTGAAGTCGGAAAGAAAGGTGATGGTCGATGAATACGAAGCGTGAACGATTGCGTTTAGCGCTTGATTTAGCAAAGCAGCACGTCTCTGAACAGGGCTCGAGTATCTCGCACGTTCAGTCATCCAGCGTTCAAGAAAACGAAAGACCACGTTCGAAAATGAACAGACTACTTGGGAAACATGACGTCAAGGCAAGCCATGAGCGAACCCTGCTTCAACGAACTGGCCTTGTCGAGCGTCCGACGTTCGACGTTGTCGCAGATAAAGTCCTTGGTAAGTCAAGTCAACAACGTAAGCCTGCACTCGATCTCACTGCGAAAGGCGACTCAATCAGCGACATAGCAGCACGACGTATACGGTCGCTTCGGCAACGTACGATTGAATCGATTGAGATGCACGAACATCAAGAGAGTGACGGGTATGTTGGAATTGAGGAGGATGGACGACCAGTTTGGGAAATGATTCTTGACCAGCAGCGTGGACGCTCCTCAACGATTATTGCACCTGAACTCGCTCCGGTTGATGAATCATCACCGTATCACGCTAACGTCGCTGCGCCTGTTGAAGGAAATTGGCCACAATACCTGCGACCAGAAACACGGATGTCGTTCAAGCAGTGGTTCATCACCGATGAAAATTTCCGAGCAACACAAGCTGCAGAAGCGGTCGTAGATTCTCCCGGACTCACGTTGAACCCGCTGCTCATAGTAGGTCCGTCGCAGACGGGGCGTTCACATTTGCTTCATGCAACGGCACAAGCCGTTCTTCGCCGGCAAGAAGGCCCCGTATTCCTCCTGTCTGCTGCTGACTTTATTGGGATGGAACATTTACCCAAGGGTTGGCAAGAAACACTCGTTGGTTCTCGCCTTTTGGTTCTCGACGATGCGGACGAAGTGGCGCATCACTCAGCACTCGCTAACGAAATTGGAGCAATGGTCGATTATGCAATCAATTTAGGAGTGCACGTCATGCTTTCTTCAAAATCGGAATCCGACGGATGGCCGTCTTCACGGTTGTGGGAATTAACAAAGCATGCAGCAACGCTTCACATGCAGTCTCCGAAACCCACAAGCATGGTTCTTTTCGCACGTAATCTTGCCCAGAAAAAGGGATTGATGCTCGATGACGGACAGCTGGCAAGTATCGTTCTTCATGAATCAGTTGGCTGGCGTTCAACTCAATCCAATTTTGACCTGCTCGCGCTTGCGCTGCAGTCAGGCCGCGAAGTTATCGATGGAGACGATGTGACCGCCCTTCTGTCAAACCACTTGGACGAAGATAAGCCACACCACCACATCGAACGGGAACATGTCGAAGACATTGCGACTCGACTTGTCAACTCTGCAGTTGATACTGTATTCAGTGACACGGTCATTGGTGGAATCGACCTTCATTCTGAACTCCCAATTGTGGGTAATGATGAGTACAATCCGCCTGATTTGAACATCGAAGAAATGGCTGCACAGTCCGATGCACGCCATGCAGCCTACATGCAAACTGCGCTGGAAGATACTTCGCCATCCTCGCCTTCAGTCCTCGCACTGCACGAGCGTGAAGAACATTTGATTGCTCGCAAGGGCCGTATTGAAGAACGTGATTATGGCATTGCTGCAGACCTGCTCACCGATTTGGATGAATCGTTTGACGCACGAATCAATTCCTTCGAGGATGAACTTAAGCAGAGTTCCAAGCAACTGGCAGCGATTGAACAAAAGATGCTTGACTTAGCGAGCAGAACTCCTGAAGCAAACATGAATGAATTGATTTCAATTTCAGATGAATTACGTTCAATGGAATCTGCCTTGGTGGAATTCGATCCTGAACGTGAACCCTGGCCCGAGTTTGAAGAGCAGGAACCTGTCAAAAAAAGAACGGTTGGACGGGTCAAAAAAACGCACCCATTGACCGCGCTTGAAAGCCACGAGCCAAAAGGTGAGTGGAACATCGATGCAGGTAATGTAGACATGCTTGATTTGCTAACAGATGGAGACGAAAGCATGCACCCAATGCGCAAGATCAAGCTGGGCCGAGTGTATGAAGTGAACAGTTCGGTAACGGGTGAAGAAGAATGAAACAAGCATGGTGGATGCAGGGCGTTTCATTTTCCTGCCAAGCGAACTGCGGGCGATGCTGCGATGAGCCTGGAGGTATTGTCTATCTCTCCATCTCAGATGCAGAACGCATTGCGAACCATCACGAAATGGAGGTTGAGGATTGGTTGGAACGGGATTGCCGACAAACGCTTGACGGACGGTTCATATTGAACAGTCGGCCTGAGGACGACGTATGTATTTACTTGAACGATGAACAACAGTGCAACATCTATTCAGTCCGCCCTCAGCAGTGCGCTGCGTTCCCATGGTGGTCTGAAAACCTCGCTACGCAACGTTCGTGGAATGAAGTGAAGGAATCATGCCCGGGTTTGACGGCAGAAGATGCCATTCTCATCGACGGAGAAACAATACGAATCCAAGTATTTTCAGATCGTGAATCCACCAAAGGTTTCCGTTCCTGGCCTCCTTGGAACCGCCGTTAAAGGTTGTACGTGCAACCTCCACAACTGGCGATGAATGTACTGAATATGTGGTAGCCGACTTTATACGAAAGAGGTATGTCCGTGAGACAGAGCCTGATTCTATGACCCAAAAAGAGTCCTTGTTGGAAGTCACTACAGACCACCTCAACACTGGACTGCGTGGCATTCCGGTCGGGACTTGCCGAACATCATTCGTCACACCCACCGAAGGGGTGCACTACTGCGGCTATCCCATCACTGAACTTGCGTCATTTAAGCCTGAAGACATCATCTATTTGCTCTTCAACAAAGAACTCCCGACCCCCGAACAATCAGCTGCATTCTGTGATGAACTGGCAGTTCGCGGTGCACTACCCGATGGAATGGAAGCGGTTTTGAACAGTCTTCCAAAAGACGGCCACCCGATGGATTGGCTCAGTATCGGCATTCACACGCTTGGAATGCTTGAAACGACCAATGATTGGAATGAAGATGCGCTCAACCTCGTCGCACGAATGCCGCGCCTTATGGGACTCATCTTCCGCATCAGAGAAGGACGAACAAACGATATTCCTGCCGATGATCCCTCGGGAACATTGGTTGACCGATTCGTCAACACATTGGATTTAATCGGAGTTGACAAGGAGAAGATGCGTCAAGTTATTTCAACATACTTGGTTCTCCACATGGACCACGGTGGCGGTAATCTTTCGACCTTCACTGGCAAGGCAATCGCTTCGGGTAAAGCCAGCGTGTATTCTTCGATGGCAGGGGCAATGAACGCTCTGTCAGGACCTCTTCACGGCCGAGCGAATCAATCATGCTTGGAATTTGTCCTTAAAGTTGGAACCAGTGACCCTGACAAAGTCGAAGCATTCGTTCGGGGCGAACTGGCTGCGAAGCGTCCAATCTTTGGATTTGGCCATGCAGTCTTGCGAACCGAAGACCCTCGAGCAACCGCTCAATTCGAACTCGGTGCGAAAATCTGCCCCGACGATGAGAACTTCAAAATCATCACTGCACTTCGAGAAATTGCCCCGCGTGTCTTGGCTGAAAACCCTAAAATCAGCAATCCAAATGCAAACGTCGATATCGCAAGTGGGGCGCTACTCTACCACATTGGTCTGAAGGACCCAACCTACTACACCACCTTCTTTGGCTGGGCAAGAGTCGCAGGCATCGGTGCTCAAATTGTTGATGAACGGGCCGTCATGCGAGACGGCAAAGGCACCCCAATCTATCGGCCTAAGTACATCGCAGAAGACCAGTCGTTGCGTCACATTGAATGAGGCGTCAACACTGGACGGGGGGTTTTTCCTGACCCTCGATGACCGATGAGACGGACTGCTTGCCACGGTGGAGAAGCAGCATTCAACCCGTCGAGGATTGCATCAGTCGTCGCTTCCCAACTCCACTGTTTTCGCCATTCTTCAACCAACTGCTTACGTCGTGCAGCGTCGCATTCCAACCACGGTATTGCAACATCATGAAGTTCGCGCAAAACATCGAGATGGTCGTCTTTGGAAGCTCCCTTGAGGACGGCTTTTTGTGAAGTATCAAGCGGCAAGCAGGCAGGTTGATTCCATCGTGCATGACCCGAAGGCAACCATGTGGTTGACGGGTCGGAACAATCCGTCAGTCCAGTCAATCCCGCTTCGAGAATTGAATGTTCGATTTTTAGCGAAGTTGGCCACACATAAATCGGAATGCCTCGCTGATGCTTTCGAAACCTTTGGGCCGGCTTTCCTGAAAGGCCACCCGACCTTCCAAGCGGAATGTAATTCTTGGGTGGCACGAAGTAATCCACGGCACAGGGAACCATCGAGGCGCCGGCTTTTCTGTGAAGATGTATGAGACGTGAAAGGGGCGTGAAGAGAAATTGAAGACCACCGCGAACGCGCTTGGAATAATAATTTCCGAACGGTGGCATGTAGGGTTTTAATTCAGCCCACGGTCGAGAGGTTTGAGCGTCACGAATCGATGCCTCCATTCCACGGTGAAAGGCGTAGTACACAGTGTTGTGCGATGGAATCTCGTGTTCTTCAAGCAGCAAATCTGCTTTTTTCACCATGTTTGCGACGTGTTGAACGTGGCGCTGATGTCCGAAATATCCACCACCGTACAATGCTTTGGGATGCGGCCGTTTGAATTCAATGCACCCCATCTTACCCTGGTCTCTCCATTGGGATGCAATGGTCGAGTCATCCAGCATCTGCTGGAAGGAAAGAAATCCGAATGATGTGAGTTCATCCAGCGTGTGATTTTCAGTCCATGAATACGAGTGCGGATGATCTGTTGGAGGAATCGCCAACTTGGAATCATGATGGACAATCAGAGCTCCGTCACTGGTGAGACGGAGGTCGAATTCCACACCATCGTTGAATTGAATCGCATGCTTGAGACTCTCAAGCGTATTTTCGGGAGGTTGAACCCACTGCGAATCCACACTCTCCCGATGATGATGTCCTTTCTAAGTCCTGTTATCGGGTTTGATGAAGAGTGATTCACTGAAAACTCACCGATTTGGATTGGACTGCCGTCATAAGACCTATATGAATCTCCATGGCCCACAGCCTATGGACCCCTATGATATCATGATGGGGCTCATATTCGTTTTAACACCAATCATATGCTGGTTCTTCACTCGACATGACACAACGATGCGAGTCCCGTTCAAGGACTGGGCAAAGGTGTTCCACGACCAGCGTTATTACTTGCACGCCATTGGCTACATTGTCATTATTCGTTGGAAATCCATCACCGACTCGCTCAATGAGCCCATAAAAATGCAGACAGGTCACTGGACTGAAGCCATTTACTCATTGGAAGGCGATTTCACCTACCACATTCAGAAATTTTTCCTAAACGATGGGTTAACCACGTTTCTCAACTTCCATTATTTATTCATCTACCTGTTTTTGATATACGTCACGACCGTGTACTTTGCTTATTCCGGCGACCGCAACATGACCGACAAGGTCGCCATGAACTACCTCTTGATTTACGCTCTTGCAGTCCCCTACTATCTGTTCTTCAATGTTGAAGTGACCTCATCGTGGATACCCGGTATGGACGCCCTGCTTTATCATGAAGGATGGTACAGTGTTTTCTACGCCTCACATGACCCGTTGGACAATTCGGTTCCTTCCCTCCACGTCGCAATTCCATTTGGCATACTTTTACTGAATTATCTTCACGTCAAAGAGCAAGGGGGGACGATGAAAGAATGGCAACATTATCGTTACCACATGTTTGTCCTATGGAACACTGTGTTGTTCACCTTCACGATCTTGTATCTCGGAATCCACTGGTTTGTCGACATACCACTTGGTATGCTGATTGGGGGTGTTGGAGCACTGTTCATTCATCATTTACAACCGCGAATACGTAACGACCACGGGAGCTTTTTCAAAGGCTTTAACAGCAAAAAAATTCGACAGCACCTTCTGGTGGAAGGGGTTGTGTGTTTGATGATTGTCACATGTATTTTGATGGCTATCAACGTTCAAACCGAGACGATTGACGAACGTGTATCCTATCAAATAGGACCCGATGATTCGACCTTCGAAATTATCCAAAAATTTCAACCGGGAATGAAAGTTCATTCCAACGTCACCAATTTAGATGACAGTCTGAGTATCGAAGTTGTGTTGGTGAAGATCTATGATGCGGTTCCAGCGATGGAAAACGGCTCAATTGATTGGAACGTCGTTCGAACCCTAGGCGAAGTAGAAACGGTTGCTCCGAGGATGACCTTGCCACTGGTCATTGAAGATCCGATGGTCTACCACTACATCATGATGAACAACCCAAGTGAAGGTGGTTCAGACGACGTGGTTCAAGTTCGAGTCATCAACGATTACCATGAAGATGTCATGCCAAATGCAATCTTACTTTCACTGCCATCACTGTGGATGACTGGTTTTGTCGTGAACAGATTGTGGCGCTTGAGAAAAGAAGGGCGAAGTTTGATTGATTCTACACCTTCCCATCTTTGGGAATCTGAATGAAAGTGACCAAGAGTTTGTGTTATGAGGGCAAAGCCTCTGCATAACACAATGGCAGAGTCAGAGGGTTTGACCGATGCGGTCGAAGAATTACTGGATTCATCCGGTGGACAAATCCTCTTGTCCTTTCGCGACTACCTCCGCCGACGACTGAAAGCGTTGTTCGCACTGCTCGTGGTTGGTTTTGCCGTCACCTTTCCACTCACGAAGCAATTCATTGCATGGTTGATTGACGCTGAACGATTGCCCGACGACGTCGAGATTATTGTCACTACGCCAGTCGAATTTATCCTTCTGCAAATCCGCTTATCTGCGAGTGTAGGAATGGTTTTTGTCCTCTTCTTTTTGATTGCAGAAGGAAGTTGGCGAGCAAGAAAAAACCAGGCAATACGTCAACGGCTTTCCGAGCTCAATGTTCGTCCACCGCAACCCAACGCAACCCTTGTTTTGACCATCGTTGCCATACTGATTCTCATGGCTAGTGGGCTATATTATGCGTGGAATTGGTTGATTCCAATGCTCCTTGAATACCTTACGACCGATGCTCAAAACGCTGGACTATCGACAGAATGGAGACTCACTGGTTACACTGGCTTTGTTGCCAATCTCGCTCTGGCTTCAGCCGTTGGATTCCAAGCCCCGGTAGTCACACTGCTGGTTCTTCGTTCGGAATTAATTCAGCGTTCAGTGCTCACGTCCTACCGACGGCACATTTGGTTCGGTTCATTTCTACTCGGAGCAATCCTCTCTCCACCCGACCCGCTGTCATTGTTTTTGGTAGCCATGCCCGTCATCATCTTGTTTGAATTAGCATTGATGCTGGACCGCTTCACTCGGAGTGAGTCGATTCAGTCGTGAGCACATCGGGCAAGGAAGCGAACGGAACAGCCATTCGTCCTGGGGCTTGGTTGAAATCAATACCGTGGAAATCAGAACCACATGTAATGCAGAGTCCTGCTGCCTTGGACGCCGTCCAAAGGGCGAAACGGTAAGCATCAGAATGGCTTCGATGGAAGCATTCAATCGCATCAACACCTGCCTGCTTACAGAACGCTGCCAACATCTGCGGAGGTATTCCATAGTACAACGGATGCGCGAGTGAGGTAAAGCCTCCACACGCTCGCACGATGCGAGTTGCTTCTTCAATCGATGGCAGAGGTCGAGCGACGTGCGCTGGTTTCCCATCACCTATCCACTCGTCGAATGCTTGCTGACGATGTTCTACATAGCCCAAGGCAACCAGTTCATCTGCCAAATGTGGACGGCCTACAGAATCTCCAGCTCTATCAAGCACCTTCTCTTTTTCAACAACCAGTCCGAGTTCATTGAGACGTTCAATCATCTCGAGCATTCGTGGCACTCTATCATCACCCAGTGGAGTCAGCCACTGTTTGAATTGTGAAATTTCGGAACTTCCAAGTTCACCTTTAGGGAAGTAAGCAAGGAGGTGCCATGATGCTGATGCACGCTCTTTACTTCGAAGACGAAGTTCAGCATCGACCGCCTTCAACCCCGGCTTGCAGGTGATTTCAACACCGGGAATGAAGCGAATACCCGTTTGTTGTGCTGCTTGGAAACCCGCCGCCCAACCCGAAATCGTGTCATGGTCGGTCAATGACCAACACGTTACGCCAGAATTGGACATTCGTCTGGCGACGTCGGCAACAGAATGTTGACCGTCACTGTTGGTTGAATGGCTGTGCAAGTCATAGCGCTCAGTCCACACATCCTCTCCCAAAGGGTTGACCTCTAAGGAACTATGGAATCATTCAAACAAGTCATCAAGGGATGGAAGTTCGGGTTTCACTGTGTCAGAAGGCAGCGATGAAGGAAGTTCGGATAGATCAGGTAGTGCAGGAGAGACAATCGGTTGAGGGGCTACTGGTTCTGATAGAGGTGCAGCATCAGGTGCGGGTTGCGAAATTGGTGCATTGGAGGCAGAAGGCAGCGGGACTGATGCAACACCCTCACTCTTGAAATCGTGTTCTTTGTTCAGCCAGGGTAAGTCCGGAGATTCTGCTGCAGTGGATTGACCCGGTAATGGAACGTTACTGACTTTGTGCCGTGCCAGATCTTCTGGAGTCGAACTCGCAGATTGAACCACTTCTCGAAACTGGTCTGTTTGAGCGTGCGGTGCAGGATTGGCGCGAGCCATCTCTGCAGCAATTTGTGCCGATTCTCCAGTGCCGAGCGCTGAAAATGCGTCTTCCATAGAGATTGTATCTTGCACAGGTTCTTGCTCGAGAACCGTTGCAATCAGAAATTTCGTGTTCTCTGATTGGGGACGAACGGTTTCTAATCCATATCGATCGGATTGGGTTGTTGGCTGGTACGAGGTTTTCAAATCATCCAATGCCTCAAATTGCTCTTGAACTGAAGGCTGGTGAATGTCCTCAAATACGGGTCGTTGACGAGATGCGAAAAACCATACTGTAAAACAAATTCCTGCCAAAACAACGAGGATGATTTCTTCCAAACCAAACCCGTTTTCGAGTCCCAGTTCAGCGACGAAACTTATTGCTGCCAGTAGGAGAAGAATGCCACCAATTACCAGTGATGCAGATGCGAGTCGAGGGGCTTTAGGGTCCATAGTATCACTTCATTCAAGAGTCCAATGTGTCCGATATCGAAAGTTCAGTGGCTCGAACGGTATTTTCCATCAACATGGCAATGGTCATTGGCCCCACGCCACCAGGTACTGGAGAAAGCCAAGATGCGACATTCGCAACATCGGGATGAACATCTCCCGCAAGTCGCCAGCCCCGTTCTCGACTCGAGTCATCGACTCGATTTATTCCAACATCGACCACAACAGCTCCAGGTTTAATCCAATCTTCACGAACCATTTCAGGTCGTCCGACAGCTGCAATTACAATGTCAGCAGATGCACAGAGTTCGGTGGTATTGCGGGTGCGAGAGTGAGCAACTGTCACAGTTGCGTCAACACCTTTGACGCCAAGTAAGAGCGCTTGCGGCATGCCCACAATTCTTGACCTGCCGAGAATTACGGCGGTTTTACCAGATGTTTCGACACCCGCCCATTCAAGCATTCGCATGACACCGCTAGGGGTGCAAGGAAGCATTCCATCCATTCGTCCTTGAACCAAACGTCCGAGATTTTGCGGATGGAATCCGTCAACGTCCTTGGAAGGATGGATTAAATCTGTAAGAGATTCTTCGTCCATGTGCGGAGGGAGTGGAGATTGCACCAAAATTCCATGAAGTCCTTCTTGAGAATTGAGTGATTCAATGGCACTGCGGACTTCGTCTTCAGATGCGTTGGACGGGAGTTCGATGTGGGTGCTTTGGATACCGAGCCGTTCACAAGCCCGAACTTTGGAACCCACGTACACGTGGCTTGCAGGGTCGTCGCCGACGATAACGACTGCTAAATGCGGCATAACACCTCGAAGTTTGCATTGCTCAATACGAGCATGTAGGCCATTTTCGACCTCGAGAGCACAGGCCTTACCATCCAAACGTTGGGCGACCATAGCCGTGGTAGAGAATTCAACTCTTTATGATTCGCGTTCACTTGACAGTGAAAGATAGACTCTCGTAAAGTGAGAGGGGGGGCAAAGAGCCTGCGGAGGGACTCGAACCCCCGACCTTCGGATTACAAATCCGATGCACTACCAGCTATGCTACACAGGCGACGAAACGTTCCAGTCACTCACCCTTGATGAAACAAACGGATGGCAACGACGAAATGAGAACGATCAAATGAGCCAAATCTGGGTCAAAAGGTGATTAAGTTCAGTCAAGAACCGATGCTAACTGATGTTGTCTTTGCATCAATTTACTGAACAAAGGTGGAATCAGTGCAAGCCAAAACATGCCATAGTACCCTGCTGGAAGTTGCGGTGCTTCGTCATGAACAGTCAAGCGTTCATATCGAGTGCTTGACCGAAGGTGATGCGACGGATGCAGCGGTAGTTCCAGCAACGTCCATCGCGAGAGTCGACGACGGCTTTCCCAAGCATGTGAGGCATTGGGTCGCTCGTTCATCTCACGCAACAAACCGTGGTGCTGGATGTAATTCACGAATTCTAACAAATAAATCGCTACGGCTGCTTGGAGAATAAAGGCTGCGAGAAACGCCCAGCCAGCGAAAGCCAAACCAATCAACAGTACTGCTTCGGCGATTAACGAGTTTCGCGTGTCCACTGGACGGGCTTTGTAAGCACCTCGCACTTGCCGAGGAACAGTTTGCAGAACGTGATAATACACGCCTCGGCCCCATGGGGATGATGTTGGGTCAACCTCACGAGCCCAGTGTTTGTGGTGGGTATGATTGTGCTCAGTTGTAAAATGCAGATAGAGCACACAAAACAGAGACATCCGAGCTGATTTTCTACTGAGTGATTTAGGGCGACGGTGTCCAAGCTCATGTGCAGCAACAATTCCAGAGGCTCCATTTGAGAGACCCGCTGAAAGAATTCCCAACGTCGTAAAAACCGTCAAACCATCAAGTGAGACCCTCCAAAACAGGACAACTAAAATCACAGGCACACACCATGCATGAAGGTGAGCAATGATGTTGTGAGCGTTCCCCTCCTGCAATGGGTCTGTCGTTGTTGATTCTCCGATCATCAGTTCAAGAAACGGATAGATGACGAGCAGAAGAACCAGCGTAGAAGCCATCCAAACTCCACCGACCCAAAGCGATGCAAGTGTAACTGCTGGGGTAAGAAGCCCCCACAAGTGCGGAACCCACCTCTGGCTCATGGATAGTTCATCGAGTCGCTCCATGTAAATGCTGTCATGTTTTGGGTTTCACTCTCGGTTGTTGTACTCAAATTCTCAAAAACGCGTGGATTTCAGGGAGAACGTCCAACCAAAATAAGAGACAAAACAAAGAACGACGCAACTTACGGAGGGGGCATGGATGAGAACCCTGGTGCGAGTTTGCTCAACCCGTATGCCCAATCAAAAGTCGGCAGCGATACAATTTTCAGCTGGTGGGCCCGTTACCAAACCGCCACCAGTGAGGGCTTTGATGCAGTCAATGGAACCATTGGGGCCTTACTGGAAAACGACGGTACGCTTGCAATCAATCAAGTTGTCGACCAAGCAGTTCGTGCATCACCTCCGGTCGAAATTGCGGCGTATGCTCCATTGAAGGGACTACCGGCATTTCTTGACCTGTCCAAAACATTGGCACTCGGTGACTATCGTAAGGCATTGGAAGACATGGGGCTCAACATCACGGCGACAGCAAGTCCGGGTGGATCTGGCGCCTTGTTTTTAGCCGCTACGAACTTTGCCAACCGTGGTGATAAAGTGCTGCTTCGAGACCGTCATTGGGGGCCGTACAAAGGATTTTTGTCAGGATGCGATTTAGGATTTGCTTCCTACCCATTGTTGCCAAACAACGTGAATTCTGGACACCCGTTCGTCGATATCGAATCATTCAAGTCCGAATTGGCCAACTTGTGCTCAACCCAAGACAAGGTGATGATATGGCTCAATGATCCCGCACACAATCCGACCGGACTTTCGCTCACAGCCAATGGCCGAGCAGCCGTGTTGGAGGCAGTGATGGAAAGTGCATCTCGAAACGAGCATGTAGGTCATACGCTCTTGCTGGATGCAGCCTACCATCTCTATGCTGAAGAACCTCATGGATGGAGTCAAACGTTGTTGGACGCACTCAATGACGGTTGGCCTTGGAGTGAAAACTTCCTCATCACCTTTGCCATCTCACTGTCCAAATCCCACACCATTTACGGACTGAGAACTGGCGCATTGGTGAGTGTTCATCCAGACAGTACTGTAACTGATAAAATCGAGACAGTTATGGGCGTCACTGGACGTCAAACGTGGTCAGCCGCACCAAGAGTTGCCCAGTATGCGGTGAGTGAATTGCACGCCGACCCTGAAACTGGTGAAGCGTGGGTCATCGAGCGAGACCGGCTTCAAGCACTCCTGGTCGAACGCCGTACGAGCATGATTGAGGAATGCAAGCGACTTGATGTACCCCTCAACCCGACACACGACGGATTCTTTGCCTGGCTCGAACACGACGACCCCGAACGCATTGCAGAAGCATGCGCTCAACAGCACGTTTACCTCGTACCCTTAAGCGGAGGGGTACGAATTGGGTTGTGTGCAGTTCCAATGAAACACATCCCTCGCGTCGCACAAGCCCTAGCACATGCTCTCAAGTGAGGTCGTTCGATGAAATCCATCAGAGAGAATTTTCTGCTCAGTGGAATGATTTGCATTGTATCTGGAGCGTTTTTTACCGTCGCAGGAATCATGTCGATTGCAGGTACAGTTGGAATCTGCGGAATTGTCTTGTTCGTTATTGGAATGAGCACGCCATCGCAACTCGGGATGACGGAAGAAGAAGTGGCCAATTGGCTTCCAGATGCGACGGAATTACCGGATGCTGGGCGGATGATGTTTCGAGTCGATGTGACGCTGGATGAGCCGAAACAGTGCAGTATTCTGTGCGGCCCATGCGGCCACGTGGAAGTGGTGAATGGCGAACGGCCAAGACAATTTACCTGCCCGAAATGTTCTGCAATGTTGTGGGATGAAGAAGAGTAGGCCGACGAGATTTTCTGTAAAGAACTCTCTTTGGCATTCATTCTATCCACAGAATTGAAAGGCCGTGAATCGCTACGAAGCACATGGACGCAGTTACCATGCTCAACCCCGAGCGTCGCATGCTGCGAACCATGCAGACGAACCCGAGCCATGAGTGGACCCTTGCAGAGGTTCTGGAGGCGTGCCAGTGGACGGACCAAGCAGTAGCTGCCGGTGCAGGACACGGGTTAACCAATGCCGGATTCGTAAAAACCAATGAAGAACATCAAGAAACGATTCGAGTGGCTCAAGAAGGGCAAAATGCTGTGGCTGATGGTCTGTTGGAAGCACGAGTATGGAACTGGATTTGTTCAACTGAAGGTGCTGATATGGCAGGACTACAAGCCACTTTCCAACGGCACGAAGCCGGACCAGGTGTTGGTCTCTTGAAGCGATTAGGTGTCCAACTCGAGTCTGGTTCATTCATGGCCCAAGACCCCGATGCCGTAACTTCAGAAATCGCCAAGCGCACCGAATTCATCGCTGGACTTCCGGCTCCAATCCAAACTTTGGACCAAACAATGCTCCACCACTTCCAGTCCCGAAAGGGCCTTGTCGAATCGGTCGTGATGACGACACGCACATGGACCATCACGCCTATGGGCCAATCAGTTGAAGCAGCTGCTTTAGTCGAACAACAGTCCGTTAGCGAAATCACCACTGAATTACTCCAGTCCGATGCCTGGAAAGATGCAGATTTCCGTTCCTTCGACGTATCCCTTGAATCCACTACCCCGCGAACCGGTCGAAGTCATCCAATGCAAGCTTTGATTGAACGCGTACGAAGTATTTTCCTCGAAATGGGATTTTCAGAACTGGTGGATGATTATGTGCAAACAGCAGGATGGAACATGGATGCTTTATTCATCCCCCAAGACCATCCTGCAAGAGAAATGCAGGACACGTTTTACCTTGAGAATCCAGCTTCAATAGACCTACCAAAAGACCTCACTGATGCTTGGGGTGCGATTCATGAACACGGAGGTGATACCGGCTCGGTTGGATGGGGCGGCGCATTTTCGGAAGCGACGTCAAAAAAGGGATTGCTCCGAACCCATACCACCGTCAACACCATTCAGTATCTCGCCGAGAATCCAAGCGAGCCTTGCCGAGTGTTTTCTGTCGACAGGGTGTTTCGAAAAGAAGCAATTGACCGCACCCACCTCCCCGAATTCCACCAAATTGAAGGTATTATCATGGAGGAAGGTGCGAACCTTCAGATGCTTGTAGCGACGCTGAAAACATTCTATGCCAAAATGGGATATCCTGAGGTCCGAGTGCGACCTGCCTACTTCCCATACACTGAACCAAGCCTCGAAATTGAAGTCAAATGGAGAGGGAAGTGGTTGGAGTTGGGTGGTGCAGGGATTTTCCGACCCGAAGTAACCGAACCACTCGGCATCGCATCTCCAGTTCTTGCGTGGGGCATGGGACTTGAACGGTTGGCTATGCTCGTTCTTGGACTTGATGACATTCGTCAACTCTACATCTCTGACCTTGAATGGTTGAGAAATCAACCAATTCTTTGATCGGCGTATCTCACAGCGTCGTAGACCGAAGGGGGGTTTCACGTTTCTTCAATCGAGTATTTAGGGAAAGAGGTGCGAGGCCTGCATGTACTGATTCCTATCTGAATACTTGGACAGCGAATCGAATGGAGACTTCTACATGACCACATTTCACGCACTTGGCCTTTCAGAGGCTCTTCTTCGAGCGGTTGAAAGCGAAGGATACACCGACGCTACGCCCGTGCAAGAACTCTCAATACCTCCACTTCTCAAGGGACGGGATGTACTCGGTGTTGCACAAACGGGTACTGGAAAAACGGCAGCCTTCGCACTTCCAGTGCTGCAGATAATGGATCGTAATAGACCCCAAGGGAAGCGCCACATTCGCGCCCTCATTCTATCGCCTACCCGCGAACTAGCAGCGCAAATCGACGAGCGTTTTGCAGCCTACAGCGAACACATGGACCTCCGCCATCGCGTGATATTTGGTGGAGTCAATCAAAATCCACAAGTTCGAGCATTGCAAAAAGGACTGGATATATTAGTCGCAACACCGGGTAGATTGCTCGACTTGATTGGTCAGGGCCATATCGACCTTGGGAAGGTCGAATTCTTTGTGCTCGATGAAGCAGACAGAATGCTCGATATGGGATTCATTCGAGACATTCAGAAAGTACTCAAATTGCTCCCGGCTCGACGTCAAAATTTGTTATTCAGTGCAACAATGCCGAAATCAATTGCCACACTGGCTGGAAGTTTTCTCAACAATGCAGTCATGGTGGATGTCAGTCCAAAGGAAATGACCGTGGACCGAATTGAACAAAAAATCATGTTTCTACGAAAGGCTGACAAGCGTCGCTTATTGGTTCAACTCATCAAAGAAGAACGGGTCAAGTGCGGCATTGTCTTTACTCGAACCAAGCATGGTGCGAACCGGTTGGTGAAGCAATTAGATCAGAGTAACATTGCTGCTGCTGCCATCCACGGCAATAAAAGCCAAGGCGCACGAACGAAGGCATTGGCAGGATTCAAGAATGGTTCCATTCCGATTCTGGTAGCAACTGACATTGCAAGTCGAGGAATCGATGTCGATGGAATCACCCACGTGTTCAATTACGATTTACCAAATGAGCCTGAAAGTTATGTCCATAGAATAGGGCGAACCGCTCGGGCAGGTCGCAGTGGAATCGCCTACGCTTTTTGCGATGACAGTGAAAGCGGATACTTGGTTGGTATCCAGCAACTCATTGGCAAAGAAATCCCCGTTGAAAGTTCCCACCCGTTCCACTTTGTTGGAGCGATTCCAAAGCCAGGTCAAAAGGCTGGAAAAGTCAAGACAGGAGGTGGAAGTAATGGACGGCAGAACAATCGAAACACGAAGTCACAATCGGGTGGACAGTCTCGAAACCGTTCACCATCACGAAACAAAAATCGGTCAAAAACTGACGGGAAGCCGTCCAACACTTCAAACTCAGCAAACCGTAGAAATCGCAGCCGAGGTCAAAACCAAGGTCGTCAAAATCGTCGGGATTCAAATCGATGAAGGATGGCGCTTAGAAGTCCCACGGACTCTTTGGCGCTTCTTCACTCGTTGGCGGAGTAATAGGAGAAGCCGGCGAAGATGCTTGGTCAGTCAGCGGAGGAGTAATTGATGCAACCGGGGATGTCGGTTGCTGATCAATCTGCTGAACAGGCTGTTGATTTGGGACCGGTGCTTGGTACAAGACTTGTCCTTGTGGCATCTGACCCATTGGCATTATGACTGAAGGCTTTGGATCATCAATAATCACCGCCAAAAGAACTCCTAATCCTATGAAGAGAACGCCACAACATACGCCACCAAAGCCGCCGAATAATGAAAGAGCCCCGTCAGTCCTCGCCTCTTCACACTCGGCATCACAGTACGTAGCACGAATGTTGAGGTTAACATTGCTGGCGTACGAATATTCCATATCAGATGCTCCTCCAAAGGCGCTATAGAACTCTTCAGTACCTGGGGCTGGACTTTCCATTGAGTCTTCATTACCCGACATGAGAATGCAATAATCGTCGTCGCTTACAACTTCATATCCTGTGCTATCGGTAATGGACAGTTGAAGTGAGTCACAATCTACTGGATGTATGACGTAAACATCGACAATCCATGTTCCGTTTGTGGGTATCGAAAAACTGCCGCTCGACTGCGATGATGCAAAGGACTCTTCAATTTCACCAAAACCATCAGCTGCGTCACCGATTCCAATGACCATTCCCACGCCTCCAATGAAGAAAAGCAGTGCTCCTAAGACGAGTGATATTTTACCTGCGATGTGCATACTGAGTCCTGCGGAGCGAAGTTTATCAACACTGCTCTGTGAAGCAAATCGTCGTCACTGTACCGTATCGTTGCCAGTTTGTGCCTCAGGTGACGGAACTGGAATTTCGATTGGGTAGGATGTTGGAACGAAACGCTTCTTTCCGTAGAGATAGTACGTCAGAGTACCTGCAACAATTGCAGCGCCTCCGCCAATGAATGCTTTGGTACCGATGAAGCCAATCAGCACAATTCCAGCAAGGATACCCCACCATTGAATGAATGGGTACATGGGACCCTTGTAACTTGGATTCCAACCGGTTTCTGCACTCGAGCGTCGCAAGATGAGTACGCACGTGTTGATCATAACGAAAATCATGATTTTGAACCCTGATGCTAGTTTAACAACGTCTTTCAACGGTGCGTAGTAGATGGCAAGTGCCATTGCAACACCCGTCACGAGGATTGGCCAATGCGGAGTTTCATATCGGATATTGACTTCTTCAAGTGCCTGTGGGAGAAGTTTGTTCCGAGCCATTGCAAAGAGGAAACGGGACGAGGCGAGAATTCCCGCAAGAGCCATCGAAATCATCGTAAGAACGGAGAGTGCAGCCGCGAAAACACCGAAACTTGAACCTGCAACGACTTCAGCGAAGACGAAAATTGGATTTTCGACAACCGCTCCATCTTCAATCCACCATTCACCGGGTATTGCTGCCATCATCAAGAATGCCAAGATAGAGTAGAGAACTGTTGCAATAAGAAGCGAAAGAAGGATGCCAGCGGGAAGATTTTTCTCGGGATTTTTGACCTCACCACCGATTGCTGCTACCTTCGTCACGCCGGCGTAAGCGACGAACACAAAGGCTGCGGCTTCAGCCAATTGCCATCCGTCGGCGTCGAATGCACCGTCTATTGGACGGCTTACGTCAAATCCATCGACGAAGAAGGAACCAATGCAAATGACAAACAACAGAAGAACGGTCATGATGACAATGGGGGTTTGAATGATTTTAACTTTCGACACGCCCATCAAGTTGACGATGACAATGAGCACTAAGGCGCTCATTGAAAGGGTCAAGAGTTTCATTTCAATGTCGAAGAAGGTCGTAATCACGATGAAATATGCTGAAAAACCAATCAAAGAAAAAGCAGATTTTAGCAAAAATGAAGCCCACAAACCCAGCCCACTGATGGTTCCGATTAAAGGGCCATACGTCCGCTCGATGTACACGTACGAACCCCCGCTCGTTGGCATCCCAGATGCGAGTTCAGATTTGGAAAGAGCACCAGGCAACACAACAGAAGCCGCCAAAAGATAGGCTAACCAAATACCTGGGCCCATGATTTCGGCAGCAAATGTGGGTGTCACGAAGATACCAGGTAACATTGCCGAAAGTGAGATGATGACCACTCCAGCAAGACCAATGGTTCTTGTCAGAGTAGTCTTAATCTCGTCGGTTACGGAATGGACGATATTTTCGATGGATAATTTTGCCATGAGAATTTCCCCGATATACGACACAAAAGTGACGCTTATTTCCCCTCATGCCGAATCACACTATATCTTCTTGTATGTTCTACGGATGCATTTTGTCGGATTCCGGAAAAAAATCTCCTCACCACATCTTCTTTAGAAAACTTCTGTGAGTATTCAAAGAGTGTCTGGCACCATACAGTCGCTGTGTCCCGAAGTGAAACGTTTTTCAAGCTACGAATGACTGTTTTACAGCAGTTTATTTCGGAAATCATTGAGAAATTCCCAAATGAGTTGGTATGTATCGGTGCCGTCGACTTGGTCTGGCCATGTATGTTCGTGAATTTCTAATCCGTAATGTTCGATGCGTACATCGCCGACGCATCCGCTGTGCGTGATGTGTTCAAGCGTAAAATCTGCATTCACATCTTCAGAAGCACAGTTGGAGCGAGCACCCCATGCATCGATCATCCCAGGAACACTGCTCATCGTACCCACGCCATCGTGCTCTCCATCTTTCCAATCCCAATCGTCGTCATAATCAATGATGTAATCCAATTTTCCGTGGATGTGCATCACTGCCATATTACCGAGTAAATCACAGGATGCGGGCTGGATGGGCATGCTCCCAGCAAACGATGCGACTGCCGCAAATCGATGGTTAAGTTGGCACGCAATTTCGTAGGTGTACATAGAGCCAAGAGAATATCCAATCGCGTAGAGGCGGTCCTGATCGATACAGTAGGCAGCAGATAATTCATCAACAATCGCTTCTGAAAAGTCATTGTCGTCACGAGAAGTTGCTGCAGTATTGAGGAACCACTCACCTTCGGAAGCAGTTCGACCCTCTTCGGCAATTGCATAGGCCATGATGAATTTCTCTTGTTCCCCTAACTGGTCAAACTCATTCTGCTGCTGGAAGTCTTCTCCAGAACCGTCACCACCGTGGAAGGCGATAATCAGTGCAAGCCGAGTTCCAGCATCGGACGATGGGACGGTTAATCGGAACAGCCGTTCAACACCGTTGACGACAATCGAAGTCGTGGCTTGGGTCACTGCTTGCGATGCTTCAAGGCATGGATCCTCCGATATTTGGAGTTCCCCGACCGTCTGATTCTGTGAAGGTAGGTCTGGTTCAAGACAACCTGCCAGTGGAGAAAGGAGAAGCAGAAACAAGACACTGAGCGCCCTCAACCGGTGATTCATGATTCTACGACAATCGTGAAATTTAATTATGTAACGCTCTGATGTTTAAAAAAATCTAAACAAATACGAGTCGAATTAAACCTCCAAAAACAAAGAATTGTTTTGAACAAGAATACCAATGCAGAGGTTAAAAGGCCCGTGAAAATTCCATACTCGCCTCAAAATCCCCTAGCGAGTACGAAAAATCTCCTGTCCACAACAACTTACAATTATCCCAGGACCACCAACGTTAGTGATATTATTTGTTAGGAGAAAACAGCCTCAATGCATGATACACATTCACAATTTGCCTATGAAGAGTCACTGTTCAAAGATAATTGATTACAATCCTTGTGAGT
>DAME01000024.1:63760-64101 GCA_002499545.1 Euryarchaeota archaeon UBA88
CTATTTAATCAACAGTGTTTAGTTCTACTTCTTGATTAGTCTTTTTGCTTTTTAAGTAGGAAAAAAATGCATAAACTGGGAATATCAAAAGAGTTGTAGGTAAACAAGCCCACCACATGATTCCCCAACCTATACACGAAAAATCTCCTTGTCCACTAACAACGTTACAATTATCCTCAAGAGCGCCATTGTAAATCCCATACAACGACACTAAACAAATAACTGCCATAATAATGAAACCAGTATGGCTTCGAGAAGTATCTGGTTCAGCCATAATTTATCCTGGGAGTTTAGATTTACCAATGCTTCGCCAACAACTCTTGTGAGTCCAAACCTTACGG
>DAME01000033.1:0-12417 GCA_002499545.1 Euryarchaeota archaeon UBA88
AATTGGAGCCCGCATTTCAGAACCAGAAATCCAACCTTGCTCGACCATCTGTTGTACCAGAGCAGCCGTACTCGCGGCGGCAGGCGTCGCCATACTGGTTCCAGATGAAGAACGCAAACCGTCGTTGTAAGAATGTGTGACCCCGTCTGCTCGTGCGGACTGAATGGAAGTTCCTACTGCGAGAGCAAAGATGCCATTTGTCTCTGCAAAAGTTGGGCCAATCGATGACGAACTCCATCGAGACGACGATTCCGATTTGACTGCTGCCCCAATTGCTGCGACGTTTCGTCCATTTGCCGGCTCTAGCATCTGACCGCCTGAGTTCCCGGGCGCTATGAACGACAGCGACCAAGGCATCTCCCGAGCCCATGCATCAAAGTCACCCGAACGGGCAGTGTATGCAGCAGTGTCATCGCCCCATGAATCGGAATGGATGACTGCTCCACTGAGGCCAGCTTCGAGCAGCAGATAATCGACGTCTGGCGGCACCCATCCATCTTCCGACACGATATCTTGGAAAACTAATTTTGAAGCGTACGAGAGCGCCGAGCCGTTTGAAGGAAGAAGGTCACTGCGCATGTCATAGACGTTGTAGCACGACAGTGTTCCAGCAACGTGCGTTCCGTGGCGGTAATCGGACTGCCCGGGAGTGTCGTTATTGTCGATGGAATGATTGACTAACACCATTTTTCTGTGAGTGAGATTGGGTGAAACCACACCATCACTAAGATTTGTTCCTTCAGAACCGAACTCACCAGCCGCAGTAGCGTTTCGAAAACATGCGTGGTCCAGATCAATACCAGAATCCGCTGCGGCAACTACAATGCCGTGACCTCCAAGGCCCAAATCCCATGCTGGGTGACCGGTCGAGTAGCCGTGTTGATGGAGGGATGCAGCCTGACTGTTCCGAGCCCTCGTCTCTAGCAAGGGCTCTGTCCAGAGTAATCCATCAATGTTTGAAAAATCACTTGGCACAAATGCGTTGTAAGGCCACGTTGCTTCTACTGCATGAGGAATGCTCGAGCCATATCTTTGAGCATCATCGTCAAGCGATATCCCAAGTTTAGCAAACGCCAATACCAAGGAGTCTACTGCAGATTGCGGTAATCGTGGTTCGAACACAAATCGCATTCCCTTGCCGTCGTAGGGGTTGAGGGCGAGCTTAAATTCGGCCGGTAAACCATCGTGAATGAGATAGTCATCCAGTACCAGAGAAGCGGGAGACTGCCAAGCAAGAACCTCGGTTTGACTGACCATGCGCAGTGGCGTATAGCCATTTTCAGGTAGCGCAGACCACATCGCTTGCGTCCATTCTTCAGATGGGCTCTCAAGAACGACTTCAGAACCGTAGTCTGCTGGCATAGGCTGGGGTGCATTGAGCCCTTGGACCAGCGGCAGCAGCAGCACGATGGTTAGCATCAGTGCTCGGCGCATAATGTCGGTTGAACGGTCAAACTTTGTCAAAGTCGTGGTCGATTTGACACATTCGGCGCGACGGCGCGTTTAAATCGGGTTTGCCAGTCGCCCAGTCCATGAAGGCCTTTCGAATCACAGGAATTGCACCCTTTGGCTCTATGCGACAAGAATTCTCACTGGACATTCCAGCCAATGATAAAGCGGATGCTGAGCACCGAACCTACTCTATTATGGGCTCAAGACATAAAGCAAACCGCCGCGCAATATCAATCGAATCTATCGAGGAAATCGACCCTCGGACATCGACTGAGCCTCGTGTGACTCACCACTTCCGTGATCAGATTGAGGCCGCAGGCGGCTCCATCGCCCAGGTTGCAGAAGAAGAGTGATTTTCCCGCCGCCTTCTTGAATGAAGACGGCAACGGACAGCGTGAGCCACATGGTTGAACGGGCAGAACTTCAGAAAAAAGCACGAACCATCGATGCTTTTCGTAAGCAGCTCGATGATTTGCATGCGAGAATTACCCAAGTTCAAGCCATCGTCGATGAGCACGAAGTCACAACGAGCATTCTTTCACATCTCTACGAATCATCACAAAAAGGCACGACAAGCGCCCGTCTTTCCATCGGTTCTGGCGTTACGCTGAAGTACGTTCATGACAAGCACCATGAGGGTACTGCACTGGTCGATTTGGGAAGCGGGGTTTTTGGCGAAAAACCACTTGAAGAAGCCAACCGAATCACCCAAGAACGAATGGATGGGATTCGCTTACTTCACAAAGATCTCACCGAGCAATCTCACACACTGGAAGAAAAAATTACCACTCTCGCCCAAGAGTTCAACGATGCCGCACAACAACTCCAGTCTGCCCAAAGCCCTCCTGCTGAATCACTTCAATCACCCTCGCCACCGACTCCAGTTGCCGATGAAGAAAAGAAAACTCCATCGCGTCCCCAGCGTAGAAGTGGGCGGTTTGGCAGCGAATTAACACTTGATGACTGAGGGATTCTATG
The DNA here is from genome assembly GCA_002499545.1 of Euryarchaeota archaeon UBA88. Taxonomy (GTDB): domain Archaea; phylum Thermoplasmatota; class Poseidoniia; order Poseidoniales; family Poseidoniaceae; genus MGIIa-L1. The sequence goes on from DAME01000033.1 coordinate 2,431, forward strand.
GGGCTGTTTGACCGATTCCGCGCCCGAGTTACCGAAGTGGCGTCCGAAACCAATGCTGAGGAACTTTCCGCAGCAGCAGAATCTCCTGAAGCCCAAGCAGCTCTTCAAACCGCCCAAACCCACACTTCTTCCTCGCAAGACTTGCCGATTGAACCGGAAACCGTTGAAGACGGTGAAGACGACGAATGGGAAGACCTAGAAGCAATCGATGAAGCAGGAGCATCAACTGAAAATTCTGACGATGAGTGGGATGACTTCGATGAAGGAGAAGACGTAACTCTTCCAACGCAATTGTCCAGAAAGGAGAAAAAAATCCTTCAGAAAATGGAGCGCACAGAATCGAAAAGGCTCAAGAAACAGCGCAAAGACATGCAGAAGCGAGGCGCAGTCGAGCAAGCCAGGCCAAGCGGTTCAAAGGTCGACCTCTCAATGATGCGGACCACTACGGGTCGTCAACTGGTCAGCGTCAAAAGCGCACCGAAAGGCTCAGTGAAAGCCGCCGAAATAGAAATGGGTTCAGGCTCGAAAGTTAGTGTTGACCTTGGAGGCGGTGTCGTCAGTGAGGGGGGCCGTGTCATCAAAGCAGGTCCCGTATTGGACAACCTCATCGAAGAACTCGAGTGGGTCCTTTTGGAATCCGACATTTCCAGTGACGCAGTCACTGCGGTAACTGCCGCCATACGCTCTAACTTAGTAGGCTCACGACTTCGCAGAGGTGCAGATTTAGCGAAGGTATTGGAAGCAGCACTCAAGCGCGCCTTGAGGAATATATTGGCGGCTGGCTACTGGGACTTTGATGAAACGGTCCAATCGTTCATCGATGCGGGAGATGCCCCCGTGGTGATTATGCTGGTTGGCGTCAACGGCACTGGAAAGACGACTACTGCTGCCAAGATAGCTCAACGTTTACTCGATAACAACCTCTCAGTTGTTGCCGCGGCCGGCGATACATTCAGGGCCGGGGCCATTCAACAGCTGGAATCCCATTGTGAAAATCTCGGGATCCGATGCATCTCAAGTCAACGTGGTGGCGATACTGCGGCAATTGCTCGAGATGCAATTGAATCAGCTAAAGCCCGCAACATCGACGTCGTACTTGTTGACACGGCTGGGAGAATGCAAAATAAAGTCAATCTCATGAATGAATTGAACAAAGTTCGGCGTGTCGCAGATCCCCATCTCACTCTTTTCGTTGGTGATTCGTTAGCTGGTAACGATGCTGTTGAACAAGCGAGGATGTTCCAAGAAATCATGAAGTTCGATGGGGCGGTATTGACCAAAGTCGATACCGATGCTAAAGGTGGTGCGGGGCTTTCAATCGCTTTCGCAACCGGCCGCCCTATTGTGTTCGCAGGTATCGGCCAAGGATATCACGATTTGAAACAATTTGATCCAGATTGGCTGCTGGACCAAATGTTTGACTAGTTGGGCGATGGAAACTTATCCCTCAACTACTTCCCAGCGTCATGACCGGGGCATTCAAAGACGAAGAATCGGAACAATTTTTCCAAATTATCCACATGTTTCAGCGCTCTGCACTTTTGCAAATGGGCCTACTACCGGACAATAACGGTACCATGATGTTTCATCTCGGGGAAGCAAAAGCTGCAATCGACATCTTAGTCGTCCTACAATCAAAAACGAAGGGTAATCTGACAGATCGTGAGACTAGAATTTTGAACACGATTGTGAGTGAGTTGCAACTTCAATTCTTGAAAGCACCAAGTCGCCAGCGAGAAGCAGAGAGCGATGCGGCACAATCCGAAACAATACGTGAAGCGTTCAACAACCCCCAAACGGGCCCAGTGGAAGACTTGTCTATCGGCAAAGATGGTGAAGAATAACCGTCCTCGTGCGGTTGTTTGATGTGTAATGGCTCTTTCAGCGAGATGATTCACATGGCATATGTCACTCCCACGGACGAGGAAACGGCGCCAACCGTCCTCATCGTTGACAACAATCCGATGTCGCTCATGCGCCTACGTGAAATTTTCAAAATCCGAGAATTCAATGTTGAAGTGTGTGAAGATGGCGACCAAGCAGTGGATGAATACATCCGCTTGGACCCCGAACTCGTCGTACTGGCCCTCGACCTCCCCTCACTGGATGGGCACCTTGCTGCTCTTGAGATGCGGGAACACGGGGGAGAGAGTCGCATTGTCTTCATTACGTCTCGCCGCCTGACTCCACTAGCAGAGGATGCAAGCCATTCAGCTGGGGCAGTTGCGTGGCTCGAGAAGCCGATCACATCTTCTATGGTCGATGAGTTGTGGCCTCAAATACTTGGTCCAATTCCAGATGCCCCAGGTCTTGAAGACCTCGATCAGCTGTATCCGGAAGACCGAATCAAGCCGGAACCTGATGTCGGCCTTATGCCCCTTCCGGCTCTTCCTGGTCTACCACTTCCTTCACTTGTCGCTGAACTACCGCCGTTGATTGCCACTGTAGCCCCGTCAGAAGAAGTTGCCAAGCCAAAACGCAGAGTGTTCAAACTGCTGCTTCTCGCGGTTCTTGCAGGAGCAGGTTATGCAGGGTATTTGCTGTATACTGGCGACCTTTCTTACTGATTTATGGGCGAATATACGACAGGTTGTGCGTCGGGAATCACCATTGTGCCTGCGGGTAGTACGACCATTCTGGTCACGCGAAAACCGTCATCAGAAAGTAGGGACTCATCGCACGAAATGAGCCGTTGATCGAGCCGCTGACCTCGCACCCATCCCCGGTACATCAAGCCGATTGAGATCGAGACGGTTGCGAATGCTAGCAGCCAGAGTACTACGTCGATCAATGTATCACGTCCGTTCAAGCAATGCATTCCATGATGCAGCTGCATATGCTTTTGCTTGGCCGGCTGGGCGTTCTGCTTTGTGAATTCCAGAGCCAACGATGATGCAGTCAGAACCAGCCAATACCGCTAAGCGAGGGTCGCCGTATCGCTGCCCCATCTCTCCATCCCCAACTGCAAGATTGACACCCGGCGTCCAAATCATCTTTGAATCGCCAACCTTTTCTCGCAATGACGTGAGTTCTTCGGGCCGAGAGCCGTTACCGATGAATCCGAATACACCGGGGTGCGCTGATCCAGATGCAACCACTTTGTCGGTATAATCGGGATGCAGCAAGTTACCTCGACTCGACATTTGAGCCAATAAGAGAACGCCACCGTTACGATGGACGTCACCCCATCCTGCCTGTAAACCATCAACGATGTCGGGCCCCGAAATCAAATGAGCCGTCACGAGGTCAGACCATGAACGGATATCGTAGACGCCCGCCATCTGTTTACGGCTTATTCCACCGATATCGGCGAATTTCCGATCTTCGAAAATGAGTAAATCTGCTTCCTGTGCCTTTGAACAAAACTCAGCCCAAGCTTCTGGCGACCAGTCGTCAATGAGATCGACATGCGTTTTTAGAGCAGCAACATACTGACCTACCTCATCGATTAGTTGATTCAATCCAGCCATAGTCGATCTATCGGCAGCGAGGCAAACGAGACTTTGTTTTCTGCAGGCGACCTCCATGTAAGTCCGAGCCATTGGAAGTGTGCATTGGTGCCAACGAACACCCCACGCTGCCTCAGCCTGCATGGATGATGCCAGCGAGTCCTGCCCCTCATACCTTGCGGCTTAATTCGGAGAGTGAATCCAGAGAATCCTCGAGTGTTTGCTGATATGGCCGGAGTTGCAGGCCGAGCGCTTCTTCCATGTCACCGCAATCGTATGCAACGTGACTTCCAAGCGAACTGCGTAGTTGACGAACGTTTAGTTTCGGGTGGAAGACAGCCACTGCGTAAGCAAAGACAGTTGGCAAGGTCATCTTCGCCCATTTTTTACCGGGTCGAAGCGTTCGTAATTCACGCCCAATACCGCTCATCCACAATCCCTTGGTGTGGAGCAGGTGCCTGGCACCGTCCTCGCCACAGTCCAGTGCTGCGATGTGAGCCTGTGCCACGTCTCGCACGTCGACAAAATTCACGTGCATGTTGAGTACGAACGGTAATTTTCCAGTGAAGTGCTTGAGGAATGCCATCGAACCCGTGGTGTGGCGCTTGTGGAAGACGGGGCCGAATACAATTGATGGATGGATGGTCACCAACCGGATGGTGCGGGCATTTTCTTCGCATTTCTTCACGAATGCGCGTATTTTTCGCTCAGCCTCGGCCTTTGCAAAACCGTAGGGATTGGAGTCTGGTGATGCATCATCACACCAATCGGATGAAGAAAAGCTGTGACCGTTCGTGTAGTTTGTAGGTCGAATCGCTGCAACCGAAGACGTGTGAATCACAGTATGTACTGCCGCCTCTTGTTCAATTGCTTGACACAAATGCATCGTTCCAACAATCGATGGGTCGATCACGTCGCGTTGTGGGTCTTGCACGCCAACCATCAACGACGCAGCGCAGTGAATAACGGTATCACACCCCCGGACGGCTTCAATGACTGACGTTTTATCCAGTAAGTTCATTTCGACCAATTCTACAACAGCATGTTTGTGTTTTGGGAGCGTTTCTAAGAATCGAGCATTTTCCAATTTGCGAACCGTTGCCCGTACTGCTGCCCCTCGTTCAAGTAAGAGCTGAACGACGTGAGAGCCGATGAATCCTGCTGCGCCAGTAACGAGGACGACCATGCAACTCCGATGAGCCCCCCCCTCTTGATGTGTAGCATCAAGAATCCATCACATTGATGATTGCTGACCCAGCCCCACCACCAATGCGCATTGCGACCTTCCTCGTTTTTCTCGTTCTGTGCGGCCCTCTTTCAGGCTGCATAGGGGATGCGAGTTTGAACGATTCCGACTCCGATATGGAGGGGGCGTATCCGTCGGAATGGGACCGTCATACGCTTGATTGGAACTGGACAGACAGCTACTCCTTCGTCCTTGAATCTGGACCTTACACCGCACTTGAAGTCCAAGAAGCCACCTTTGAAGTCGATACTTCAGAGGTGTGGGAGACCGGTCCGGCGACATCGAATGTCCACCTTTCATACTGGTTGCCATCCAATACAGAAATGGGTGATACCGTACCGGTAATCGCGGTGGTTAGCCCTTACTTTTCGTACGGCCAACCCGGTGATGAATCGGGTGCGACCAATGTTGTTGGAGCTGGCCGCGGTGAGTTCATCTACGACAATTATATCCCTCACGGTTACGCCTTTGCTCAAGTTTCAGTATTCGGAACTGAGGAGTCCAGCGGTTGCTTCGACTATCGGGGCGAAGGCGAAGGATGGGGCATACATCAAGCCGTTGAATGGCTTGGTACTCAAGAGTGGTCCAATGGAAAAGTAGGGCTTTATGGCAAGTCTTACGAGGGCGCAACCCAGTGGGAAGCAGCCGTCCATGGCAGTGAACACCTTGCCACGATAGTACCAATCTCTGGCACGACCGGCCTCCACCCCCTGCTCTACAAAAACGGTAGTGCAGAAGCACGAAGTCAAATCATGCACATGAATTATTTTGGTAGTACGGTGGATTACAATCAAGACGATTTGGATAACGTGTGCCCCGACATTATCGAGGGCCTTTTTGCCGGCCCAGTTACCTACGGGATGGGTGAACTTGACCCTTACATGGCCAACTACTATGAAGAGCGAGAACACATCTCCAAAGCACTCACGAATTACAACGGGAGCATTTACTGGGTACAGGGGATGCAGGATTGGAACGTTGATCCGCACCAAGTCTTCCCGTGGTACCAGAAGTTCATCGACGCCGGTTTCGAAGTCCGCGGCATGCTTGGTCAGTGGGAGCATAACTACCCTGACCAGTGGTCAAAGCACAACGCCCAAGACAGCGGCTATGGGGGCGAAGCGATTCACAACATGACGCGTTGGGACTGGGGGCAAGACCTGTTTGAATGGTTCGAGTACTACCTCAAAGGCATCGGTGAGAAGCCCGAGCTCCACGCTCAAATTCAACGAAACGATGGGGAATGGAGAATCGAAGACACGTGGCCCCCTCTCGACCGCCAGTTCAACGAAATCGACCTCACCACATGTACGCAAACTGGCTCACAAGTCCAAGGAAACTCCGTCACGGGAGGAAGCATTAGTAACGTGGTTATCGAGTGCGATGCCATCGATTCACTCAACGATGTACTGATATCAGGACTTGCAACCCTTCACCTCGATGTTCAAGCAGCGATGGACGGCGGTCAAATTTTCGTTGAACTTCAGGACGCTGAAACCAACCTCCGACTCGGTCACGCCACCATGGACATCCGCTACCATCAGGGCGGTAGTGAACCAACAACTGTCGTCTTTGGTGAGTCGTTGACCATGCTCATGGAATTCCAAGCAATTGACGCACTCCTTCCTGCAGGCCACGGCATTCGCCTGGTGATGACTGAAACGGGCGAAGATTACCTCGCTCCAGCGTGCGGAGTACTCTGCCCTGTTACGGTTCAAGGCGGAACGTTCACACTTCCACACGTACTTCGCGATGGAGAAAACGTTCTCATCACACCTCAAGGGCCCGAGGCCGCAAACAATCAGTGATCATCGACCTAGTTTGCGTAGTGCTCGCACCATGTCAATACGCGCGACCAACCCCACAAGCATACTATCTTGACTCACCAGCAGGACTTCACGCTCACCCAGCAAACGTCGACCTTCACCAATTGAAACGCTGATATCGACCAGTTTGAAATCATCATCCATGGTATCTTGGACACGCGCGCCTCTACCAATTGAACTGCGCAGCAATCCCGCTTCAGAAACAACCCCTACCACGCCACCGGATTCCCCCAGTACGGGGAGATGGCTGATACCCCCCACAACCATTTTGTCAATTGCAGACTGCACAGTATCGTTTCTTCCCAGAGTGGTTAGGTCACTGACCATGATATCGCCAACGGTGTGTGCTTGGTTTGGTTCTTCTTCCCGCGAAAGGGCGCCAACCATTTTTCGAAGCGTAGAAACCCTCGGGTCAACAACTTCAGTTTCGACCTTTGCAATGACCGACTGCGTCAGCCCTGATCGCTCCGCAAGAGCAGACTGGGTCAGCCCCAATGACTTCCGCCACTGGCGTAGATAACCCCCCGTCGGTATTTCCATCAAACATCGCAACAATTCCACACCCATCAGTTCACCGGTCGGCGAACGATGCACCAGCATTCGCACCTCATCAGCGTGAAAATAATCATTTGCTCAAAAAAACAGAAATTTATCTCAAAAGCGATGAATAATTGACGCGCTAAATCGAGCAATCAAAGAACAAACATTCATTATTTATCGTAAATAATGAGCATAAACGCAATTAAATTGGATATTTAATGGGCGTATGGTTGATATACCGTCTCGGTAGCGAAGGGTACGATACCTATGATGGACAAAGCAAAATTAGAGTATATCTGGCTTGATGGATACGAACCGACCCAAAACATGCGAAGTAAGACCATGGTCCGGAGTAACTTCGAAGGAACATTGGAAGAATGCCCAATATGGATGTTTGACGGCTCATCCACCCGACAAGCAGCCGGCGGAGATTCAGATTGTCTCTTGAAACCGGTCGCAATTTATCCAGACCCGCAACGAATCAACGGATACCTTGTGATGTGTGAAGTCATGAACGCTGACGGAACGCCTCACGCCAGCAACGGCCGAGCAACCATCGACGACGATGACAACGACTTTTGGTTTGGCTACGAGCAGGAATACTTCATCATGGACGTTGACACTCAACTTCCGCTAGGTTTCCCAGTTGGCGGATATCCAGGGCCTCAAGGATTGTATTACTGTTCAGTTGGTGGAAAGAATACCCACGGTAGGGCGCTGGTCGAAGAACACGCAGATCTGTGTTTGGAAGCAGGTATTAATTTTGAAGGGATTAACCAAGAAGTTGCTTGTGGACAGTGGGAATTCCAAGTGTTCGCCAAAGGTGCGAAGAAAGCCGGCGACGAACTCTGGGTTGCTCGCTACCTGCTTGACCGATTGACTGAAAATTACGGATTTTACATCGATTACCATCCCAAGCCAATCAAGGGCGACTGGAACGGTTCGGGAATGCACGCAAATTTCTCAAACGGACCCATGCGCGACCAAGGTGGAAAGGAACTCTTCGACACCATCTGTGAGGCATTCGGAAGAAACGTCAAGAAGCACATGGCAGTGTACGGTGCTCACAATGAGGAACGCCTCACTGGACTTCACGAGACTCAATCAATCGACCAATTTTCCTATGGCGTATCTGACCGAGGGGCATCGATTCGAGTGCCAGCTTCAGTTCCAACCGATGGTTGGGTTGGACGTCTCGAAGACCGCCGCCCAGCATCAAACGGCGACCCGTACAAAATCGGCGCAGTGATCATCTCAACCACGAAATCCGTGTGCTGATTCTGCTTACCATTGAATGGCGTAGTTCCCAAGGCGCGCCCATTGTATCGTGTCTTGCAACGCCAGGGTGGTGTTGCAAATGCGTGTGAAAAGGCTGCAAACGCCTTTTTACCCATCCTTGATCGCTGAGCGAGGATTGATAACACCGATTTGAGACGGTTGTTCATCGAGCCCCTTCCCGACCGTGCTTGTCACAACAGTGGAATCAGGACTGGGAGTGAGCCACATGGCTGGAATGGACCTTGCACTAAAAGCAAAATTACAGAAGCAACGTTACCACATTGTTGGTGAACACGGTGGTGTCAAAACCTGCCACTGGACCAAAGAATCTCTTCTCCGAGACCGTCAGTGCTACAAGGGCAAATTCTACGGCGTCAAGAGTCACAACTGCATGCAAATGTCTCCAGTTGTCGACCAGTGCAATCTCGCTTGCACCTATTGTTGGCGCGAACCTCACATGGATACCTTGGAATTAACCGACCAAGACCCGAAGGAACTTCTCTATGAATCCGTTCGAGCTCAACGTCGACTTCTTTCTGGCTTTGGAGGCAATCCAAAAGTCCCTCGTGAAAAGTGGTTGGATGCTCAAAATCCAAAGCATGTCGCCATTTCTCTCAACGGAGAACCAACGCTCTATACGCGTCTTTCTGAATACATGGACTTGTGTCACAAGCACGGCATGACAACCATGCTTGTGACCAATGGAACCTTGCCTAAGGTGCTTGAAAAGCTGGATACTTTGCCAACGCAACTGTATGTTTCTGTCGATGCGCCGAACAAGAAAGTTTTCGATGAAGTTTGTAAGCCGAAGTGGAACACAAACGCTTGGGGCAAGTTTTCAGAAACACTCGATCTCCTTCCGTCTCTCGATACGAGAATCGTCTGCCGCCACACCTTGATGAAGGGCATTAACATGTCCGACCAACATATCAACGAATTTGCAGCACTCGACCGAAGAGCAGATCCAGACTATATCGAAAATAAGGGATATGTTTTCGTTGGACACAGCCGTGAAAACCTCGGCGTTGAGAACATGCCAAGTCATGAAGACATCATGGACTTTTCAAACAAAATTGCTCCACTTACAGGCCGAAAGGTATTGTCGGATTCACGCCCAAGCCGGGTCGCTTTGGTTGGTCAAGAGATTACGCCAATACCGATTCCAGAACCGACCATGTTTTTCCCGAGTGATTTGGGAATTGCTCCATCAGTAAAGCACCTTCAGATGGCGAACTGAGCAAAGGCTAGGCAGTGAACAGGCGGACTGAATACCAAGTCCGGGGGCGGGACCAGTTGCTCGTCAGACTCTTCTCTCATTTTACTGCACAATAAATGGCATAATACGACGATAGGTAACGCATCTCCAAAGATACTCTATTGGACCAAATTTGTATCGTTTGAGCCATTGCTCGGAAACGAACAACTGTAACCACCAAATGACGATGATGAGTAAAAACACGATGCTGCGACTCAACCATTCTTGGGGGATAACCGCAGCAAGACTCAAGCAAACAACAGTTTGCCCGATGTAGTTGGATAATGCCGTCTTTCCCAGGGCTTGTACTCGTTTGAGGATGAATGATTTGGTCCGCTCATTCCACCAGATTAGCAAACCAACATAGCCTAATGCCACTGGAATTGTTCCAAC
>DAME01000033.1:12807-13859 GCA_002499545.1 Euryarchaeota archaeon UBA88
CCGATTCCCGATAATAAAATTCCAATAATGAGAAGGGCAATGCTGCGGGAGAGAATTTGATTCACCGAGCCAATGTTAACCAATTTGCCGTTTGAGTACAGCCCCATGCCGATAAACATCATTCCTAAGGCACGAGCAAATAACTCATACACCATACCAAGCCCGGCTAACTCAACATCCGCCGATGAATTTTCTAGGTATGAATTATCCCAAATCATTCTGAAACCAGTAGGCTCTATAGTGGATAAAAGATACCAATTGATGATGGCTGGGGTCAAGTACAACACGCATCCCAGGCAAATAAGAAGGGTTGGAGAAAACTTTCTGCAGATTAGTAAAACAGGAGCACACATAGCATATACTGTCAAGACGTCGCCTTCCCACAACATCACATGAAAACCTCCAATTAGGAAGAGCAGGAAGTTGCGCCACAAACTCAGTTTCGTGGAAGAATATCCTTTCGTTTCAGCCCGTTCACAGAATAGGAGAATACTCGCGCCAAAAAGTAGAGAGAAAAGTGCCATGAATTTCTGATCCGCGAAAATTTCTCCCAGAATGGCTACTAACCAGTCGAGCCAGTTTGCATTCTCTGGAAAGGATATGTCGAAATAGGCCACACCTCCAAAGAAAAAAGCCACGGAATTCATGATCAAAATTCCCATTACTGCAACACCACGTATAGTGTCAAGGTGGGTGATTCGCTGATGAGAAGAGCTTGGAGTGGAGCGAGCCATTGAATACACCCCTCTAAGCAGACTTCGGCAATTCTAACTCAAAATCCATATTTTATTACTCTGTCCTAACCAAATCCATTCGAAATTGAATCCAGTGAGGAAAATAAAATACCTATAAATGACTGGCCTGAATTTCCGTAAAAACCTTCATGTTCAACAAAATTTCTCCAAAATCTCGAGAATATGCGCAGAGCCTGCGGACCGATTCAGATAAGCTCAAATCAAACGCTATCCATTCACTTTGCCGGCTATTTGCGAGTAAATCTTGTTCGTGACTTTGCATGATTTGTTGCGCTTCTTTGAGTTTTTTACGTGCGT
>DAME01000046.1:0-1553 GCA_002499545.1 Euryarchaeota archaeon UBA88
CCCTTTGTATCGGGAAACAAAATGCAAAGGGGTTTCGAATGAACTCAAACATAGTTATTGGTTCTAAAGATTCTGCTCGCTAATTGCCGGCAAATAATTTATATTTCTCTAATGTATCTTCCTTAACCATGAATCAGGATGATAATGCGGCAGTTGGTAAGTCAAAAGCGGACAGATTTCAACCACAGACGCCTGCTATGAAGGCCTGGAAAAAGAAGTACATCACCGGCGAAGAGTCTGATGATGAGACAAGTGTATCAAACACCCCAATTGAAAATGTTGGCGCTTCTTTGGCATTATCAAATGAAAGTAAAGGATTTTGGGCAGGTTTCATGCTTCTTTTGACAATTTTCTTACCACTATCCATTATATCTTATTTTAACGAATCGATAAATGGGTATTTTTGTTTTGAGGGTTGGGATTGTGCCTCTCCTCCACTGTACTATCATTTTCCAAGGCTAATTGCCTTAGTTTCCACCGGTTACTTCCTTGGTTTGGTTTTGAACGAACGAGGTGACTCTGGAAACCATGGTGTTGGGTACGCAAAAGGGGTTTTCTTGGGAGTTGTCGTTGGGGTTTTGATGTTCATATTGTTTAGTGCTGCGGGGTGGGCTTCAGGATAGGTATTGAAAAGACCTACTGCGAGCCTTTTGATTTACCTATAGCCAAGCAAAAGGTATGCGGATAGACCCTATTTATTCACCCATCCTGCTGCTGCAAAGATAGTCAAAGCTATTCCTACAACAAGCAAAGCGGGCCAACCAAAGGAGATTATTGCAATTAATGCTATTCCTGCTACAATACCAACCCTTACTTTCACAACAGGATCACGAATATCTTGGCCAGAACTGAACCATGACCAGGGCCTCGCCAAAGTAATCACGCCACATGGGAAAAGCAAGAATGAAGCCCACATACTGAATTTAGCAGCAGACCCCAAAGCTTCACAACTTTCGTTACAGGTGCCACCTGAGCCCCCCAAACCGGAACCCATTCCAGAAAGACCCCAAAGGAGTCCCAAGATGATCATGAGTACAAACATCACAACACTACCAGCAATAGAGAGGAAACCAACAATTTGCGCTCTATCATCTTCAGATTTTGCGATGATGATTTTCTCTCGGACATATGACACAGGCCCTCCACCAATCGTGGAAGGCACGACCGTACTCTGCGAATCACTTGCAAGAGGAACTGAATTATGTTGGAAATTACTAGGGTCTTCCGCTAAGAAAACCTTCTTTTGCGTCTTCGTTCCCAATGCAAATGCAAACCAAACGATCGAACTCAAACACATTAAAATCGAGATTAAACCCATGCCACAAAAAGCCGGACCGACACCTGGATTAAGCGTATCTCCTTCATCATACATGATGTTGCCAAGAACATATACTGACTGCCAAATGAGAATGGCGAGGCCAGCGAGAATTGCGGGTCCAGCGAATTTCTTCCAGTCCATTCGAACTATCCACAACTGCATCATGCTTCAATGATGCCCCGTTTCTGTGGGGAGGCCTTGCGAATACCATCGTTTCAAGGGGGTACCCTTTGCT
>DAME01000046.1:1886-15058 GCA_002499545.1 Euryarchaeota archaeon UBA88
ACTTGTAACAAGGCATGGGAACTACGAAGTGAACAACGTGACCCATTGGCCATTTTCCCAACAATCTGCAATTTCCACACCATCGATCGAGGTATCCCGCATGTGAAAGCGGATTTTGGAATATCCTACATGGGGGACTGGAGAGGTTACAACAACGTACATTCCTTCAACGAACTCGATTGAATCAATGTTCCATCGAGCATTCTCATCATCAGGGAAATGGTTCAAACCAATTTCCTGAATGTTGTGGTGAATAATTGATTCAGCCCCTGCGCCATTACGGCCGCCAAAGAAACGTCGAAAAAACCCCATGTGTCTCTCACCAAATTCTCCATTGATTTACTTCTTCAGGCTTCTGCGGCTTCACGGGCTTTACGAGCAAAGGTGAACGAACGAATGCATGCAAACGTGTAGACACCTCCCATGACCAACATCATCAGTTGAGCCCAGGTTGATGCGCTGAGGTCTCCGTCAATGAGTCCCTTGATGCCCATACCCCCCGCAAGGAAGGTCAACAGTCCGAAAACGACTGCAATATGCATCCAGAAGTGTGAACGTTCCGGTTGGCGAGTAGCCATGACGCTCAAGGCAATGAGTGGAATTCCAAAGAAGGCAGGTATTAACGAAGTCCAGCTCGCCATTCCGGTGCCGAAGTAAAATCCAATGGCTTCAATCACCAGTGCACTACCGACAAGCAGGGTTAATCGTGGGATGGTTTGACCGAGAAACATGAATTGAGACATGCTTCTACTCAAGGACGATTGTCTCTTGAGTGTATCGCCAAAATCGTCTCGAAGCGAGCGTTTGATGGGGGGGAACCGCATGCGCCAACCATGAAAGGACGAATTGCGTTGGTGCTTGTCCTCAACATGGTGCTACTCAGTACGGGTGGCCTAACCATGGTTTCGGCTGATGAACAACCGAGTTGGCGCAGCGTTGGAATCGACCCAACATTGTGGAGTGATGGGCCAGTGGAAGAAGATACTCCAATGAATGAGACCTACCAGGGAAACGCAGTTTTTGAAATTGAAGTTTCATACAAAGCATCGCATTCAGCAGCCCGCCAAGAGGGTGTCATCGTCTTGGAACTGTTTGAGCAGTGGGCTCCAATTACCACTGCGAACATGATCAAGAACGTCGAATCAGGACTGTATGACGGAATTTTCTTTCACCGTGTCATCGATGATTTCGTGACGCAATCTGGCGACCCCACGTGCAAGACCTTCGGTGTGTATCCTGTAACGCTTGGTCAATGTGGGGGTGGTGGCTCGGGCACGACAATTCCGCTGGAGCATGATGCCAACCTCTCGCACGTCGACGGAGCCATAGGCATGGCTCGTGGGCAAGAGGAAGATTCTGCAGATTCCCAGTGGTACATCGCTGAAACCGAAGCCCACAACCTCGACCCAGAGAACCGAGAGGATGGAGGCTACGCTACTTTTGGTATCGTGCGAGATGGTATGATGCACGTTCGTAATATCGCTATTACCCCAACTTCTGATGACCCAACTGGGGATGAAGATTTCATGAATCCAGCATCCTCTGCTGGCCGTCCTGTGTATGAAGTGGAAGTTCTGCGGGTCGAAATGGTCGGAGTTTCAGACCCTGAAGGAACGGTTCGCTTTGGTGACCAAACAGGGGAAGAAGGCGGCGGGCTGCTTGCAACGCTTGAGGAACTGTTTCCCTTTGTTTTCACAGGCGCATTTTTGTTCCTTCTTATTGCTGGAATTGTAGGCCTGTACATCGCACGAATTGATGAGCCATTCCTTCTTGAAGAAGGCGATTCGAGCGTTTCACTTGACGCGGTTCTCATCGATGATTGAACTTTTAGAGCAAAGAACGTCGACCACGACGTGACGGACGTGAGGCGAATACCACTTGACTTTCTCCACATGCTCAACTTCTATGTTCCATTGCCGAGCATTTCTCTGTGCCATTTCTTCAAGTGTTGAACGCGTTTGCTCGACCCATTCATCGATGGCTTGCTCTGCTACATTCATGTGAACATGAAGCCAACCACCTTCGGGTTTGAGGCAGCGTATGGCATGCTCCCAGACAGTCTTTGAAGACGGCAAAAGTCCGAGATGACATCGGTCAGCTTTCCCGTAAAGTGTTGGTAATGTTAGCTGATTATCTCCGGGATGGACCGTGATACAATGTTCAAGTTGGTTTTCCCGTATGGCCCATTCAAGTCCCGTGATGGAGTGAGGATTAATCTCACACGCATGCACGTGTTTCGCACCGCTTCGCATGGCCATGTGGAGCGTGTAGTAACCAACGCCGGCATAAGCATCGACAACGGTTTCTCCTTCCATGGAGATTGAACCGATTCTTCTTCGTTCGGTGACGTTGCCTGATGAGAACATGACGCGGGTGACATCCAATCCGAATTGAACACCGTGGTCGGTGAATTCAACCCACCCGTCTTTTCCGTGCAGTAATTCTGTTTGTGAATCCCTTTGAACGGTGTTGGCGATTGGATGCTGGCGAGCTAAACGAGTTCCGTACAATGATTCAGCCACGTCTTTCCACAACAGTGTTTTGTCTTCAAGCGAAACGTTCCGCAGTACGCCTGCCCATGATTCGTTCGCGAAGGCGGTTTCAGGTAGAATGATTAAATCGTCATATTTCTCCCATTTCTTCGGTCGATGTTCACGGCATATTTCTGAGATGGATGGTTCAATCTTGGTGTCCACTAACCAGGCTTGAATCGCCTTAGTCAGTCTTCGATGCGGGTCAACTGAAGCAGGAGTTCGCTGCATGAAGCGACGCTCGAATCGAACCTCAAACGGAACGGGCGCAAGGAGTTGCTTGATGTGGTGTTCAGTTGTTCGCTGTGAGGGGGTAAGGGCTATGGCTAACTCAGTTCCAGTAGTCTGAGGTTTGAACTCGGTATTGAGCATCGAATGTTGTTCGAGCAAGATATAGAGTTGCTCTCCTTTTTCGAGATCACAGATGGCCACATTACAGATTTCCTCTTGGATGAGAGAACCTGCCATGCTCACCGCCATGAGGGGAACTACTTTGAACATCGCGTGACAACCTGCGTCCATGTCCGATGTGGCCGATGTTCACCATAGACGCAGATTTCTTCTTCCTGTGTTCCTCGTATTCATCATGGCTGCACAAGTGTATCTGCCTTTTGCATCTGCAGCGAACATGGCATCATGTACTGCAGGCGGCAGCGTTTGCGACGAATACGATAGCGCTGATGACGGTACACCTCACCAACCTGATTGGATTGAAGGGACCTATGATTTCGACCTCACAAGCACGTCCAAAATCCAGCTCGAATTGGTTTGGGCAATTCGCGAATTCGACCGTGAAGCTTTGGGATTGAACGACCCCTTGTTGGCACTGGCCCTCAGTGCAGACGGGCTTGATTCAAACGACGGGGCCCCTGCGGACTTAATCCGCAGTTATTTTGATACCAACGTTTCAGCAGGTGTCACCTTTGGAAACAAACTCAAGCAAGAAGTCGACAAAGCAATTCAAGATTCACTGTCAACTGGATTCAACACCACCAGTGATGCCGTCATTCCAATCACCGATTATGTGAACACTTTCACCAATGGTGGACAAACCATTGCTTGCAACTACAACAGTCCAGATACCGATGCATTTGACGAAGGTGCGGCCACGAACAATGTGTTTGATCCACCAATTTGCCTCAGGAGCCAGGTCACCATCAACATCCCGACCGAGATGCTCAACCTTCCCGACATTGAGAAACCTGAACTCGAGCGAGCGTACCAAGGATTTTTGATCATGGGCGCTGAAATCACAACGAAGTTTGACCTTGTTGGCTTGCCAGGCCACGACTCAACCTACACCTTTAGTCCACCTTCCTACGGTGTCATAACGTCCGTGGACGGCGTCGAGGGTGGAACGCCTCTATGGAACTTGAACCATCTCGGTGCCCTTCAAGGTGAGGCAGACCTTCTTCAAAATATTCAGATCAAACTCGCTCACCTCAACCAGAGCGACGCTACGGTCGTTTCAATTCCAGAAGGAGAGAAAGCTCTCGACCTGCAAATTACGCTTGATTTACGAGATGAATCAGCGGCAATGCTCGATTTCACCGTAGGTTTGTATTACCTTGATGAAACGACGATGACCGATTGGGGAATCTCACTGATGAGCATCTCTGAAGACGCAAAAATGCCGCTAGTCACCTCAGATGGTATTCGGCTTGCCTATCACAACGGGCTGGTCGATTTGACCAACATTTCCGATCAATTTCCAATTGCCACCATCGCCGAAGCGATTTCTTCAACCGTGGCAGGTATTGAAACCATTCAGATGGACCCAATGACGTGGGTCAGTGAGTCAGAAAGTGCTGGAATAGCCGGGCCTCTGGGTGGAATAAATTACACTCACTCGACGGGGTGTACCGAGATTCCAGACCCGGGTAAGGTTCTGAATTTTTGTCTCAAAGGCCCCCAAGCAATGGGTTATGCAAATCCCGTATACCTACAAACGACGAGTCAGCCATTTTCGATGCAGTTACTGGATGTGTTGAAAGAAAACAACCAACAAGAAACCGTTGAAGATATCCTCAGTGTTCTCACCACAGAAGATTTCCAGCG
This sequence comes from Euryarchaeota archaeon UBA88, assembly GCA_002499545.1. Classification (GTDB taxonomy): domain Archaea; phylum Thermoplasmatota; class Poseidoniia; order Poseidoniales; family Poseidoniaceae; genus MGIIa-L1. Next base: position 6,476 of record DAME01000046.1, read on the forward strand.
GGTAATGAATGCGGGGTTGGAAGTCCAAACCATGCTCGAGAGCAGTTATCTTTCAGGAATAATGCCCAGCAATCTTCCTGCAAGCGAACTTGAATTGGAAATTATTCTACCCCCGTGGATTCAAACCAAGGATGGTTCAGACCGTTTCACCCTCACCGACACGCTCTCAGGAAACAACCAACTCAACGTTTCATTCTCAGGAATCAATCAGTACGATTGGCGTTCCATCATCAAGGATGATGACCAAAACATCGTGTGCAAATCAACGCAGAAAACGTGCGTATCAAGCGCCATTGTCATCGATGCCATGGACTTTGACTTCCACGAATTCGAACGAGCTGTCTCGTTTGAATTCGCTCTTGATGCTGGCGTATCCATGCACCGAATCGCCATTCCTACCGACCTCATTCCCGATTATAACGGAACGCAGGTCAGCATGCAGGTGCTTCCTTCTGATTTGTTGCGACTCGGGATCGACATCTCAAGTCGCTTGGATGCGCCGCTCACCCGGACCTTTGAATTCTCAGCATTGTGTGGAACGGGTAACGAGAGTCTTGATTTCAGTATATGTGACGAAAACATAACGTTCTCACTCACCAACACCGGCCTCACCAGTTTCGTCGAGCGGATTGGTGAAGTACTCACCATCATTGTCCATGAGTCGTTTGAAGACCTACAAGACAACGAACAGATATCGGTGGTTGATGTCAGTGACTTTGACATTCAAATCAACCTTGATGGATTAGGCACTCCGCCGCTCAACGTCGGTGACAAAAACGGAATCACGCTCTCAGTAAAGATTCCTAAAGTCAAATTTAAGCTCTACCACGATGGTACGATGAGCGGCTTAATCCAAGGTGAAGAGGATATGAGATTCGCTATCTCAACCTCCAACGCCGTGCGTTTACCCGTACTTCAGCCGATGGTTTCGGCCATGCAGGGTATCAACGACATTCTCGTTGGAGGTGTGTTCGACTTCATTTCCAGCGACGGTGTTACGCTCCCAGCAACGCCTGGTGATGAAGAATCGATTGACCTCCCAATTAAGATCAACACAACGATTCGAGACGATTTTCAATTAGCACTGAGTGGGCCACTGACCATCATCATGCCAGTTGGATTGAAGTTCATTGATCTCCAATCCACTGAAGGCAATATCAGGATTGAAGAAGTTCCAGGCACGTGGACCGGTAGCCGACAACAGATCACCTACACCGTTCCTGCGGAAGGAATCGACGATACGATTTCTTTCCGTTTCCAAATCAGTTGGTGGTTCTTTTTCCTCCAACTGAAGAACTATTTCGGCGTCTTTGGAATTCTGTTTGTTCTTGCAGTTCGCCGTCGGCGTAAGAAGAAGAAACGCAAGAAAGCAATCAAGAAACTTGGTTTGGTTCGGAAGACCGAAAAAGTCAGTATCAATGCAAACGAATTCGCAGACCTCTCAGGATTCCACAGTCAAGGGATTCATGGTGATATGGACACGTTCAAGAAATACGAGAACAAGAAGCTCCCTCCACTCAACTGAGTTCAGCCCATCATTCGTGAAGGGAATCATGAATTCTTTGTGCTAGTGAGGCTCCAATTCCAGGAACCGTTTTGAGGTCGTACAGGGAAGCGTGAGCGACACCCTGTCTTCCGCCAAAGTGGCGAAGCAAGCTTTGCATTTTCTTGGCACCAAGTCCCATGACTTCTTCCAGAGGGTCGCTTAGTCGACTGCGACTTCTCCTTTTTCGATGAAACGTGTTCACCACTCGATGGGCCTCATCACGTGCATGAACCAAGACGCGTCCTTGCCTGTCTAAGACCAAGGGTGGGAGATTGTTTCGATAGATGGTTTCCTCGCGCTTGGCGAGTGCAGCCAGCGGAATGTCATCCAGAAGTTTGTGCTCTTCAAACAGTTTGGAAATGGTGGAAAGGTGGGTTTCGCCTCCGTCAATGAGAACGAGATCTGGCCATTCTTCTTGTCGTTTCATCCACCGTTCGACGACTTCACGCATCATCCGTAAATCATCCATTGCATCACCTTTGACGGTGTAAGTTCGGTATTCTTTTTTCGCAGGTCGTCCGTTTCGCATGGTGACGCTTGCCCCAACCCGTTCATCGCCTAATAATTGTGCCATGTCAAAGCACACGATGTGGTCGAGGCGAGCAACTCCAAGGAGGTTTGCGGCTTCATCAGCAGCACGTTGTTCAAGCGAACCGCTGGTTGAATTCTTCAAACGAGTGAGTTGAATCTCAGCATTTTGTCGAGCCAGTGTTTGCAGTGTGACCATCGGACCGCGAACAGGTGTTCTCACCTCGACTGAGGTTCCTTTTCGGCCAGTTAACCACTGCTCAGTACCGTCCAACAGCGGCGTTGGAGTCAGGAGTAACCTCGGTGGAATTCGATTGACATAGTGGCCGGATACGAATGCTGCAACCGTTTCGCCAATGTCGCCTCTGTGAAGCATCGGCCACACTTCTTGTCCTTTGACGACACCATCGCTGGCGTGGATGACCACGATTGCTGCTAGGTCTCCTTCGTGTGCAATACCTATCGCATCGCAATCGCGGTACACTTTGCTTGAGACAACGTGTTGGCCAGTTGTTGTTCGAACGGCCCGAATTAGGTCGCGATGGCTTGCTGCTCGTTCAAAGTCGAGTGCTTCACTCGCTTCATCCATTTGAAGAATCAATTCTTCAATCAATTCATTGGCCTTTCCATCAAGGACATTCTTGACGATTTTTACCCGCTCAGGATAGCCTTCGGGGTCAATACAGGGTCCCCTGCACAATCCAATGTGCATGGACATGCAACCGTCTTTACCTCGACAGTCTTTGTCACGTATTCCAAATTGTCGTCGCAGTAATTGCATCACCTGTTTTGCTGCACCCACATTCGGGAAGGGCCCCCACCGATGACTACCTCGGGGAGGATGACGGGTATACATGATGCGCGGGAAATCCTCTTTGGTGAGTACCAAGAACGGAAACGACTTGTCGTCCTTGAGCATGGAATTGTATCGCGGTTTGTGCTGTCGAATGAGTTGACGTTCCAAAATCAACGCTTCTTCTGGCGATGGTGTTACCATGCATTCAATCGAATCGGACTTTCGAACCAGTTCAGGAATCATTTGTCGGTCCGGATTGGTCGCAAAGTATGAGCGAATTCGTTCGTTGAGTTTGGTTGCCTTGCCGACGTAGAGCACCCTTCCCATTTCTGTTTTGAATACGTACACGCCTGGTTTCTTCGGAAAATCTACCGAAGAAAGTGTCACAGGCATGTTGATGGCTCACTGCCGCCCCAAAAAAAGGAACCTATACTTTGGAACGGTCAAGAGCATTCAAGGGGTTCTTTTGTAGAGGATAAGGGTCTGTCAAACGATGTGTCCGTTGACCTCACGACTCCGCAGGAGCGAATCTTGCACCACCTCGGTCAATTTTCATCGGATCTTGAGACAGCATGGGATGTACCCCGCGACCTCTCGTTACCGGGGTTGAGTGATGCACTTGGCGTGGTACGTTCCGCACTCAACATCCCACTCAGTCTGTTGGAAGAAACTGGCATGGTCACCAAACGAATGGCGCACGTCATTGGAACTGGAACTCGGCGAAGAAACGTGTTTCACCTCACCGAGCAAGGTAGGATTGCAGTTCAGAGCATCGGTAAGCAGTCACTTAAACCTCGTAATAAAAAGTCCTCAACAATGCACGGTGAAGTTCCAACTCTGGGTGTAGTTCACGGTCGAGAAGGTGTGTTGAACGAGCTTGAATCATCGCTCTTTGATGCGCACAGTATCGTGTTGAGTGGCCTGCCAGGGATTGGAAAGTCGACCGTTGGGTCTGCGCTGTTCCAAGCATTGGCACACTCTGGAAAAACGGTGCGATGGTTCACTGCCGACGAATTCTCTGACCTTCATGCCATGGGTATCGGTATGGAATTCGAGGCACCTTTACCCAGCAACATACAGGCATTTTGCGAATACGTTGCCAATCGTTATCGAGGGGAGATTCTCTTCCTCGACGACGTCCACGCGGTTTCGCTTCGTCACTTCGAATCCTTTTCACAGTTCATTCATCAAATGGAATTGCTTGAAGGACCTCAAATGGTCCTCATAGGACGAGAGCCGCTCGCATTTTCAGACCAGATTGCACGCATACCGCTTTCATCTTTGGAACATGCAGCAGCAGTTGAGTTACTCGGCGACGAGCATTCTGAAAACGAACGCCTGCACATCGTTGAACGGTTAGGGGGACATCCATTGGCAATCCTCCTCCATCATTCCGAAAGTGAACTTCCAGAATCGAGTCAAGATATTCAGATGTATGTCGAAAACGTCGTGATGTCCTCGCTTGATGACGCTACCAAGTCCAGTCTCGACCATTTCGTTGTTTTACCGATGCCAATATCTGCTTCCAAAGTTGCCGACAGCGATGCTGTGAGCGTACTGGATGAGCATGCATTCCTTCGATGGACCGACCAATCCGATAGGATGGAGGTTCAACATCTCATACGAAACGTTCGGCGCGCAATGCTTGATGAGCATGAAAAGCAACGACTCCATGAAGCTGCTATCGCTCATTGGACAACGATTGCGACCTCTCCTGAAGATCACCTCCACCTACTCTACCATCGAATCAGTGCGCAATCAACCGGTTTAGAACACCACTGTCAGCACGCTGTCGAGGTGTTTGGTTCAACCCATAGCGGGGCTTTAGCGGTACTTCTTGAACACGCAATTGAGGTTGAACCCTCTTCTTCGCATTTGCATTTCCTTGCATCAAAGGTTGCGCTCGAACGGTGCGAGACCTCCCACGTCCATCGATACATGTCGGTGATTGAAGATGTTGAACAGCGGAGCGAGATCGAGATTGGCTTGGCTCATCTTGAAGGACGCGTCCATGATGCTGAAGCCTCAATCGAAGCCGCCCTTCAAAACGGTACTCAAGCAGAAAAAAACCGCGTTGCTCTCTCGGCAGCATCCCGCCGTCTTGACGATCGATTACCGCATACGAATCCCGCCAAATTACTTCATGATGTCAATCAATACCTCTCGCACGTTTCTCTTCCAGACCAGATTCAGCAACGAGAAGTGACACTTGTGGCACTTACCATGGTTCAACATTCTGCTGCGCTTGTTGAAGGTGATACGAACAAGGCAGAACACCTTCGAACATCGCTATCGACAATCTCTGGGTTCGACGATGCACTGATGCTTGGACTTCAGGCTAAAGCGAATTTGGTACTTGCTAAAGAAGTTCCGTCGCAATTAGAAGCCGCCATACAATTGACGAACAAGGCACTTGCTAAACAAACCCACTCAGTTCATCGAACTGCACTGCAATTGTTCATGGTTGAGACGCTGATTGCATTCGACCCCGACCGAGCACGGGTTGTGTTTGATGGAATTGAGTTACCCAACGACGTCACCAGCATAGTCATTCATCATCGGATCAGTGCCCGATGGTGGTATTGCAAATCGAAATTGTATCCTTCAACAGCGCTTGCTTCGCTGAAGGAAGCCATCACACTCCATCGTGCGGCTGGATGCTCGCGTGCGGCAAGGCTCCTAGAAGCAGAAATGCATGCGATGTTGTGATTAGAGTTCAGCACCGATCAGTGTTTTTGTATCAGCGATACCGTCCAAAATACGAATTTCTTCAACAATGCAGCGCGTCAAGGCATATTCGTCATCTGCTTGGACTCGAGCGATGAGGTCGTACTCTCCAAAGAGCATCCATCGGTCGGTGACGAACTGAATCGAGTCCAGTGCTGCTCGCACCTCGTTTTCGCTCCCAGGTTGCGTTGTAATGAGTACAAATCCTATCGCCATTGTAACACCTCAATATTCGACTGCAATCAGCGTCTGCGTATCTTTTACTCCGGTGATTTTACGGAAATCCGCAATGAGCATTGCAGCTAGGCTTTTGGAATCTTCAGCCGACAGCCGTACCAGTAAATCGAATTCACCGTACAGTGCATGGACCTCTGCAACAGCATCGTTTTCCATGAGTGCAAGGTATACCTCTCTCTCGTGAGCAGGCTGAGTTTTGAACAGCACAAACGCTTCGGGCATAGTGTTTCCAACTGAAGGCCGGTCTTATTGCTTGCGAATGAAAAATCTTCATCCAACGATGCATACATTCACATCCAGTCGAACCTTTCAAGTGTGTTCGGTCCAGCCATGTGACATGGATAACACAAAAAGCACTGCGATTTGCGTTTTCCTCGTACTTCTGATGATTCTAACGCCGTTGAGCGCTCTGCTTTCTCATGAGGAATCCCGCATTACTTTGGTTGATGAACAATCCATTTTTCCTGCCGAGGGACGGGCTCAAACCACATGGAGTGGTTCGGTCACAGTGACTTCATCACACACCGTATCTGTTTTTGATGAACTGATTATTTCTGCATGCACCAATGTTGAGATGGGCTCCGGAGCTCGAATTTATGTCGAAGGTCGCCTCACAGTTGAGGGTACTAAAGCCTGCCCAGTGACCCTTTCTTCGCTCACAGGAGCGGACCACGAAGGCATCCAGTTCAACAGCAGTTCAAATTCACGAGGCTCGGTTCTGAACAATCTGACCGTCACCGATTCAATTTATTCAATCACCATGTACGGCAGTGATCCCGTGATTCACAATTTGACACTGAACAACCCAGACCGTGTTGGCATTGACCTGTTTGGCTCATCCACGCCGTATATTTACGACCTTGTCATCAATCAAGCGGGTCGACTTCTCCCTCTCCAGAACGACTGGCGCTACGGCATTGGTCTCTCGGTCGGCGACGGGTCCACTCCGGTGCTCGACGGTGCGATTTTCACCGACCACCTCACCCGTGCGCTCAACATTTGGGGCGGTTCGGGAGGGGTTTTCAGGAACATTGTGATGGACAACATCAGTGGCTCGTCTTGGGTCACCTCAGCGGGTGTATGGGTCGAGGACAGTCAACCACTGTTGACCAATCTAACCATCGACAAATCGGATAACGGTGTTGCAGTCCGTCACATCGATAATGACGGGTATACCCGGGCTGTTTTTCGAGATACAACCATCACGAATTCGATGTACCGAGGCGTGTATGTGGACAAAGAAAACCATTCCGATTATTCAAATTATGAAACCGCCGATTTCACCAACCTAACCGTCACTGGTACCGGCGGACCCGATTCGAAAACCCCGGGCATTGCTTTTGCTGCAATCGACGTGAATGCAACCGGGGCATGGTTCGAAAATACACTGGTTGAAAATGCCTCATCGGTCGGCGTACGCTTGTATTACACCGATTCATCAACGACCTTCCGCAACCTCACTATTCGAGACACTGGTGACCTTAACAATGGCCCGCACGAAGCGGGTTTGGCGGTGACATGGACGTTTGCATCACCGACATTTGAAGATCTTGAAATCTCAGGTTCGGTTGGCTCAGGCGTTCACACTTACAAGTCGACTTTAGGTGGAAGTGAATGGTACCTGCATAACAATTCCAAAGACGGAATGTACCTCGATTATTCATCGGTAGCAGTCAATGAATTGCTGCTTGAAAACAATTCTGAATCCGGCGCTCATCTTCTTGACAACCTCGACACCTTGCTTGAGAACCTCACCTCACAGTTCAACGGCTTTTCAGGAACCGATGACAATCAGAAAGCCGGTGTGTTCTTCGACCGTTCAAAAACGGTCACTCATCCACAACTTGACGTTGGATGCAAGAACTGTACTGTGACCAATTCAGCAGGTTCAGGCGTCTATATTCGAGACTCAGCCGACCTCTGGTTGTCCGACCTTCATTTGGCCGAGAATCACCCAGGCCATGCACCGTTTGATGCAGATAACTCCGGGCTGACACTCGGTCAACAAGGTGGTGTGATCCACGTTCACAATCTCACAATTCACACCGAGCGAACCGGCACTTCAAACAATCCTGCCATGCTGCTGCAAAATGTTGCTGCAAACCTCGATTCTATCGCCTTGAATGGCAATCATTCTGGCATCCAATGGGACGGTCAAAACAACAACAATTACCCTTCGATTCTCAGCAACTCAATTCTCTCAGGTACTGGCTGTCTTACCGTTTCAAACCATCAAGCATTGAGCGGAAGTGGCAATACTATCGCCGCCAGTTGTACCGGTACGCTGCAACTCATTAACAGCCAAGTGAACTGGTCAGGATTGACCGATATGGATGCTACATTGATGCAACTTGACTCAACCTCAAATTTGCATCTACATCAGCCAGTCGACATTGATCTTGCTTCTTCGGTTTCAACCATTGCGTCGGGTGCGAGCGTAGATGTTGCTTTCGACCTTACAGTTTGGGTGATTAACAACCAAAGTAACGGCGTTCCTCGGGCCAATGTTGGAGCAACTTTCTCTCAATTCCAAACTGCAGTACAAGATTCAACTGACGACCTTGGCTACCTCTTTCTTCCAGACTTTGTTGGGCAACGATGGACCAATACGGGTGCTTCTGGTATCACTACAGTAGCCGTCTCTTGCGGTTATGATAGCATTTCAAATTCGACCAACGTGTCACTTGACCAAGACCGATTTGTCAATTGCGTTCTGCCGCTTGACAATCAACCACCCTTTTTGATGTGG
>DAME01000028.1:0-77988 GCA_002499545.1 Euryarchaeota archaeon UBA88
GGACACCTCACCGACACACCAACTGGCCTAATTGCAACCAATGCTGATGGAACTGACTTCGGTCTTGTAGCTTTCCTTAGCATGGAAGTCGGTGATGCTATGGCTGCATTCAACCTCACTGTTGACCAATACACTGCAGTTGCTACATGGGCTGGCGGATGGGCAACATCTGTTTCCTCTGCTCAACTCGGTCTGCTTGGCGGTGTAGGCACAATGAACGCTGCGCAATTTGTCAACCAAACCTTTGGTGGCATGAGTCCAGTGGGTGACCCTTACCTCAGCAACTCCCTCAACATGGGCGGCGCATGGGGTACAATGTTCGCGCCTGGTAGCGACCCAGTTGCACTTACCCAGAGCCAATCAGCAAACGTCCTTTACGGGCCACTTGGTATCACCACTCAAACTGGCGCAACCATGTTCATGTACGGTGAACTCAGCGGAATGACTCCACCAATCGACGTTACAACCATGACCCCAGCACCAGCAATGGAATGGAACGATTCTACCGTTGCAGCACTGTATCAAATTGACGTTAACGCTGCTGCTGCACTGCGAACTTTTGTTGCAAGCCCGATCTTCGGAGATTTCGTCCCAGGGTTCCTCATTAGCTCGTTTGGTACTTCATCGTACCTTACTCAAGAGTTCAACAACTGGTTGCTCGGATGGCACGACCCCGTGGTCGCTTTCCTCGCTACAGGAAACCCAATGGATATGACCGTTGGATGGACCAGCCTCGAATCCAACGCAACCTACTACAGTTCAGGTGGCGTTGTTGCGGATACTGGAACAAACTATACCATTTGTACGGGCGAAAACTCATCGTGCCAAAAGGGAGAGCTTGTAGACGTTGATGGCGATTCGAATTATGCATGGAAGGATGCTTACAAGATGCAGCAAACCTTCGGCCTCATCACTGCTGAGAGCCGCGCAGGAACCACTGGCGGATTCATCGTCGGTGACGGCGGTGACATGGTTGACTTGTCCGGATACGGCATGGCAGCAATCGTGTGCTCCGACACGGGTACGCTGAAGGGAATTCCAGTGGACGAATGCACAGCAACCCTCGATCCGTTGACTCGCCCAATTCAAGCGAAACTCCTCGACACAGATACGCTACTTGACGCCGTCCCAGGCGCTCTTCCAGTTTATTTCGGCAGCGATGTTGAAATGAAGGCTGAGAAGATTAGCGGTGCCATCATTGCAGGGTCGTCTGAATCGACGTTCTTCCTCGATGTTCGACCACTGAATGAACAATCTACTGCACCAACATTGTCTGACCTCCAACCGGTATTCTCCATTGAATCCAGTTCTGAGATTGGCGACAGTGATGCAGAATCTTTGGCTTCCAGCGTAGTGGACAACAAGAAGTTCCTCACCTACTGGACCAACTTTGACGTACCAACTGACTTCCTTGCTCCGCTCCTCTACATCGGTGCAATCGTTTGTTTGGTCGGCGCTGCTCGCATGGCGTCGGAAACCGATTCAGAGTGATACTAAGCCTGAGTTGCACGAACCCGCAGTACAGTGGGGGCGAGTACTCCGTTGTAGTACGTGTGTCATCTATACTTCAGCGTTGTAGTTCAACTACAGAGTTCAGTAGTGGGAGAATTCCACGCCTTCTATGGCGTGGGTGACTCGGTGACCGTGGTCGATGACTTTGCCGATGATACTGGTTCCAATCATGCGTTGGTTGAGCCATTCGCACATCGCATCTGCGTGTTCTTGTGAAACAGCCAGAATCATTCCCGTGCCCATGTTGAAGGTACGGTACATTTCACGAGTTTCAATTCCGCCGGTCACCTGAAGCCATTCAAATTCTGGGTGGGGCGTGAGGGGGGCGTCGATGTGCCAGCCCAGGGAATCGTGTAACCTCAAAAGGTTGGACAACCCTCCACCAGTTACATGGCAAATGGCTCGAACATCCGAAAGTGAAAACCCAGCCTCTCCGCTTTCGGCAAGATGCAGCAGGTCAACCACAGGGTCGCAATAGATTCGGGTTGGATTTAGAAACACCTCTCCTAAGGTGAATTGCTGGTCATCTTTGCCATCGAAGTGCAGGACACTGCGCCCGATGCTTGCAACGTTGAACGGGGCATCGTCGGTATAGTCCATGCCACTGTGTTCCATCACACGTCGAACCAATGAATAGCCGTTTGAGTGGATTCCCGAAGACGGTAAACCGATTAAAATATCACCGTCTTGGAGATGTTCTCCAGTGATTGCATTACCTTTTTTGACGTAGCCTAGCGCAGTACCCGATAAATCCAATTCGGTTACAATCCCCGGTAGTGATGCGGTTTCTCCGCCTGCTAATGTGACGCGAGCCAATCTGCATGCTTCTGCCAGTGACGCACCCAGTGCGGCGTGGGTTGCAGGGTCTGGTTTTGGAACTGCAACATAATCGACAAATGCGATTGGTTCTGCACCTACGCACAACAAATCATTGACGTTCATTGCCATGCAATCGATGCCAACACCACCCCACTGGTTGAGTTGGGAGGCAATTTGCAACTTACTGCCAACTCCATCGGTTGCCAAGGCCAGTAGTGAGTCGCCAAATTCAATCAGTCCGCCGAAACCGCCGGGTAAATCAACCGGTGCCCCCGGTGTTCCCGCAGGACGAATGGAGGCGCTTAGTGACCCGATAAGCGAAGCAACTGCTGCACCTTCAAGGTCGATGTCAACGCCTGCGCTTGCATAGTCCATAGGTTCGGCCATGCCTCGTCCATGAGAAGGCGTTTCAAGAACCAACCGCCTCAAAACTTCGGCTAAATCAGCGCAAGTGTTTGGACAACAGCGCGAAACTATGGTCCAAACGATGGTCGATTCCAGAGTGCGTCCCATCAAATTCTTCCCAAATGTGTTCAACCCCAAGCTCGCTTAGCCGTTGAACGATGTTCCGACTCCCATATTGGATGTGATACTGGTCGTTGTTGCCGCAATCGATCATCAGTAGCCGTAAGTTGTTCAATCCAGCATGCATTGATTCAACCATCACCAGCGGGTCGAAATTCAGCCATTTTTGCCACGCTTCTTGTTCAATGTGTGCCGTATGAAGATCGACTGGCAGGTGAATTCCTAGCGGATTTGATGCACTCGGCTCTCTTGGATCGTAGGACGCTGCCATTGCGCAAATCATCAGTGTGTGAAAGTCGGGCCCCGAGAGAGAGGCCGCAGCCCGTACATTCTTGACATACTGAGCAGTACCACCAAAACGATTCACGTGCGTGATCGTTTCTGCAAAAGTTGGCTTGAACATGGTTTCAAAACCGACATCACCAGAATGACATGCCACTGCTTGCCATGAAGTTGGGTGGAGCATGGCATTGACCAAGGCACCGTAACCACCCGAAGATTTTCCAACCAGAGCAAAGTTACCATTCGTTGCATATCGTTCCATGATTTCAGGTTTCAACGCATCTTTCAACCACGTCGACCACTGCCCGAGAATTGGCGAGTCAACGAATTGATTTCCACCAAGGGTAGTGAACGTATCCGGCATCACCAAAATCGTCGGATCCATGGCGCCGGACTGCACCAATCGTTCGTGCCGTTGAGGGAGGGTTTCAGCGAAAGCCTTCCATCCAACTCGTGCATGACCAGATGACGTGAACGGTGCCAAATAGATCATGACAGGCAGTGAACCGCCTTGTTCCAAAATCGTTCGCCCTTCAGGGGGAATGTGCACCAAGATTTCCCGCTCTGTCGGGTCTCCAAGCCGGTTTTGAAGCAAATTGGAATCCATTGTCCATCGGTTAATTTGACCTTTAATTGGAGCAAATGCGTGTTTCGGCATGGTTGGTGCTAGGGGTACTTGCTCATGTTTTCTGCGGTCGCGGCGATTGAGCAGTGGACATGAGGATTTGGCTAAAAGAAGGGTAGTGAACGCCGTGATTTTCCAGTGGAAACAGAGGGGTGGGATTTTTCAAAAGACATCATTAATAGCGGGTGGCAAAAGTGTTTGAAAGTCGGGAGTCAAACCCGAGCGTCATGAGGTGTCAAAAATGTTGCAAGAATTCGACCTCCCTGCACGATGGACTTCCCTGATTCAAGACCACTTCGCCGAGTCGGTTCACAACCTTGCGCAAATGTGGCCAGATGAACAATCAATCGAGGTGTCCTATCGGGTGATTGAAGGGTTCGACCACGAATTCGCACACGACATCGTCGAAAACCCCGAATTGCATTTTCACGCATCCAATCAAGCCCTGCGGCAGTTCTTGTTGGATGCTGGCCACAGCAACATGTACCCCTTTGTTCGAATTGCTCACCTCCCCAGTGACCAAATCCGAACCGTATCCCAACTTAGGGCAGACGACATAGGACAGATGTTGGCCATCGATGCGGTCACGACCAAAATCTCCGGAGTGCGTCCTCGAATCTATGCTGCAACCTTTGAGTGCGTTGCTTGCGGTCACACCATGGTCATCAATCAACCCAATGAACAGGAATTGATTGAGCCAATTGAATGCCAACAATTGGATGGTGGATGCGGACGAGCCAAGCGACAGACTCGCTTCGAACTGTCACAAAAGGATTCGATTCTCATCAATTCTCAGTTCATGGAACTCCAAGAACTTCCGGAGCAGATGAAGGGCGGTATCCAACCCGAGCGAATCATCTGTATTGCTGAGCATGACTTGGCCGGGAAACTTAATCCTGGGGACCGTGTTAAGGCCAATGGAATTCTGTTTATTCGCTCTCAGCGCAAGGGCGGTAAAGACACACCAGTGTTCGATATTTTCCTTCGAATCCACTCTCTTGAACGCCAAAACGTTCCGCTTGAAGAAATTGTCATCACAGAAGATGAGGAGTTGGAAATCAAAGAATTAGCTCGTCGTGATGATATTTTCGAACTGTTCACCAAGAGTATTGCCCCTTCTATCTTCGGAATGACACCCGTCAAGCAATCGCTGGCGCTGCAGTTATTCGGTGGTGTTGCACGACTCAACACCGATGGGACACGAAATCGAGGAGACCTTCACATTCTACTGATGGGCGACCCTGGGGTTGCAAAGTCACAGCTCCTCAGTTACATGGCTTCGATATCTCCCAGAGGGAGATTTACGTCCGGTCAATCTGCTTCCGCTGCCGGGCTGACAGCAGCAGCGGTTCAAGACGCCGCAGCAGACGGCCGATGGACCCTTGAAGCAGGAGCACTCGTACTGGCGGACCTTGGGCTTGCTGCTATTGACGAATTCGACAAAATGAATGAGAGTGACCGCTCGAGTATGCACGAGGCTATGGAGCAGCAAAAGATTTCAATCTCCAAAGCGGGCATCAATGCGAGTTTGCGAACTCGCTGTGCAGTTTTAGCCGCAGCGAACCCTAAAGCCGGACGATTTGAACCAGTTTCAGAAGTTCCTTTCACCGCTCAAATCAACCTCGCTCCACCGCTCATTTCACGTTTCGACATCATTTGGCTTTTGACCGACGATCCTGAGTCAGAGAAGGATGCGAAGATCGCTCAGCACATTATCGGAAACCGACTGCAGGGCGTCAGTGAACTCCTCGTCAATGAAGGCAGTGCTCCAGACCCAACCAAGGCAACAACCAGTACTGGAATCGAACACGACGCACAGCACGGAGAAATTCTCGCACGGGACTTGATTCGCAAATACATCGCGTATGCGAAGCGAACGGTTCACCCGAATCTAGAACAAGACGCTCGAGATTGTCTGGTGAAATTCTATGTTGATACTCGTAAGCAGACTGGCGATGCTAAGGACAGCGTAGCCATCACTGCTCGTGCGCTTGAAGCCCTTGCTCGTCTTGCCGAAGCCAGCGCTCGCATTCGCTTGTCACAAGTTGCAACTCTCGAAGATGCCGAACGAGCAGTTCGCATGACGCGACTGTGGCGGGAAGAACTCATGGGTGGTAATTTCGATGAAACCACCTTGCAAACTGGAAAGAAAAGTACGGTTCGAAACCGAGAAAAAGCAATTATGGAAATTGTGGCGTCACTTTCTGCCAACAACGGTGGAATCGCTCAACTTCTTGAGGTCTTTAATGAGGCAGAGCGTTATGATATTGACCGTTCAACCGCTGAAGACGTGATCGATAAATTATGTCAAACCGGGCGTATGCTGCGACCATCCGGATACGACACACTGCAAATTGCATGAGCCTTTGTGACGGCTTTCAAGGGTTGCAGTCTTGAATGAGGAACTCCTCCGCAGAACATGGCCGAGCCGATTGACACTGAGCCAGTAGGCGATGTTGCGGATGCCAGCGCCTTGAATCCAGAATCACTGGGATTCATGTGCGGTATCGAAGTCCATCAGCAGTTGGCAACCGGAAAACTCCATTCCCGTCAGCCCGGGAACCTGTATGATGTGACCATCGACACCGTTCCTGATGAGTGGAAGCGATTCAACCGCCGCTTACGAGCGGCTCGTGGCGAAGGCGGTGCCATCGATGTTGCTGCACGTTTTGAGTCGCGAAGAAACCGCTCGTTTGTCTACATTCAATCACCCAATGCGGGTTTGATTGAGTTGGACGAGCAGCCGCCCTTGACACATGACGACGATGCGGTATCCATAGCACTCACCGTTTCGGCATTGCTCAACGCAAAGCCCGTTTCACTGCTTCAAACCATGCGCAAAACGGTGGTCGATGGTTCGAATACCAGCGGTTTTCAACGAACTTCGCTGATTTCTGTCGACGGAATCCTCCAAACAGAAACCGGTCCGGTAGGCGTCGATGTCCTCTGTTTGGAAGAAGACAGTGCTCGTAAACTTGACACATTGAACACGGGTGATGGCGAACAAGTCATCTACAATCTCGACCGATTGGGCCTCCCGCTTATCGAGATCGCCACGGCACCAGACATCATCTCGCCCGAGCACGCAAAGGAAACTTCGATCGCTCTTGGCCGATGCTTGCGTCAAACCCGACGGGTGCGACGGGGTTTGGGAAGCATTCGTCAAGACCTCAACGTATCGCTCGCATGCGGCGACCGAGTTGAAATCAAAGGATGCCAGGACTTGTCTTGGATTCCTCGAATTATACGATTAGAGATGAGCCGTCAGCTTCACTTTTACCGCCTTGCTAACGAACTTCGTTCATCGCTTTCGCTACCGCTTTTACCCCCCGACCGTCGCAGTGACGATGCGATGGTCGAACGAAGCGTTCGAGACGCCGTTGAAAGTCATCTGCCCTTGAATTTGGATGACGTAAGCGTATGCTTCAGCGTGTGTGATTCTAAGATGGTTCAGACAGGGTTTGGTAAAGGTTCAGTCATGCTCGCTCTTCCACTACCAGAACTTGCAGGACGATTTGGTACCAAAGCAATGGACAGTGAAGATTCCCAACTCCCTCGCTTGGGTCGGGAGTTAGCTGGTGCTGCAAAACTCGCTGGCGTCAAGGGTGTCTTTCATTCAGATGAACTACCAGCGTATGGGATTGAGTCAGAGCATGTTGCCGCAGTCAGGCAACACCTTTCGCTATCAGAATCTGACGGCTTCGTTCTTTGTCTTGCTCCACAATGGCAAGCCGAACTGGCACTGGAAAGCGTCCTTACCCGGTGCCGCCTTGCATGGCATCGAATTCCACAAGAAGTTCGTAACGTCGTGGTGAAGAAAGGTGCTCCAGAAGACGGAACCACTGCACCCATGCGCCCACTTCCCGGCGGCGCTCGCATGTATCCGGAAACCGATGTACCAGTCCTCACAATCGACCACCAACGCTGGCAACAGACGCTTGAGAATCTGCCGATGAGTGATGAAGAGCGCAAGCAGCGATTGTCTGATTACGAAGTTTCAGATGACCAAGCACGGCAACTTCTCGCCAGGGAATTGGACGATACATTCGTCGACCGTGCAAGCCAGTTACCTCACAAAGGTTGGGCGAGTGTTCTTCTTGAAAACGATGAAGCCAACCCTGACTTGTGCGCCAACGTGCTGGCAGTCAAAGAGGCGGGTCTCATCACCCGTGAATCAATTAACGACATCATCGCTCACTTTGCAGGAATGCTCCCCAGAAGCGATGAGATTGCTGCATTTGGAGAAGCAAACGGGTTCAAGCCCGCTGATGAAGGTGATTTGGGGGCGATTATCGACGGCATTGTCGCAGAACGAGCAGACTTTGTTCGTGAACGAAAGATGGGTGCAATGGGCCCGCTGATGGGCGTGGTAATGCAGGCAGTAGGTGCCGCAGACGGCAAGGTCGTGAGCGCTCTTCTTCGTGAAGCCATACAGAAAATTTCGGAGTGAACCTCATGCTACGACGCACTGTTGCGTTTCTGTGTCTTGCAATCGTCGCACTTCCGCTGGTGGTTGCAGAAGAACCCCATTCAGACTGGAATGCTGCGCATGAATTCGTGTGGGAGCACGACTTTGGTGGCACATACATCTCTACAGCGCCTGTTTTCCTCGATGAGCGTCTTCTGGTTCGAACATCTGGCGGTGGTCAAGCTGCTGTTTCGTCGTTCGATTTTTCCGGTAATCTCGTCTGGTCTCACGCCAATCCGAATTCCAATAATCACGACATGTCACCGTTGAAACTGGTACGGCAAGGACAGGGTGCGTGCGGCAGTTGGGACGAACTGGTCCTTGTTGGATGGACGGACGGAACCGTCGATGCACTTGATGCTATGACTGGATCGTTGGTCTGGTCCAATTATCTCAATTCCTCTGCGTGGGGCGTCACTGGTCATATCGCCATCGATGGAGAGTTCGCCGTTGTCTCAAGTTCGCTTGGTGTAGGTAAATACTGTCTTGCCGATGGCGAGGAACAGTGGTGGGTTCCGACCGGTTTTGGTTGGAGAAATGGAGTCTCTGTGCATTCGTTCGGATATGCACTTGGCGATGAAGCAGGTAACCTTTGGACCGTTGCTCGAAATGGCTCAACCAACTCATATCAACTCGATTCAGGAAAAATACGTCACGCACCAATCATGACCGAAGCAGGACTGTTCATTCATTCACAATTGCCCCAGTCAAGTACAATTCTCGTTCTCGATCCGACCAACTTTGAAGTGATTCAGAACTTTACTTCTGGACCTTCCCCGGCGGTTCCAACGGCAGATGGTACAATGGTTCTCACCGGTGATTCTTCTGCAGTACAATTGTTTGAATGCCGCCAATCATGTGAATTAATAGGAAGCGTACCCTTTCGAACCAATGGTGAACTTGGGAGTATCGGTTCTGCAACCTACATGGCGGCAATGAACGCTCCTAACGCCGAGTGGGGCGTGTTCACTTTGAACCAGAATCGCACGTTCGCTGTAGAATCTGTGGACCTCGGACTTTACGGCTACGGTACGGCTGGGCCAGGGTTCATGCAACAGAATTCGACCAACTTTTTGGCAGTAGGGAACGATGGGGGAGTCGTACGCTTTTTCCGCAGTTTAGGATTTAACGCAGAGGTTGACGGAGATACGGAAGTTAGCGAAGTGTCGGAGGTCACAGAGGTTACTGAAGTCGCTGAAATCGTCGAGCAAGCCGCCATCGAATCAATCGATTGGAGAGCGCAAGGTTTTGTCTTCATTCTGTACGTGCTTTTGGGTTCAATTGGGGTTCAATTTTTACGTGGCAGCACGGAATGGCTTCTTCGTACAAGCAGTCTATTTTTCCTGGTTCTGCTGTTGATGGTTCTGCCTGATTTATCAGCACACTGGTCTGAAGTTGTCAGTGAACGTTTGCCTTCTGAATCGGTCGATGAGGAATGGAATGCATCATGGCCTGATGAATGGTTGGATACCCAAATTGTAATTTTCGAATTTGAAGATGGACATCGGGCTGTTGGCGGGCTACAGGGGTCGGAAAACGTGTACCAGCTCACACAAGCAGCCTGTCGTTCTCTCGGAATCGACTACGGGTTTGAAGAAACCGGGCTGGGGATATACATTGAATCTTTTGACGGTCTTGAAGCAAACGGTTGGGAATACGCTATTGACGGTTCCCCTGGCGTTCGTTCGGTCGATTCGACCGCAGTTGAGGCTGCGTCGATTGTTCGCTGGTCTCCTGCATAATAGAGGCAAGCCTCAAATCATCCCCCATGTTAGGGTGAGATATGTTCCAAGCGATGGGCACTCACGGCCCGAATCTTTCGCCACAAGCGAGTTTAGTTTTGGATCTCCTGTTAGTCGCCACAGCGTTTCTTTTGTTGGCCCGTCCAGTGAAGCGTCCTTTGAATGAAGTTTTGTTCATGGCAACGCTTGTCATCGGTGTATCGCTCATCCGAGTCGTTATGGCGCCGTTGCCGAATGTACAACCCGTCACCGTTGCAACTCTTCTGGTAGGCGCACAACTCGGGGCACGGCGAGGTGCTGCGTTTGCAGTCTTGGTTGCCATGCTTTCCAATGCTTTTTTGGGCGATGGTTGGTGGACAATTTTCCAAGCAGCAGCTTGGGCGAGCATCGCAGTTCTTGGCGCAAATCTCCGACTTCTTGTCGATTCGAAATTGCACATGGGCCGAGCGATTGCAGCATCGTTATTCGCAGCAGTGTGGTTTGATGTCCTTGTATCGTTCTCCATTTTAGATGGCACTATTGGCGTGCGTGAGTTCATGACCTACCTGGTGAACGGCATTCCGTTCGACCTGCTTCACATGCTCGGGAATTTGACGTTCGTTGTGTGGGCCGGTGCTTGGTTTACGGGTATTCTTGAACAAGAGCCAGAGGCCAATGATCTTGAATTCACGGTGGTGAATACCCATGCCATCGATGGTTGAAGAACCAACAATGGTTCTTCTCGCCCGCCACGATTTGAAGTTGTCAGCGGGTAAACTGGCGGTGCAATGTTCTCATGCAGCCGTCTCATGCACGCTCCGTGCCCGTAAGTCACATGCCCGTTTAGTCGAGCGATGGATGAATGGGGGTGGGAGGAAGATTTGTCTCAAAGTTGACGACCTTGAATCTCTTCAACGCTTTGCTGGGCAAGCACAAGCCGCAGGTTTGGTGACTTACTTGGTCAAAGATGCCGGGCATACCGAGATTCCAGCTGGAACCGTTACAGTACTCGGTATTGGCCCAGCACCTCGACGAACTATTGACGCACTGGTGTCTGAACTGAAACCGTATTGAGGCGAGAGAATGGGTCTACGTTCATTTCTGCATAGACTCACCGCCCCCCCTCCGTCAGGCGTTCAACCTAACGGTCCGTGTAAAATGGTCCTCGTCGTCAATCACAGTCTCAAGATGGGCAAGGGTAAAATTGCGGCTCAAGTGGGTCACGGGGCGGTCATGGCGACGATGAAATCCGGTTCAAAACAACCTGCTCATCTTGAGACTTGGCTCGGGCAGGGACAAAAGAAAGTATGCGTTAAAGGCAACGATGACGAGCACCTTTTAGCAATCGAAAAGGTTGCACAAGAAGCCGGAATCCTCACCACGTTGGTGCACGATGCCGGACACACACAAATCCCAAGTGGCTCGCTTACCGTGGTTGCTCTGGGCCCCGATACAAGTTCCAAACTCGAGTCGATAACGGGTGAATTGAAACTTCTCTAATTCCGCCATTGGTTTGATGAAGAAAGACGGTTTGCGATTGCTATGCGTGACTATTCCTCTGACCGTATCGACCTTCGCTCGGACACCGTAACACAACCTACGCCGGCGATGCGCGATGCAATGCATCACGCCCGTGTTGGCGATGATGTGCTTGGAGACGACCCTACCGTGACTGAACTGGAACAACGTATTGCAGCGTTATGCGGGAAAGAAGCAGGACTCTTTGTACCGTCAGGAACGATGTCAAATGCAATTGCTCTTCGAACACACACTTCTCCGGGCGACGAAATCATTACCGCAGTGAACAGCCATATTTACGTCTATGAGGGGGGCGGATACGCAGCATTGTGTGGCGCTTCGATTGCATTAGTTAATGTCGAAGGAGGTTTGATGAACGCTCCCGATGTTGAAAAAGCAATACGAAAGCAAGCGGGGTCTCTTTCTCACTATCCAGATGGTTCGCTGGTATGCGTCGAAAACACATCCAACAGGGGCGGTGGTGCATGTTACCCACAAGCGACGCTTGATGCTATTGCGGCTGTGGCAAAGGCCAACGACTGTGCAGTGCACATGGACGGCGCCCGTATCTTCAACGCTGTTATCGCAACAGGTGTTCCTCTTGACCGAATGGTCAGAGACTACGATTCAATTTCCATTTGCCTATCGAAAAGTCTTGGAGCACCCATTGGCTCAGTGCTGGTTGGCTCCAAGGCGTTCATTGCACGCGCCCATCGATGGCGTAAGATGTTCGGGGGAGGGATGCGTCAATCAGGAATGATCGCATCTGCTGGACTGTATGCACTTGACCACAACATCGAACGACTGAGTGATGACCACCAAAGAACCATGACATTGGCTAATGCAATCAACTCCACTGACGGCTTTTCTGTTGACATGGATACCGTTGAAACAAACATGATTTATTTCCATTCTGAAACCCCAGCTTCTGAGGTAATGGGCCATTTACAATCAAAGGGAATCGACGTTATGGACATTCAACCCAATACGTGTAGAATCGTTGTTCATCTGCACATCACCGATGAAGACATTGCCCAAATCATCAACGTTTTTTCTGAAATGTAGTCGCTTAAGTACTCTTGAATTGTACCAAGATATGGCGGGCAAAGGCGAACCTATTCACGCTTGCTCTGTATGTGACCGACTATGCTCGGTGAGCACTTGTGCACTGTGTACGTCCATTATTTCCGGCAAGAAAAACCGTTCATGGTCACACCATATACGTGAAGAAATTCACGACCGCGCCCGGACCATGCTTGGCGAAGTCGGCCGAACTGCTCAGCAACGATGGAAACATATTCTGCATCACACCACTCACAGCGAGGAAGTCACATGGGCTCACCTCCCGCAACACACGGATCCGGTTGTATCTCAACCCGGCTCCTCTGAGGAATTGAACCAAATCATTCAGTCGCTTTCCGACGGTGTACGCCTTACTGCACAACAACGGAACATGCTTCTCGATGGATTCACGCTCCACGATGGTTCCAGGGTCTCTTTTTCAAGTTCGAAACTGATGGTTAACGGGCGAACAATGCCGTTTGAAGTCCCAGTTGTATCGTTTCTAACACTGTTGACATCCCCCAAAAAGCGTATTGGATGGGATTTGAGTAAACTGTTTTCAATTTTCGGAACTCTCAACCTGAACTACCAGCGTAAAGCAATGAACGATCGCCAGCGATTCGGTCGACCGCCTCGACTTCATCCACTGCAGAAGCCTGGCGCTGATGCTTTGTTCAATTGGATTCAGTGGATGGCTGAAGAACACTTGATTCCGCCCAAGCACTACACGCTCACCCCTATTGGAGCATGGGCGAGAGATATCAAGAACAGACTTTCATCCGGGCGTGGGAGAAACAAGTTCGACTCCTACATCGTCGATGCTTTCAAGCATCACCCGTCCAGCCTTCGCGCCCTCTCAGAATACCCGTGGATGAACCGGTGGGTGTCCTATGTTGGGACTACCCAAGATGCAACTGATCGGCCATGGCCGTTTGCTATCGAGGGCATGAAATTGAAACTCAAAGTTCGCAGCGTCAACAACGCAGCGAGGAAAACACCCGTTCCTGTCGAACCCGGTGTTTGGGCGTTCTTACTTTCCAGTATCCTCTCTCCAATCACCAGTGATGAAGGTGAATTACTGTATGCTTTACAGTACAATTGGACTGCTCAAACGACTCAACTGCACGAGGTTCCTGCACCACTTCGCCGTTCTATCCAGTTTTTGAACGAAGTCATCGACGGAAATTCAAATCAAGTTCACATCCACAACAACCGCCTCCTCGTAGTCGGAAAACTCGGGCATTTCTATGAGGTCCGGGTTGGGAAAGGAGTCCATTCAGCGCCCTTCATCATCGAGGCCATACGTTCGCTCGAGCCGAGGAGGACCTATCCTCTCTGCATTCACTCAGGCACATTCCACGCAACAGTCCCGCTCGGTGATACGATTGCTGCGGTGGTCCTGTCACTTGTTGATGACATCAATGTCGCAACATCAATCGACAGCCTGGCGCTTGAATTGCATTCAACTTCGCCGCTGGGATTCCCCCGTACACTTGAAGACGCCCACATACCGCTGCTCGATTCAACAAATCTTGCAGCCTTTGTTCAGCATGCTGTTCGGCGACGTCAATCCATCACATGGCTCCCTCCCGAAATGCGTCGAGCAACCAATGCCCAGGCCCGACGACAGGGTAACTTCGCTCCGCTTTTCAACCGTCAGCATGAGTTCAACGCTCACCATCGTCACGACCTCGAACGTAGTGTGTTATCCCGCACTAATACTCTTGTACAGCATGCAATTGCAGCGAATCGTCCGCCACCTCTCCCGCAGTTCATTGAGATGTGGCACACTTCTCTGTCTTCTGATGAGGGGGGCTCCTCGGGAACAGGCCATGATGATCACCTCTACCATCGAATTCATGGAAGGAATGAGTGGATGTTTTTGCGGAATTTTGCTGAAGCTGAGACCGTCCACCCAATCGGCGATGCGAGGGAAGGAGAACGGCGCTATTGCGAACTCTTCCCTCTGCTGTGGGAAGCGATGATGCTTCATCCAGTCGGCTCGACACTTCGTATTTCGCAGCAGAACAATGGAGTGATTAATTTTCAACACTGCAATCTTTCGCTCACTGTGCGCAATCCACAAGAACGCAGAATAATGTGCCGATTTGCCACCCTCCTCGGTTATCGAGAACGAGAACCTGCTCAGGGTATGATGATTCTTGAGCGAAGAGGTGGTCCACGAAACAATGCAAGGAGAGATTTAACTCTCTTACTCAACCGCTCCCAAGGTAATCTTGGCGTCCGAGGCGCACCTCCATGGTGGTGGCACTATCGTGACGTGTGTCAAGCACCAGCCCAAGCCCCAGAGTTTCGATGGGAACTAGAGCAAGAATACCGCGACGATATTCGCCGCTGAGCACTCACTCATTTCGAGTGTCCGACTCTCGACGAGCAGCAGCTACCAAGAGAACGGTTCCAGTTGCAAGTAACGATGCAGCAGGAAGTGCTCGCTCCTCTTCCTCACTCTCGGCAGGGGTGTCTTCAACTACCGGCATGTTAACTTCATACACCAAGTGCACCGAGAGGTCGTTTCCATCGTATGCAGGTGGGAGTGTGATGGTTGAAGTTCCCGTGAGCGACTTGCCAAGTTCAACGATGCCTCGAACGACGTGAGGATAATCTCCCAAGCCGTTGGTACCTTCTTCAAAATTCGCAGAATGTTCGACAACCCAGGCATTGACTGTCAACACACCTTCTCCAAACTGTGCAAGATCGATATCCAGCGCCCATGCAACGGTACCAGTGGTATTGGATGTAGGGGTCCAAGAAAACACGGATGTCCCGTTACCGAGCTGAAGCGGTTCTTGAACCAAGTCAGTGAATTCTGCAGTTAGAGAATCGTAATCCGTGACGCTTCCATACTTGAATGTCGTACCGTTGATCGCACTTGCTGGAGGATACATGTTGTAGTTGTTATCTTCGTAAGTATACACGACACCATACCGGTCATAGAATCGTTGATTCACCGCTTCAGAACCCAGAGGGTCACTCGGCTCATTGATTGCTCTATGGACGTGGTATTGCTGTATGCTGACGTTCTCACTCACTTCTTCAAAGGCATGCTCCACAGTTACGCAGTTGCCACACCACGTTGCCGTGAGGATTTCAACGATGCTGGGTAGATCGCTCAAGTTCTCAACTGAGGAGTCCGTCACATTGGCCTCAGACCACTGTCCACCAAACACGACTCCGCCTTCCAACGTAGTTGCTGGAAGAGCAACAGAGGTTACCGGGCAGAATGCAGTGAGTATCAAGAGTCCGACGAGGATGAATCCTTTGCGCATGATTGAACGAATCGGTACTTGCCTATCAAAGCATGCTGTTCGCGGGAATCGAGGATAACTTCCTTGTATGTTTGACTCGTATCAAAAGCTCCGTTGTCGTGAAACGTACCTTGGTGAACCTCTTTGACTAATGCGTAGTATCGAGAACGAACGCCGCTGCTCGTGATTCCAAACACTTCTGCAATGACATCAGCCGTACCGCTTTGTAATCCGTAGACATTCAAGGCAGCATACGTGACCACTGATACAACCATTCGAGCTTCGATGTTGAGCGTGAGAGCGTCCTTCGACCCTTCATGCAGCAACAAAAGTCGTGCAGAGGTCTCGTAGAGCACATCTTCGTAATCCCGTTCACTCAAAACCTCGGCCAAAGCATCGAACAAATGGTTCATCCCTTGGTCAATTTCATCTTCTCGCTTGTCCTCGATGCTCTTGCGAACGGGCATTTTGGCCCAACCCATCGTGACGCGAGCCTTCCAGTGGTCGAGAATACGTTTTCGAGCGTTCAGGATTTGCCTGTTGGTGATACCAAATTGGGCCATCAAAGAGCGGCGGTCCATCTCAGGGAACATGCCGAGTTTTCCCGAGAGTTCAACGATGGCAACCGCAATAATCACGGCGTTTTCCTCTTCAGAACAGCCTTTGATCCCCTCGCCTTTGCGGCAGATGGAGTTCTTCGGCATACCAAGTCGTCGCTTCATCGACTTCGCTTGCTTCTGGCGTATCGCTTCTTGTTCAGAGTTCAATGGCCGGCACGACATCTCGGCCATGAATTCAAGCATGTGGGACATCTGTCGTCCAAACAGCGACTCGATGTTCCGCTTCACCCGCTTTGCGAAAGGATGTGGGTTTTCCGGCGTGCTGCGGTGAATCTTCTCAAACAGGCGGTACTTGCTACGTCGAGCTGCCGACACCCCGCGCCCACCGTACATCTTCGAACCTGCCGTTCCAATGTTGGCATTGATGTCTTTGTCCATTCGCACAGGCTGATAGTGGGCGCTTTCACCGAACAGGATACTTCCATTGTCTGCAGCAAGTCCCAATTGCAGTTCAGTAACCAGCCCACAATCGTCACACACACTTTCTCCCTTTTCAGCATCGTGCGTCATGTTCATTCCAGCGCAATCGTCGCACTTCAGCTCTTCTTCCTCTTTTTTTGTCTCGTTTACCATGTTATCTTGTCTCCTTCATGTTTGTTTCCACTTATAGTGCCCTTCACTCCTTATGAACTATCGCTCGCTACTCGAACGGCTCGGCTTGTTCAGGGCACACACCTACAGTTATAGATAGCCGGCGAAGTATAAAAATCTTCCGAAGGACATCTTCGAAATCGGCAAACATGAACTTTTCATGTTACGAAATGTTATTTTTCTCATTCATTCAAGAACGCGAAAGAACAGGTGATGTTATTTTTCCAAATAACCATTCATTTCCCCGAGAGTGTTCAAGAACAGTCGACCTTTTCATCGATGCGAGGCGACTGAGGTGACAGGAGAAAAATTGCCCCAGATATCGCTCGAAGCGGTTTCAGCAGGTGACGCCCTCCCATCTTGGTTGTTTGATGCACTCTGCGACGGCCGATGTTCGAACCACATGTTCCTGTATCCCAACGAGGCCAGTCGCAGTCAAATCCTGCACCGGCTTGCTGAGTTGAGCATCCCAGTTGACACGACCCATCACCTAACACTCCAGCGCCTCATTCCTCTGATGATTCTTGACCTTGGACTACCCCCTCTTCTCAACAACAGTGCTGGCGTGTTCCTCTCCATTCACACATACACAAAGGCCGCTGCAGAAGCGGGTGAACTACCTCTGATGTTCGCTCCACAGGCCCAACGGCAATGGATGCCATACCAAACCGAACGAATTCTATCACTCCATAGAGCGCTGAGTGAATTGAACAACCCTTGGAGCTGGGATGATGACCCCGGGGCCAAAGAGTTCGATTCGATCTTGAGACACGTCAGTAGTCAGCTTGGAGGGACTCATCCACATCACGCTTTATGGCAGATACTTCGAGGCCTCGACAAGGCCATCGAGCCACCATTCACTCTCAACGATGTCGAAGGCATTTTTGTGATGGACTCAGCGCCGGATTACACTGAGGTTGAACGAAGCTTCTTGCAAAGCATATCCAAACATCGCCCGATTCATCAACTCTGTGTCTCGGGCTCATTTCGGCTTGGACACCACGGGTCATATCTTGTTGAGGGTGAATGGGAGTATGTATCCCAGGAATCCCTCCCACACTGGGTTCCAGAGCACCATGTTCTCTCCCCTACTGACACTGCACATTGGCGCTCGGAGCGCTCGATTGCCCGAAATACATCCTATCATCGAATCATCGTCAACCGACGCGCTCACAGCATTGATGCTGCGTTTGACTTGTTGCACCACTACCGCTCGACTTCAGACGGAACTGTGGCCATAATCGACGGCGCAGCCGACGCAAATCGAGATGCTTGGCATACCCGCCTTCAAGCCCTTGGTTACATCACGGGAGGAGAACAACGCTCGCTCGAAGAGATACCTGCTCTTTCTTCACTCGGGCACTTGATGCGTATCGGAGACGGGCTTGAAGCATGGTCGCTGGATAAGATGAGATCATTGTACGAACATCAGAGTCTCCCATTGCCGAATGGAGGTGTCCCTGAACTCACACACCCCAGTCGGCAAACATGGCACCCCCGGCCTCATGCAAAGGTTTTGGAAAACATTGCTCGTTCATTTCACGTGCGAGGTGGCCAGGGTGCTCTTCGTCGATGGCTTGCGACCCTTCAGCAGGCGACCCCGCAGATGGGCGAAAATCGGGAACGTGCACTGCAAGAATTGGAGGAAACGCAGTGGTGGGTTCGATGCATTGCTGAACTGTGGCACCCCCTTTTGGATGAACCATCCCGAGCGCTTCTGAGCGAGTATTCAGCGGGCTGCTCAACTGGGGAGCAACTTCCTCTGCCCCGCCGACCGGCGGATGGACTTGAATGGCTTGATTTTGTTTTATCGAATCTCAACTGGACTTTACTCTCCGGTAGGACTGCTGGTTTCGATCGTTCTGTTGCCGGGCTCCAACATCTTAGTGAGGCCCACGCATCAACAATAAAAACGCTCCAAAAGACCGGTCAATCTGTGCCTTTGGGTGGTCAAGAGTTCTTTTCGTACCTCGACCACCTGCTCAAATTTACAAGCGTGCCGCGACCTCGTGCTACGGGAAAACAAATTCAAATTCTCACTCCTGAAGAAGCTCAAGGTATCGAGGCGGATGTGCTTTTACTCGTCGGATTGGATGTAGGCTCCTGGTCAATGAAAGCGGCAAAGGTTCCGTGGCTCGACGCTCCTGCCAAACTCCGATTAGGCATGCTTCATTCCGATCTCGCAATCCGCAGAGGAAGACACCACCTTCGCCACTTGTTGAACTGTGCTCAAACCGTTATCGTGTTCGATTCCAGTATGGAAGAGGGCGGTGGACCCAGCGCTCCTCTCGCAGAATGGTTTTCAGAACTCCGTCAGACGGGGGAGATCGACCTTCTTCGACCTGAACCCGCCTTTGTCCCGGCATCTGCTCATCAGTTAGGCCACATGAATCGGAGTTGGCATTGGACTGCTGACCATTTCGGTGGAGCGTGGCTCACTCCCCGTCCTTTCACCATGACAGTTCGCGATGGTGCTATTTTCGCCGAGCGTGCAGGTTCTCGTGGACGTGATGAACGTCAGCGGCTCGGACTCGCTCTCAAAGATGGAACTCACGTTTCGGGGCGCGTTCTTTCACCAGCGGGCGTAGCAATGGCTCATGAAGTGCCCATACAAATCGACCGTATGCATCGCCAACCTTCGCACAAAGGGCTGCAAAAAAACGAGTATCTCCCTTGGGACTCACGCCATCACCTCCTCAGTGTTGACGGCCTTACCTTGCGCCCGAGTAAAAGCCAGGTTACTTTCGGCTCAAATCTCGCTCCCGTTTGGCCCCATCTCGGCATGAAAGGTTCCAGAGGCACTGGTCCTGCAATCGATCCACGCCCCCTACCTGCTCACGACATGCAAAGTGAAATCCTCAATTCAGTGATGGGTTATTCAACTTCCATCGAGGTAGAAATATGGTCTCCTAGTCGTATACAATCGTGGCTGGATTGTCCTCGATTAGCGTGGATGAAGAACCATCTGAACATCCAAGCCAGAGAGGAGCAAACCGAGGACCTTGACCAGCGTACTCGAGGTACGATGTTGCACGATGCAGAAGCAGCGCTTCTCGAAGCACACGGAGTTCCTACTGCCAGTGCACCGGTCATTTCTCCACATCCATTAGGTGAAGGGGTCCTCAAAACCATCGACCAATTGTGGGTCTCAATTCTTGATTTCTTAGAACGAGATGTGCCTTGGCTCACCCGTAATGATGCCGTTGCAGTCCATCGTTGTCGAGAAATGTTAGGCGTTACCCCAGACGTTTGGCGAGGCCATCTTGAAGGTGAAATTGAACTCGAGCGTGGAGGTCGTATCGGACGAATGCTTGAGGCTGATTTCGTCCTCTCAGGGGCGTCACCACTCGCTTGTGAATTCGGAATCGGGTTGGATGGGAATCCTGCAATCGAACTTGACGCATGCAGTGATGAGGGCGAACCCACACCGTTCAAGATTCGTGGACGAATCGACCGCGTCGATCAGGTGCGCTTGCCTGTCCACCAACGTGAACGAGCCATTGCTGATGGATTGCTCACACCAAAACCCTCCTCGAATACGATGACGTTGTCGCTTGACAACCCGCCTGCTGCCGACCGTCTGGTCGTCATTCGCGACCTCAAAACCCTCAACGGACCCAAGCACGGGGATAGAGGAAACCGACATCGACGTGGCTTATTCGATGAAGTTCAGCTCGGATTGTATGCCCGCGCATGGGAATTGAACCATCCGGGCGATAGAGTGGTGGGAATAGGTGTAACTGAGATAGGCGAATCAACCGTTCACTACCTTGAATTGGATGAATCAATCGTCCCGTATTTGGAAGGAGTGGACATCGGAGAGCGTACATTCCACACGCAACATCTGCATCGGTTCCCTCATTCAGAACCTTCTGAGCAGAACGGATTTCGAGCGTTCCTCGCAGAACGATTGCGAACTTCAAGCCGTGCGATTCAGACCGCTCGAAACGGTCACGTAAACGCTACACCTGGTCGACACTATTCCTTTGGCTCAATCCGTCACGTCTATCCAAACATGTTTGGGGGGAACATGTAATGATTCGATTTAATCGAAGCCAGCGTCTTGGTTTGGACCTCGACAAGCACATTGCATTGGATGCCGGTGCTGGAACTGGAAAAACGACAGTGATGGCAGAACGTTACGTCCAACATCTGCTTTCACACGAGCAAAGAGCGACCCATCTCCTTCCAACTGGGCCCCGAGAGCCTCTGACCGGGCACGGTTCACTCCGTTCACCTCCACGTCAACGTACAGAACAAAAGCAATGGAGGGGATTACTTCCAAGCGAAGTCGTTGCTATTACGTTCACGAAAAAAGCCGCTGCAGAATTGAAAGCTCGTATTCGAATGCGGGTTGGACAAACCCGTGCTGGACCCATTTTGAAAGGTGACAGCGATGGCATTTTTGACCCACGTGTGCGCAGTCATGCGGATGTCGAAATGCTGCTCTCATCGCTCGATGAAGCCCCAATTTCAACCATCGATGCATTCCTTTCACAACTCGTATCACCGCATTTAGATTTCGTCGCTGTCCATCCGAGTCGAGAGCAAATTTCCGAAGAGCGATCACCTCTTTTGACCCAAGAGGCGCTTCAATCCGCTTGGCGAATTCGTACAGTATCCGACGCACTCGAGGCGGGCGTGCGAGGGAACGTTGACGGCTTCATTTCTGCTCGAAATCGTTTGGCAGTTCTTCTCGGAGGCCAAGAAAGAGCCGCAGTTGTCCTCAGCGGTATGCTGGGCAAATCGCTGTTCGTGGAGGAAGCCCATCACGCCATGGTCGCTCGAGCACACTCAAATGGCGAGCAATGGTCAGGCCAGGGCCCAATGCCACACGAAGTCCTGCTGGACATGTTTTCTGAACCCGTTCAAGATATTGCAGTAGAATACTGTCGCACTTTGCAGAACTTGTTGCTTCAATGGACCGATCATTTTCTCGCATATTCTGCAGATTATATCGTCCCATGCGAGTCTGAAATAGGAACTTCCATGACACGCTTCAATCATCTCACACATCTTGCGAGGCAACCGCTTCCCGAAGAACCCGCAGAATGCATTCAATGGGTCTGGCAAATCGCTCTTGCATCCGCTTCGTGGAGTCAATTAAACAGCAACGACCGTCCAACATTTTTCACCAAGGGTGGACTTCCACAAGCGAATCATTGCAACGGCTGGCATCCTGGCTTGTACGGAAAGAGTCATGCGAAGACCTTATCCAAGGCAGTTCGAGATTCCCTCCATGCTCAAGCAGCTAACTTGGCAGAGAATCTTCGTAGTCACATGAATTCCCGTCAAGGGACGCTCATGCGAATGCTCGGTAAGAGTGCCTTCCTTCTCGCTCCAATTTCAAACTTGCCGCACATGCCCGAAGACTGCCCACTAAGATCTCAACCGGTTGGACTTGAATCCAGCGATATCGCACCTGACGGGCGTCTACGTATTTCCTGTGAATTGCAAACCAGAGTATTGAACGATTTGCTGCTCGTTCATCGCGGCTGTCAGGACATTCTCGCCCTGATGAAGGCGCATGAGGGCGTTCATGACTATGATGATATTCAACGACTTGCTGCTGATTTACTTCTAGCTCGATGCCCAGACATCGTACGCCACACCTACCCAATTGAAGTGGTACGCGTACTTGACGAACTCGGTAATGAACCGTGGCATGACCACCATATTGCCCGTGCAATGAGGCTTGCTGGTGAAGACCATGCTTGCTATGAAGACCTTAATCGACGATTTGCAGTTCTTCAAACCATTCGACGGCAATACCGGGCGTTCATCATCGATGAATATCAAGACACGAACCCCGCTCACTTCCGCCTTCTAGCGCGACTCTGGGGACATCGTAAATTGGCACCGGACGACCCTGCTCGACCGCTTGGACCCTGGGACCCTACGGTGTGCATCGTAGGTGACATGAAGCAGAGTATCTACCGATTCCGACAAGCCGAAGTAACCGTGATGCGTCGAACCGTTGCGGCCATCAAGTTGGCCAATGAAATCGAGTCGAACGAACAGCGCCTTTCTCACCTCCGACTGGACGACCATGGAAGAGATCCTCGCCCAGTCGGTGCTGGAGGTGAAATTGGTTCATTCATCGTTGGAACTGATGTCCACTCCTCGTCAATCCCTTCCCAACCTTGGGAGCACGTTGAATTGGTGTTTGAGGATGACGAAGACGTTGTTCGTACAATTGACGATGAGCGAAAAAATCGCCGATCCCTTGGACACATTGACCTTACCTCGAATCATCGAACTCTTCCGAATTTGATGGACGCCATGAACGGAATGTTCCAAGATGTGTTCGATCCACGACACTACCTTCTTCCGGGCGATTGGCATGCAGAACATCAGCGTTTACGGGCAGCCCGAACCTCAACAGAAGCAGGCGTATTAGAGTGGTTGCTCCCTCTGCAGATTGATGCAGAAACACCGAGTCTTGATTTGAATGAATATTTCGACACCTTTTCTGCCCCCGAGGCGTCGAAGACACACTTGGAAAACGAATTGATTGCTGCACGCCTTCAGGCTCTACTTTTCCAACAACCGACGCGCATGTGGAACGCATCACAGCAGAACTTCACAGAGGTTCCAGCTCAGGAGAAACCGGTCCGAGCCGAAGACATTCTGATTCTTGTCCACTCTCGAAAACACATACCTGACTTGATTTCACGCCTTCAATCGAGAGGTGTTCCTGTGATGGCTGATCGACAAGGCGCCCTGTTATCCCAGCCGGTTGTATCACCGCTTATTTCCTGCCTTGAATTGATTGCATACCCGCAGTCACGGCATGCGGCCCTCACCTTCGCCCGTTCCCCTATTCTCGGATTCAACGATGCACAATCTCACGCTTTAATGACTCAAGAGATGGACGGGACATGGTGGCAAAAGATTCAGCACTGTGCACCGAACGATTCGATTCGTCGTCTCGCTGAACATCTCGAGTATCTCGTTCAATGCGGCGCAGTTCACGATATCTTTGATGTCATTTTGGACCATTCAGATTTGTTGGTCGCCTACCCTGACGACACGTCTCGACAGAATGCAGAATCATGGTGTGCGTTACTGTCCAGTATCGGGGACGAATTAGGCCATGAAGCATCGGCTCTGTATCATCGAATCAAAGACCTCGACGGGCTGGGAACAAAGGGCCCATCTGCCATCACCACGCCTCCGGGTGGCGCAGTTCAAATCATGACCATCCACGGTGCTAAAGGCTTGCAGGCTCCAGTGGTAGTCGTTGCAGGTATGTTCCACGCAGGTAAATCCGACGCTTCGCTCGCTGCTAAAAATAACGTGCTTGTAACCCCCCAAGTCGTCGCAGGCAGAATCAACCCGTGGACCTCTCGGGACCGCCCCGATGATGGCCTCTGGGAGTTTGCCAAAAGAATGGACCATGCACAACGACAAGCCGAACGTCGTCGTGAATTCTATGTTGCCTTGACGCGAGTAAAGGACCGTCTCATCGTCGTTGGCTCCCCAAGCCGCACTGCAGAAATCGACGTACAGACACATCGGTTGACGTTCAAGAGTAAACCCTCACTCAAGACGATGGGAGGCATGTGGCTTGATGGTTTGCGAAGTCTTTCACATCAACATTCAGTGCACAACTCGCCGTGGTTATTGCAAGGCGATGTTACTGGTGGCGAACTTGCGGCGTACACTGAAACAGTTCTCTCTCTGGATCCTTTCTCACTGGCCAGTGATTCTCAGTTGGGTATCGAATCATTGGACGGCATTCACATCTATCACTCACCACAATGTTTCCCCAGCGTACAAACTCAGACCCCGCTTCAAGACTGGCACATTGTTGAACAGCGGATGAATGCTCTGACAGTCACTGAACCGGACGAGATTCCTCCACCTCCATTGGTGAATCAGATTATGCGGATGCCTGCTCATAGTTTAGATTCCAGCCACAGTTGCCCACGAGCACACTGGCTCACTGAAGTACGTGGATGGAATCCAGAACCTCTGTATTTCTTCTCTCCTTCTGCGAAGAGAGCCGATAAGGAAGCATCGAACTATCCAGAAGCGACTACGTTTGGAACTCTCATGCATCGTTTGATTGAGATTGGTCTGGAAAATCCAGCATCGAAGAACGGCCCTCCGACTTCCCCCCTTCCGTCTGCGTGGGTCTACGATGGAAAAGACCTGCTCGACGACCCTGAAGCAATTCGCAGGGTCATGGCCGAGGAAGGAATTGGTGTCGATGGCTCCGACGATGAGTTGGCTCAAGCCACACACAATCGCTTGGCTGAAATCGGGAGCCTCGTGCGAAACGGCCTGCTTGGAACTTATGCTAAAGGAGAGCATATTCACGGTTTTTCTGTTGAAGGATTGAGGACAGAATTACCCTTTTATTACGTGAATCAGGTTCGATTCACAGACCTTCATAGATCCGGTTTTTCAGTTGATGGACCGCGACCTCTTGCCAGAGTTGACCATGTGGACATTGTCTTTGACGGAAGAGCGGATCTCGTACTTGCACTTCGAGATACAAATGGCCGAGGATATCTGCAAGTCGTTGATTTGAAAACCAAGGGATGCAGGGATGAATTCAATTTCAATGACCCGCAAAAAGGCAGCCGACTGCAGCGCTTCAATGGAGAACTCCTCAACCCGTATCCTTCCACTCCTGCGGAGCGTTCGATTTTGAAGCAGCACACCTTGCAACTTACCCTGTATTCGTTGGCACTTGAATCCATGGAGCAGCAGAAACCCGAGTCGGAGCGTCGTACGATTCTCCCGCCCTCTCTGTTGATGGGCGCTTCTGGAAGAATGCTTCAGATGACAGAAACCGAATATGGTGCCTCGAAAGCGACATTTTCCCAACATCTTGAATGGATGGCTCAGCTTTCCGCGACTCCAGGCACGATTCCAGAACCGCCAGCGGTATCGAGTGATAACGCCCACATTTGCTCCACCTGCCCCTATTCACGAGGCGATATACGACTGTGTGTGTCGGATGATGAAACGCTTGGTCCTCGACCAACAGATGACTGATTCACTGTTTTCTTCCGACCATCGCCAACGTTCCAACAAACCCTTCCTTAAGCCCTACTCGATGCATTTCGACATCGATAAAACCCGCTTCAATCATCGCACGCTTCCATTGTTCAACGCTGAGCGTCGTCATGTGAACATTCAGTGCATCGGGCCAGGAATGACTGTCCTCGTTTTCCAAATAGTGGTCGACGCCAGCGACAATAATTCCGCCACTGTTGAGCCACGAATCGTGGAAAATCTTCAACATTGCAGCAGGGTCATGGAGGTAGTAAAGAAACTCCATGCTGTGAAGAAGGTCGACGGCAGTTTCTGGTTTCCATTCAGGAAGATAACCGTGGAAATACGAGCCTGATGGGTCGGTCAGTACTGCCTTTTCAATCATGGTTGGCGAACCGTCAACCCCACTGACGTGTTTGCACATTGGGTCGGAGGCTACAGTACGGCAAACCCAACCGTTTCCACACCCTACATCGATGGCAGAGTAGGGTTGTGTACGCGGAATTCCAGCGAATTTGAGCATTTCAAGCACGGATGCTGCATGACCGCGCTCCATTCCCTCATCTTTCCCTTTCGAGGCCCATTCACTGAACACATCGGTGGCTTTTCTCCTGCTCATGTGTCCCTTCGAGCCGAACCATTCCAAGAAGATGTCCATTGCGAAAGAAACATCGTCAACCTCGTAATGGAGGGTTCATGTTCGATTCAACGACCACGCTCGAAGACGTTCTCTACCCTCCAATCGACCCCTACGAATCAGGTAGGCTTGAGGTGACTTCTCTCCATACAATCGCTTGGGAGAAATCAGGTAATCCGGACGGAATACCCGTCATCGTCATCCACGGTGGGCCCGGTGGCGGCGGACAACCAGCGTACAGGCAATACTTCGACCCCTCTGCATACAACATCATTCAATTTGATCAGCGGGGGTGTGGTGCATCAACCCCCCATGCGGAGCTTCAAGATAACACCACGCAAGCACTGGTTGACGACATCGAGACACTCCGTACTGCGTTTGGAATTGAGCGTTGGCACGTTTTTGGCGGTTCATGGGGCTCAACACTTTCCTTGGTCTATGCTCAAACATATCCCAATCGAGCCATTAGCCTCATTTTGCGAGGGATTTTCATGTGCCGAAAGAGCGAACTCCACTGGTTTTATCAGGATGGAGCAAGCCACATTTTCCCGGATGCCTTTGAACCGTACCGTGAACACATACCTATCGATGAGCAATCGGATTTAATCAAAGCATACTACCATCGCCTTACTTCAAATGACATCGAGGTTCGTCGTGCAGCCGCTCAGCAATGGACGCGTTGGGAAATGGCAACCAGCCGACTGTTTCCGGACCCATCATACCTTGAAAAAGCCGAAGATTTAGATTTCGCCGTTGCTTTTGCACGAATTGAATGTCACTACTTTACCAACGCAATTTTCCTTGATGAAGCCCACATTCTCAACAATGTCGAATCGATTCAACACATTCCTGCGGTTATCGTTCAAGGCCGTTACGATGTCGTTTGCCCTACCAGAAGTGCTTGGGAATTGCATAAGGCGCTACCAAACAGTCGTCTGACTATTGTCCCCGATTCCGGACATTCGATGGGCGAAGTGAGCATTGCTCGAGAATTGGTTGCCGCAACGAATGCACTTCGTTGACAGGTATTCCACTTGGAATGCGGGTCATTTCGGTGTCCTACCAAGCGTCGGCTTGATAGGGTGGAGTGAAGTGGGCGTTCATGGAGGCTTGTCCTCCGGGTGATTGAATGACCGAAGAAGAAGGTACGATGACGCCAGAGGCTACCATCAAAGATTTACAAGAAAAATTGCAGTCTGCGGAAGACGGTTTGAAGGTCTTGTACAATGCATACGATGAACAAGGCAAAGAACTCATGGACGCTCGTGCAGAAAACGAAGTCCTCGAGAAAGAAATCATCGAGCGTGAAATCGAAAAAGAAACGCAAGAAGCTCTCCTTTCTGAAAAAGAAGTCCGAGTCCGAGAACTTGAACTTCGAGCAGTAAAGGCCGGAAAGAAAGTCGAACATCTCGAACCAGAATTGGAGAAGATGGAAGAAAAATACTCTCGAGAAAAGGACCGCCTTGGCAAAGTTTTCGGCATTGCTGAAGAACTGGACAACGATCTACGTCACGCCGTTGCCGAAATGAAGGCACGGGATGACTGGTATGTATCGCACATGCAAATCTTTGAAGACTTGAACAAGGCAATCAAGGAACGCTACGAGATGATCGAGCGAGCCATCGAATCAGAGCGCAAGTCCCAACACATGTCCCGGGCTTTCACTGACCGAGTTGATGACATGGTTGACGCTCGCGCAGCTGAAATGACCATCGAAGAAGCTGAAGCCAAAACCGCTGAATCTGAGACGGCTTCGGTCGATGTTGTCGAAGAACCGGTTGTTGAACCAGCTGAAGAAGCGGCACCTGTGGAAGATGCACCTGTGGAAGAATCAAAACCTGCTGCTGACGCAAGCGTCACTTGGGATGACGGCGACGTTACCTGGGACGAGTGAGGCGATACGATGGGTGGATTGGCCCATGGTGGCCATGGCCCCGTGATCGTCCCAATTTTAATGGGCGGCAGTGCTCTTATTATTGGTTCAACAATTGATTCCTTGAACGGACTCATTCCTCTTTTTGGAATGCTTTGTCTGATGTTTTCAGCTTTCTGCGCTAATTTTTGGAGAGACCCTGACCGGCCTATACCGCGTGACAAGGGTGTACTTGTCAGTCCCGCTGATGGCCGAGTAATGTTTGTCCGACGAGAGCGCGCAACAGCTCGAAGGCCCTCGAACAGTGAACGCGATTCTGGAGAATGTGAGATTGATGAACTCACTGGAGAGTGGTATCCGTCTCCTACACCGAATCCGCTTGCCTTTGAGACTGAGCAACGATATGAACCGGTTCGTGAAGGAGAGGAATCCCAGCATGATGTAATTCGTATCGCAGTGTTCATGTCGCCGTTGGACGTTCATGTGAACCGAGCCCCGATGGCTGGAAGCATCCTGCGAATGGAGCACAGAACCGGTAAGGGCCGCCGTCGAGGACCCTTCATTCCAGCATACAAAAAAGAAAGCCAGTTCAATGAACGTGTACGCACGGTGTTTCAAAATCCAGACGGCGTTTTCGTTGAAGTCACGCAAATTTCTGGTTCACTTGCACGAACCATCGTTCCGTGGCTTGGAATTGATTCTGAGGTTCGAAGAGGTCAACGGTACGGTATGATTCGTTTCGGGTCACGAGTCGATGTTCGAGCTCCTGCCGCTTTATTCACTCCAATCGTATCGTCTGCAGAAGACAATAATCCTGACTTTCCAAAGGGTCAGTTTGTTCAAGCGGGTTCGACAATTCTGTTCAAATCATCTGAAGATTGAGCACCGGATTCATCGGTGCATTGAAACCTCGAAGGCAGGCCACTCACTTTGGGGGAGCATTCTTGACCGGTCCAAAATCGCTAACACTTGTTGGAGATGGCGCCAAGGGTGCTCGGATTCATGATTTGATCAAAGCACCTGCCAATACCCCATGGGCCCGTGCTCGTCAACAATCGTGGGACGCCAATGAACCTGCGACCGTCTACTACACACCTGAAACGCTTGCAGATGGGACTCCATGTAGCGCTGTTACCGTAATTCTACGGACCAAAGGATGCCATTGGTGGTGGTCGAGCGGCTGCACTTTTTGCGGCTATTTTAACGATACTCGTGATGACGTAACCAACGATGACTTGCATGCGCAGTGGGCGTATGCTAAACAGAAGTTCAAGGATTTCAAAGGCCATGCAATGGTCAAGGTGTACACGAGCGGTTCACTCCTCGAGGACCGTGAGATTCCAGTCGAGTTTCAGGAAACGGTTCTTCGTGATTGTCAAGAACTCGGCAAAGAGTTGATTGTGGAAAGCCGTTGTGAGCAATTGACCGTCGAAAAACTCGCTTGGGCTACCAAAATCAATCAAAGTTTTGCAGTTGCAATCGGCTTGGAAGCCTATGATGATGAAGTTCTACGCTTCCACGTCAACAAGGGCTTCACCACCCGCTCATGGGACAGAGCGGTTGAAAACCTCAAAAAATTCGACATTCGAGTCAAGACTTATTTGATGTTCAAACCCCCGTTCATGAGTGAAGCAGATGCGTTGATTCACGGCGTGAAATGGATTGAAGACGTTGCTGAAAAAAGTGATGAGATATCGGTCAATCCAATGAACATTCAGCGAGGGACCATCATCGACCGCCTTCACCGAAACAACGAGTATCGCCCACCATGGCTTTGGTCGCTGGTGGAAATGATTCGTCGAGCACACCCCACAATTCATCCAAACGGTGGAACGAACGGTGATGATGACCAAGTCTGTCGCCTCATCATCCATCCGACAGCAGGCGGCAGGGTCCGTGGTGCCCACAACTGCGGTTCATGCGATGCAGAAGTTGTCGCATCGATTGAGCGCTACGCTGTTTCTGGTGATTTAGAAGAATTCACGGGACTTTCTTGCGCTTGTGAAAAAACATGGGCCGAGGAAATTGCTCTTGAACGAACTCTCCCGGCTCCACTCGGCATTTCCAAGAATCGCCGAGGTAATCCACTCAATGCTCTTCGTTCACCGTAGAGCATTTTTCAATCGTTCGAATCCTCCCGTGCAGGAGTGAATCTTTATGACCGCATTGCGAGTGGGCGGAATGACCCCTATGGGGTCAACTGTGGGTGAACACATGTCAAATGCAACAACTCTACCAGATGTAACGGTAGGAACGGGCGAGCCGTCTGGCAGCCGTGTCGTCCTAACACTCTTCTCAGTCGGCCTTTTAGGGCTACTTGCGCTGTTCTCAAACGTCTTTGGCTGGGACAACATTCCGTTGCTCGGAGAAATCGTTCCTCTGATTGGAAATCTCGGTGGTAGCGGCATTTGGTATTACCTCATTGGCATCATTATTGGTGTTGGAGCGATTGTTGCCTCGTTCATCAGCGAGGTCATTGTCGATTAGGAGGTGTGATGTATGGAAACAGTATTTATCACCTCAACGCTTCTTTTAGCGACACTTTTTCTCGTATCAAATTACATGGTCCAAGGAATTGGCGGAATGGCTAAACCACTCCGTCAGGTCGGTCTTTTTCTTCTCAATAAAGCACCAGCAGGTCTTATCGACCTGTTCAGTGACAAGCCTGGAAGCGGTACGAAGACGTGGATGCGCTTCGGAATGGCATGGTTCATTCTCGCAACCATCAGCATGTTTCTTGGCATCTGGCACAGATACGATCCATCTGCTTTGAATTCACTTTCAAGCATTGGATGGGAGTACGACGACGGTTCAATGCTGAGTGACTATACGTCGATCTTCTTTAGCACAGCTCTCAACTACCTTTTGATTGGAGCAGCTTTAGTCTCTGTCTCTCGCTCATCGAAAGGCCGCCTCGCAAGCGAAGCAAGTGCTTCGATGATTGCAGTGCTCATCACTGCTTCGACTGCAGTTGTGCTCATCACCCCTGCAATCTTTTCTTTCCTTACCTTAGAAAACGAGGCCGCACTGCTGGAAACCCTGCGAAATATCTCCCTGCTCCTGATTGGTTCATTCCTTCACATTGCACTGCTCATCAACGTGTTCATCACGATTGGCGAGCGTGAACACGACACTCTTTCCCCAACAACGTGGTTTTTGGTCCTCGCTCTTGTGGCAAAGATTGCCTCGATGCATCTGCTCTTCTTTGGGCAATTGCTCGACTCTACGCAGACTGCTTGGATGGCAGAGCGCGTCCTCACGGGGTGGGTTCCGTTGGCATTGATTTTTGCTGTTGCATACCATGTCATTCCATTCAGTGCAGGAAAACCCGTTTGGTCTGAATCGTTGTTCAAGGTCAACCTTCTGTTTTTGTTCGTAACGATTCCTCCGTTTTACATGACCTCAGCAGATGCAGGTGAACTCTTGCAGAACCTTGGAGCGATTCTGATGACGATGGGACTGCTACCGATTCTCGCTGGTAGTTTCAACATGCTTGCAACCTCTCGCTCCAACGCTGCTTCGATTGTCAAGAGTCCTGGTGCGTTTGCTGCAACCTGCGCTATGCTATTACTCCCGCTCTTTGCAGTTGGAGGTTTCTTCACTGCAATGGATACCTTTGTTGGCATGGACAAGCTTGGTTCGATGGCTTTCACCGTTGACTCAGGATTCATGTACACGATTGGTTCCTTGATGATGCTCGCCGCTCTGTTCAGTTCCTATCCACTCGTTGCTGAAAAGCAACTTGCTAAGGCAAGTAATGCACAACTCGCCGTCTGGTTCACCGTCGTTGCAGGTGTGACTTCGACCATCGCATCCCTCATGGGTGATTTTGTCGAACAATCCGTTACAAGCCTCGAAATTGAAGACGTGATCGCTCCTTCAGGCGGCTTCTTTTTGGTATCGGCAGCGTTGTTTTATCCAATCGTGCTTGCGAGTATTCTTGCAGCGCTTTCTATGATTCATACTGGTCGGCCGAACAACGCTAATGCAGTATCGACTGCTACTCAAAGCGACATTGACTCGTACTCGTTAGTGGAAGGCTCGACGACCATTCGCACCTTACTCGGTCGCGGCGTTGGAATTGACACCCAACTCCACATTGGGGCTGTCGAAGAAGATGAAGGTGGCTCGATGGTCATCGAAGTCTCCGCTCAGCTCCACAACGATGAAGTCACTGAGCACCCCGTTCCCGAAGAACTCGTCATGCTCGCAAAGTTCCTGCGCCAGTCCAAGCAGACAGTAGTTGAATTCTTCACTTCCATTGACCTTGATAGTTCGGGAGAAATAGATGGATTTGAATTCCAGAAGGCGCTTGCCTCAGCCGAGATTGCGAATCTTCCCCCATGGGAAATGAGCCGCTTAGTCGAAGCAGTCGACATCGATGGAAACGGTCGAATCAATCTCCCAGAACTCGAAATCAAGCTGATAATCATTGGTAATTCTCTGCCAGAGAATGAAGAAGAATGAGTATGCAGGGTGACGTGCATGCGAGTCGGATTGGTCGGGAAACCGAATGTCGGCAAGTCCACTTTTTTTAGCGCAGCTACCTTGGCAAAAGTCGACATTGCCAATTACCCATTTTGTACGATTGAACCGAATGTGGGAGTGGCTTTCATTGCTGCACGAGTCCAGTGCCCCTGCAAAGACATCCGTCAACGTTTAGAATCCGAGGGTCGGCTTCAACCAGTTGCTGATGATGACGTCCGCAAAGGAAGCTTATGCGAGCCTCGCACTGGTTCATGCGTCGCTCATCGCCGACTAGTGCCCTGTTTTTTAGTCGATATTGCAGGCTTAGTTCCCGGTGCGAGTGAAGGACGCGGTAGGGGAAACGCCTTCCTTGCAGACTTGGCCAATTGTGATGCTCTAATTCAGGTGATTGATGCTGCCGGGACCACCGATTTGGAGGGCAATCCTCAGGGGGCTAACCAAAGCAAGGAAGTCGCTCAACAACGAGTCTTCGAAGAGATTGAGTTTCTCGGTAACGAACTTGATGCGTGGATTGCAGGCCTTCTCAACGAAGGCTGGATACGAGGTGTTCGTCGCGTTCAGGCAGAGGGTGAGAAAGGCCTCGTATCGTTCATTCATGAGCGATTAACCGGACTGGGTGCTACGAATCAAGCCATCAGTTTGGCTTTTGAAGCGTTCAAATCACAGCACTCAGAACTTGCAAGTCCGTGGGATTGGACCGCTGACGTTATTCATTCACTCGCAGTCCATGTTCGAACGGAACTTTTCCCAATTCACATTGCAGCAAATAAGTTTGACATCGCCCCGAAAGGGGTCCTTGATGCCGTCACGACCAATGGTCGTTTGATGCCAATAATGGCGGATATGGAATTGGCTTTGCGTCGGGCCAGTTCTGCTGATTTGATTTCGTATGTTCCTGGTGAGTCTACCTTTGAATATGTGGATAAAAAAGCTCTTTCCGAACCGCAAAGAAAGGCACTTTCTCACATGGAAGAGCGGCTCATGAGTGCCAAAGGTACCGGCGTTTCTACACTGATTGACACCGTCTTATTTGATGAATTAGACCACATTGTCGTGTATCCGGTTCAAGATGAATCTCATTGGACGGACGGAGACGGCAAGGTGCTTCCTGATGCACTTGTCGTCCCTGCAGGGATTCAAGCGAAGGCATTGGCATATAAGGTGCACAGTGATTTGGGAGACGGATTTATTCGCGGTGTTGATGGGCGCACTCGAAGAGTGGTTGGCGCCGAGCACGAATTGACGGATGGCGATGTCTTGAAAATACATGCTAAAAGCTGATCAGTGGCCTTTGGGTCGATCGTAGGCTGGTGTTAAGCGGGCCATATCACCGGAGTACTGTCCACCTCGATAGATGAACCAAACTGGTGCGAGTAGGGTGAGTAGAATGAGCAGTCCAAGGAAATACAAACCCCACGGTTTCACGCCGCTAAGAACGATAATCCACAACGTCCACAACAGTGGAATATACATGAAAATGCTGTATCTTCGAGCCATAATCTGAAGCCGGGCGCTGCCCAACGAATCATCGTACATGTTTGCAGCATCTTCTTTAGAAATTATTCCAGTATCAACAGCGCATCGGACACAGACTTGAGTCATAGGTCCATTTCCATGGACAAAT
The DNA here is from genome assembly GCA_002499545.1 of Euryarchaeota archaeon UBA88. Classification (GTDB taxonomy): domain Archaea; phylum Thermoplasmatota; class Poseidoniia; order Poseidoniales; family Poseidoniaceae; genus MGIIa-L1. Next base: position 34,641 of record DAME01000028.1, read on the forward strand.
TGTTCTCGCCCATAGGTGCTTGAACAGTGTCGGCATGTTGGCATGTCGCTCCCTCAAACCACCCCAAACACTCACGATTCTTCAAGCATCCGCTTGAACTTGTAGAAAGTTCTGCAACAAGTGTAAACCGTCCTTTGAACCGATTGACTCAGGATGAAACTGTACGCCATAGACTGGAAGGCTTGGGTGGCGCAGTGCCATTACCGTTTCAGACTCCGCTTCATGCGCTGTTTCAATCAGGATTCCATTTGGATTTGACGTGAGGCAAAGAGAGTTGTAGCGCGTGAATGATGCGGGTGATTCAATCGATTGGAACAGATTCTTTTGTGAGTGATGACATGCACGAGGTGAGCCGTGAATAGGCCCGTTGGAATCACGCACGAGGTTCATTCCATCAGCCATTCCAATGGCTTGATGGCCCAAACATATGCCGAGCACAGGGGTGTTGATTTTTCCAGAAACGGCGCATCTTGCGATGGTCATTGTGAGAGGCGAATCTTCGGGAGTGCCGGGCCCTGGACCTAAGATTATGTGGGTTGGTTCGCATGATTTAAGCAATTCAAGAACTGTCGTATCGTCCCATTGTTGTCCACGTTGCCTTGCCTTGATCACCGTGACATCATGGCCTAGTGCTGCCACTGAATGTGCGATGTTGAGCGTGAATGAGTCGAGGTTATCGATGAGAAGTACGCCTGGCTGGGTCATCGCAACCGATTGTTCATATCTGATTGAGCCGTTGTTTTCTGCCGCAACCGCTAATTCTGGAGTGAGTGAATGCGTCCGAATGTCTCTGGTCGGCACCTTTCGTTCGGTTCCATCAATCCATCCACACGCTCTTCGAAGAGCCATTGCTTTCCACTTTGCCTCTTCCACTTCATTCGCTGCTTCTGAGCCAATTGTGATGCCGCCACCAGCTGCAATCGCACCTTTCCATCGGCCGTGAGTCAATGTTGCCTGCAGTGTCCGAATCAGAATATTCCATGAGCATTCTCCCGAATGGACGTCAATCCAACCTGCTGAACCAGTCCAAAAGGAGCGCGGTATTTGTTCCAATTCATCGATTGCAGCACACACCACCGTTCTAGGACAACCAGTGATACTCCCTCCTGGAAATACCGCCTGTAATGCATCGACTCCAGTCTGTTTTCGTTCCAGTGTACCGGTGATTTGTGAAACGAGATGCTGTACGTTGGCGTAGGCTTCTACATCGAACCGTTTGACTTGTACACTGCCTACTTTCGAGACGGCACCGATATCGTTTCGCATCAAGTCAACCAGCATCCTGTGCTCGGCTCTTTCTTTTTCATCATCAATCATTTCTTGCCGTAATCGTGCCTCTTCCTCATCACTCGAACCCCGTGGCCTTGTGCCCTTTATTGGAGCGGTATGCAGCGTTTCTCCATCGCATTTGAGCAGTGTTTCCGGCGACGAACTTGCGAGTGCAAAACCGAGGTCAAATGCTTCAATATAGGCCGAAAACGGTGCCGGATTGTTCAGTGTCAACCGATGAAACACCGTTCGTGGGTGGTCTGGCAGGTCCCCATTCCACCACCTTCCAACATTCAATTGATACAATTGTCCTTCACGAATACTGTTACGAACGGTCTGGATTAATTCGATATGCTGAGCATCATTCAGTGAACTTTTTTCTTCATTGGCTGCTGGCGGCGAGGGGACTTTGAGTGGTTCATCATAGTGCAAGTATTGTGAGCATTCTTCCGCCCAAGGGTCGTCACAAAGGGCAACAGCACTCATTTCATCAGTCTTGATATTGACGACCAGCATTTTATCAATCAGCCACATAATGGTAAGCAACTCATCTTCCTTTGGCGGGTGTTGAAGGCGTATCGGCTGGGTCCATTGAACCATATCGTAGGCCAGTGCACCGCTCCAAAAAGGTCGCTTTGGCAGCGATTCAACTGGTTGAGGCTGGAAGGTTTCTTGTGGGGTGAACGGCTTCAGTTTCTCCATTACTTCGTCAAGCGATGAAGCGAAAAGTGAGGTGAGGTGGTACCAACAACCGTGCTTCCATTCTTCGACTACTGCGACAAACGGCTCCTTGTTTTTGATAAGTACAATCTCACCTTTCAGCGGGCTGTGCGGTTCTGCCGCGGGATGTGTTGCCCTTTTGGGTTGGCGTACGAGAACTCGGAGTCGTGCAGGCCCCATCAACATCGAGTATTGAGCAAGATGAGTTGCAGGTCCACCAGAGAGAAGATGGATTTCATCAGGCGCACCGAACCTTACTGCCTTTGGCCCCAGTAAACCAACATTACGGAGGTGGTTTTGCAATGATAAAAGTCGCAAACTCATGTCACGCCTCCAATGAAGTCCACGTTTCTATGTCCGCGTAATGCTCAGCCAGAATCGTCCTGCAAAGAGCAGTGAGTGCTGACCCGTGACCCGTATCAACTCCGTCAATACTGATAATTTGGCACACCCCTATGCCACTTCCAACTGCAACGATTTCCTCAGCGCGTGCCACGAGCCTCTCATTCAATCGACCGTGATGCACGGGTATGCCATGTTTTTCTAATTCAGGAGATAGAATGGAGAGTGTGATGCTCTCGGTCCCGCCCTCATCGAGCGACGCTATCCATGCTGTTCCATCTTCATCAAGCACGACTGGTGTTGCTCTGTCAGCATCGACCAGCGCATACTCATGAACTAGAAGTGCGATGTCAGCACCCTTACTTTGCGCTGTGGCCAGTGCATCACTGTACGGCTTCCATGCACCGTGTTTTGTTCCGTTGATTTTTTTCATCCAACGAGGTGCAGGCTGGGTGATTGCGTCAATGTCCTCATCTCGAATATCGATGCTCCGTGACGATACAGTCACCTTTCCGCCCGCCGTGCACTGTATGCGCATCAAGCAGTTCGGATTTCGTTCAACCGCTGCATCCTCTGGCTCTGCTGCTAATTGGGACACGTGTTGAGCGACTTGTTGTTCGAAATCATCCGGCAGTTGAATTCTCAAACGGCTCGAATGGCGCTTCATCCGAGCCAAATGAAGGTTCCAATCTGCGAGAGAGTGTCTGCCATCCCATGCAGCGGTTGTGAACACTGCATCCCTCGGATTACCGACATCATCGACCATGAGTACCCCTCAAAGCAAGTCATCCAAGAATGATGTATCAATGCTCGCCTTCGGGAGTTGTGGTGCAGATGAATCGACCAGTTCATTCATCAGGGCATTGTTCTGAACTGGCTGCAAGACGGGCTGTTGCGCTTGATAGGTCGTTCGACCGTAGATGTCCTGATTGTCAATACGCTGAGCGGCAGCATAAATCTCATCTGCCTGATTCGGGTCAATGACTGGTATTGGTTTGGCGACCGGTGCAGGAGTTGCGGGAGCATATGCACCCCAATCGTCATCTTGGATTCCCCATGTTGCTTCTTGAAGCTCAAGAGCTTGGTCTCGACTTCGACTTCCGCCCCGAGAGCGGAAGATGGCGATTAGCAAGAACAGTGCAGTGATCAACAATCCTGCTGCAAGCAGGTTCGGCGTGGTTAGCAGCGATGAGAATTGATTGGTTTCTGACCCTTCGCCCTCGGCAGGTGTATCTCCGTTCGCTCTGTATGCATCCAACATCATTGGGGACACTTGTTCTTTTTCAAAGAGGTCATCAAATGGCGATACTGCGACGTACCATGCTGTGGAGTTCACCAAACCTTCGTAGGTATTCGGAGTGATTAAGAACGAATTTGAAGCCTTGATTTCGGCAACTTCGTCGGCTTCTTCAACCGAAGAGAATTCTTGGCTGGAAATGTAGACTCTGTAGCCACGCACGCTCGGGTCGTCAGCATGGTTCCATTCAACCAAGATGTTGACTTCTTCATTCCACGACAGCGTGACTCCGTCGATGTCGTCAAGATAGCCTCCAAGATCATCAACGCCATCGTCAACTGCCTGAGAAGAGGCGGAGACAAGGTTTGATTCAAGGGCGTTTCCAGCAGTATCTCGTACAACAACTACAGCCCATATCTCCTGGCCTGCAATGACGGGTGTATCGCCAGCGACCACATCAATCGTGAACGGTAATTCTGGCATTCGTGACAGTGTAGCAATTGGAGAGGTTGGCCCCGTACTTCCGATGCCGATGCTGTCGAATGACCATGTTGCGGCATAAATTTCGTAGGCTGCAACATCACTGGCTTCACTGAGTTCAAAATCGATGAGTAAGGCACTTCCGTCGTCGTTTGGACGGTCGTAGAGGTCCACGCTTTCCAGAATGTTAGGAGCGGTGGTATCCTGTAAGTTATCGACCGGTATCACCGAAGCCATCGGTAAGTCTGTGAGGTGCACGTTGCCTGCAAGGTCGTGAACGGTGACAACCACGAACAATTCAATATCAGGTTGAATAATTCCTGGAACCGCATCAACGATGCTTTCACCACCATACAGCGCAGTCGAGATTGAGAGTTCGATTGGGTTGTAATCTTCATCAATCCACTGCTTGTTGATTTTCAAGCAAGCGCACGCTCCCTCATCGTCTCCAAACGCTGCCCAAGCAATCGATAGATCAGAGATTGGCTGGTCAGCAGCCCAAACAATGTAATGCGAGAAATCGTCTGCATCTGAAATAGTCCAGACCACGTCGACCGCAGTTCCATCATCATCGGGGTGGTCAAAAGCTTCCACGGAACCTACTCGGTCCGGTGTTCCACCGGTTCCAGCAGTATTTCGCAGAGGTGTAACTTCAATCAAGTCGACATCATCGAGGTTTGCATTCAACCAGTCATCGTAAGCTACCACGCCGACGTAGTATGTTTGACCGTCTTGGAGTCCAACGCCATCAATGCTGGTTACAGTGGTTGAGGTTTCAGTACAGTCGTCAATGATTTTCGCTTGAGAGAACGCATCATCATCGACTGACGTTGTGGTCATTGGGCCATCTGTATCGTCCCATGTTCGCATGAAGATTGTATAGAATGTGCAGTCCTCAGCAGGATTTTCATCCCATGATACCGTGATTCTTCCCCCTTCATCATCTGGTGTATCAATCGCATCGACGTTTTGCATCTTTGGAGGCGGGGTGTTATCGTTCAGCCCACCTGTGGGGACGACGGGGCCAATGATGAGAGGTCGCATCAAGTCTTCTTGCCCAGATTCGTCAACGCAGGTTAGCCCAAGCCAGTACGGTCGACCAGCATCGAGTGAAAGCACGGTTGTGTTACCGTCCTGGCGAACAACATCTGCTGTTGCAGTGAGTCCGAGAACATCGGTAAGGCTCACCGTGGAGGCGTACACTCTGGTACTTGCAAGGTCAAGGGATGTACAACGTGCCCATTCGACTTCAAGATCGCCATCAGACCCACCTTCATGTGGGCCGGCATTAGCCCAAAGCGGTGCCATTGGGACTTCATCAGTCGGTGAAGCAGGCCCTACTACTGCGGAAGGAGTTCCGAGGTGGCCGTCGTCGTATTCGACTACAACGACCGCATAGTAATCTTGACCGTCGACAAGCGGAACACCGTTCGCAGTTGTTACTTCGCTGGATAGGCGGCTGTGCAGTGAGACTGCTTTGTCAATGGTTCGTCCTGCGAGGTCTGCAGCTGTAAGTGGCAATCCAGCCGTGGTCGTGAACGGTCCGTCGTTAACGTACACGAGGTATCGTGCAAAATTGTCATCATGAACGAGGCTCCAGTTTGCTAACAGCGCACTCCCCCCATCGTCCGGGCGGTCAAGAAGTCCTGTCATTGAAACGGGTGTTTCAGTACGAACATAGTCATACACGAGCCGCACATGCATTGAACCATTTGACGGAGAGCGAAGCGTCATCTGTAAAAATTGAGTTCCGTTGATAATGACGCCGTTATCGACAGCAAATTGGAGCGATGTTTCGAAATTCTCAGAGTTGGCTAGTTCAATGGTAGCGTTGTACTTCAGGCTGTTCGATTGTGCCCACGTTGCTGCATTGTTAACAGGTGAAGAGAATGCGAGAGGTACCGTTTGGAACAGAATTCCGTTGGTTCCGGCAACGCCGAATGCGGGATTTAAGGTGACGACTGAAGAGAGGTTGGCGAGAGATATTTCCATGCCGGGATGCGTCATTTCTGAAATGTCCCGTGTCACGAGATTGAACCCGACATTCAACGGGTCTGCGAAGCGGACTGATTCGCGTTCAATTTCAGTGAATTGCGGATTGTTTTCAAATCCAAACAATCCGTCGCCATCGGTTGTGAGCCAAATATAATCGGATGAAATCGTGCCTCCAGTAACACTTTCCATAGCGAACATTTTGACACTTTGGTGGCTGCTTGAGCGTGCTTCAAGTATCGAGACACCGTTGTTTCCAAATGCAACAAGATGATCTCCATCACTGACCATCTTTTCAACCGGCCATCCAATCACTTGGTACGAAGGGACACCCGATTCGAATTGGTTTGCAGTGCTGTTCCAGTGGGCCATTGGACCAATATCGGTCGCTACGTGTACGCCCCAGTAGTCTTTTGCAAGGGCGTCGACGTTGTTCGACGGGAGTTGGTCAAATTCATGCCCTACGATTGTCCCAGATGAAAGCCCAATGGTCGTGACCGCAGGACGTTCGTTTCCAGCACCGTCGTGGCCGATAAACAGCGTGTTTTCGTTTCCGGTAGCGGATGAAGAATACGAGGTTAGTGACCGAGCAGATGTCCCCATTAATCCACCAGCAGACGTGTACACTGTGGTTGCATTGTTAGTAAGATTCATGGATAAAACGCCAGCTGGCGTTGCCATCCAAACATCATTTCCTTCGACCAGTATGTCTTCGACAATGTTGGTAGGCAGGCCATCAGATGTGGTGAGAGGATTCAACCAGTCACCAGCTGAATAATCCCATCTTCCAACGCCCCCATTGGTGGCGATGTAGAGAACATTGCTCGTGGAAGCAAAGTTGTTGATTCCGTTTGAAGGCAAACCTCCGAGGAGTTTTCCGTTTCCGTATCCGGTTTGAAGGTCGTACAGTTGAACTCCTGCAGCAGATCCAGCGCTACCCATTAATCCGAGAACCAATGTTGTTCCATCAAGTACCATTCCGTCAAGATTATTGTGCAGTCCACCGTTGATGCGGGTGACAATGCCAGTTAGCGTGTCGAGTTTGTACAATCCAGTCGGTGATGAAGCAATGTACAAATCAGTTCCAATGAGTTCGGCATCTTGCGCTTTACTGTTGGCTGCCATCGTCCAACCTTCTTGCCAAAGTATTGACCCGTCTGACTGCCGTTCTCCTTGAAGCAATCCTGCTCCACTTGACTGGCCCTGTCCTTGATTCGTTCCAGCAGTTGTGACCCAGAGGTGGGTCGAATTACCGGTCATGGTGGAGACCTGCCCGCTCACAAGCCCAGGAAGGGTTGCGACTGTGTTTTGGCCCAGAGAACTCAGGGTATCGACTCGACTAAATCCAGATGATCCGCCTGCTTGACCCATCAACCACTGGTTGTTAATCCACTGGAACGAAGTGACTGAAGAACCAGCACCGTCGATGTTGGCTTGTGCGTTCGAGTTACCCGATGTGGCGATGATGGTGTATCCTCCACCGATGATGTTGTCGCCATCAAGTCCAATTCCGTGTCCGAGAACGAGTTGACCATTGGCATAATCGATAGCGTCCCACCATACACGATCACTTGGAAGGTTGTTGGTAGCGGTCGTGATTGGAGTGAGCCACGAACCTGTTGAATAACCGTATTTTTTGATGTCTGCCTCGTCCTCATAAAAGGCTACATACAGTGTATCGGTTGTGTCGCATGCGACACCTGAAACTTGTCTGTTGCCAAAGTCAGCGCCAGTGAATGAACCTACGAACGTATCATTGGCCATATCGAAGCGAGCAACTCCACCGTTGTTGGCATAAATTCCAACGTGGAGTAAGCCTCCACATTCAGCCATCGAAAGGGGATAACCACCAGGGGTTCCACTCTGGCCCATCGTGTACTCATTCCAGGTTGTTCCGTCCCAGTGCGACACGTGACCACCCTGGAATTGTCCAAAGTTGCTGACATCCCCGCCACCTACAACTAGGTTCAACCCGTCACTCCACAATTCATAAATCTGAGAACCGGCGTTGTTTGGAAGACCATTCCCTTCTTCCCACATCGTAAGCCATTGATTGGTGGTTTCGTTATATCGGGCCACACCGTCTTCGGTTGCGAACAACACTTCGCCGTTAAATTCGAGTATTTCGCGGATGGGGAAGTCGAAGTCATCATCGTCCCACGTATCCACGGTAGTCCCATCCGGAGCGACGAGTTCGAGATTACTTTCACCCCATGAAATCCACATGTTTCCGGTTGAGGATTCATACGCTGTAACGCGGTCTACCTGGCCAATTGGAAGGATACTGTCATCCCATGAGCCGCTTGAAATGTCCCATTGGGCAATACCTCCAGAACCATCAGTATTCCACCAGTTTCCTGATGAGACACTTACCATAAGTTTGCCATCAACGATGTTCATACCGTTAACATCGCCACCGTTTTCATCAAGTTCTGCACCCGCATCCAAGGGGTTCAAACTTGCGTAGTTGGCGATATCAATTCTGTAGACGTTATCGCTGCTTGTGCGGTCATTGTAGTACATGATGTTGCCGTCAACTATCATATCGTGAGGATTACCGTTTCCAGCATACAGGCTACTTGTTTTTTCGATATCATAGACTTCTGCCCCAGTGGTGGTGTTCAACAACTGAAAACCGTCGTCTCCTCCTATCCAGATTTGTCCGGGGTTAATGTCGGCAACCAATCCAGTTGCTTCTTCATTTCCACCATCCAATACATTGTCTTCAGTCCAAAGCGTCAGCCATGCATTGTTCGGCATATCATAGCGAGCAATTCCAATTCCGTCCAGAGCAATGTAAGCAATGTCGCCAATCACTTCAACAGGAGCATTATCAGTTTGTTCACCTGCCTCCCATTCACCGATCACTTCGTACGGAGAGTCAGTAATGATTCCAACACCAGAATTCGTTCCTCCAAAGATGTAACCGTATGAATCGGCTTCCACAGAGTAAGTTGCCCAATTTGGCATCCCATCATACGGCGTAAGACAGTCAGGGTCGTCGGATGAGATCTGGCTTAATGCCCACTTACATACACCGAGGTTTGTTCCAGCATAAATCGTCGTACCCGAGATCGTGAAATCGAAGTACTGCTGTGGTGCAGTGTTCCATTGACGCCCTGTTTGGAAAGATGACGAAGTCGAACCATCCCACTTAACTGCGCCGTTAGAGGTCCCGATATACACGGTCGTCCCATCAGCTTCAATGGCGTAGATGTTGTCGTTGGGAAGAATTTGGGTTGCTGAATTTGAATTCTGTCCACCGTTATTTTCAATCAGCGGCGTCATCAGCTCCCCAGTGGAAAGATCTTTCCGGGCCACTCCATATCCTGGAATTCCAAAGTAGAGGATGTTGCCAGCCACGGCGACTGGAACATTATCCGCTCCGTTAATTCCAGTTGATATCCAGGGCGTAAGCCACGAGTTGTTGGCCAAGTCGTATCGCAATACACCTTCTTCATCAGTAGCTAGATGCACAATGCTGCCAAAGACTGCAAGGTCTACAGCAGGCTCGTAATTCGTGACGGTTGCAACGGGGTTAGCGCCAGAAATGTCGACGGCAATCATTTCACCCTCTCCAGAGATTCCAATTGCTACAGTTCCATCAGAATCAACTCCAATAATCTCGTTTTGGCTCAGATCGGTGTTCGCAGCATTCCAAGTTTGTAACAGCGTTCCATTGCTGTGCATTTGGTGCATTCCGCTTTCAGATGCGATAAAAACATACGAACCATCATTCGTCAATTCATTGACTTCTGTCCCAAGGTAGACGGGTTCCAGCCAGCGAGACGCCTGCGTATCGAAACGGTTCATCCATTGATCAGCGGCAACAAAGACAACTCCATTTAATTCAGTTGCATCTTGCATTCCCGATGACGTAGGCCCACTACCAATGAGGAGCGTTCCAGTTTGAAGCGGGTTTGACCCCGGCGTCAATTCTGCAAATGAACCAAATCCATTACCAAGCAGTAAAAGTTCTGCGGTAGGGGCACGTTCTCCAACGGCTGGCCAGAGGATTAAATCACGACCTTGGTCAGTTAAACCAAAGGTGGTAATTGGTTGCGAGGTTGAGAAAATCCCCGAAGACGTCTGATAGGTGTGCAGTGTGTCTCCACTGAGGATGAACAATTCCGAACCAGAGCGAGCCATGCCGTTGATGGTGTTGCTTGTGAGCCAATTTGCATCGTTCCATGTCGAGAGCCAAAATCCAGAACTCCAATCGTACCGAGCCAAACCATCACTTGGTGAAGCAAGCAATAACTGGTTGCCTGAAACCATCATTTCTGAGATTTCATCAGAGTGGAGGCTGTTTGCCGTCGTCCATGTCGAGAGAGCGTTTCCTGCGCTCAAATCCCATCGAGCGACACCTTCGTCATCGAACGAGACGTACAGGATGTTGTCGACTTCAAGCATGTCAAGGGCGGATCCTTCAGATGATTTTGTCAACGGGAAGGTCCAACTTGTCCCGTCCCATTGTGCGACTCCGTTTTGATTTGCAGCGTAAACGAATCCGTTTGATGCCATGATGAACTGGTCATACCCGGGCAGTGACACTGAGGGCGAAGGCAGAGGGGATTGTTCACTGGTATCATCCAGCGAGAAGGCATGGAAACCAGCATCGTTGGTGAGCACGTGGAGGAGGTTGTTGGTAAGGTCGACAACCATATCGCTGATTTCAGATTCAAATTCAATGACGTCGATGACGATTGGGTCGTTTGCATAGTCGAGTGTGAGGAGTACTTCATCAATCGAGAGGTACATGCGGCCGTCCACTGGATGAAGAGCATGCGCTCCAATTTCGAGTTCCAGTGGTGTAAGGGAGACAACGGGGTCTACCGGTGCTAAAGCCTCGATGATGAGTTCCGTAATTTCCGCATCGGAAGGCAACGTCCAAGTCGCACCAGAATCACTGTTTGGAGAAAGACGACCAGAGTAAGGGTTGGAGCCTACAAAACTGTCCTGTGAGCCGAACATTCCGAGGCCTCGCCAGTCAAGGAAACTGGCCCCGATATCACTGGCGATGAGCATTGGCTCTTCGATCATCAAACCATCGCTTCCATTCACTCTGATTTGGAAGGAAACATTCGATAGATCAGCGCCAGGTGCAAATTCAAGCGTCCAAGATGTGGAAGCTTGAATGCCGGTACGAGGGTCTGCCCCCGTAGCGTCCAATTGGACCCACCCAGTATCGTTGCTTCCTTCTGCAGGCCATACAGTATCCGTTGCAGATTCATGTGCAGAAACGGGTGCTACCATCAATGCAGGTGACATGGATGAGAGCACCATGAGAGCGACCAAAAGAAGTGCTCTGTGAGAGGCGCGGGCAGGCGCATTCGCAGCGGCTGTCGTGTTCATGATACGCGAGCGTACTTTTGGGGTATTTGAAAGCGGCCCTCATCCGTGTGGCCAAGTATCGTAAATCCCTTCCTTCTTTGGTCGTTCAATAGGCCTTTTAGGCTATTTTTGTCTTTTTCTCAATTCTTGAATCTCGACCGGCGGTGAAATCGTGTACTGCCCAAGAAATACCCCCGGGTAGTCTCGATGCACACAACACTCAAACCAAAGACCTCTTTCGTTGGGTAAGGTCAAGCTATGAATCGAGAAAGAAAAGAGCGCTTACTCAAAAAAGAGGCGCTGGAATACCACGAATCCGAACCACGTGGTAAAATCCAAGTTGTTCCGACCAAACCCCATGCAACGGCCCATGAATTGAGCCTTGCTTACTCGCCTGGTGTTGCCTATCCTTGCCTCGAGATTGCAGAGAATCCAGAGCACGCATACCGTTACACCTCGAAAGGCAATCTCGTGGCGGTAATCTCAAACGGGACTGCCGTACTCGGACTTGGTAACATCGGTGCTCTAGCTAGCAAACCGGTTATGGAAGGAAAGGGCCTGTTGTTGAAAACCTTCGCTGACATCGATGTATTTGATATTGAAGTTGATACCGAAGACCCTGAAACATTCATTGAAACTGTGGTGAATATCTCCAAGACATTTGGAGGCATCAATCTTGAAGATATCAAAGCACCTGAATGCTTTGAAATTGAACGCAGAATCGCTGAAGCAACGGATATTCCAGTGATGCATGACGATCAACACGGTACTGCCATCATTTCTGCAGCGGCACTCATCAATGCTGCCGAGTTGCAGGGTAAGCAACTCGAGAATCTCAAAGTGGTCGTCATTGGTGCCGGAGCAAGCGCCGTTGCATGCGCGAACCATTACATTGCAATCGGTGTCAAGCGAGAACATATTTCGATGGTGGACAGCAAGGGAATTGTTACCAAAGCGCGTCTTGAGGCTGGAGAATTAAACGAATACAAAGCCCCCTTTGCTCACGCTCGCGAAGCTGGAGAATTGGCTGATGCACTGCGCGGTGCTGACGTGATGCTCGGGCTGTCGCGTGGAGGATTGGTAAGCCGAGCCATGGTTGCTTCGATGGCCGATAAGCCAATCATCTTCGCTCTTGCCAACCCTACTCCAGAGATTCTACCAGAAGAGATTCTTGAAGTTCGGAGTGACGCCATTATTGCAACGGGTCGTTCAGATTATTCGAATCAGGTTAACAACGTTCTCGGTTTCCCTTACATCTTCAGAGGCGCACTTGATGTGCGAGCAACCGACATCACCCCTTCAATGAAAATGGCGGCAACCCACGCACTTGCAGAACTTGCCAAAGAACCCGTGCCCGATTACATCTCTGCGGCGTACGATGGTGCAACTATGCAATACGGCCCGGATTATATTATTCCTAAACCGTTTGACCGAAGGGTCTTGATTTGGGAGGCTTCTGCGGTTGCCCAAGCTGCCGTTGAAGAGGGCGTTTCGGGCGTGAAGCCTGAGGAATTTTCGCTCAAAGACTACCGAGAACAACTCGAAGGAAGGCTCGGATTATCGTATTCGATTATGCGGCATGTCATCAATCAAGTTCGAGGTAAGGACAAACGCATTGTCTTTCCAGAAGGCGATAACGAGAAGGTTATTCGCGCAGCAGCCCAACTGGTCGAGCAAAAAATATGCCATCCAATTCTCTTAGGCCCTGAAGAGCGTATTCATCGCATGGTTGATGAATTAGGATTGAGTTTTGACTACGAAGTCTTCGACCCACGTAAGGATGAACGTAGAAAAGGAATCTATGCGGAACAAGTCCTCCAACATCGCAGTCGAAAAGGAATGACTTACGTCGATGCTAAACGAATTTTGAAATCTCGGCCTTACTTTGCAAGCCAGATGGTTTGCAACGGTGATGCAGATGGATTTGTCGGTGGAGTGAGTCGGAATTACGGTGACGTACTTCGTCCAACACTGGAACTAATTGGACCGGATGAAAAGGCACACTGCGTTATTGGATGCTACATGATGAACGTCAAGGGGCGTACGATTTTCTTGGCAGATGCGACTGTTAACGTCTATCCAGACAGTCGGACCTTGGCAGAAATTGCGGTTCAAACCGCAAAGGTCGCACGAAGGTTTGGCGTTGACCCGAAGGTTGCAATGCTCTCATTTTCCAATTTTGGTTCGAATCGAGCACAGCGCTCCGAACGAATTGAAGATGCGATTGACTTCGCACGAGAATTGGACCCTTCTCTGGTTATCGATGGCCCAATGCAAGCCGACACTGCGTTAAGCCCTGATGTCCAAAGCGAATACCCGTTCATGAATTTTGACGGTCCGGCCAACGTGTTAGTCCTACCGAACCTCGCATCGGCAAACATTGCTTACAAGTTGCTTGAGGAACTCGGTGGAGCAGAGATGACCGGCCCAATTCTTGAAGGGATGGATAAACCAGTTCAGTTGGTCGCCCGTCAAGACGGTGTTCGACACATCGTTAACATGGCTGCAATATGCGCGGCTGATGCCATCCGTCAAGATTCTTATTGGGAGTCGCTGGTCGCTCCAGTTAAGGAGTAACCCGTTCTCCATCTTCGAACATCACCGTTGGACGCTTTGGTCTCCAAAATGCGCCAGTGACAAAGCCGGCGCAAAGTCCGCCGAACAGTAGATTCACCCATCCTGTTACCGCATACCCCCCCATTCCACGAGCAATTGGAATCGCAAACGATGGGATGACGCCCAACACACCAGTCCAGAACAATTCGCCCCGAATATTAGCGAACAAGTCGGCAGTTGTAGGGACCTGAATTGCCGGTCCGGTTCGAACAGGCGTGATCACAAAGCGGGTGACGACTTCCGCTAGTTCGCGATCCATAGGGGCGCTTGAAAGCGCAGTTACCCCTTCCTGAGTTGGATGTGTTTCAATCGCAGCTCGGTGTGTTGCCATCGGTCCCAAACCCTGGAAGTGGCGCGGTCTGCCATCCATCATCGCCCCTCTATAATTATCCGATACGCCATCAGCCAATACTTCCACCATCTTTGGATTGAGTTCCAACTGTAGTTGCTCATGTGCCAATTGCCATTCACCTTCACTCGGGCTTCGAACCTCCCATCGAATCGAGGAATCGAGGCGGAATTCATCGGGGTCAAAAGTGCTGTTAAAGTGAGATTCAAGGTGTTGAATACGGGCTCCGTTGAGAACGATTGTCCCTTCGACTTCAGGAAAAAATTTCATCAGATTCGCCTGCGAAAATACCCTTTTCATGATGAAGAAGTCGGGGCATTTCACCTCATGGTGGGGGCGTTGGCTGGCGTAAATCCATCCACCTTTACGGGTTCCAAGAAATGTGCTTGCCCCCTCTACAGCATGGAATTCAATTCCTAAGTGCTGGAGTGCATTCAAACGAACCCCTCACTGTGATGTCTGTTCCATTCGGTGGTACCATTCCATTCCATTGGCATGGTCTTGAAGCAACGAAAATTGAGGGAATGGAGAGATTGATCTCATGTAGCCATACACTGCAAAATCGACCAAGTCAGGGGAGTCTCCACCAAAAAAGGAGTGTTCACCGTGCTCGTCGGTGAATTCGGTTAACAGGTCGTGCCACAATTGCTTGGGTTTACGCCCGTCTTTTTTGACGCGCTTTTTTGCGATAATCCCCCACATGACTGGAAATCCAGCCCATGCATAGAGTCGTCGTGAAAAAAATCCAAACTTTTCAATTTTTGAGATTCGAGTTGTTGTTTGAAGTGCAGAACCGATGGTGCCGTAGAGAATAGGAACGGTTGCTTTCGACATTTTGGTATCGGCCCAATTCAACCACTCATCCTGCCGCTGTTTATCACCAAGTGCCGCTAATTTCCCGCTGTTGTATGTCGCGTCCAGATGCCGTAGTAGCGGTGTTGAATCAACGAAAAACTCACCCTTTTCATCGGTGAAAACGGGAACCTTCCCCCAATCCCCAGCAAAAGCAACTTCTTTCTTGATTTTCATTCCATTGACACTGACGATATTGACGTCTAGTCCTAGGTACTCGACCAAGCCTCTGACTTTCCAGCAAAACGGACAGGTGTAAAGAATATGCAAAGTTGGCGCGAGACTCATGACTTCAACCGAATGGCTATCCTTCTTCAATCCTCGTTCGCGCTGGATGGTTTCCATCCTGCTTTCCAAAATTCAAGGTTGTCCAACCAGTTCACCCATTCACTGTCATCGCACGACAGAAGTCGAAAAGCCCTCGATTCTAATCCCTCACGATTCGCAGCGCTGAGTACCCCTTCTATCGCTGCGTCATTCCATTCGACCTGCATTCTTCGGATATGACGGCGAGCCTCTTCAGGGTTGTCAAAATTCATCTCACATGTGTCGCGAAGTTCAGAAATCCAAGTACGAGCGTCTTTGAGCAACGGGTCGTTGACAATCTTTCGGGCTGTGTTTTTCTTCCCAAAAGGCCACCATCCCATACCCCTCTGACCGGCCACGAACCCTTAACGGCATCGCAGAAGCATTACAAAACCCTTCTCGATTTGTATACCGCATGGACCGGTCACTGATGCAAGTTCATCAACCATGAGGTTCACGCAGTGTCATGGGTCGAATTGTTGTACATCTTCACGGTAAAACAAAGCAAAGAGACCTTGAACGATTGTTTTCGATGTACGGTGAACGTGTTGCTTCGCGTGGAGTAAAGGTCCAATACCACTCAGAGAGGTTGTCTCCAGGTGCGTACATTGAGGTTCTACATCAACTAAAGGGCCGAGTCATACTGTTGGACGAATCCGGTGAAATGAGCACATCAGCATCATTTGCACAACAGGTCAAGAAATGGACCGTCGAAAGAGAATCCACACACCTTGTAATCGGACCTGCGGAAGGATGGCATTCTCAATCTGAGGCGTTTGAACGGTTTTCGTTGTCTAAAATGACTTTTCCTCACGAACTTGCAGGCGTGATGTTGATTGAGCAATTGTACAGAGCGACTGAAATTCTTCGCGGTTCAGATTATCACAAGGCGTGAGCAAAGGGTCAAGAAGTCCCCTCAAATAGGACTTATGAGGGCGTACCGTGATCAGCTTTGAGTCCGATACTTTACGATGGCTGTTCATCTTGTTCGAGGCGCTTATCGGGCTCATGCTCATCATTGGATCTCGGAGTCAACCATTCCCAAGGCCAGCGCAGCGGTTCGGCACACTGGTGATCGTTGTGGCCGGCGTGTTTGCTCTTGGGCAATTTGCTCCGTCTCCCGTATCACTTACGGGGCATTTGGTCATCCTAACCGGGCTAGGCTCGTTCGGTCTTTTAGCCGGCATCTATCACCTGGTTCGAACACGAAGAGAGGTATTGATTGCCCCGTTCTCCGGGTTTCTCTTTTGCGTCGGCGTTACGGGTTTGATGGTTCAAACGTGGGATGAACTCAACAAATTGGAACACTGGGCCGGTTTCATTTCGCTGGTAGTATTGGGTGCAGGTCAAACATGGCTCGTGTTTCGGGGACTTCTCATTGGAAGACTTCCGCTGGCATGGAGTCAGGCTGGAATGGTAGCTTTGTACCGTGGGAAAATCAGTGGCCCTGACGGTGCGATAGCATGCTTTGAGAAAGGATGGGATGCTGAGGAAGAACACCTTAATCCAATGGCCTACCTTGCTCTACACAGGTTGAATCTCTTCATTGGCGATGATAAAACGGCCGAGCAATGGTTCGAACTTTTGATGAGTGTAGGTGGTGAGAAAGGCGTTGCGATTGAATGGATTGAAGCAATCCATTCCGCTCTTTACGCACTTGACCCATCTTCGGCTGAGCGACTTCCGGTTGTGTTGAATAAAACCGAAGAAGAATGACTTTTTCCGTCTTTATTTTCTGTATTCTAAACGTTTTAGACACTTTAGGCTAAAATGGCGACTCATATTTACAAAGGTATTAAATGCGTCAAAATCGATGTAGTATCATGAGAAAGTTGTTTGCAGCGCAGGATGATTGGAAACTTGGGACTATTTTTTGGTTCGCCGTTGTTGTATGGTTTTCCTCCAGCCTGCTTTCACAATCCGTGTATGTTGCCTTTTACGGCGAACCATACGATGCAATTGTTCTTCTCAAAGAATTTGGAATACTGTATTACTTCATTCTAGGATTTGAACTGCTTCTGTGGATTGGAATTGCAGGAACGGTGTTGAAAAAAATGGTCCGAAAGTCACATATTTTTCCTTTGAACGGTGCTGCACCGGCATGACTCACTGCCCATCTCCGATATCGCGACGGTTTTGCTGACCCCTCAAAAATGCTCAAAATCATAGAATGCGTGCGATGACTTGAAGGTCCGTCAAGTAAAGGAACGCATGTGAAAGAACATTCAGATACACCAATCTTTTCTGGACAACCTATGGAAGTCTGTTCTTTGGTTGATGCTGACGGCGCCCTTGAGATCCTTCCCAAAGGATGTCGCATCGTATCACTTGATGAAGCACGAGAAAATTTGCCTAAGGCGACAGCGTGGCTTGCAGAATTACAGGCAATGAGTGATGTTGCCCATGACCTCACAGAGGAGTTGGAAGTACTCCTTGAATCCCTCGAAGCTGAAGATGAGCACGTTGTAGAGGTTGCTGATCAACTGGCAGAATTGGTCAAGCACTGGCAAACAGTTACGTCGAATATCGAAGCGACAGGGACAAGAATTGCCAGCCTGGAGCCCGGCCGTTTAGAATGGTACGGCGTTGTCGACCAGAATCTCGCACTCTATTCATGGAGGTTCGGCGAAGAAGACATCGAATGGTACCATCCGATTGATGCCAGTTTCTTTGCCCGAAAACCACTCATAGAGGCATGACCTCCCAGTGACGAGGCAGACCCATGGTTCGTATCACTCGAGTGTACACTGGAACCGGTGATAAAGGTGAAACCTCTCTCGTGGATGGGTCTCGCCGTTCCAAAGCCGACCCACGAATTGAAGCGGTTGGCACGTGCGACGAGTTGAATGCACTGTTTGGAATGCTTCACATGGAAGTGCAACGACTTCCAAAGCACGATGATGGTGGCCGTCGGGCTACAGTCCAACGCATCCAAACCGTTGTTGACCTCGTACTTCCGCGAGTTCAAAGCGAATTATTTGACCTCGGTGCTGAACTTGCCTGCCCACCTTTGAAATTACCAGAATACATGGTGCTTCTTGGCCAGAAACAATCCGATGCTTTGGTCGCAGAAATGGACGCTTGGTTGGAGCAGCTTGAACCACTGACGAGTTTTATCTTACCTTCTGGAGAGGGCCCTGAAGCGGTTATGCACCTTGCTCGAACCGTCGCACGAAGACTCGAACGTTGCGTGTTGGGTTTATTGATGCATGAAGGTGAAGACGCTGTTCGCCCCCTCGTTCTGGTGTATCTCAATCGTTTATCCGACTGGTTGTTTGTTTTTGGTCGCTGGATGTGTGCTTGCCTCGGGAATAATGAATCACTTTGGATGCCACTTGGAAAGCGCGGCCCGGAAGATGGCGTCGCCAGTTTAATTCGCAAGTTGGGTCAACGAGATGAAGAGATTAACAATCTCTAATCACGACCAATCGACACCATGTGCTGGTGTGCATCAGCAAGAATTGCTCTGCTCTCAGGATGGGTGGCTTGTTCCATGGCTTGTTCCCAATCCAGCCACATGTATCCGCGGTGTTCATGAGAGAGTTTGATCGAAATTCGTTCTGTCTCAGCGATGTACCAAAACACCTGTTTTGTCCTCTTTTTTCCTTTGTGGCGGTATGAATACTCACTTCTTCGCTCAAATGCCTCGATGAACTCTATCTCATCAATCCCGGTTTCTTCTTTCAGTTCACGCCTCGCAGTCTGGTGATGGCTATGGTCAGTCTCTTCGACATGCCCCTTCGGAAAATCCCAATGTCCCTGGGGATATTGAAGCAGTAGAACGGTTCCAAAGTTGACTAAGACGACTCCGCACGAGGTCTCCATGTGCCTCGCACAACTCAATAGGTCAAGTCAATTGTGGAGTTAATTCAACTGAAAACCTTCTTCAACAGGTTCCACGCGCTTGCCGATATGACCGGTGATGATGGACTCTTACGGCAGGCAGGATTACCATCATTCACACGTATTATCGCTGATTCAGACCTTGACGGACTTTGTGCAGCCGCCGTACTCAAAGCCGCAAACCCAGGTGCTGAAGTTCGCTTCGCTCATGCTGCACTGGTACGTTCCGGTTCGCTTGACCACTTAATCGACCGTTCAACCGCGATGGTGGACCTCCCATTTCATCCTCAATGCGGATGGTACCTCGACCATCACCAAACCAATCGGCCTAGTCCATCCGAGGAAGCACTGTTCGTGGAAGCGGGTGGTACATGCCACTGGGAAGCAACCCCTTCCGCAGCCCGATTGGCATTTGACGTACTGAGTCCGTACATCGATTTGAGCCATCTCGAAGAAATAATGCCAGTCGTCGACGCGCTTGACTCTGGTCAAATCACCCGGGAAGAATTTCTCGATGACGGCCCTATTCTGCAACTTGCTCGTTCACTTTCTATGCGGGAGTCTGAACACATGCACCACGTGCTTGGGATGTTTTCCAAAGGCGCAACGCTTGCCGAAGTCCTTCACGATTCTGCTATCTCGAAGCACATCGCTCGTGCGAAAGAAGAACGCGTTCTTGCACAAGCCGTCGTTGAACAACACACCAAAATTGTCGACCGCCTCGCAATCTGCCGCATGGATGAAAAAGGTGTCCGCTCCAACGGTTATCTGGTCACTGCATGGGCCGGAGAACGTGCTGACGCATGCTGCATTATCCACGGGTACAAAGACGGTTCAATTGATACGCCTGAACGCCCTGCATTATCAGCGAGTTTTTACGCCAATTCGTTTCTACAAAACGGTCAAGGGCGGTACGATTTATCCAGGCTCGCTACCGCTTTGGACCCGACCGGCGGCGGTCATGCAAACGCTTGCGGATGCCGCATACAACCCCCTGGAATTGAAGTAAATCTAGAGCATTGGATGGGTCTTTGGAACGACAGAGAGAAAGCACTTGCTGTTCAGCCTCGCTAATCGTGTCGCCGGTGGATTGAAGGACGGTGGGTTCAGCCAACGATTTAGGGGGAGGCAACTTGCAAGAAAATCACTTGGCGACTTGCCTCGAAGCTGCGTTCAAAAACAACGCACCAAAACAACGAAGACAAGCACTCGTTGTACGTATTCCAGATTGGCAACTTCTCGAGAAATCATGGCGCCCGCTTTTGCTTCTTGCTCTAGCAGAAACTGAATTGCCATCCGCAGATGAAGACGGTGAATCAACGCCACGGCGCCGCTCCTCATCGGCGAGAAACCGTAGCCGTCGTGGGGGTCGTGGCGTGTCAGACCCGATGGATTCACTTCCATCTGCCCTTGAAATGCTTCTCCCTTCAGACTATTCAGACGCTTTTCGTTTAGCAGTCTTGCTGGTTCACAAGTTGCTGAACAAGGATGATTGGGATACGGCTTGGGAATCGACAGAAACCACGCTTCGAACTTCGTGCCTTGAGAAAGGCGTCCACCCTGTATGGCACGACATGGCTTTGAGAACACCCCTACTCGGTCAGTTTGCAGGGTTCCCAAAGGCGAAGCTATCAGCCAAAAATACAGCCAAGAAAGTCAGCCTTGACCTGGCATACATCGACCCTTTTAGTTCCCAAGACCTCATCGTGGCGATTGAATCAATCGCGCCATCCGTTACCGATGCTGAAACACAAGTTGCCTTACGCGGTGTGGTTTCGCAACTTTCTTCTGGCCGTCAACTGCAGCCAGCACAAGTTCTGTATGACATGAAAAGTTCAGCTTCCGCACTGAGTTACCTGTTTGCTCTAGCGACTGGCCACGACTCATCCAATGCCGAGGCAACCCTGTCGAAAATTGATGCAGAACTGACTTCACAACTCAACGATTACAGAGATCTTCGTAACGGCATTCTTGTCGATTGGAACGCTTCAAGAAACGCAGATGGGGATGGTTCACTTTCGAATGCTCGACGCCTTCTCGCATGGCAAAATGCCCCGGCCGAAGCAGCGAACTTATCTTCAACTGAATTGGCTGAAGGTCTTGAAATTCTCAAGCAGTCTTCGGCTCATTCATCGCATATTGAGAAAATAATGTGGTGGCGGCTTCTCGCCCTTGAAAGTGAAGGGCTAACCGATGAAGCAGTCCTTCTTTTGACCAGCCTCAAACTCGATTCACATACTGAAATATCGACTCTTCTGCCTCTACTGGTCTCACTTTCGAGCAACGAAGTTGACGAATGGCTTCACACGCAAATACCCCATCTTGATGATGGGGCACTGGTATCGCTCATCCAAACAAAAGATATCTCGTCAGCCTTGAGACTTGCTGCATCAAACCGACTCTCCGTTCAAGAAGGTGAAGCATGGGAGTCCGTCCTACCACTCATCATTGACATTTACACTGAGTCAATGCAACTCAAACCACTGGCACACATCATTACGTCCAATTCCCTCATTCCTCTTTCACATCCATACGAAACGCTGCTCGTATCCCATCTTCTTGACGCAGGACATGAATCAAATCTTTGGGAGCAAGTCCGTGCTGCACGCCGCACTGCCCTATCTTCGATTTACAGCACCGATGCCCCCGAATCGTTTTCATCGACTTCCCAAGCCCTGTTGATGTTGTTTGAAGGTGAAAATTTTGAAGACAACAGGCTTACGACGGTTCTGGACCGGCAAGGTTTACGCGCCTTTGGTCCAATTCGTCAAGCGCTTCGTGATGGTGGAACTGGAATCGTATCTTCGACCAACCTCGCTAACCTCGAAGAGAGCATCTCTTCAGCAGATTTGACCGTAATGGAGCGCCGTTTATTCACGGCTGTCATCGCCACGCTCCGCCTCAACCACGTCGCTTTAATGCTACAACATGCGACTGGTGACGAATCAACGATTCAGACACTCAACACTCTTCTCAGCGGGGACCAGATTCCTACGGGCATGATTCACACGGTACGCCACTTGGTGTTGGAGCACGACATTGGCCTGCCTTCCCTCGTGCGTTGGTACCAAACCCACGATGCTCTTTCACCGTGGCATATTCTCGCCCGAGCTGCAGTTTCAGCCTCAAAGAACGATGAATTGAATGCAGCCCGCGATTATCGACGTGCTGGTGACCACGATGCATTCGATTACGAGCACTCCCTTACTCTCTACCGAAAGGCT
Source organism: Euryarchaeota archaeon UBA88 (assembly GCA_002499545.1). Classification (GTDB taxonomy): domain Archaea; phylum Thermoplasmatota; class Poseidoniia; order Poseidoniales; family Poseidoniaceae; genus MGIIa-L1. Next base: position 57,205 of record DAME01000028.1, read on the forward strand.
TTGATTCATTTGGCGCTAGCCGAACAGTGGAAAGAGGCAGTCGAATTGCTCGATGCACAGCCGGCACTCCGTAGTGCAATCACTCGCCGATTCCAACTCTATCTCCAAGTATCGTACACCGCACGCGCTAAAGATACCAATTCTGCCACCCGGATCCTCAAAGACTTCGTTAAGCGAACGAAGGTTGTCACAGAAGAAGACGAACAGGGCAACATGGTCGAGGTGACCAAGGTCTATCACGCTGAAGACGACTTGGATATGCTGAAAACCTACCCTCTTGAACATCCTCGACCACTTCCAACCCACCCATTTTGTGGACGAGTAACTGCAGCATCCAGTTCGCTGCATAAGAATCACCGCCGACAAAAGAACACCTTCGACATTCGTTTCAATCAGCTCATGCAGAGCGGTTCCCCTACCGCAGAAGAGGTGCATGAACTTGCTATTGAAGCATCCAAAGTCCGCCCTGTTGACGGCCTTATGTTCCTAGAGCGGGCGCAAAACAGTGAACATTTCAGTGAATCAGAACTCCGTGCTCTGGCAGGTTCTGAAAAAGCACTGTTTTCGCAATACAGGTCGCAAATTCCAAACGCATCTCGTCGCTACCTTCGCAATCTTTCGCTTTCTCCATTGGTTATCATTGATACTAACATCTTGGTCGATGCGCTCATTGATCGCATTGGACGTAAATTACACTTGGTTGGGGAAGCCAGTTTGGATATTTTAGGCCAAGGTGGTTTCCACAAGGTTCTTCTCAGTAAAGCAAAGGAAGGCCGACTGCATCTCTGGCTGCCCAGTATCGTAAAGCAAGAACTCACTGGTATTGCAACCAACACGTCGATGTTACGAAATCGATTCGACGATGCCCTGGTATCGCAAGACTTGCTTGATGAAGTCTTCAAGCCAAAGGTACTCGATTCTCTTGTGAATGAGGTCCTCAGTGATTATGACACTTGGAGCCCACTCGACCTTGAAATTGAAAAGGATTCTAACTCGTCTGAAAACCGAGCGACGATTCAGAATTTCCTTCTCGACTATACTGAAATCTATGAAGAAATAACCGATATGAAGCGAACACGGGGAGAACCCGTTCGTACGGTTATCAACGGAAAGGACATCTATCCTGAATCACCTGATCGAACACTAATGTGCATCGCTACACAACTCGCCAGCCAATCTTTGCAGGATTTAGGTACTGTTCTTGTTGCTACACGAGACGGTGACTTCACACTGGTAGGTCGAGCATTCGAAGAGCGCTTCGGCTTTGGAGTGGCAAAGAACAGTCGCTCACTGAACGCTTGGTTACGATGAAATCACATGTGTGAAATCATTGCATCGCCAAAGGCACTGCATGACAATAACGTTGCTCCATCCATGAGTCGCTCAAAATCATAGGTGACGGTTTGAGCAGAGATTGCTCCTTCCATTCCTTTGACAATCAAGTCAGCAGCTTCGAGCCAGCCCATGTGACGCAACATCATTTCAGCGGAGAGAATGAGAGAGCCAGGGTTCACCTTGTTTTGACCGGTGTACTTGGGAGCGGTTCCGTGTGTAGCTTCAAAGATTGCAATTCCCGTGTCGTAATTGATGTTCGCACCAGGGGCAATTCCAATTCCACCAACTTGAGCAGCGAGCGCATCAGAAATGTAATCACCGTTCAGATTCATTGTAGTGAGAACGGAATATTCAGCAGGTCGGGTGATGATTTGTTGCAGCATCGCATCCGCGATGACATCTTTGATGAGAATCACTCGTCCAGTGTTTGGATTTTTCATGGTGCACCACGGCCCGCCGTCAAGTTCAGTTGCTCCAAATTCTTCTTTTGCAAGGGCGTAGCCCCAGTCTCTGAAACCACCCTCGGTGAACTTCATGATGTTTCCTTTGTGGACGATAGTGACACTTTCCTTGTCGTTGTCGATTGCATATTGTATCGCTGCACGAACAATTCGAGCAGTTCCTTCTTGTGAGATTGGTTTGATTCCTATTCCTGACGTATCCGGGAATCGGATTTTATCAACACCCATTTCATTTTGTAGAAAATCGATGACTTTCTTGACTTCTGCACTGCCTGCTTCCCATTCAATTCCAGCGTACACGTCTTCGCTGTTTTCGCGGAAAATAATCATGTCCACGTCTCCAGGAGATTTGACAGGAGAAGGCGTACCGTCGTACCATCGTACAGGTCGAACACAAGCGTACAGGTCGAGCTTTTGTCGCAGTGCGACGTTCAATGAGCGGATACCGCCGCCGACTGGTGTCGTGAGAGGCCCCTTGATAGAGACTAATCCATTGCGCATTGCGTCTAGAGTAGCTTGTGGCAGCCATTCACCAGTTGCGTTGAATGCTTTTTCACCGGCGAGAACTTCCGACCACACGATCTGCTTTTCGCCATCATATGCTTGACGTACTGCAGCATTGACGACTTTCATCATTACGGGGGTTATGTCGATTCCAATACCATCGCCTTCGATGTAATAGATAACAGGGTCATTGGGTATGTGAAGGGCTCCGTTTTTCATCGTTACAGGTGTTCCAGACATGGCAACCAGTCCAAGCCACATGCATCCCCTTCAAGAATCAACCGCCCCTCGGAGTTTCATGCAGGGGCGCGTCGAATGGACCGGTGGACATGGCTTAAAATGTATAAATTCCAATGAACAGTCGCTTGATTTGGATTGGGAAGACGGTCCATCGCCAATGCAGGTCACACTGCAAATGATTGGTGCATGCTCACTTGTTGACGTTGTTGTAGGATTGAAAGACCGGACATTCACCGATGCTTGGGTTGAAATGGATAGCATTCGGGCAGAGTCGTCTCCACGTGTCTTCAAATCAGTCGAAATGGTCTACCATGTTCGCGGTGATATTCCCGAAAAACTCCTTCATAGAATTATTGAGAAAAGCCATGAAAAATACTGCAGTGTTTCAAACATGTTCACTGATGTGAACATGACATTTAGCTCAGTAGTTCATCGAGATTAAACAGACGCTTTTGACGCACCCACATTGATGCTTGAAAGAGCGTGCATTGCTTGCATGAGGATTTCGCGTAGTGCGTTGTACAACGGTTGCCATGTCGATGGGATTTGAGCAGGAGGAGAGACAGGGAGTGGACCGTCACCAGTAGAAAGGACCGTAGCAAAAGGGCGCACCTGTCCGGTACCTACCATGTCGATGATGAGGGAGAGATGGTATGCTTCACGATTTTTGATGACTTTTGCAGATTCGATTTGAGCGATGGCTTCTGCAGGGAGTTCGGACAGCCAGTTTTCGCCCCGCTGCTCACGAGCTTCTAATTCCTTCTTGACGAGAACTTCGAGAAGTTCAGTGATAACTTCGCTTGACATCACAGGGGTTGCAATGATATTTTCAACTTCTTCTGTGGTTTCGGTTTGAGCGTGTGAGTGTTCAACAGGTTCATCGATAAACGTGAATCCGCCATCTTGCTCTTCTGACATTGAGAACATTGAATCAGCGGTCAATACCTGTTCATCGTCGTCTTCCATGAACGCAGCAAGTGGGTCAAATTGATTGACGGAGTGGCTTGTATGTGCAGTTTGAGCGGGTGTCGAATGCGGACGAGACGCACCGAGTTCTGCAAACATGTCGACGTCTTCTTCAGCGTAATCGGTTGTTAGAGTGAAAGAATCCATTATGTCACTTCGACTCTAATTTAATTCTCATAGTACATGAAAGAATGTTTTTCCGTCATGACGAACATTTCACACATTTCACCGATAGTTTATCATCAAAGGAGTTCATGGATAATGGCAAAATCTCAAATGGCTCCCCCCTCAGCACATCATGTGAGGTACGTTCGATTGAATGCGTTGCATGTGTTGTTAGTCTTGCTTCTTTTCTCACTCTGGGCGCCGCCAATTCAGAGTATTCCGACAGGCATTGGGTCATCCGCAAACGACGGTTGTCTCTGCCATGGTAGCCAATCCAACCAAACTACAACTTCTCTAATTGGGTTGCCTGATACATACGAGAGTAACCAGAGTTATGCTATCACGTTGGCGATTGACAGCACGGTAGAGCAAACCGAAAACGCTGCACAGGGCGGATTCCGATTACGTATCGACCAGGGTTCGATAGTGTTCGAGAATCAAAGCCATGCGCAGATTCTCGATGATGGATGGACCCATACATTAGCCGGTAACCAGCAGAGAATATGGAATTTCACCTGGATATCTCCCCTTGATAACCAAACCACGACGACTTTCACGGCGCACGGTAATGCGGTCAATGGAAACGAAAATTCAATGGGGGATGTCTGGAATTCGTTTCAGTTAACAATTCCCGGGGCGGCATACACCGGAGAAGTCGTTCAGCCCGAAGTTGTGATTTTTGAGTATTCAAATTTCACAGTCATCCTTATCGGACTGAGCGTGATGTTTTTGTTACTGTATTTCGCAGTTCGATGATCAGTTCACGAATTCAATCTGCTGATTTCGTAACGCTCGAAGTTGTCGATTCTCGCTCGCACCGTGTATTTGCTCACTTTTCACACCGGTCAAAACTAACATGACCCGTACTTCATCGTTCAGTTCAGGTTTGACTGCAGCACCCCAGATAATCTGCGCGTGTGGTGAGATCTGGTCCTTGATTAATTTTGCACATTTCTCGGCTTCACCGAGTGTAAGGCTTTCTCCACCAACGACGTTGATAAGAGCCCCGCGGGCATCAGAAGCATCGATATCCAATAGCGGTGAATGAAGAGCTTCCATTGTGGCAGCCTCTGCCCTACCAGGTCCTGCAGCGGAGCCAAGTCCAATCATGGCAACGCCGCTTCCAAAGTTAATCACGGAACGGAGGTCTTCAAAGTCGAGGTTAACCATTCCATCAATTGTCAAGAGTTCGGCCACACCGGTAATAGAACGAACTAACAATTCATCACCGACTCTGAATGCACTCGCAATCGGAAGGTCTTTGACGCCTTCAATCTCAAGCAGCCGCTCGTTTGGAATCACAAGAATAGTATCGCAGTGTTCTCGCAGACGCTCAAGCCCCCACTCTGCATTTTGCTTACGCAATGCCCCCTCGGAGTTGAACGGGTAGGTGACTACAGCAATGGTCATGGCACCTTGTTGTTTTGCTAAGCGGGCAATCTGACCTGCTGCACCGGTACCTGAACCGCCACCCATTCCTGCCGTGATGATGGCGAGTTGGGTGTCGTTGGTGATTCGTCGAAGTACCATTTCAGATTCGAGTGCTGCGGCTTCTCCCTTAGTGGGGTCTCCTCCAGCACCTCTACCACGAGCAGTTCGTCCAATCAGCACTTTTTCTTCGACAGGTGACATCAGTAGGGCTTGCGCATCGGTGTTAATCGCATAGCCAGTGACGTAGGAGTTTTCGAACAAACCCTCGCTGAAGAGGCGGCTTATGGCATTGCACCCGGCACCTCCTACACCGTATACACGAATTCGGGGTTGGAGTGATTCGAGCAGTGCTTTGAGTTCCAATTCACTTCCCTCTCCAAGCGGTGGGGCTTGTAAAGCAGGTGAGGCAATCTCGGATTCGCTGAGTTCTAAAACTCGATCAATCAAGTGTCGCATAGGGGTCATGCTCACCCGAGTACCCTTGAATGTGCCGCCCTCACAGAGCGCTGAAACAGCGTTCTTTGGAGGTTTTTCAGTTCACCATCAGTCTCGTAGACCTTCTTGTGTAACCTGGTAAACACACTCACCGTCTGGTAGGTTCGGTGAATCGACCAGTCGTGCAATACGTCGGCCACCCTTTGCTTTGCGCAGGTAGAGTCGGAAGGTTGAGGCGTGGGCGAGCACGTGTCCACCGATTGGCTTTGTTGGGTCGCCCCACATTGCATCCGGCTTCGAGTGCACTTGATTTGTCACCAGTACCAAGGCATTGTTGATATCTGCCAATTGCTTGAGATCTTTCAGATGGCGGTTGAGCTTTTGTTGCCTGTTGGCGAGCATTCCACGGCCGATGTATTCTGCTCGATAGTGGCTGGTGAGCGAGTCAACAATGATCATTTTGACATTGAGTCCCTTGCTCATGCGCTTGATTTCATCGACCAAGAGCATCTGGTGTGCGGAGTTGTAAGCACGAGCGACGTGAATTCGGCTGAGAACTTGTTCTGGGTCAAGGCCGTGCCCTCTTGCCATTTGCGTGATTCGTTCAGGGCGAAATGTATCTTCCGTATCGATGTAAAATACATCGCCATCAAATCCACCTTCTTCTAGCGGAAGGGTACAATTGACTGCGAGTTGATGCCCAATTTGAGTCTTACCGCTTCCGAATGCACCGTAAACTTCGACGAGTGCTTGTGTTTCAAATCCGCCGCCAAGCAGGTCGTCAATCGACTGAACTTTTGAGGAGAGTTTGAGGACTTCTCGACGTCGTTCTAGCAGTGCGCCACCTGAGACGAATCCGCCGATGTTCGCCATTTTCTTTGCGCCACCGATAATCTTTGTAGCAACTGCTTCACCGAGTTCAGCTTGATCTGCCAAGTCGCCAGGTGACATGACAGCGAGTGCGAGCAAGTCATCAAAGCCGGCTTCACGCAATTTTTCTGCGGTAGCAGGGCCCACTCCAGGTAAGTCTTCGATAAGCGGCTCTGGGACGTCCTCTTCTTCTGCCATCATTGCAGATGCTTTCACCTTAGGGTCTTCATTGTTTTCAATTTCTTCTTTCGCTGTTTTCTTTGCTTTAGCCGCCATTCTGGTTCACTTCCAAACTCTGCTGGTATGCCAACAGTATATGAAAGACAGAAACAGGGGTACGGGCTTATTACCTCTAAAATCAAGTTTTTGTGCGAGTCTGTTCAATATGCTGCGAGCATATTTTTCACTTTAAGTTCATATTTTCTTAAACTGAAACTGAACTGTATCGGCGTCTTACTCTTCAGGAACGGGCACTGTTGAAGGGTTTGGCATTGATTCTTCTGCTTCGTATGATATGGTAACAGCATGGTCGACGTTGACTTGTTCATCTCCGTTCCCTTCAGCTGAGAGTTCGACGTTTAATTTCCAAATTCCAGATTCGATGAAGTACTGCCCGTGCACCCAATTTGCATCTTGCCCATCACCAATTTGTTCTGGTTGAGATTCGGCGGCGATCACATCTGTCGAATTGGTGAGCTGCCAGGTCACGGTTACAGATTGGCCTCCAAAGCCAAACCCATTCGCTGGATTTTCTACCACTGAATCGATATCGATTTTCTCAGGAGCGGCACATACGCAGTCAGGACGAGCATCGATGTTCATCGTTGCAGGATTGGTCGTTGAATCATCTGACCAACTGATTCTCTTGTCAATTCGAATCGTGACTGTCTCATTGTATTCATTGCCCTGGTCATCGATTGCACCAATCACGGCAGGAAACAGTCCGTGCGTTGCATAGGTGTACGAAATTTCTCCATTTTCAGCAGCATTGTTCTCAATTCGACTCGACCCATCGCCCGGTTCAAGGTAAAACACCGTCATTTCACCTTCAGACGACATGGTGTATGAGAAATCAAAAAGTATGTCCACATCATTTTGTGAGACTTGTTGGTTATTTTGCATCACTTCTTCAATCACGCCCGAGGTCGTATCATAGTACACGACAAAGTCAATGACACTCGTTTCAGATTCATCACCACTCCCGGTACAGCCCGAAAAAGTGGAACCAACCATTACAGCGCAGAGCAGCAGAGGGAGTAACCTACGTTGTCGCATGATATTATGCAAGCAGTCCATGTTCATCAATCCAGTGCAGAGAATCATTCAATCAGCGGTTTTTCTCCACCCTGTCGATAAATTCACTGGCAAAGGCATCGGTGCATTGAAAACAGGGGAGGTCAGCCCATGAGTTAACGAGGTGGGGTAGTCTGGATATCCCGTCGGGCTCATAACCCGGAGATCGGTGGTTCAAATCCATCCCTCGTTACCATTCAATGCCGGCCACCTCGGCCAAATCTCAGTGGCTTCGTTACAGTGTTAGTATTCGTAGTAGTCGTGGTTGGTCTCAAGCGAGTCTAACGCAGCCTGTAAGCGGGCATTTGTTGCGGCTTCACCGCGCTGAATTCGTCCGACGTCATGCTGTAAAGAATTGGCTAATTCAGTACTTTGTGCTTCAAGAATTCCTTCAGCCGCAGCCTTTTGCAGTACCAACACGATTGATGCGACTTCAGCCACTGGGCGCCCCTCGGGCTGTAATTCGAAGTTTCCACTGACTGAAATGACTGGTCCAGCATTCTTCACTGTGTTGATTAAGCGACCAATGGTGGACTTGTGTAAAGGAAGCGCCGTGCATGCATCCAGTGCATTCGCCACATGACCTGGTGCTAATTTTTCACATTTTGCGAAGGATTTTACCGCCGATCTTTTCTTCCCCAACGCCCCAAAAATATTCCCTCCTCTGCGAAAATCTTCGCATGCCGGAGACATTTTTTCCAAAAGGTGAGGGGCTTCCGAACGGAGCATCTTGGTCAATTTCTTTCGTTCTCGATGCAGTAATTTGACGCTGGCTGCAGCTCGTGCTGCCTTGTTGCGAGCCAGCAGTACATCGGTGAGGATACGCAATCCCTTAACCAGCATTATTTGCTGGTCTGTTGATCGCTTTTTTTGACCCAAATACATCTCAGTGAATTGGCTTGCCATGACTTCAGACATTTCCATCCGGCCGTCTGCAACATATCGCTCCAACTGATGCAGCGTTTGGGCGGGGTCGGACATTCCAAACATGAGAACGGCCGTTGCTGCGGTTGATGCTCTATGATGCCTTTGGAGATTCGAACGGTTGGATCTCTACCTTAGCCGAACCGAAGCAATCTTTCAGAATTCATCGTTGTGGTTTAATTATCGAAGCCAATGCGGGACCATGGGTGAAGGGTTGTGCATCGCTGTATCTGGAACTCCAGGAACGGGCAAGTCCACCGTGTGTCAACTTCTATCCTCTGACTTCACGATCGTTTCTTTGAGTGAACTTGCAGAGGAATACGGGTGCTTAGACTCCGTCGATTTAGCAGATGGTGCAGCACCCGTAGACATCCATCGCTTAGCAGACGAATGGGAGTTTGTAGGAGAATCTCTAACTTTCATCGACGGTCATTTATCACATTTTCTCGACGTAGATGGTATTGTGCTGTTACGGAGCAAGCCAGAGGATTTACGCTCACGTTTGCTCACCCGCGGATACGATGAAGTCAAAATCACTGCTAACATCGAGTGGGAGATGATTTCTGGAACGTGGTCTGAACTCGTAGAGTTTGAAATTGAAACCCCACTGCTTGAAATCGACACATCATCGAAGTCACCTGAACAGACCGCAGAAACAATTCGGTCTTGGCTTGCAAGCAACCTTCCTTCAGATTCGATTCAAACTCTTCGCGCAGATGCAATCAGTTGGCTCTAATCCATTTTAGCTGGGCAATTTCACCGCAACAACAAACACCCCCCCGTCACGGCAGTGCCTTGAGTCACATGGCATTGGAGAAACTTCGCAACGTATGGGAAAGCATTCTTGACCCAATCCTCGAATCACTATCTGGTGTCAAACCCTCCACCGTCACATGGGTTGCATTACCGATTGGGATTCTTGGTGGGCTCGCTATTTTAGTCGCTCCAAACGATTCATATGGCGCCAATTTGCTGTTCGGAGGGGGCATCCTGATTCTTTTTGCCATGGCGTTGGATGGCCTTGATGGTCCGTTAGCCCGTAAATATGGAAACATCAGTCGCTGGGGCGACTATCTTGACCACACCTTTGATCGGTTGCTCGATGCCATCTGGATCATCTGTATTGCTGGTTCCGTATTCGTTGGCGATTTAACCCTCGGAATGACGGCGGCCTGGCTCACCTTACTTGGTTCCTACATGGGGACACAAGCTCAAGCGGTTGCAGGAACCAGAAACTATCGCGGATTTTCACGAGCAGACCGAACAATTTTGATGATTGTTGCAATTTTTTTATCCGGGGCATTCATTCATTTTGGAGTCGAAGATTTCGGTACCTTCCCCGGCATACTTGACCACGTCTCAATCAATCCCTTGAGCATGATTGTCGTGATATCAGCCTTCGGCGGTTTGTGGACATTTTTGGTACGTTTTTTACAAGCTAAATCGGAAATAAGCCGCATCGATAAAGACGACCCTTTGCCACAACCAAGCCGTGAATCGGAGCAGGAATGAACGACTTTCTCGCCACCCCGTAGGGGTGAAGCGAATCACTTCTTTTTTCCGAGAATATGCGGTATGCTCATAACGGTTGCATGCCACAAGTCGTTTGATGACAGTCGAAGTACTCGGTAAAGACAGCAAGCGTGTCGCTCTTTTCCTCTCGGTTTGCATGCTTCTTGCACTGGCCCCTGCAACCAACGTATCTGCAGAAGATATTGGTGATCCTGCGAATTTGCAAGCCCAAGACATTCAGGCATCTTTCGACTCCTTATCAGAGACCACGACGGTGACGTGGAGGAATATCGATATCGACAGTTCGGTTCTGCAGGGTTTGTTTTCTGCAACCTACAACGTGTACCGTTCTGACGTACCAATCACCTCACTTTCCATCACCAGCATGACTCCTTTTGAGACCGGCATTCCAGCATGTCTTCCCGGTGATGTTCTCAATGATGCGTTCAAATGCCGTGGGCTCAACGGTACGGTAGCGCCATTCAGTGTTTCGTTTATCGTCTCTCCCGGGGTCAACAATTCATTCTATTACGCAGTCACGACAACAACTGGAGATGGTAGCGAATTGTTTGACTTGGACCTGAATGCTTCGGTTCTCTATGAACCGGTTCTTGAGGTTACAACACCGGTTCGCTCACCCTACAACCTGATTGGTTCGTTTGACCCAGATCAAAGCGCTACAACCCTTCAATGGGTCAATTACAACGACATCAACCCGGTTCTACCTGAAACAGGAGAAAATGCATATTCAATTCACGTTTACCAAACGACGTACCAAGCCACCCGACAAAACGGTGCTTCACTTCTTGAAGATGAAACGCCCATCGCCGTCCTTGAAGCGGGCAATTCATCCCACACGGTTGCTATACCACCCTCGACAGACCGCAACATGTTCTACTCAATCACCTATGTGTTGCCGAATTGGATTGCACCTGGACAAGACTATGAGGACGTTCGCTTCCTTTCGAACAACGCCATGTCAACTGGAATTCTTGAAGACAACATGCCGCCATCCCAAGTGCCGGTCATGAGCGCTCAATTTATCGCTACACCATCGAATGGACGTGGTGTCACCAACCTCACGTGGGATGACGTGATGGGTGAAAATGGAGAATCGTACAGGATTTACATGTCAAGTGGCCCCTTCAGCAGCATCCTTAGTCCCAATGTACAGTTGGTTGCCACCGTTGCTGAAGGCGTTGAATCATTCAGCTACTCAATCCCGACAGGCCGTCTAGGGTACGCCTACTACTGCATTGTCACCGTTGACGTCTATGGGGCGTATGACGCAAATACATCCTTCACATCCTGTTCAGGTGCGGTGGAAGAAGACTCCTTTTCCCCGTGGATTGCCGAGCCAACCAATGTTTATGCTGAATTTATTGGAGACAGGACGACTCGGATTACGTGGGTCGATCAGTTGGGCGTTCAAGGCGAACGCTACCACGTTTGGTCATCAACATGGCGCGTGACTGGTGCCGAGTTTATCGAGAACCAGTCCGTTCAGTGGCTTGGCGTAGTTAGCGACGGAGTCGGTGAATTCAATGTCGCCCTTCCCGAAGGACTTCCTGATACAACCCGAACGCACTACTTCGTCACAACTGAAGCACTGTACGGGCATTTGGATGTTACATACATGGACACCAGATTAAATCAGAACCATTTCCAAATTGCGGAAGGAAATGAAGAAGATACTACAGCACCCAATCCTGCTCGAGTCAAGGAAGCGAACCCCGTTGGAAGCCTCAACTACATTGAATTGGAATGGTTCAATGAAGACGATATTGACGAGCGTTACCAGGTCTGGAGACATTATGGACAACCCTTCGGTGAGGACTTTGATGAAATTGGAACCATCGAGGATGAAGGTTGGGAACTCGCTATTGATCAAATTGAAGCAGGTTCTTCGGCTGCAAGTACCTTGTACCGTCAAATTCCAATTCCGGACGATGTTGACCGAGATGTATGGTATGCGGTAATCATCGAAGACAAGTGGGGTAACAGCAACCCAGAAGCCTACTCTGGACTTGGTGCCAATGCAGTGATGGTCAACGAAGACACCCGCAGCCCGAACGCTTCATTGATGATTCTTAACGACGATAACGAAGTCTATTCAAGCCCCTCGCTTGTTTCGGGCGACTACAAGTTGTGGATTGAATTCGACGAATACCTCGGTCAGAACCCACTTCTGACAATTCACACGAACGGTGGTGAAAATCTGTTCACGGACAGAGAGATGGTCTTGATGCAAGAGAACGCTGGAGACCCTGATAGGGGACCGATTTACCAACTTGATTTCTTTATCACAACCCAAACTTCTCCAGGACCTCTGATGTTTAATTTGAGCATGTCTGATTTGGCAGAGAACACTGCAACCATGTTTTGGGAAGACCGAGCGGTCGATGCAGTCTTGCCGTCTGTGACTATTTATTCACCTTCTTCAAGCAACGACGGGAATTCCAAGTACCTTTACGGCAACAACATCCAAATCCTTGCTGGGGCGAGTGATGACGTTCGCATTGACTCATTCCAATACAAGTTCACTTACAACTACGGCTCCAATCAAGCAGTGTCAACACCTTGGACAGATTCTTCTTCAACCAGCGACCTTAACGGCGATAACTCGTCACTCGTGATGGATCTCGAATTTTCTGCAGGCAACTTCCTTCCAGGCCAACATGCAGTGTATGTAAGGGCTCTCGATTCAGCCGGTAACGAACGCTCTGTGAACGTTATTTTCGTTGTAGATGATTGCATAAATCGTCTGGATGGAACGACAATGTGCAATTACGTCGAATCGCTCAAGGACGCTCCTGAACCGATTGAAATCACGCCTTCTTTCACCGACCCGCCTTACGTCTTGGTGTGGGTGCTTTCGGGTGTCTTTTTCCTCTCACTTCTCATCATGCTCTTCGTGATTCAAACCAGCATGAGCGGTCCGAAAAAGAAGAAAGCAAGGGGCGAAGAGGAAGATGACGATGACTGGATGTCTGAATTCATTGGAACTTCTCAAGACATGGATATGGATGCGGTAACTGATACATCCAAACCAGATGAAAAATCAATGAAAAGTGAACCTGACCAGCCGGTCGAAGAAGATCCGTTTGCAGTCAATACCGTCACACGAAAGACTCGCCGAAAGAAGGACGAAGCCGAAGAAGCTGCCGTCGATGATGATGACGATGACGGCGTCGACTGGAGCGAGTACGATGACGACGATGAAGACGAAGAAGTCGTTGAAAAGCCGGTCACGAAGAAGCGTTCAGTCGGTCGCCGTGCTGCACCCCGAAAGGCGCCAAAGCGACGCGCAGTATCCCGCAAAAAGGATGATGAATGAGTACGCTCGAGGGTAGAACTCAAGGGCTAAGTCCTCATCACAGAGGATATGTCGGAATCGCAGAGCGTTGATGCCTCGGAAGTTTTAGTCGATGAAATCGAACACTCGATGGACAATTTGCTGATGGCATTCGATCCAAGAAAGAACAAATTGAATTGGCTTTTACTCGCTATGCCGGTCGCTATTTATGCGACCTTCACCCACCAAGGTGGGCTTGCGTTTGTCTTTTCGATGATTGCCATTATGCCTCTGGCCTTCCTGATGGGCAAAGCAACCGAGGAGATTGCACTTCGAACTGGTGAAGCGATTGGCGGACTCCTTAATGCTACATTTGGGAATGCTGTCGAGATGATTATCGCTGGCTTGGCGCTGTACACTGCATCACAGAATCCAGAACTGTTGGAAACGATGATCACTGTAACACAAGCCTCCCTCATCGGTTCAATTCTCGGAAATCTCTTACTGGTTCTCGGCCTTGCCATGGTGTGGGGTGGTATCAATCACAAAGAGCAATATTTCAACGTTGACGCAGGTCAGATGAACGGTTCACTGCTTCTCCTTGCCATCATTGGCCTCATCATTCCAAGTGCCGTTCATCATTCGGGAGGGTCAACCACTGATGTGGTCAATCTCTCACACTACACCGCAATCGTATTGCTCATTATTTACGGGCTTGCACTTCTCTTTCAACTCAAAACTCATGCTGATGTATTCGCCACCAAAGGCGGACACAGTGAACACGAAGAGCCTCACATGACCAACCGCAATGCATGGATTTTGCTTCTGCTTTCAACAGCCTTAGTCGGTTGGATGGCGCACATCTTAGTGCACAGCCTCGAAGATGCTGTCGAACGCTGGCACCTGCCAGAACTCTTCATCGGTGTTATTCTTCTACCGTTCTTTGGAAATGCTGCTGAACACTTCACTGCGGTCATAGTTGCCGGTAAAGACAAAATGGATTTATCCATCGCAATCGCCATTGGCAGTAGCGTCCAAATCGCTCTGTTTGTCGCACCTGTAATGGTGCTTCTTGGATGGGCACTCGGCGTTGGGCTGACGCTTGAATTCGGCCTGCTTGAAACAGCTGCGACCTTCATATCGGTACTGGTTGCTAATTCGTTGTTAACCGATGGCAAGACGAACTGGCTAGAGGGTACGATGCTTCTTGCCAGTTACATAATTTTGGCTATTGCGTTTTTCCAAATGTGAGGAGGTGCTAGAATGGAGAATTCGACAAAGGGTTACGCAATGGTTGGCTTTGCTGTTCTTGTTATCGCTCTTGGTTCGATTGGATACACCTTCGAAGGTGAAGTTGATGACATCCCTACTCCCAACATTGACGGGTTTGTGTTTTTCGGTGATGAGGCATTACCAAGCAATGCACTGGCACTTCTCGTGAGTGCTGAAACGACCATGACCTGGGACAGAGACGATATTTTCATCGTCATTGCGGATGAAGAAAAGAAAGACCAATGCGACGGGCTTCGAGCAAACGGAGGCGGATTCTTGTTCTCGGATTCAAGCAGTCAAACCTGTCAGTATGGTGATGATGGATACGAAGCAAAGTCATTTGATTCTGGTGAAGGGCTGACCTGGGATGTCGCATCGGGAGAACATTTTGCTGGCATTGGAACGAAGTCTGGTGCTCTTCCGGCCGGATCAGACCTTTCAATCGATTACTCGGTGAAATTGTCCGCATCAATTCCAACCTATCTGTTTAGCGTGCTACTCGGACTTGGTGGTGCAGCGATGACCAGAATGGAATGATTATTCGACGCCTTCGTAGTAGGTTTCAATTGAATGTTCGAGCTCCATCCAAGCCTGCTTTTCATCGACGGTATGAGTCTTCCCGTCCAATCGTAGAGCCCGTCCATCGACCCATAGGTCGAGGCATTCTGCACCGCTAAAGACGAGGTTCGCTAAATGACGATTGTTCGAGCGGCCCGATGGCCGCATTCGTACATCGTCGAGATTCCATACAGCCCAATCCTCGCTGCCTTTTGTTGCCATACTGAACACGTCAGCGGCTGGAAGCAGTGTCGCATCCCAGTGGTCGTGTCGCTGAACCAGTGCAGCCATTTTTGCTTCAGTGAGCATGTTCAACCCGCTTCCGGATGATGCAGCCCCGTCGGTTCCGATTCGCACATCAACGCCAGCAGCGTTGTATGCCGGAAGCGACATCGTACCTCCACAGGCAATTTTCATGTTGGAAGTCGGACAGTGAACCGCAGTACATTCATGTTTTGCGAGGATATCGATTTCGTTTTTCTTCACCCATGAAGCGTGAGCGCAGATGGTTCCTGGCTGAAAATAATCAATGCTGTCAAGGTATTCGACCGGATACAACCCCGTTTTTGCATGACAGTCAGCGACTTCTTTTCGAGTCTCACTGACGTGAATGTGGAGCCTCGCTTGTCGCTTTGCAGCCAATTCTGATGCCCGACGGAGGGTGTCTTCACTGCACAAATACACCGAGTGAGTCGCAATTGCGTATTGGATCTTGTCGTCCGATTTTTGCTGTCGAAGAATGTTGTCCAGTTCGTCCAGTGCAGAACCTGCATCGGGGTGTGAAGGAAGTGCAGCGTCACTGACTGGACCGCCGATGAGTCCACGTAACCCAGCATCACCGAGTACTTGGCCGGTGACGGTAGGGTAGAAGTACATGTCAGCGGCAAATGTGGAACCCGTTCGAATCATTTCAGCTGCTGCTGCTTGTGCACCAACGCGAACATACTCTGGGTTCAGTTTTGCTTCGGTGGGAAATATCGCTTCGTTCAACCATCGATGAAGTGGATAGCCGTCGCTAAAGTCACGCGCATTGAGCTGCATAGCGAGGTGCGTATGCCAATTTTGCAGAGAGCGGGTGATGAGTTTACTGGAACCATCGAGGTCGGCTTGAACATCTTCGTCTCCGTTTGATTGAACCCACGTCCCGTCCTTGTTGAGCAAGACATCTCCTACGAACTTTCTGCCTTGACCGTCGTACAACACCGAGTTTCGGTAGCGCACGCTGGTGTCATCGGCCATGATGGTCGGTCTCGGTCTCCCCTCATGAACGCTTTCAACCGTTTGGCTTATGTCGGTGAGATGCGGGGGTCGGTTTGCGCCACTGTGGCTTAGCTGGTATAGCACCTGATTCGTAATCAGGAGGTCGGGAGTTCGAACCTCCCCAGTGGCTCCTTACTGGTCGACGCTACGCGCCACGTTCATTGAGAATGCTTCTGCACTCGCCTCTAAACTTGCAACGGCTGGAAGCGTGCGTCCTGCGATGTAGTCCAGACACGCACCGCCGCCGGTTGAAACGTGCCCCATCCTGTGGGCGAGTCCACGTTTCATGATCAGCGTAGCAGTATGCCCTCCTCCAACGACCACATAGCCGTCTGATTCTGCACAGGCGTTCAACATTTCAACAGTGCCGAAAGCAAAATCCTCTACTTCAAAAACACCAGCAGGCCCGTTAAGATGGATTGTTCCAGAACGGCGAATAGCAGATGAAAGGTTGAGCACGGATTGGATACCGATATCGAACAGCGGTGCTTCAACGGGCAACTTGTCGAGCGTGAGATCGACTCTGTTGTCTTCGATGTTGGCAGCAACATCGACCGGAAGACGAATTTTTTCTTTGAAATCAACCAACAGCGACTTGGCAGTTGCGACAGTAGGGTACCAGTTCTTCCCCAATTCATTGACTAAGAAATCGTGATTCATGGCTCCAATTTCGACACCGGACAGTTCCAGCAAGAGGTTAGCTACACCTCCAGTTGGCCACACTTCATCGCAGATATTGTTTCGCAGCATATTGTCTGCGACTCCGATTGAATCGTCAACTTTGATGCCACCCAAAACTGCGATGCAGGGCCGAGCAGGATTTTCCAACGCTCGGTCGAGTTTCATCAATTCGTTTTTCATCAATTCTCCTGCTACGCAGGGTATCAAGTGAGTGAATCCAACACCCGAGGGTGTACTTCTGTGTGCGCATGCAAATGCATCGTAGACAAAGAGGTCAGCAACGCTTGCTAGATTTTGCACCAGATTGGTATCGGCCTGCGTCGAAAATCCGCCCTTTGTTTTCATTTCTTCATCATACATTCGTACATTGTTGAGCATGAGTATATCGCCGAAGTCTATCGATTCAATAGCATTCATGGCTTTTTCCCCGTACAGGTCATCAACCCATCGGACGGGTCTTCCAAGGATTCGTCCAAGTTCGCGAGAGTGACCCAACGTCGAGGTGAAGTCATTCTTTCCCGGCCGAGATTGATGTGCGAGCAGGACGACTTTCGCAGTTGTCAGCCGGTTCAATGTAGGGACAATGGCACGAATACGAGTGTCGTCAAGGAAGGTTTTGGTGACCGGGTCCAGCGGACTGTTGATGTCGACACGGACCAAAACAGTCTTGCCATCAGTGTTGACATTGTCGAGGGTGAGGACACTCGCCATTGACACTTCCAGTCGCTTCCGGTTTTTGATTACAACGGAGAAAAACCCTGTTGGAATCGAATCATTCCATCACAACCGCGCGTCTCGAGCAGGTGAACGGCGCGAAAGGTCATATATCGGCCAAGACCGCTGACAAAAGATGGCCGAAGATGTACCTGATGAGGATCAATCCCTCAAGGGTCCTCGCCGAAGGGCTGGAACCAGCACATCATCCTTCGGCGTTTCGAAACGAGAAGGCCACGACGCTTCGGTCTACTACGGAAGTCGAATGTACGACGGTATCGTTTCAAGTCGCGAGGTTGGTCCAGAGCAAACACTGCCGCCAACCCGGGCCAATTCTCTGGTAGCAGGGGATTCTCGCAATCTCGAACTTCCTGACAATTGCGTCCATCTTGTGGTAACCTCTCCCCCGTACAATGCCAGCAAAGCCTACGACCAAGACTTGTCGTTGAACGAGTACTTGGAGATGCTGTACGGCGTATTTTCCGAATGTTACAGAGTTCTAGCCCCGGGCGGGAGAATGGTCATCAATGTTGCAAATCTCGGAAGAAAGCCCTACATTCCGCTTTCCAGTCACATTAATTTGATGATGAATCAAATCGGATTTTTGATGCGTGGAGAAATCATTTGGGATAAATCAGCGAGTGCAGGTTCATCGTGTGCTTGGGGTTCATTTCAAAGTGCAAGCAACCCGTGTTTGCGTGATGTCCACGAATACTTGCTGGTCTTTTCGAAAGGTGATTATAAACTGCAGCGTGACAAGAATGAGCGGGCTGAAGGCCGAATAGACACGATTCCTCGGGATGATTTTATCCAACATACAAAGTCGATATGGTCGTTTCCAACCGAACGTGCTTCTCGAGTAAATCATCCAGCACCGTTTCCGGTTGAACTTCCAAAACGGTGCATTGAAATGTATTCGTTTGTCGGTGATGTCGTTCTTGACCCGTTCAACGGTTCAGGTTCAACGTGCGTTGCAGCAAAGATAACTGGAAGGAAGTATGTCGGCATTGATCTCTCTCAAGAATACTGCGACATCGCCCAACAGAGACTGGACACAACAGAGGCTTGGACAGCACCGGAAGTCGAAGTATAGAGCCGGAGTGGTTTTGAACGGCCGACCATACCCTCAAACTATGTCAGGTTGGGATACGGGTGACTTGACGGGACCCGATGGCCAAGATTGGCGCGTCCCCGTCTCCGAACTCATTCAGCGGCAAGAAACGCTTGCTCTCCATCTGAAGTCAGCAGGTCTTGCAGGAGTATTCATTCAACACCCCGTTGACCTCTACTATTTTGCTGGGGGACGACAGAATGCAACGCTCTTTGTCCCGGCACATGGCGCCGGAGGGAGTAATGAAGCAGGTGGAAATGGTTCGGTTCTCTTCGTTCGGCGCTCTTTCAAGCGGGCTATATTTGAGGCAGGAGGTGACGATGCTCCGTTTGAAATCGTACCGTTTCCTCGTTCGTCTGAACTCGTCGACGTCCTTCGTTCACGCGGCGTAACCGTTGCTCCAGCTCTACAGTTCGGTGAGATTCCAGCATCGTACAGTGAACGGTTCGTGCACATGCTCAGTCCGCTTGGTGCGTGCAACGATGCTACTGCGGTTATTCACCGGCAACGGGAAGTGAAATCTGCGTGGGAGATTCAGCAGATGGACGCTGCTGCCGAAATTCAATATCGAATGTTTGAGGCTGTTGAAGCTGTTGGAGGTGAAGGCGTCAGCGAATTAGAATTAGTTGCGGCTGCCGAGGCTGTCAGCCGTGCCGAAGGCTTCGGCGGTAACATCCACATGCGTCGCTTTCCTTTGCAGTGTGATAGAGGTGTAATCGTTGCAGGTCGTGCGGGAGGTGTCCCGTCCTTTTTTGATTCAGCAGTTGGGGGCATTGGACCCCACCCACTTTCGGGCATGGGTTCCGGTTTTAATCGTATTAAATCGAATGAACCTGTTCTTGTAGACTTGGTGCACGCTCATCGAGGTTACATTACGGATATGACGCGCATGTTTTCAGCCGGACGTCTCTCTGACCAGTGGATGCAACGGCTTGAGGACATGGTGCTGGTCAAGGAAGCCGTTGTGGACGTTCTTGACCGGGGTGACACCTGTCAATTGGCTTGGGAAGAAGGTTTTGCGCTTGCTCAAGAACTCGGATACGAAGAGAATTTGATGGGTATGAAACCCGACCAAAGTCGGTTCTTGGGGCATTCAGTCGGGTTACAACTCGATGAATCGCCCGTTGTTGCAGCCGGTTTCGACCGTTCTCTGCCGGTTGGTGGAGCGATGGCGATAGAGCCCAAAGTCGTCTATTCCGACGGGAGTATCGGGAGTGAAGACACGTGGATTCGAGACGATGAGGGCCTTCGCCCAGTATCGGCTGACGGGGCTTGGCCTTGGTTGACGGAGTGGTAAACATGAATCAAGAACAAACCGATGACGACGTGTGTGAAAAACTCGAAGGGTGGACCCGTGAAGATGTTGGAAAACGCATTCCCGTGCGATTAACACCAAATGGCACCTACTTCAACGAGCCAATCGTCAACGTTTTCTGTCAGTTTTGCGGTTCGGAATTCATTGGTCCAAGCAGGGAAGCAGGTGGTTTTCTTGGCGGTCACGAATGCTTGCACGCCTGGGAAATTTCACAAGCGATGGGCCGAGACGACGGCATGGTCGAATAAGCATACTTGCCAACCATAGTGTTCAAGATATGCCCGCGTCGTGTTGGGTATATGGCAAAGCCTTACTCAACAGGTCATATCGGTGCTGTAGCTTCAAACTTCACTGAAATGCGACTCGCAGGAGCAGTGAAGGAACGCCTCGTTGAACTCGTCTGTGATGAAATTGCACGCTTTGTTCCCGACATGGAATCTGC